>DATKOZ010000037.1:0-26153 GCA_035524375.1 Binataceae bacterium (SeqCode) | reverse complement strand
CGGCCGGGTCAACGTCGGTCAGCAACTCGTAATAGCGCAGCATCATGGCATCGGAGACCGACATCAGCTTGCCGAACATCTCGCGCGGCGCCTCGGTCACGCCCACGTAATTGCCGTAGGACTTGGACATCTTGCGCACGCCATCGAGGCCTTCCAGCAGCGGAAAGGTCATGACAACCTGCGGATGTTGACCGTAGGCGCGCTGCAGCTCGCGTCCCAGCAGCATGTTGAACTTCTGATCGGTGCCGCCGATTTCGAGGTCGGCCTGCAGTGCAACCGAGTCGAAGCCTTGGATCAGCGGATAGAGCAGCTCGTGAAGAAACAGGGGTTCCTCTTTGGAAAGCCGCGCCTCGAAATCATCCCGCTCAAGCATCCGGGCAACACTCAGCTTGGACGCAATTTCGATGAGCCGGGCGACCCCCATCTCGCTCATCCATTCGCTATTGAATCGCACCTCAGTGCGGGCCGGATCGAGAATTTTAAACGCTTGTCCACGATAGGTTTCGGAGTTCTGGGTTATCTGTTCGCGCGTGAGTGGCTTGCGGGTCTCGGAGCGCCCGGTCGGATCGCCAATCATCGCGGTGAAGTCCCCGATTAGAAAGATCACCGTATGACCAGCGCGTTGGAAATCACGCAGCTTCTTAAGCGTCAGGCTGTGGCCCAGATGTAGGTCCGGAGCCGTTGGATCCATTCCGAGTTTGATCCGGAGCGGACGGCCAAGGGCGCACTTGGCGGCCAGTTCCGCCGGTGAGATTACTTCCGCCGCGCCCCGCGCAAACGCGTCTGCCGATTCTCTCGCTTGCTTTTCTTTCGCCACCTTTTGTCGTCCGTCTCGCCGCTGTCGGTGTAGGACCCAAGCGTACAGGAAATTCCAAGCGGCGGAATAGGTCCGGGCCACCCGATGCGTCACGCACTAATGGCTCAAGGTCCGAGTCTGTGCCAAGCGTCATTCCGCGGCCAATCAGCCTGCGCCGCACAATCACGATCGCATCGCGATGCAGTGCCGCTACCATCCGTAACGAATACCGGCGCCATGGGAACGCGCGGCGCATCGCATCCCGTGCGCGCTCGATTCCGCTGTGGCGGGCGTCAAACCATCCTGGCCCGTAGAACTCGCTGAGCGCGATAAATTCGGCATCGCCGAGGGTACTCAGGCACGCGCCTATCGATCGATAATCGGCGAGCGCGCTCTCGCCGGTATTCGATGCATCTGCTTGAAACCGCATGGAAGCCGGGCAGCGAAAGCGGCCTTCGCCGACGGCGTCAATCATTCGAAAGTAGAAGCGCAGCGCTTCTTGCATAGTTTTGAAACGTGTCCGGTTCTCGCCTACCATGCTCCGCCCCCCTTGGCGAGATACAAAGTAATGACACCGTAACGGCGTATTGCGTTCCGAAAAGTTTTACAGCGTACCGCTCCGCCGTCAACACTTTGTCGGATTATTTTGCCGAAATGTCAGGCGATGACGATGATTGGTAATCAGTTCTCAAACGCGCTGGTTATAGACATTCATAGCCCGTTCCAGACCATCGTCCATCACTGCCGCGGCGGCGTCCGCAGCGCGATCGAGGATTGGGCCGAGCGCTTCGATCTCTCCGCGGGTCATCGGTTTCAGGACGTAGTCCTTTCCCTGCTCATGTCCGGGCGGCCGGCCAACGCCGACGCGCACTCGAACAAAGTCAGGCGTGCTCAGCGATTGCGCGATCGAGCGGACGCCGCGATTTCCCGCGTCGCTGCCGCCCTGCTTGACCCTGATCCGGCCAGCTTCCAAATCGAGTTCATCGTGAATGACGATCAAACGGTTCGGTGGAACCTTGAAATAACCGAGCAAGCTTGAAATGCATTCACCGCTCAAGTTGTAGAATGTCTGCGGCTTAACGATCATCACGGGATGTCCGGCGATATCAATTTCTGCCGCCTGCCCCTTGAATTTGCGGCGCGAAAGCTCAATGCCGTGCGCTTTTGCCATTCGATCGATCGTAAAGAAGCCCATGTTATGACGCGAGCGCGCGTACTCTTCACCCGGGTTACCAAGACCCGCAATAACCCATTCGATGCTCGCGCCGGTCACTTCGGCCGACTTCTTAGCAGCGCTTGGCACCGAGCGGAATTTGCCGAACAGGCGGCGAATTGCACTCATCGTGCGGATTTCTTCCGGCGGCTCCGCGCGTCGCTTATGAGCAGAGGCGACAGCGCGTGAAACAAGGCGGTCATTTCAGCGGGCGTGCCAATCGAGATTCGAAGCGTGTCGAACAGGCGGGGAGTCGCAAAATGGCGCACTAAAATTCCAGCCCTTCTGAGTGCGCGCGCAACCCCCGCCATATCGCGTCCCGGCATCCGGGCAAGCACGAAGTTTGCTTGAGAGGGTGGCACGATGAATCCTATCCGCCGCAACCGAGCCTCGACAATCGTTCGCGTCTTGCGCACACGTTCGACGTTGCGCTTCATCCACTTAGTATCGCCGACTGCGGCAGCCCCGGCTGCCAATGCGATGCGGCTTAAATTGTACGAGTCTTTTACCTTTGCCAGCGTCTCAATTATCTCGGGATGAGCGAAGCACAGCCCCAGGCGCATTCCGGCCATCGAGTGCGACTTCGACAGCGTGCGCACGATTGCGACGTTGCGATGCCTTCGGATCAGCGCCAGCGCATTCTCGCGCGCAAAGTCCACGTATGCCTCATCGATCACAAGGAGCCGGTTGTCGAGCCGCCGCGCGAGCGCAGCAAGCTCGCGAACGGGAGTGAGCGTTCCCGAAGGCGAATTCGGATTGCATACGATCGTTAGTTTCGCGCAAACCGCGCCCAACTCATTCGCTGGCAATTTGAAGTCGGTATTAAACGGAACATGAACAATTCGTGCCTCCTGAACCAGCGCGAGAGTGTCGTACAGCGAGTAGGTTGGAACGGCATATGCCACGGTATCGCCCGGCCCCAGCGTGGCACGGAAGATCATCGCGAGTAATTCGTCCGAGCCGTTCCCGGCGAGAATCATTTTGGGCGGAACCCGATAGACACGGGAAGCGCTCGCTATAAGTTCGTCCGCGCGCGGCGCAGGATACAGCCGCAGGTCCGCCCCTGCCGCGCGCGCCACGGCACGGCGGACCAGTGGCGACGGCGGGTAGGGGTTTTCGTTGGTGTTTAGCTTGATTAGACGCCGGCCGGGCCGCGGCTGCTCGCCGGGCCGGTACGGCGCCATTTTCTTGACCGATTCCCGAAACATCGTGCCTACTTTGCCACACGCCCGCCCGCAGTCGATTCGAGCAGCCATTTCACATACGGCGGCGCGCCCCGTCCGATCGGGAGGCATATTACTTCTGGCACTTCGTAACTGTGCAACTGTCGTATGCGGCTTTCCGCTTTCACGTAAAGCGTGGCGCGCGTTTTTATCACTAGGAGAAATTCACGCTCGTCCTCAACCGCGGCGCGCCAGCGGTAAACGGAACGAATCGGCCCGACGATGTTGACGCAGGCCGCCAGCCGCTCATCGACCAGCGTGCGCGCGATCGCGGCTGCTTGCTGTTCGGTGGCGGTCGTGGTCAGCACCGCAATCAAGCGATGGGGCGTACGCGGAGGCATATCAGCCCTTGACCTCGCGTTGCAGGCGCTTGCGAAGTTCGGCCGCGGTGCATCGATACTTAAACGCTTTACGATCGTTCACAAATAGTACCGGTATCTCCATGCCAAACCTTTCCTCCAGGGCCGGGTCACCGTCAATCTCGATTCGCTCAAGGCGCGCATTAAACGCAGCCATCTCTGCCATGATAATCGCCTCCATCTCGTGGCAAAGTTCGCACTCCTGTCGCGTGTATAGCGTAAGGTGAATCATAGGCGGACGCAGTAGCGACAACAGTAGCGGGCCCGGCGAATGACTCCAAGATCATGCTTACTTTATCGTGTTGGGACGAATCAGGTTGATCGGCATGCCGAGCGTCTTCATCACAAACTCGGTAACTGAAGTGATTGGTTTGGGTGTAATCGATGGATCGCTCACCGGGCCACTCACTTGGAAATAGGCTGCCACCAATTTTCCGGTACCGGCCCCAATGCGCGAGCCGATCAGCGGGATATTATTCAGTACCCAGTCGACCGTGTCGAAGGGGAACATTCCAACTTGCAGGTCCACGGTCCCCTCGCCGAATCGGACGACGCCTGACGCGGTGATGTCCATCACCTTTCCTTTGAGAACAAAATTGTCCGTATAAAACTCTCCGCTCTTGCCTTTGAAATCGCCCATCATTGTATCGAACGGAATACCGTTTGAACGGGGATCGGGGATATTCGCGGTGAGCCAGTTCTTGATGTCGATGTAGCCGAGCAGCTTTGAGAACAGTGAAAATTTATTGAGCGTACCGTCGCGGGCAGTCATTGAGATATCGCCGGCAAGCGTCTTGAAAAAATTCGTGTCGGCATTCGCCCACAAGTCGGCGCTCAGCGATACATGGCCATCGAGGGGCGATTGGTGATTTGGACCCGCCAATGCAAACACCGGCGTCGGATTAATGTCGGCGGCGATTCCGTGGATATGAATCCAGTTGTCCGGTCCGCGTCCGGAAATCTCCAACTTCATCCGGCCGCCATAGGCAATCGCATCCAAGTTGTATACATGCCAGTCGCCATTGGGATTGCGCGTGAAATCGGTCTTGACGTTGGTCATCTCAAAAGAGACCAGATGCCCCTTGCGTGCATCGACGTGTCCGCTCACCGGAACCGTAAACCGGATCGGTGGGGTCGCCGGCGACCACGGCAGACGGATGAACTTCATCACCTCAAGATTCAGGTTGTCGACCACCGCGTCGATTCGCACGGTGGGATGGCGGAAGTCGGGAATTCCGAGACGGAAATCGATCGGCGATCCCTGCAACTTGGCCCCCGGCATCGCCAGCGTGATGGCGCCATGGCTGATCGAAAAGGTCGCGGAAGGAACAACTATCGGCGCGCGCAAGAAATTGAACTGCACCTCGCCACTGGTCAGCGTGAGGCGGCCTTCGGGATCGATCAATCCCGGGTCGTGAAGATCGGGCTCTAATGTCACACGCCCGCCGACCAGTCCACGAATTCCCAAATCGGACGGATCCATCACCATCGCGGTCCATAACTGGGCGGGAAAGTGATTCAGGTCGATCGCAATTTTATGAACCTGGAAGTTGTGGCTTGCGAAATCGACCTCGCCATCCACGACCGCATCACCGCCGGTGGCCGCTATCGAAAGTCGATCCACTTCGATTCCATCCGGTGAAATGATCAATCCGCCGCCGGTCGCGGTGATTGGCCCGGGTGAATCTTTGAGCATTACCACCGCGGCTTTAGGTTTTATCGCGACGGAGTAAACAGCCGGCAGCGCGGGATTCTTGACGCTCAGCCGGCCCGAAGCGGTTGTGGATACCAGCAAACGTCCGGCCAGCCGCTGAAGGTTCGCGCGGTCGTTTAGATGGCGCCTGTCGATTTGGGTCATCAGCGCCGGTGAGAGTTCCGCAAGATCGGCATCGAGCGTGGCTTGAAATTTGTAGGCCGCACCCTCGATTCCCTTGGTAAAATCGACGCTACCGGAGACATCGCGCAGGACCGATTTCCCGAAATTCGCGCCTCCTTGAGTCAAACTCAGCATCCCCTGCGCATAGCGAAGCTCCGCGTTGAAATGTTCGATCGGCGGAAGTTGAGTCTCCGGCGGCAACGAAACACCCGCGTCCTGGATTGCGGCGGCGACGTTGAGATTGCTGCGGATGGTTTCGAGAGGGGATGTTTTAAGTTGATCGAATGCCGCCGTTAGCGTCGCCTCGTTCAGGTTCACCTGTCCCGATCTGAGCCGATGAAGCGCATCAACCAGCTCATGCGGCAGATGGCGGACATCCGCGAGTGCATGTTTTACGCTGCCTGCGTCAAGGTGAATTCCGCCAAGATTTACACCCAAGGTGGGATTTTCGGAGGCCGGCCGCGACAATTGGGTGGCAGCTGATGCGAGGTGAGTGTTTGCGCGGCTGAGCGTGATTTCCGAGACGGAATATTTGCCGTCGGAGATGCTGAACGCCGCATGCATCGATAAATCGTCCAAGCGCACCGGTCCTGGTAATCGCGGCCCGCTTAACTGCAGGCTCTGGGCTTCCGCGTCGCCCGCGCCGGCGCCGGTTCCATTGGGATGCACATCAAAAGTCAGGCTGCCGTGCATCTCCCCGGCAAGCGAAAACCCTTCCGCCTCCACGCCTTCGATCGGGACGCCCCAAATCCACAATTGCGTATGCGCAAAGCGGTTGGCAGGCGGGTTTTCGCTGGTGGAAATCTTGACGCGGCCGGCGGCATGCGCGCCGGCGATCGGACTGGCCATTATCGAACCGTCAAATGTGGCATTCCAATCACCACCGTGATGACGCCGATACACGAGCAGATCGACCCGATCCGCAATCGGTGTTCCGTCCGCGTAGTCGAATCGCGCGTCGTCCAGTTCAAGGCGCCAGGCAATCCGGCCAATTGAGCGCAATGCTTCCCGGATCGCCGCGACCGCATCAGGCCCCGGCCGCGGAATCGGGGCCGCCGACACCCGCGACGCATTCACGGCCAGGCTGAACTCAGGTTCCTCGGCAGTGATCGAATAGAGCGGGAGACCGTTGCTGAACAGGATCGAATGGTAGCCGACTGCAACCCGGATCGATTTCAACTTGACGAACCGCTGGCCCCGCGCGCTGACTTGCGGAGATTCGAGCACCACCACCAGATGATTGCGAAGATGAATGGAGCTTGCGCGCGGAACGATCTCGACGCCCGTCCGATCCTTCACCGCGGACAGCACGATACGGACAATTTGATCCTGGCGGGATGCAATCAGCGCCGCCGCCCCTGCCGCCACGAGCACTAGCATGAGCAGCAAATACACGGCGATGCGGCGGACTCGTCTCATCATTTCGCTCGTGCGATTCGCGCGTTCGCCGGGCGGCAGCAGGTGCCCGCGGGACGGGATCAGCCGCTGCCGGCGAGCTCCGCAGGGGGGCCTTCGGAGAAGCCCGCCCGGTGCTTGGCGCGAAGCCCGGTCTTGAGCACGCGATTGCGCAACCGGATCGACTTGGGCGTCACCTCCACCAGCTCCTCCTCATCGATCCACTCCAGTGCCGCATCCAGCGTCATTGCGCGATGGGGTGACAGGCGAACTGCCTCGTCGTGGCCTGTGGCGCGCATATTGGACAACTTTTTTTCGCGACATACGTTAACCGGTAGGTTGATCTCCCGCGAGTACTCGCCGACGATCATGCCTTCGTAAACCGGCTCGCCCGCGCCGGTAAAAAACGCTCCGCGCTCCTGCAAATGGAATATTGCGTAGGGGGTCGTGACGCCTTCGCGATCGGAAATCATCGCGCCATTGGCGCGCGACCGAATCGTGCCGGACCACGGCGAGTAGCCGTTGAACAGCGTATGCATCAGGCCGTTGCCGCGCGTACTCTCAAGGAACCTGCCGCGAAACCCGATCAGCCCGCGCGCCGGAACGTCGTACTCAAGCCGCACGCGGCCGCCCGCATGCGTCACCATCGTGCGCATCCGTCCCTTGCGGGAGGAAAGCGTCTGGGTGATTACGCCAATGTATTCCTCGGGGATATCGATCACGAGCAATTCCATCGGCTCCTGCACCTGCCCGTCCACAACGCGCGTAATGACGGTGGGTTTGGAGACCTGCAGTTCGTATCCCTCGCGGCGCATCGTCTCGACGATTACCGCCAATTGCAGCTCTCCGCGGCCCATCACCCGCCATGAATCGGGGGTTAGCATCTCAACGCGCGTGCTGACATTGCGCCGCGCTTCGAACTCGATTCGTTCGCCCAGCTTGCGCGAGGTTACGTACTCGCCCTCCCGGCCCGCCCATGGCGAGTTGTTCACCGAGAAGGTCATCGCCACCGTCGGCTCGTCGATTCTGATTGGCGGCAGCGGGCGCGGATTTTCCAAGTCGGCGATTGTCTCGCCGATCGCGATGTCTTCGATCCCCGCGACGATCACTATCTCGCCCGCCCGCGCGGAGGGAACTTCAATCCTCTTCAATCCTTGCCAGCTGTAAATGTGGGCAATTTTCGAAGCTACCGTCTTGCCGTCGCGGCGGCACAGCGAATAATTCGATCCCGCCTGCATCTCGCCCGCGACAATTCGGCCGATCGCAAGCCGGCCGACGTAGTCGTCGTAGTCGATATTGTTCACCTGGAACTGAAGCGTCGCGTCGGGATTGACTTCCGGCCCCGGCAGGTGAGCGACGATAGAATCGAACAGCGGGATGAGATTCTCGCCCGGCACGTCGAGTTTTAGCGTCGCAGTTCCCGCGCGGGCATTGGTGTAGAGCACCGGGAAATCAAGCTGCGTCTCGTTGGCGCCCAGATCGATGAACAAATCGTATACTTCATCGAGCACTTCTGGCACGCGTGCGTCGGAGCGATCGATCTTGTTGATGCAAACGATTGCGGGCAGGCTGAATTCGAGCGCCTTCTTGAGTACGAACCGAGTCTGAGGCAACGGGCCTTCGCACGCGTCGACCAGCAGCAGAACTCCATCGACCATCGACAGCGTCCGCTCGACCTCGCCGCCAAAGTCGGAATGGCCGGGGGTGTCGACGATGTTCACCCGGGTGTCGTGCCATTGGATCGACGTGTTCTTGGCCATGATCGTGATGCCGCGCTCGCGTTCGAGCGCATTGGAATCCATCACGCGGTCCATCACGACTTCATTGGCGCGGAATACGCCGGATTGCCGCAGCAGTGCGTCGACCAGAGTGGTTTTGCCGTGATCGACGTGAGCGACGATCGCGAGATTTCGAATATCGGTGCGTCTCATTGTTTCGATTTGATGCTAAAACGCGGCCGAGCCGTAACGGTCTCGCCCGCGATTTGTTTTTATTTTACCCGGCCCAACCGCAAGAGTAAACGCGGCAGGATGCGAAAGACATCACGGCGAACCGAACCGAGCCCCTGAGCTTTCTTTCAGTTGCTCAATCAATTGATAGATGTTATCGACTTCGGTGATTCGCCAGTGGCCGTCATCCTCGCGCATCATGTGGATTTCCCATTCCCGGCCCTTGGAATCCTTGAATTTCGTGTACGCCGTATCGCCGTCGTGGTGCATCACGACGAGCGCGCCGGCGACCGCCTCCCGCGGCATCTGCACCTCCCGCGCTCCGTCACTCACCTTTTGAACCGTCCACGACTGCACCATATTCGCCATTGGCTTGTTGAAAATGTCCACCGCCGCGTTTCCGAGAAATTCCCCAAGTAGCCCGCCACGTCCCTGCTTTTGCACGATTTCGTGTCCAGCGTGCCGTGCCACGCTTTCAAAATCGACGTATTGCGCCGCGGCTGGTCCATTGCGGGCGTCGATCGCGCGCTTTAACTGAAACACCATCCAGCTTGGCGTATCGGGGAGATAAAACAGTGCCCACGCGGCGATCGCTGCGACGATTGCTATCGCCGTGAAATGACGTAGTGCGAATCGAAGCATCGATGGCACCCCTTCGCGCCTTACCCAATAAGACGCCGCGGCGCGATTAGCGTTTCGAGAGCAGGCTGGCGGCCGCCCGATCGAGCATCCAAAAGGTTTCGCCATGCTCCGGCGCGACAATCTGCGCGGGAAAACGGTCGGGATCGCGCGGGCCTTCGATAATATCCTTTACAGCTGAGGCTTTGCCCTGACCCGCCACAAGAAACATCACGCGCTCGGCGCTATTGATTACCGGTGGCGTGATCGTCAGGCGGCGCGCCGGTGCGGCGTCCACTTCCACCGGCACAACCAGTCGCGTCGACTCGTGAATTGCGGCATCGCCCGGAAACAATGACGCGGTGTGCCGGTTTTCTCCGATGCCGAGAATCACCAGGTCGAAGCGCGGAAATTCGCCGGGGCCAACCCTGAAATGCTTGCGCAACTCGTCTTCGTACGCGGCAGCGGCAGCCGCGGGAGATTCTTCACCACGCATGCGATGAATCTGGTCTGGCGGCAGCGCAAGCTTGTCGAGCATCGTGCGATTGGCCATTCCGAAGTTGCTCTCCGGATCACTCGGCGGAACGCATCGCTCGTCACCCCAAAAGAACTGCACTTCGCTCCAATCGACGCTGTGATGAAATCGCGTTGCGAGCAGATCGTAGGTCGCGGCGGGCGTCGAGCCACCCGACAGGCAAATGCTGAATTCGCCGTGCATGCATATCGCCTCACCGGCAATATGCGCGATCTCTTCCGCCGCCCGGACGTAAAGCTCCTGCGGATCGTCAAGAATGATAACTTTCGGTTCAGCCATGTCCCTGAAAAATAAAACTATCGGATCGGCCAAGCCCCGCGCCAGATGGCGGTCACTGCGCGATCTGTCGTTTCGCTCGAAATGGCCGCTCAGGAGCGTCGCGCGATCACTTTCCGATTGCCGAGACTATCTCCGCGCGCAGCGACTCAAGCGCACCTATCGGATCGGCACCGGCCAAGTGAACGCGAATGACGCGCCGTCCGTGCGCCTCCAGCGATTCGAAATCGCCCAGCGATTGGGCCTGATTGAGAAGGCCGAAACCATAGGGCACACCCGGTATCGGGATTTCATCGCGATGGTCCTGTGTGATTTGCAGGAACAGCCCGGTGTTTGGCCCGCCCTTGTGCAGCTGGCCGGTCGAATGCAAGAAACGCGGTCCGTAGCCAAAAGTGGTCGCCATCCCCAGCCGCTCGATGATCGCCTTGCGAAGCGCCGCAATCTCCTTGTCCACGGCCGGACTGGGCGCGACGTACGCCATCGTCGCAAAATAGTCGCCCTCCTTCGCCAGGCTGAAGAATGCGCGCAGCATCGCTCCAAAATCCTTTTTCCCGGAAAGGCTAGCCTTGGCCCCTCCGCCGGCAAAGAGCGCCAGCCGGCCCCGCTCGGCAATCGGCGCGATCGCGGGCAGCTTGCCGGTTTTTTGAAATTCGGCAATCAGACGGCCGGTGTTGTCTTTGCTCTCCTGCACGTTGGGCTGATCGAACGCATCGATTCCGATCACGGATCCCGCGGTGGCGGTTGCAATCTCCCAGCGCATGAACTCTTCGCCAAGATCGATTTTGTCCGACAGTTCGATCTTTACGGTGGGAATTCCAGCCTTGCGGATCGCCTCGAATGCGCCATCCTGCTCGGCGCAGTCTGCCCCGGCCAGCCGCAAATAAGCGAAAATGCGATCCTTGCCGTAGTGGCGCGGGTCAGCCAGCGGCTCCGCGCAAATTGGAACCAAGCCATTGCCTTCCTTGCCGGTGCTCTCGGCGATCAACTGCTCGACCCACAGGCCGTAGGCGGCGATCGGCGGCGAGACGATAAACCCGATCTTGTCGCGGCCGGCCTTTTTGAGCGCGCCAATTGCACCGCCCAGCTTAACACCGACGTTTTCCTCCACGCGGATGCATCCTGCTGAACTATGTGTCATCCGGATCGCACGGTCGAGCAAAGCGGCTACATCCATGCCGATTAGAGCCGCAGGGACCAAACCGAAATATGAGAGTGCGGAATAGCGGCCGCCGATGTCCGACGGGTTCAGGAAGATACGGCGGAATCGATTCTCTTTTGCGATCGCTTCAAGCTTGGTTCCGGGATCGGTAATCGCGATGAAGTGCGCGCCGGGAGTGTTCGCGGAGCGCGCCTTAACGCGATCGTAAAATGTCGCGTACTGAGACATCGTTTCGATCGTGCCGCCGGACTTGGTCGAAACGACGAAAAGCGTATGACCCAAGTCGATATTGCGGACCAGCGTGTTGATCACGTCGGGCACGGTCGAATCGAGCACATGCAGTTTTGGACGGCCCTGCGCCGACGGAAACGTCTGTGCAAAAAGCTCAGGGCAAAGGCTCGAGCCGCCCATCCCGAGCAGCACGATGTCGCGGAAGCCGGCTTCTTTCACCTCATCCGCAAATGCCCTCAAATCGGCAATGCGTTCCGCCATCAGCTCCGGCACCGTCAACCACCCCAGCGCATTCTTGATGATTGCCTGGTGGGCGGGCTCCTTTTTCCACAGGGAGGGATCCTTGCGCCATAAACGCGCCGGGAAATCCTCCTTGTCGAGTTCGGTCAAAGTCGCCGCCACCTGCGATTCGTATCCCGGAACCGATATTTCCTGCCCGTCGTGAGCACCGCTGACGATCGCCGCGCGCCTGCCTTCAATCACCGCATGAAGATCGTCGAATGATTTACTGAATAGTTCAGCGCCCTCTTTCTGCAGTTCGTCACCGACCTTGTCGAGATCGATCCCAATTGCCAGAAACCGCTTTATGATTTCGCGGGAGCCGGCCAGATCGTCCTCCACGGCAACCTTCGCCTTCCCGTGATCTCGGAACGCATCCATCGTTGCCGGCGGCATCGTGTTGACCGTATCCGGCCCGATCAACTCCTCGACGTACTTCACGTCGCTGTAGTTATGGTTCTTGGTTCCGGTTGAGGCCCATAGCGGCCATTGCGGACGGGCACCCTTGGCGCGCAATTCCTTGAACCGACCGCCATGAAAGATTTCCTTGAATCGCTGATAGATCGACTTTGTATTGGCGACCGCGGACTTTCCGGCCAAAGCCGCGATCGCCTCGTTGGGTCCCGCCTTGAGCTTGTCCTCGAGCCGCCGATCGACGAGGGTGTCGATTCGGCTGACAAAAACGCTCGCAACCGACCACACCTTTTCAATCGGTTTTCCGGCGGCGAGCCGCTTTTCAAGTCCGCGCACGTACGCTTCGGCAACCGCATCGTAGTGCTTGAGCGAGAACATCAGCGTCACGTTGATGTTCAGGCCCTCGGAGATGAGCGTCTCGATTGCCGGGATGCCCGCCGGCGTTGACGGCACTTTGATCATGACATTGGGTCGCGCAAGCGCGTCCCAATAGCGGCGTGCCGCGGCGATCGTGCCGGCGGTGTCACTGGCAAGCGCGGGAGGGACCTCGTAGCTGACGTAGCCGTGCTTTCCCCCGCTCGAGTCGTAGAGCGGGCGCAGAGCGTCGGCGGCCAACTTGATATCGTCCATCGAGAGCGCCTCGTAAATTTCATCGACGCTCTTCCCGGTCGGGGCGAGTGTTTTCAGCTGCGCGTCGTAGTCGGTCGAACCGGCGATCGCTTTCTCGAAGATCGTCGGATTCGATGTCATACCCTTTACGCCGTCTTCGGCAAGCATGCGGCGGAATTCGGCCGACGTGAGCAAATGCCGGCGGATGTAATCCAGCCATACGCTCTGCCCGAGCTGTTCAAGCTGCTTTAAAGGATTATTTGTGCTGGCCATCGTTCTGCTCCTGGCCGAAAAGAGAATTAATTCGGCATCAAAAAGCCAGACCGGACTTAACGCGCGAGCACTTCCAACGCGCGTGCCGTCACGTTCTCAACCGTAAATCCAAAATGTTTCAGCAAATCCTCGTACTTGCCCGACGCACCGAACGTGGTCATACCGACCACAGCGCCTTCGGGCCCGACGTACCGATACCATGGCATCGCCACACCCGCCTCGATTGCAAGCCGGCGGCGAATCTTGGGCGGCAACACCTCATCGCGATACGCCTGCGGCTGCTTCTCGAACAGCTCGCAACTGGGCATACTCACGACGCGCACCGCCTTACCCTGTTTCTCGATTGCCGCCGCAGCTGCGACAGCAAGCTGCAATTCTGAACCGCACGCGATGAGAATCATCTCAGCCGTTTTACCAGCCGTTTCGGACAATACATAGCCGCCGCGCGCCAAACCGCTTGCTGCAGCCATTTTCGCCCGATCCAGTGTAGGCAATTTCTGCCGCGACAAAGCGAACAAAATCGGCCCGCCTTTGTGCCTCATCGCGGTCCGCCAAGCCTCGGTTGCTTCGTTTGCATCACCGGGGCGAATCACGGTCAAATTTGGAATCGCACGCATCGCGGCCAGATGCTCAACCGGCTGATGCGTTGGACCGTCTTCGCCCAAGCCAATCGAATCGTGAGTAAACACATACACGATATGGAGGCCCATCAGCGCGGCCAGCCGAATCGACGGGCGGCAATAGTCGGTGAAGCAAAAGAAGCTCGAGCCGAACGGGATGAATCCGCCGTGAAGCGCAATGCCGTTGAGGATCGAGCACATCCCATGCTCGCGGATGCCGAAGTGGAGGTTGCGTCCCTCGTAATGACCGCGCTCGAAATCGCCGCCGCCTTTGACGTCAGTAAAAGTCGATTCGTTCAGGTCGGCCGAGCCGCCGAACAGATTCCATACCTTTGCCGCAATCGCGTTTTCGGCCTTTGAGGCCGACTCGCGCGTCGCAAGATTGTCCTTGGGCGTGAAGACCGGCAATTCCGCATCCCATCCCTTGGGCAATTCGCCGGCCAGTGCGGTCTGAAATGCTCCCGCTTCAGCCGGGTATTTCTTCGAGTAAGTCTCAAATTTACGGTTCCATTCCTGTTCGAGATCCTCGCCCTGTTCGACGCATTCGCGCATGTGTGCCATCGCTTCATCCGGCACGAAAAACGGAGGGTCGAGCGGCCAGTTGTAGAATTGCTTGGTCAGCTTGACCTCTTCGGGCCCCAGCGCTTTGCCATGCGCCTCCGAAGTATTCGCCCGATTTGGGCTGCCGTAGCCAATGATCGATCGAACGCGAATCAGCGACGGCCGCTTGGTCTCGGCGATTGCCGCGTCAATTGCCTTGGCAAGCGCGCCGAGATCGTTGGCATCCTCGACCGCATCGGTATGCCATCCGTAAGCTGCAAACCGGCTGGTCACATCCTCGGAAAACGTGATGTCCGTATGGCCGTCGATCGTCACATGATTGTCATCATAAAGGAAAATAAGGTTGCCGAGCCCGAGATGGCCCGCAATCGACGCCGCCTCGCTCGACACCCCTTCCATCAAATCGCCGTCACTGCAGATTCCGAAAATACGATGACCGAACAACCCCGAGCCGTCGCGATCGAAGCGCGCCTCCAGATGCTTCGCGGCGATCGCGATTCCCACGCCATTGCCGAAACCCTGCCCAAGCGGGCCGGTGGTGGTCTCGACTCCCGGCGTAAGATGATTTTCCGGATGCCCGGGCGTGCGGCTGCCCAATTGGCGGAACTGCTTGATATCGTCCAGCGTTAACTCGTAGCCGGTCAGATACAGGAGGCTGTACAGCAGCATCGAAGCGTGTCCGGCCGACAAAACGAAGCGATCGCGGCCGAACCATTGCGGGTTCTTTGGATTGTGGCGGAGGTACTTTGTGAACAGCAGGTACGCAACCGGCGCCATCCCCATCGGCGCGCCCGGATGACCCGAGTTCGCCTTCTGCACCGCATCGATCGCGAGGACGCGAATCGAATTGATGCAAAGTTGATCCAAATCAGACTTGTTGACTTTGATTTGCGCCGCTGGTGCCAAGGTCTCTCCAAAGTTTTTGACTGCGGGCGGCGAACTTCGCCGCCGGTTTCATCGATATGGTGCGCGCCCGCAGGCGCTCACCGTGTTACCAGTCGTTGCGATCGTCTTCGGCGCCACCGCCGGCCTTGCGGCGCATCACTTCCACCGCTCCCTTTGCATCACCCTTAAGCCCCGTACCGAGCGCCTGGCTGAATTGCGTCGCTATCATTCGCATCGCCGCCCCTTCCTCGGAATCCAGCTCGCCCGCCAGCGCGGCCAACCGCTCCATCGCCGTGCGAATCGCCGCGAGTGCCCCCGGAATGTCGCCCCGTTCGCGCAATGCAATCGCGTTGCGCAGGCCCTCGCGCACCTGTGCGACGGCGGGGCGCGCCCGCGAACCGATCACAACCTCAAGTTCACCTAGCCGGTCGGCCAGCTTTACGAACGGGTCGTCCGTGATTTCAACGGGCGGCACGATCGGATTGTTCATCCGCGCCGAATTTAATGCAAGGCTTGGCGGGGTTACGCCGCCGTAATGGTCCGGTTACATGCCGTGATTCCGAACGCTCGAACTAGGGGAGCGCGTTGCCGCTGAGGGTAATCGTACGTGGACTCTTCGGATCGGGGCCATCGGTGATGCTCAAGGTCCCGTTTAGCGGAATTCCCGTGACCGTAGGCGCAAACGTTACATCCACCGTACAACTCGACCCGCCCAACAGCACCGATCCGCAATTACCGCCGGAGATTCTGTAGTTCGGCGCACCAGCGGTGATGTTGTTGGGACCGATCGATACCGGCACATTCGCCAAGTTGTTGATGGTAATGGACTTCGCCTGTGTCTGCAGGCCGGATACCGACAATGAATTGAATCCCAGGACCAGCGGCGGAGTCACAGTTACCGGAATGCTCGCGCCAGCGACCAGTCCAAGTTCAGCGGCGCCACTCGGAACCGGAGGCGATCCGACAACATCGAGTGTCGCCGCTTCCGTCCCTAGTGCCCCTGGCGTGAATGCGATTCCGATATTGCATTTCGACGGCGACGTCGCGCTGCCGGCCGCCACCACGCCAACGCATGGCGTGCCGCTAGTCGGCGCAACTACTGAGAAGTCACCCGAATTCGCACCCGTGAAGTAAATTCCTCCCGTCAGCGGCACTGCGCTGGTCCGGAAGTTCTGCACCGTCGCGTTCAGCGTGCTCGATGTTTCCCATAGGAGCTGGGGATAAGTCAGGCCGACGCTTGGCGCCAGTGCAAGGTCAGCCACTGCGCTGCCGGCCATTGTGATGTTCGTCTGGCCCGCACCGCCGGAGTTGTCGAACAGAGTTAGCGTAGCGATGATGGGATTGGCGGCATGATTCGGCGTGAACCCGATTCCGATCGTGCAGTTCGCACCCGGCGCAACCCCAGTTGGAGGACAGGTGTTGGAGCTGATCGCATATTCCGGATCGGACGTGCTCGTGCCGGCGATAAACAGTGCATTCGACGCACCAGTGTTTGTGATCGTGAGGGTCTTCGTGGCGGTGTCACCCACTGCGGTAGGTGGAAAGTTCAAACTGGTCGTGCTCCCGCCCGTCGAGTAGGAGACGGAAGTAGTAGGCGTCGCCGTCACGGTCGGCGTCGCGGTGATGGTTGGGGTCGGCGATTGCGTAGCGGTATCGGTCGGTGTAGCCGTGACGGTTAGCGTCGACGTCGCTGTGGTAGTCGTGGTGGCCGTTAGTGTCGCGGTAATGGTTGAGCTGAGGGTCACGGTCGGCGATGTGGTCGCCGTCATGGTTCCAGACGGTGTGGTCGAAATGCTCACCGTCGAAGTCGCGGTGGTAGTGCCCGTGATCGTAGGCGTCGGCGTCGGGCCGACAGGACGGAGCGCCACCCCAACCGGGCCATTCAAAACCGTGTTGGACCCTGTGATCGTCGCGAACGGCGCCACGTTCCCATTGCTGCCGACCGGATAGGCCGTGACACTCGAGGTGCTGAAGTTTGCAACATAGATATTGTTATTTGAGTCCACCGCCAAGCCGTTAGGACCATTAAGCAATGTGTTGGAGCCTCTAATGACAGCTGTCGGAGCTACGTTGCCGCGGCTGCCTACCGCAAACACCCTGATGTCGTTGTTTGTCCAGTCCGATACATAGATGCTCCCGCTCGCGTCCACTGCGATTCCGAGCGGGCTGGTCAGGCCGGTGTTGGCACCGCTAATAGTGATGCTGGGAGACACGTTGCCGTTACTGCCAGCGGCATAGACAGCGATACTGGTGTTGCTGGTGTTTGCAACGTAGATGTTCCCGCTTGAATCCAGAGTCAAGCACCCTGGGCTACTGAGCCCCGTGCTGGCACCGCTAATCGTGGCGCTGGGGGACACGTTGCCGTTGCTGCCAGCGGAATAGACCGTGACGCTGTTGGCATTGGCGTTCGCCACATAGATGTTACCGCCGAAATCGAGCGCGATGCCATCGGGAGCATTCAGCCCCGTGTTGGAGCCGCTGATCGTAGCGCTGGGCGGTGCGTTGCCATTGCTTCCGGGGGGATAAACCGTGATGCTCCGGCTGCCAGCCTCGTTCACCACATAAATGTTGCCGCTCGCATCCAGTGTAATGCCATTGGCTTGATTGAGTCCGGTAGCGGCACCTGCGATGGCAGAGTTAGGAGCAACGTTGCCGCTACCGCCGGGCTGGTATCCGGTCACGGAGCTCCCGTTGCGATTACTCACGAAGATTGCAGCAGGCAGCGCCGTCGGCGTCACAGTGGTAGTCAGCGTCGGTGACACTGTGGCTGACGGTGATCCGGTTGCCGTGGGCGAAAAGGTGGCCGTCGGAGAGATCGTAACGGTCGGAGAGATCGTAGCAGTAGATGTCGCCGTTTCGGTGATCGTCGGCGACCCGGTGGCCGTCCGCGTCACGGTCGCGGTCCGTGTGTTGGTGGCAGTCGGCGTTGGCATGATCGAGCCGACTGCGATGCCTTCCGGGAAGTTTAGCCCTGTACTGGAACCGCTGATACTCATGGCAGGAGACACGTTGCCATTACTCCCGGGGGGATAGACAGTGATGGTATTCGTTCCGCCATTTGTCACAAAAATGTTCCCGCTCGAATCCACCGCAACGAACTTTGGCGAGCTTAAGCCCGTATTGGAGCCGCTGATGGTAGCAATCGGCAATGCGCTACCAATGCTGCCGGCTGAATAAACTGTGACGGAATTCCCATCCAAGTTCGCAACATAGAGGTTCCCACTCGGATCCAGAATTATACCCAGCGGGCTATCAAGTCCGGATCCGCTGATTCTGGCGGAGGGAGAAACGTTACCGTGACTTCCGGCCGCGTAAACCGTGATGGTGGAAGTGCCAGGACTACAGGTTTTAGTAGGGCAATTTGCCACATAGATCTTGCCGCTGGCATCGACTGCGATGCCGCGCGGGCTGTTGAGGCCAGTAATCGTGCCGCTGATGGTGGCGCTTGGCGCTACGTTACCGTTGCTGCTGGCTGGGTATACCGTCACGCTACTGTTACCGAGGTTCGCCACGTAAATTTTGCCGGTCACATCGAGTGCGATACCCAAAGGTGCACTAAGCCCAGTGCTGGCCCCACTGATGGTCGCAACCGGCGCCACGTTGCCGTTGCTAAAGGCCGGATAGACCGTCACTGTACCGGACTCGTTCGCCACATAAAGTTTGCCGCTGGGATTTAGCGCGATTCCCGCTGGAGAACTTAGCCCGGTACTGGCGCCGCTGATGGTCGCGATGGGACTCAAGTTGCCACTGGTACTTCCAGGCCAGTAGCACGCCACGGAGTTCGCGCTGAAATTGCTGACATAGATCGGGACACCCACCGTGGGCGACGCGGTCGCCGTCACCGTGGTGGTCGCGGTCGGCGTTGGGCTGATGGTTGCGGTCGGGGACAACGTAGTGGTCGGAGTGGGGCTTGTGGTTGCAGTCGGGCTCACGGTCGAAGTTGGCGTTATCCCGGTCGCTGTCGCGGTCGAGGTGACGGTCGACGTAGAGGATCTAGTGGGCGTCGTGGTCGATGTTGGAGTCCCCGTATTAGTAGGCGTTGTCGATTTGGTAGCCGTCGTCGTTGAGTTGATCAGTATCCCGAACGCCGCCGCCCCCGCCACGTCAGGGCTCATGGTCGGTACACTCGACGCCCACGCCCCTGTCGAGGGATTGAAAACCTCCAGTTGTGTGGCCGGGTTGGCAGTATCCTGGGCCGTGCCAGCTTCGTAGCAAGCGCCATTGGTGCCGCTCGAACCATTACACCATTCGCCGCCCATCGCGATTACTTCGCCAGCCTCCGAACCCGTTGTCAGAAGCGCATAACCTGCGCTCGCTCGTCCTTCGACCATCGAGCCGGTCGCCGTGAATCCCGGCGATGTACCGATAGCGTCGAATAAGTCTGACGTCTGGTCAATCGCTTGATTCAATCCGGTCAGGTCGCCAAGCGCATCGAAGATATTTTCACCCCCTGCCACTAGCACTTGTCCGGTCAGGGACGCCGCTGGTGGACCAATCAACACCTGGAGCTGCCCCCAGCGAGCTTCTGTGCTGTCGTTAGCCGTTGGGGACCACGTTCCAGTGACCGGATTGAACAATTCCGCCGTCGCCAGTGTTGAGCCGACAAACGCACCGCTGGCGTTAAGGCCGCCAACCACCAGCACACTCCCCGCCAGTGCCCCGGAAGACACAACTGCCGGGCCAAGATATGTCCACCCGGCCAATTCGCGCCCGGTGATCATGCTGCCGGTCGCCACAAACGTACCGCCCGGCGCGGCGTCGGGCGTGAACAGTTCCGCCGCGTTGGTCGTATGCTGGAAGAAGTAATTCGTGTCGCCGCCAGCTATCAATATGTCGCCCGACTGGTTGGGCATCGCCTGCATCACGAAGTTGGTACGCGCCGTCACCATGGAGTTGGTTGTCGCCGCAAACGAATTCAACCCAGGTACGAATATCTCCGCGGTGTTGGTTGCCGCACCACCCTGAATCGTAAAACCGCCTCCGTCGATCACCAAGCTTCCGGTATAGCCGCCCGCCACCAGCACATCCCCATCTTCGTTGGTTCCGGAGCCGAATATCGGCGCAGCCAATGCCGACGCGCGCGGATGGTTCATCGCGCCCGTCGCTGTAAATCCGTTGTTGGCGGGTGCATACACTGCCGCCGTATTCATTGCCGCACAAAAAAAGGTCAAGCCTCCGGCGCCGCTGCAATTAGTACCCCCGGTAATCAGCACCCGGCCGTCGGGCAGCGTTACCGCCCACGCGCCTTCCGCTTTACCGGTGTACACAGTGAAATCGCCCGGGACGAAGCCGCCTTGCGGGCCAACCGTCGGGTCGAACACCTGAACCGCATTGGTTGATTTGGCGAACAGGCCGTTGGGGGTCTGCGTGGAACCGACCACCATTAGGTTGCCGCCAGTGTCGCCGCCGATTATCAGAAGCTGACCGGCGGCGGTATTGGCCGCTCCTGCATAGTTGCCACCCCGCCACATCGTGGCAACTACCGCGACAGCCATCGCCAGTACCGCGATTTCGGCAACTCGATTTTTCGGCTCTCTCATCGCTCCCCCTCCCCGGTGGAGCTAATCTCAAATCACCGCCGCCTTCTCAGACTCTGCCATCGCGTTGAGACCACAGCGCGATCATCATCACTCAACTCATCGCAAAACGAAAATACGTTATCATGCGTGCACAACTTTATGAATTGCGCCATAAATGAGGATAGCCCTCCCCAAGTTACGATAAGCCCATCTCAAACCAGTCATCGCAAATCCTATTCTCGACCGCGATGCGATTTTGATAGATGATGGACAACCGTGACGTTCATGGAGGATGTGGCGTGCGATGAAGCCGATGCTTGATCGCCGCGTGGCAATCACCGGCTTGGGCCTGGTGACGCCGCTCGGCATTGGAATAGAGCAAAACTGGGAGGCGCTGATGGCGGGCCGCTCCGGAATCGGCCCAATCACACGCTTCGATGCGTCCACGTTTCCGGTCCGAATCGCCGGCGAGGTCAAGGATTTCAAGGCGGAGGACTGGATCGAGAAGCGGGACATCAAAAAGATGGACCTCTTCATTCAGTACTCGATGGCGGCCGCCGAACAGGGGATGCGGCAGTCGCAACTGAAAATTGACGACAACAACGCCGAACGCGTCGGCGTACTGGTCGGCGTTGGCATTGGCGGCCTCACGACGATCGAGGAGTACCACAAGATCTACCTCAAAAGCGGCGTCGACAAGCTAAGCCCCTTTTTTATCCCCAAGCTGATCAGCAATCTCGCGCCCGGCCATATTTCGATTCGCTACGGCGCTCGCGGAGTCAGCTTCGCGACGACTAGTGCGTGCGCTTCGGGCAGCCATGCGATCGGCGAGGCATATCGGATGATCCGACTCGGATTCCTCGACGCTGCAATTGCCGGCGGCGCCGAGGCCGCCATCACCGACCTTGGCATCGGTGGATTTGTCGCAATGCGTGCGCTTTCGACCCGCAACGAAGCGCCTCAAAGGGCCAGCCGGCCGTTCGACAAAGATCGCGACGGGTTTGTTATGTCGGAAGGGGCGGCGGTCGTGATTCTGGAGGAATTTGAAGCCGCCAAGGCACGCGGCGCGAAGATTATCGCGGAGCTGTGCGGCTATGCCGCCAACAGCGACGCCCATCACATCACCTCCCCGTCGCCCGAAGGCCGCGGTGCGGGCCGATGCATGGCGATGTGCCTGGAAAGCAACGACCTTGACCCCAACGAAATCGATTACATCAATGCGCACGGGACCTCGACCTCGCAGGGCGATATCGCCGAGACGCAGGCTGTCAAGCATCTGTTCGGCGAGCGCGCGGCAAAAATCGCGATCAGCTCGACCAAATCGATGACCGGCCACACGCTTGGCGCAGCTGGTGCGATTGAGTCGGTGTTCACGGCACTTGCGGTCGATCGCGGAATGCTGCCGCCGACCATCAACCAGGAAACGCGCGACCCCGAATGCGACCTGGACTACGTGCCTAATCAGGCGCGTGCCGCCAAACCGCGCATTGCGCTGAACAATTCCTTCGGATTCGGCGGAACCAACACGACGCTGGCGTTTAGGCCCGCGAGCTGAAACGATTCGATGGGTTCTCGAATTGTAGCAACCGGACGCGCGGTCCCGCGCACTGCGCTGACTAATGCCGATCTGGCGCGGCGGATGGACACCTCCGACGAATGGATTCGGACGCGCACCGGAATCTCCCAGCGATACGCGTTACATCAGGGCGAATCGCTCGCGGAGATCGCCGCGACGGCATGCCGCACCGCGCTCGATCGCGCCGGCATAAAGCCTTCCTCGCTCGACGCGATAATCGTGGGCACCGTCTCGTCGGAGTACGCGTTCCCCTCTTTCGCCTGCCAGATACAGGAGCGGCTTGGCGCCAATGGATGCACCGCGTTCGACGTCGCCGCGGCGTGCTCGGGATTCGTTTACGCCCTATCGATTGCGGATGCGCAAATGCGTGCAGGCGAATTCAAGCGCGTGCTGGTGGTCGGGGCGGACGCTCTTTCCACGATGGTCGATTGGTCCGATCGCCGCACCGCCGTCCTGTTCGGCGACGGCGCCGGCGCTGCGATGCTCGTCTCAGCGCCGGGAAATCATGGCGTGCTTGCCAGCCTGATGCGCTCGGCGGGGGAACATGGGAACCTGCTGTCGCTGCGTGCCGCCGGTCCGCGAACCACGATCGACTCGGAGGTGCGGCGCGCGCCGGAAGATTCAATCCAGATGAAGGGGCCGGAACTGTTCAAGCTTGCCGTCAAGAGCATGGAGGAGATCAGCCGGATGGTGGCCGAGCGGGCCGGCATCGCGCTCAGCGACATCGACCTGATCGTGCCTCATCAGGCCAACATGCGCATCATCGATGCGGTCGCCGAGCGGCTTGGCCTGCCGCCTGAAAAGGTATTCACCAACATCGCCGAATACGGCAACACGTCCGCCGCTTCCGTGCCGATCGCGCTGGATGAGGCCGTCGAACGCGGCCGCATTCGTGACGGCAAGCTGGTGATGCTCAACGCATGCGGCGGCGGTCTGACTTGGGGCGCAAACCTAATTCGGTGGTGATCGGCGCCCGGCCCGGGTCGATTCCCTCAATCTTCGATGCTTGAAGAAATTTTATCCCGTAGCGTGGTCATCGTTCTGGGCAAGGGCGGAGTCGGCAAATCCACGCTCAGCGGCGCACTGGCGAAGACGTCGGCAGTGGCGGGCCGCCGGACCCTATTGATGGAATGCGATCTGCGCGCGCCGCTGGCGGTGGCGATGGGTAAGCTGCCCTCCTTCGAACCGATCCCAGCCGGGCCGCATCTATCGCTGATGGTCCTCGATGGCCGGCATGCGCTTGACGAATATTTGAATTTGGTCGTGCCGGCGAAAATCGTCCTTAAGGCAGTGATCGCGAGCCGGCTGTATCAGTTCTTTGTGCAAGCCGCGCCAGGTCTGCGCGAGCTGATGATGATCGGCAAGATTTACTACGAGGCCGAGACTCGCAAGGCGCTCCCGTCCCATCGGCAAACGATCGTGGTCGATGCGCCCGCAAGCGGGCAGGCGCTCAGCCTGCTGAAAATGCCCGATGCGGCGCGCACCACATTTGGCGACAGCATCGTCGGCCGGGAATCGAAGAATATCTCGGAGATGCTTCGCGATCGCCGCCGAAGCGCGATCGTGCAGGTTACCACCGCCGATTCACTGGCGGTGTCGGAGACGATCGAGACCTACGCGGATTTGAAACGCCTCGACCTTGCGCCCGATGCGATTCTGTTCAACCGCGCCGTGCCGATCGAATTCGACCCGGATGACATCGCGGCGCTACACGGTCACGGCACGGAACCGGACCGGCGCAAGCGGCTCGATCATCTGGCCGAGATTGCAAAAGCCCACCTGGCGCGAGCGCGCGAATCACGGCAGGCGATTGCGCGAATCGCCGGAGAAACCGGCGGGCAGGTAATCGCCATTCCAGAATGTCCCGGTTTGGGCGGAATCGATTTGATCGATGCGCTTGTCGTGCGCCTGCGCGAAATCACCGGCACACCCGGGAAACCGGAATAATCGATCCGGCGGCCCTTAAATCTGGAAGTCGTCCTTGCGCGGCCGCTTGGTTTTCCTGGTATCCGCGGCTGCTTCCCGCTCGAGCTTTTTCAGTTCATCCTCGACCGCTTCGAGCTGTTTGCGGAATTGTTCGGCCTCGACTTTGACGCCCGCCTTGCAACCCGAGCAGACGAAATGAACCTCCGCGGCCTGCTCGAATTCACGGACGAGGATCGGATTCATGTGGCCGCATCGCGGACACGCCACGTCAATTGATTCGTCTTCGTACATCGGGAATCCTCCGGCGCAAATCTCAGCCCGCAAAAGCCTAGCCGATTTTTCGCCGCGTGTCCGCCTTGCGATATAACTTTCCGCTGGTATGGGGAAGAGGAATGCGGCTATACAAGGAACTCGGACGGCAAGGCCGCCTGAGCCAGCCGATTCGAAAGGAACCTCCGATGGCGAAAAACTCTCCCGTGATAGCCGGTGTCGCGCAATTCAATCCGCGCGCGGCCGCGATGGCCGAGGCGCCCGAACCGATCGAGATGATGGAGCGGGTCGCGCGCGCGGCAGCCGAGGACTGTGGCGCACCCGCGATTCTCAAGTCGCTCGATGCGCTCGCGGTCGTCAACCTTATTTCATTTTCTTACAACAATGCTCCCGCGGCCCTCTCGGCGCGGCTGGGAATC
The DNA here is from genome assembly GCA_035524375.1 of Binataceae bacterium (SeqCode). GTDB lineage: Bacteria > Desulfobacterota > Binatia > Binatales > Binataceae > Binatus. Next base: position 1,172 of record DATKOZ010000037.1, on the reverse strand, counting down.
GACCCAAAATCGAAAATCTACACGACGATCGGCGGAAACACGCCGCAATATCTCGTCAATCATTTTGCGGGCGAAATTCTCTCCGGGAAAATCCGCGCCGCGATGATCGTCGGCGCCGAAGGGTTCTATACATTTCGCCGCGCCATGAAACGCGGCGGCGTCAAATGGGGCGCCAATGGCGGAGAAGGCCAGCCCACCATCATGGGCGATAATCGCACCGGCACCACCGATCTCGAAGAGCGTTACGGCGCGCGATGGCCCGTGCAAATCTATCCTCTATTCGAAAATGCGCGCCGGGCGCGGCACGGATGGACGATCGAGGAGCATCGCGCGCGGCTGGGCGCGATGTGCGCGGCGATGTCGCGTGTCGCGGCGAAAAATCCGTATGCGTGGACTCCGCAGGAGCGCACTGCAGAACAGATCACGACAACATCCGACGACAATCGCATGATCGGTTTCCCCTATCCGAAGCTGATGAACGCGAATATCGACGTTGACCAGGCCGCCGCCGTAATTATCACCAGCGAGGAAGAGGCGCACCGGCTCGGTATCGCGCAATCGCGCCTGGTATACGCGGCATCGGGCGCCGAGGCGACAGAAATCGGTTACTTCATCACCGAGCGCGAAAATTTTCACAGTTCACCTGCGATCAAGCGCGTGTGCGAAAAAAGCCTGGAGCTGGCCGGCGTCAAAATCGGTGACGTTGGATGCTTCGACTTTTACAGCTGCTTCCCCGTCGTAGTCGGAATGGCGCAGGATGCGCTTGGACTCGATGCAAACGATCCGCGCGGCGTAACGGTCACGGGCGGGCTTGCATTCGCAGGCGGCCCCGGAAACAATTACGTCACGCATTCAATCGCCGCGATGGTCGAGCGGCTGCGCGCCGGGAAGGACAGGGTTGGACTGGTCACCGCACTTGGCTGGTACATCACGAAGCACGCCGCCGGTGTCTATACCGCAGGCGAGCCACCGCGGTCATTTTCCCGCGACGACGGCAAGGTATGGACTGAATCCGAAACCGCGAAACTGACGGTTCGAATCGTCGAGAATGCGGAAGGTCCGGCAACCATCGAGACCTACACTGTGGTTCACGATCGCATGGGCGCGCCCGAAACCGGGATCATCGTCGGCCGCCTTGAAAATGGAGCGCGATTTATCGCGCACGCGCCAAA
>DATKOZ010000036.1:0-12382 GCA_035524375.1 Binataceae bacterium (SeqCode) | reverse complement strand
GTCGGTCTTGGTCCCCGCTTCGTGCTCCCGCAGCACCCCGATGATCTGCTCCTCGCTGAATCGACTCCCTCTCATTGCCCGTCTCCTTATCTGGCGACGGACTCTACCTCATCCTGGTGGAGTTTTCGGGGTGCAGGCCAGCGGGAATGGAGGCGGGGGGAATTGAACCCCCGTCCGAAGGCTGTCCGGCGATGGCCACTACACGCTTAGTCTGCGATTTGTAGCTCGCCCCTAAAACGCCCACAGACGGGCTTTCCAGAGGCCAGCCGATTGAAATCTTGGGCGCTCGTCCAATCGGCAAACGGCGGCGCCCCAGCCCACTAAATGACCGTCCGACCCGCGGCCATGGGCGAGCAGCGGCGGACGGCTAGCGGCCCTTAGGCCGCCAGAGCGTAACCGTTATTGTCTGCGGATAAATTTCGCAGTCTGCCTGGTTTGCGGGCCGACAGCGCCCGGCGTGCGGTCATGGCCTTATTGTCTTCGTCGAATCCGGTTCGCCCCCATAAGAGCGTTAACTTCAAATGTTAGACAAGCCACAACGGTTACAACTTCAATTTAAGAACTGCGCGCCCTCCGTGCAACCCGCCATATTAGGGCCCTTTTCCAAAATATTTTCGATTCAGGCTGCGACTATACCCGTCTTCGCTGAGTTCAAGCAGCTGTTGGTTGATCGGAATGCGCAGAGGGCTGTCTTTCGCAAGCGCAAATCCGTACTTTCGAGGTTCGAAGATCGGACCGATTTCCGTCACCGGCATCTCGGGATGCTGGCGGTCGAAATATCGCAGGGTTGGCGAATCGTAAACGATCGCGTCAACGCGCCGGCTCAGCAGCTCCCGCACCGCCGTGTCGATATCGGCAAAACTTTCAGCGTTCAAACCGGCCGACCTGCAATACGCCTCGGCTGTACTGCCGACGATTGTTGCGACCCTTTTGCCTACCAAGTCTTCCGGACCTCCGACTTGTCCGCGGATGTTATTTATCGTCATCACGCTGGTAATGCTTGACGTTACGTAGGCGATCAGCAGCACTCCGCAGGCAAGAAATACGGCGGATATTACGTAGCCAACCGCGCCGGGTATCAAGCGCTTATGGGAGGAGCTGCCGGCCGTGGATGTTGACATCACATGATAAAAAGACTGCGCCAGGCCGGGAATCCAGTTTTCCGGGAATTCCGGATCCATTTTTCGGTCGACGATGGTCAGTACGATTGTAGCCAGCATGATGACTGCGAACGTGATCCCAAACACGCGCAAATGGCCGGCTTGTGAGAGCCCGCGGATCAATTCACCCAGATCGGATTGGCGATTCGAATCGACCATCACCTGAAGTCCGGAATCGAAATACGGCTGCGAATAGTCGATTCGTTTGAGCCTTACGCTGGTAATGAACAAGTCTGTCACGCCGACATCCGCATGTCCGTCAGCTATCGCATCGATCAGAGCGGTAAGGGTCGGAACCTGCGTATAGGCGAATTTCCATCCGTTCGCAGCGGCAATTTTTTCCCACAATTCAATTGCGAAGCCGACGTACCGGCCGTCGGTCCTCATCACAAACGGCGGATCGACATACACCGCGACCCGAATTTGCTCGGGGCCTTGCGGTCCAACTTCTGCCGCCCAGGACGGAGCGGCAACGAATGCCAAAAAAATCAGGGCGAGGGTTGTTCTCATTGGCGGGACGGCGACGCTGCGTAATCCCTCCCTGTTGGAGAAACCAGGGTCACGGGGCAGCGCAACCCCCTGATCACTTCTTTTTTGGTGCAGGATGCTGCGCGGGCTCCTCTTCCGGCTCTTCCGCATCGCCGGCCGGCGCAAGCGGCGCGGGCTTGGCGGCGAGCTTTTCGCGCACTTTGCGCTCGATCTCCTCGGCTAGCTTGGGATGCGCCTTTAAGAGATCGCGTGCGTTCTCGCGACCCTGTCCGATTCGCTCGCCGTTGTACGAGTACCACGCGCCGAGCTTCTCGATGATCCCATTGTCGCTGGCGAGGTCGACCAATTCGCCTTCCTTGGAAATTCCCGAGCCGTACAGGATGTCGAATTCGGCCTCGCGAAAAGGCGGCGCGACTTTATTCTTCACAACTTTTACGCGGGTGCGCGAGCCGATTACTTCCTGCCCGTTCTTGATCGTGCCGATGCGCCGGATGTCGATGCGGACGGACGAGTAGAACTTGAGCGCGTTGCCACCGGTGGTGGTTTCCGGGTTTCCGAACATCACGCCAATCTTCATCCGGATCTGGTTAATGAAAATCACTATCGTGCGCGAACGAGCGATTATGGAGGTGAGCTTTCGCAGTGCCTGCGACATCAGCCGCGCCTGCATCCCCATCTGCGGATCGCCCATCTCGCCCTCGATTTCGGCGCGCGGCACCAGCGCCGCCACCGAATCGATCACCAGCACATCGATCGCACCTGATTGCACGAGCGTCTCCGCGATCTCGAGTGCCTGCTCGCCGTTGTCCGGCTGCGCGATTAGCAGGTCTTCGACTTTGACTCCGAGCTTGCGCGCGTAGGCGGCGTCGAGCGCATGCTCGGCGTCGATGAATGCGCAGGTGCCGCCCATCTTCTGTGCCTCGGCGATGCATTCCAGCGCAAGCGTCGTTTTGCCGGACGATTCGGGTCCGTAAATCTCAACCACTCGTCCGCGCGGCAATCCGCCGACTCCGAGCGCCAGGTCCAATCCCAGCGAGCCGGTCGGGATTACGGCGAGGTTCGCTTCAACGGCGGCCTCGCCGAGTTTCATTATCGAGCCTTTGCCGAATTGTTTTTCGATTTGGCTGAGCGCGAGATCGAGCGCCTTATTTTTAATTTCCGGGGCCATCGTTTGCGTCCTTGGTGTAATTCGAATGTTTAGCGAATCTTGCCACAAAATCGCGCCGAGCGCGCTAGCAGGCTGTTGATAAATCGCAGCCTGCCGGGCTACCCGGTTGGCTGATGCAGCCGGAACAGGAACGTTGCCAGCGGCTCGTACTTCGAACCTGACGGTCCCGTATGGCTTCTATACAGCGTAATCGACTCGATCCGCGATTCACCGAAGCTCCGCTCGTTCGCGGCGATGAGAGCCTTGCGGGTGGCGGCGAAATCATGCGCGTCGCGAACTCGGCCGATCGTTAGATGGCCGCTGAACCGGCGGGTTTCTCGCGGAAAGCCGCATTCCGATGCCGCCTTCTCGATTCGGGCCGCGAATGCGCCCAGCTCGATGCCATGCAGCCCCACCCATACGACGCGCGGCTGCTCCAAATTGGGAAATGCACCCGTTCCGGCCGCTTCGACCGGAAACGGCGCGGTACGCGCCACAATCGAGTGCATTGCGGTGGTGAGCATTTCGAGCCGATGCGTGTCCACGGCGGGGCCAAGAAACTTGAGCGTGACATGGAGATTTTCGCGCGGAACCCAGCGGATGCCGTCATGCGGACGCTTGATCTCGCCGATCAGATCGGAAATCGCGGCTTCGACCGTCTCTCCCAACCGGATCGCAACGAATGCGCGAATCGGCTCGGCCGCGGTCGCCGGAAGATTCCTGCGGAAATGATCGGCCGGTGGGCCTTCAAACCAGTGGGTCATTGCGATCAGCGATCCAGTTCGAACTCCACCAGCGCCAGCCGATCGTTGCCGAAAAACATCGAATCGTTCACGAACATCGTCGGTGAGCCGAATCCGCCGCGAGCGATAAGCTCGTCGGTGTTGGCGCGCAGCTTGGCTTTGTATTCCTCCGATGCGATCTTGGCGAAGAATTCCTTTTCATCCAGTCCCACCGCGCGCACGATTTCGCGGATCACATTATCCTGGCTGATGTCCTTGTCCTCGCCCCAATAGCTCTCGAACATCCGCCGCGAGTAGGGCGAAATCAGGGAATGCTCGATCGCGACGAATGCGCCGCGCATCGCCTTGACGGAATTGACCGGAAACACGGTGGGATTGCCGATCTTGACCCCGTAATATCGCGCCCAGTCCTGCAAATCCTTCACATAATACTTGGCCTTGGCGGGAACCGGCTTGGTGCGCGATTCGTACACGGACGGATTGACGGAGTTGAATACGCCGCCGACCAGAAACGGCCGCCATATCAGTTCCGCGCCATGCCGCCTCGCGACATCTTCAATTTTCGTGAACGCCAGATAAGTCCACGGACTTGAGTAATCGAAAAAGAATTCGAGCTTCTTAGCCATCGCAAAAATTCTCCGGCCGAGATTGGATATGCCCACAATGGCAGAGCCACGGCGCGATTTGCCAGAGGCGCGGCCGCATTCGCCACGGGTGAAATGGCTTCAACTCGCCGGCCCCCTAACCGAGCCAAGTTTGACATCGCAAGTTGATTGCGCGCTAATAGATATCGCAGCCAATCCGATACTGATCGGGGTGAAAGAATTATGGCTCGGCATCTATGGTCTGCACGAATATCGTGGACAGGGCCGATGGCGTTTTTGATTGCCATCTTTGTTGTCGGTGTGCCGGTAAGCGTTCGGGCCGAAGCTGGCTCTCCATCAGCATGTTCGACGGGAGTGCCCTATGGACCTGACGCACCAGTAGTTACACCTCACGCATTTTTTTCGGGTAAAGCGGTTTCCGTGAGCGTGATGTCTGAAGTATCGCCTCACCCTGCTCTAATGAAAGATAGCGTAACCCTCATCCGTGTTGATCGGGAAGGGCGGGAACTCGCGGTGCTGGGCAAATTGTACGATCCCGAGGGAGCCGGTCAGTTCATCGGGCAATTCACGCTCAACGAAGCTGTGGCTGGGCAATTAATTCTTGCTGTTCGGGCGAATTATTCGCGGAATTTTGTTCGGAACGGGTGTCTTAGGTCGGAGGCAGTCCCTGTTGATGTTGTCCAGCGACCGAAGCCGGCTAAATTCTTGATGCTCGATAATGCTGCAAGCTCGCCTACCGCAAAATCACTTACCGAGTCGGCAGTCTGTCCTGCAGGAGAAGACTGGGGGCCAGACCAGCCTGCAGTTGCTCCAAGCGGGATATTCTCCAATGAAGATTCACTCGTAACTGTAACGTCTCGAATAATGCCCGATCCAAACTTGATTCCGAGCAGCGTCATGCTTGTTCGTGCCGATGCACAGGGAAAGGAACTCGCCATGCTCGGCCGTATGTATGACGACGGCACTCACGGCGATGTGCGGGCCGGCGACGGCGAATACACCGGTCAAGTGACACTTAAAGAGCCTGACGAGGGCCAGATTTTTCTCAGAGTCCGCGTCTTATACCAAAACACCCCGCTGCCGCCTCAATCCAAAATAGCCAATGAATTGCGTGTGATCGATCCTTCCTATCACTCTAGTCCGCAATGCCGCCAGTCGAAGCTTCGTCAGGTCGATGTCATAGCGCGACCGTCCGACGCCGCTCTTCATGAAGCACTGCAAACCGAACAGGAGATAGAGCAATTTCTGCAATCGGTGCGTGCCAAGCGCGGGGACAACGACGCTCAGAAGGCGGCAGTTTCATTCGCGCTCAAGCAGCCGGGCGTGGTGGGAGTTGCGACGGACTACATGCCGTCCCGGATTTGGGTTAAATACGACGCAGGTTTCCAGAGCCTCACATATGTTGACCCGCCAAATCCCAAGAGCGATCCTTGGTGGGCCTTTCCTAACGGTCGGCCTTTGATTGTTCCTTTCGCAGCAAATCCGGGTATGGAATTCGTGTATGTTTCGGGGATGAAGTTGTTTGCTCCCAATGTAGGCTGGGCGTTGGTGTCGGAAGCGGAAGGCGCGCCCCACCATTTGATGTGGACAAATGACGGTGGTGCAACGTGGTCGGATATTACGCCGCACTCCAGAAAATATTCGTCACTAGATATTGCTGACGTGTTTTTCCTCGACACGAAAAGAGGATGGGTCCTCCTCTTACCCCAAAATGTGGTATGTGAGTCGGACCGGCCAAGGTTCGTTCGGGTCTCTGCCAATATGCAACTTGCTTGCGCGGGCGGTTCGCAACCCAAGGAATTCGCCCTGGCCTTCACGATCGACGGCGGTGTGACTTGGTCGTTTCCTCGGGTCACCATCAATGGTTCAGATCTGGAATCGGGCAAAATTACTCCGTTCGGTAGAATTGGATTTATTGACCCGGTGCACGGATGGATGAACTTGATTCGAGAAGGAAGGCATGGAACCTGTTTATTTGTGACAAGCGATGGCGGCAGAACTTGGCAGCTAACTGCTACGCCCGAGGAACAATTCGGCGACGTGCTGATGGTAACGCCGATGATGGGATGGGCCATAACTTGGGGAAGGAACGATCAGCTCTACGTCACTCGTGACGGAACCCGCAGTTGGCAAAAGGTTTCGCTGGAAGCTCCAAAGGAAATCGAACCAGCAGCGGAGCCGCTAAATGAGTTGCCAACGTTTCAAGACTCTAAACATGGTTTCGTAGCAGTGACCTACGCTGGTGGCCTAAAAGCCAGAAGCGCAAACTTGGCGCTTGTGCTGTTCGGGACCGACGATGGCGGGCGAACTTGGAAGCCGGTTCGAATTGTCAGGGGTCTCAAATTTAGCGCCGTCCTCGGAGAGCGCGTGGCCTCGGCCATCGTTGATTCCACTTGGATCGTTCCACAGTTAACAGTCGACGCCGAGCAGCCGGTACTGCGGCAAATCCCGCTTGGCACCGACTTTAAGGACAACGGCACCTCAGAAAATTGGCATCGCTCCGGCAACTTCTGGATTAGCCAGTTCAGTTTTATAAACCCCACTCAGGGTTGGATTGCAGCCTCTCCAGAGCGTTTGTTTTCCACGATCGACGGCGGAGCTGATTGGACCCCGATTACTCCTCGGCTCTCTAAATGACACCCTAGTACCAGCTTCGACTAATCGATGTCGCAGTTCTTTAGCCGTGCTACTGGTCTGCTGCGGCACTGTGGCCATCCACGCCGATCAGGTCCGCGCGCACCGAGCCGATATACGCCTGCGACTCGATGCGCAGCGGCAGGTGCCGGTCGTCGGCGGATACCCAAAGCACTGTGCCGCGCGCCTCTCCACGCAGGTTGCCGTCGCTCATGTAAACGATGTCAGGTACCACGCGCCATGCGTCGAAATCGCCTAGCTCGGTACTGATCCGCTCGCGCTTGTCCACCACGAAGGAAAAAACGTAGCGCTGCCCACCGGCAAAGACGTCGAAGTTGTAGGTTTTGCCCGCCGCAAGCGGCATCGTCAGCGCCATCATCGAGGCGGAGATGGGACCCCACGGATCGGTCGCGATGAACTGCTTTGCGAGCGTGCCTTTGTGGTTCTTTTTGGTCGCGGTGACGAGCTGCTTGCCGCGATCGATTTTCACCTCGTAGTAATTGAGCCGCCGATTTTCGTGCTGGACGATATAAACGCCGTTGGTGCGGAACGTATCCGCAGCCATCTCCTCCTTGGCGTAGTCGCGCATTTTGTAAAAGAGGTCGGCAAACGCGTTGGTCTCCACCCACGCCTCCGCGGTCCATCGCATCGTATTGGCGCCAGGCGGATCGGAATGCAGTTGCGCGGGCTTCTTGTGCAACTCGACTCTTGCCTGCCCCACTGGGATTCCGACCCACCAAGCCTCAAACACGAGTTGCTCGCCGTCGTGGAAGGGCATTGATACGGGCTGGTACGGTGAGATCATAGATTGGATGTTGCCGGGTAGCGGCGCCGGTGTCGGAGCGGGGCGTGGGCTCCGGCGCGGACCGGCTCTGGGCCGTGGTACGGCCGGAGTGGCAGGATCGGCGCGCAAAACGGAAGGCACGGCAATCGCAGATCCGAGCAGGATCGCGGCGAGCGCGCGAGATACCCGCATTCTTGCAATGGTGGCCATAATCACGAATAATTCTGTCCGAATCCGGAGGTCTGGGAAATGATTAGGACCCGCGATTTATTCGCTTCAATCGCGCTTGGTGCGGCATTCGCCATTCCGGCGCCCGCATTCGCCCAATACGGCGGCCAAGGACTGGGCAGCGCCGTCAGCAATGACGCTATGTCGCATCAGAATCAGGTGCAGCCGGGCGTCAGCGACATCGCCTCCCACGCCGCGCAGGAGACGCCATTCAAAATCATCAAGGACGTGAAGCTTGGCCTCAAGGACGCCGATCCTAACACTCGCGTCTCCGAGTTGGTCAAGCTCCGCGACATCAAGGATCCGGAGGTCAATGACATCCTTATCCAATCGATCGCGGACCCCGACCTGCGCGTGAAGATCAAGGCGATCGACATCTTGGGCGCGCGCGAGGCGAACACTGCGGTCGGCCCGATGTCGTCGCTGTTGTTTCTGCGATCGACCGAGCCGATCGTAAAGCTGCATCTGGTAGCGGCGCTGGGCAGAATCGGCGATGCGCAGGGCGTGGAACCCGTGATTCAATATTTGCAGGAGCCCGAGGACGAACGCGGCCGCGGCACGGCGGTATTCGCGCTGGGCGAGATCGGAAGCGACAAGGCCGCACCGCTTTTGGATCGCGTTGTGGCGGAGGATCAAAGCGCGACGGTGCGAAGACTGGCGCAGGAAGCACTCCGCAAAATCAGCGGCGATCTTCCGACTGAGCACAAGAAAGTAGTGGCATCGAACGAGGCCAACAATCCCCAGCCAACCGATCAGAAACTCGCCAAGTTGCGCGAAATGGACAAGAAGATGCAGGACGAAGAGCGATAGTCTTCACCTGATGCGATTTTTCAAAGGCCGCGCGGGGTTTGAACCGCGCGGCCTTTTCGTTTTCTGTGACGGCGGCTAGCCGCGAGTGATCCAATCGCCGGGCGAGACCGAAGTGCCGCGCCAGTTGCCGCCTTCGACGACGGGAACGCCATTGATGATCACATAATCGAGTCCGACCGGCGCAACCGAGGGGGTTTTGGGGTCGGCGGCGGATGCGATCGTTTCCGGATCGAAAATCACCAAATCCGCGCCGTATCCGGGACGAATGAAGCCGCGCTTGGGCAGGCGCATCCGCTGTGCGGCCATCCCGGTCGCCTTGTGAACGGCATCTTCCAGAGTGAGCAGGCCAAGCTCGCGAACATAGTGGCCGAGGATTTTAGGATAGGAGCCGAAGCTGGCGGGATTCTGATGGCCGTGCGAGGTGAGAATCGTGTCCATCTCGAAGAGGTTCAGCGGATGCTTCATCGCCGACTGCAGCGCATGCTCATCGTGGTCGTCGCCGCTGTAGAGATGAATCAGCACACGGCCGCGCGTGCCGCTTTCGCGCGAAATCGCCAGGTAAGCCTCGACCGGATCGACGCCCATCTCTTCTGCGATCTGTCCGAAAAATTTACCTTCGAAATGAGCCAGTTCCGGCTTGACCGCCCACATCAACTGCACCGCCTCGGCGATAAATCCGTTCAGCGGTGCAAATCCAGCCTTCAGCTTTTCCCATCCGTCCTTTGAATCGAGCAGGCGCTCCAATCCCGCCTGCGACCAGGATGGGAAGATGACCCTGACGGTGGTGTTGCCGCATTTATAAGGGAATGTGTCGAAGGCGATGTCTACGCCGTCGTTGCGATGACGTTCGATTTCGGCCAGCGTATCGTCGACCGTGTCCCAAGTGCGGCGGCCGACAAAAATCAGATGCGAAACTTGCAGCGGCACGCCGGCTTCCCGCGCGACCGCCGCCATCTCGCGCACAGCCAGAATATTGTGCGGTGTCTGGCTGTCGAAGAAAAGCGAGCGCACCGAGTAAGCGCGCAGATGCGAGGTCAACACGCCACCCGCCGCAGCGGCCACGCGCGCAAGTGCGGCCAATTCGGCAGGCTTGGCAATCATGCCGGGGAAGTAGCCCAGGCCGGTTGAAAGGCCGACCGCGCCATCGGCCATCGCCTGTTCGACCATCGCCTGCATCGCCTTCATTTGCTCGGCATTCGGCACGTCCGAACTCGCTCCCATCACGCTTAAGCGGATCGATCCATGGCCGGCCAGATGCGCGACGTTCATCGCCAAATCGATGCGCTGCAGGTATCTGCCGAATCCCGCGACATCCTCCCATTCCCACTCGAATGGCCGCTCGGAGCACAAGCGGCCCGACTCGTCCAGCATCCTGCGGCGTTCGGGGCGCACCGGTGCCACGGAAAAGCCGCAGTTGCCGCTGACGATCGTCGTTACGCCCTGCATGATGAATGGCTTCAAGATATTCGCGTGATCGGGCAGCGGCAGGACCCAGTCGGAATGCGAATGCAAATCGATAAATCCGGGCGCGACGATGTGGCCGGTGGCGTCGATGGTCCGGGTGGCCGTTGAAGCGGCGGTGTTTGCCGAATCGACGATCGCGGCAATTTTACGATCCTTGATAGCAACGTCGCCGCGCAAGCGGGGTGCGCCGGAGCCGTCCACGATAATGCCGTTTTTGATGATGAGATCGTATTCCATGCGCGCGATTATCGACGCGATGGGGCGGTCAGTGCAAACGCCGCAATCGCTATGCGGTTACGACTCCGGAGACATTACCGCTTGGCGCCGGCAATCCGGGAAAGACACGCTCAATCTGCGCATCCGTAAGCCGCATATGTGTCTTCAGCACGGCCGTGATGGGTTCGCGGAAATCGGTGGTCACGGCGAGATCGCGCTCCTGATAAAGTTTTGCGGTTTGCAGACCCGGCCAATTGCCGTAAACCTTGCCGCCGTGAACCGGACCGCCCATCAGCCACATCACGTTGCCGTGGCCATGATCGGTCCCGCCGTTGCCGTTCTCGTGCACCATGCGGCCGAATTCCGAGACGACGATAATCACGGTTTCCTGATAAGCCGGGCCGAGCGCATGCTGCAAATTCACAAGGCCGTTGGCAAGCGGCCGTAGATGATTCGCGAGCTGGCCGTTACTGGCGCCTTGGTTGATGTGCGTGTCCCATCCGCCCAGCGCCATGAAGCCCACGCGAATCGTCGCATCGCTGCGCATCAACTGCGCCATGCGGCTGGTGTCTTCCGAGAAGCCCTTGGGCGAGGGAGCGCCGGCATTGGCTTCGGTCATATCCTTGTCCAGCTCGTTCATCAGTCGGCGGCGCGAATCGCGGCCCTCGCGATACACACGGCTGAGCGCATCGTTGCCGGTGTAGAGCCGATCGAACGCCTGGTCGATAACTGGACGATCCAGCGGCATCGGCCGTTCGGCTGCGCGGCCGAGCGGAAGATTTGCAACCGGCTGCGCGCCCTTCAGGATGCGCGGGACGGTCGGGCCGAGGCTGAGCGCCTCGGTGGGCGGATGGGCGCCCGGCATCGAGGCAAGAGTGCGATTCAGCCATCCGTCCTGCGTCGACTTCACGCCCGGAGTGCCGCTTTCCATGAAATCTTGCGCATCGAAGTGCGAGCGAGTCGGGTCCGGCGAGCCGCATGCGTGAACGAATGCGAGCGTGCGATCGCGCCATGCGTCATGAAGCGGAGCAAGCGCCGGATGTAGCGCGAAATAGCCGTCCAGATCGATCGCGCCGCCGTTAGCGCTAGCCCGTTCAATCGCGATTGTTGGCCGCGCATCGTAATAGGCCGATTCGCCGTGCGGGATCACGACATTCAGGCCATCGACTGCGCCGCGCAGGAACACGACGATCACTCGCCGCTTTGATCCTGCGAGCGTGCGCGCAGCCCACGCGTGCGGGCTGAGCAGCACAATTCCCGACGCGGACAGCAAAGCGGTGCGCCGGATGAAGGCACGGCGGCTAAGCGTCTCTTTCCGCTGCGGACTGCAATCAGCGCAGTTGATGATTTTTGCCAAGTCGCGTTCGTCGATCGGGTCCATATTGGTGCGAGCCTCGCTAACGCTTCATAAAGTCCGGACTGCCGAGCAGCAGCGCGGTGCTCAGTTGTGCGGGTGCGGCGCTAATCGCATCTGTGGTCGATTTTGAAAAATAACCGCCCAAGGCCGCGGCGACGGTGTTCGGATCGGGCGGCGTCATCCGTTGGCGGCCCGGCCGATCCGAATCGTCGTTCATCAGTAGTTTGATTTTACGATTCGGGTTTTTCGTCACGACCGGCGGGCCGCCGTTGGCTTCATCGTCGTCGGGCTGATGGTCGAGCGGCAGCCGTCCCGAGCCGATCGCGGTGGCAAAACTAAGCCGAATCATCATCGAATCTGGATTGAGCCATGCATCTTGGGTGCTGGCATAGCCGTTAGGAGTCAGGCATCCGTATGTGGGCATCCCCAGCAGTTGCATCGTGCCGTAAAGCGGCCGGTAATTGTTGATGGTGACGCCGGTCGCGCGAGCGGATGAAATTACGTACTCGTACGGCGTTTTGAATTTCGCTCCGTAATTGGCGGGGTCGCGAAACTCGGCGCTCAAGAACATCGTCTCGAGCACCGCGCGGATGTCGCCGCCGGTGGCCAGATATTTCTGCGCCATTTTGGTGACCAGCGGTTCGGGGGGATCGTCGGCGACAAAGTATTGTGCAAGCTGGAAACTTAAATGGCTGGCGGTGGAGGGATGAAGGGCGAGAATATCGAGTGCCTGCTCGACCTGAGC
>DATKOZ010000035.1:0-213181 GCA_035524375.1 Binataceae bacterium (SeqCode) | reverse complement strand
GAACGGCACAAAGTCCGCCAGCCCCTTCTTCGCCTGTCGCTGCGTGATCGCCGCCGTCAACGTCGTCTTCCCGTGGTCCACGTGCCCAATCGTCCCCACGTTCACGTGCGGCTTCGTCCGCTCGAACTTCGCCTTGGCCATGGTCCGTCTCGATCCTCCGGGCTCTTGCTAGCGGTTGACGATCTTCGCGGAGACGCTCACGGGCACCTCCGCGTAGTGCGAAAACTGCATGGTGTAGGTCGCGCGCCCCTGGGTCATCGAGCGCAGGTTGTTGACGTAGCCGAACATGGTCGCGAGCGGGACGTCGCCGCGCACCACCTGCGCACCGCCCCGCACCTCGATGCCGGTGAGCTTGCCGCGGCGGCTGTTCAGATCGCCCTGCACCGCGCCCACGAAGTCGTCGGGCGTCACCACCTCCACCCGCATGATCGGCTCGAGCAGCACCGGCTCGGCCTTGCGCATCGCCTCCTTCACCGCGAGGGATCCGGCGATCTTGAACGAGCGCTCCGAGGAGTCGACGTCGTGGGCCTGTCCGTCGACCAGGGTCACCTTCACGTCGACGACGGGGTAGCCGCCGAGCTCACCGCTCTGCAGCGCCTCCTCGCACCCCTGCCGCACGGCAGGCACGTACTCGCGCGGCACCACGCCGCCGCGGGTGCCGTCGACAAACTCGAAGCCCTTGCCCGTCCCGTTGGGCTCGGCCTCGATCACCACGACGCCGTAGTCGCCCGAGCCACCCGTCTGCTTGATGTAGCGGCCCTCGGCGCGCACGGCCCGGGTGATCGTCTCCTTGTAGGCGACCTGCGGCGGCCCGACGTTGGCGTCGACCTTGAACTCCCGCAGCAGGCGGTCGCAGATGATCTCGAGGTGCAGCTCGCCCATGCCCGAGATGATCGTCTGACCCGTCTCGGGATCGGTCGAGACGCGGAACGAGGGATCCTCGTGCACCAGCCGGTCGAGCGATCCCCCGAGCCGATCCATGTCGGCCTGCGTCTTCGGCTCGATCGCGATCGAGAGCACCGGCGCGGGGAACTCCATCGCCTCGAGCGCGATCGGGTGGCGCGGATCGCAGAGCGTGTCGCCGGTCGAGACGCTCTTGAAGCCGACGACGGCGACGATGTCGCCCGCGAACGCCTCCTCGATCTCCTGGCGCTTGTTGGCGTGCATCTGCAGGAGCCGGCCGACGCGCTCCTTGCGGTCGCGCCGGACGTTCAGCACCTGCTGGCCGGTCTCGAGGTGACCGGAGTAGACGCGCAGGTAGGTCAGATGGCCGACGTGCTTGTCCGACATCAGCTTGAACACCAGCGCCGAGAACGGCTCGTGGTCGTCCGCCTTGCGGCTGCGGGGGTCTCCGCTCTTCGGGTCGGTGCCCTCGATCGCCGGCACGTCGAGGGGAGACGGCAGGTAGTCGACGATGGCGTCGAGCAGCGGCTGCACGCCCTTGTTCTTGAAGGCGGACCCGCACAGCACCGGCACCACCTGCAGCCGCAGCGTCGCCTCGCGCAGCGCCTTACGCAGCGGATCGGCGGGGATCGCCTCGCCGTCGAGGTAGCGCGCCATGAGCGCATCGTCGGACTCGGCGGCCGCCTCGACCAGCCGCTCGCGCGCGGCCTCGACCGCGGCCTCGAGCTTGCGCGGGACCGGCTCGACCCGGAAGGTCGAGCCCAGGCTGTCGTCGTCCCAGCAGATCGCGCGCGGCTCGACCAGGTCTACCACGCCGCGGAAGCCGTCCTCGCTCCCGATCGGGATCTGCACGGCCACCGGAACCGCGGCGAGGCGCGCGCGGATCATCGCCACGACCCGCTCGAAGTCGGCGCCGACGCGGTCCATCTTGTTGACGAAGCAGATGCGCGGAACGCGGTAGCGGTCGGCCTGGCGCCACACCGTCTCCGACTGCGGCTCCACGCCGGCCACGGCGTCGAACACCGCCACCGCGCCGTCCAGCACGCGCAGCGAGCGCTCCACCTCGATCGTGAAGTCGACGTGGCCCGGTGTGTCGATGATGTTGACGCGGTGGTCCTTCCAGTAGCAGGTGGTCGCGGCGGATGTGATCGTGATGCCGCGCTCCTGCTCCTGCTCCATCCAATCCATCGTCGCAGCGCCGTCGTGGACCTCACCCATCTTGTAGTTCACGCCGGTGTAGAACAGGATGCGCTCGGTCGTCGTCGTCTTGCCCGCATCGATGTGGGCCATGATGCCGATGTTCCGGGTCCTCTCGAGGGGCGTGGTCCGCGGCATGACGACCGAACTCTCCGGGACGGGCCGAGGGGCCTCACCACCGATAGTGGGCGAACGCCTTGTTGGCGTCCGCCATGCGGTGGGTGTCTTCCTTCTTCTTCACGCTCTCGCCGCGCTCGTTGGCGGCGTCGATCAGCTCGTCGGCGAGCTTCTCACCCATGCTGCGACCCGCCCGCGCCCGCGCGTACTGCACCAGCCAGCGCATGGCCAGCGAGGTCGCGCGCTCCGGCCGCACCTCGACGGGCACCTGGTACGTGGCGCCGCCCACGCGGCGCGACTTCACCTCGATCCGCGGTCGCACGTTCTCGAGCGCGCGGCGGAACATCGCCAGCGGGTCGTTGCGGGTCTTGCTCTCGATGATGGCGAAGGCGCCGTACACGATGTGCTCGGCGGTGCTCTTCTTGCCGTCGCGCATCATCACGTTGGTGAAGTAGCCGACCTGGCGGTCCCCGTACTTGGGGTCCGCCTGGTGCTTGCGCTGTTGCACCTCGCGCCGACGCGGCATCCCTCCGCTCTCCTCCCGCTCGAATCGAGCCCGTCCGAAACGCCGACGGCCGGTGGGCATCGCGGATGCCCGCCGGCCGTCGATCGAAAGCGCCTACTTGGGGCGCTTGGCGCCGTAGCGCGACCGCCCCTGGCGGCGATCCGCGACCCCCTGCGTGTCCAACGTCCCGCGCACGATGTGGTAGCGGACGCCGGGAAGGTCCTTGACCCGCCCGCCGCGCACCAGCACGACCGAGTGCTCCTGCAGGTTGTGCCCGACGCCCGGGATGTACGCCCACACCTCGTTGCCGTTGGTGAGCCGCACGCGCGCCACCTTGCGCAGCGCCGAGTTCGGCTTCTTCGGCGTCTGGGTACACACCCGCGTGCACACGCCACGCCGCATCGGCGAGCGATCGAGGTCGGGCGACTTGCTCTTGCGGTGCCGCTGCGCGCGTCCCTGGCGCACGAGCTGCTGGATCGTCGGCATGCGCTCTCGCGGTCTCCACGATCGCAGGGCGAGCCGCCCCGTCGATCGAAGCTCGGGAAGCCGTCCAGACGCACCCGCGCGGTGAGAGAGGCCGGACGGCAGAGAAGCCGCGCCCCTGTGACCCCTCCCGGATCGCGAAGAGGCCGGAGCCGGTGGCTCGGGGTCTCTCTTCGCCCGATCTCGGGTGGGCCGCAGGCTGGTCGCGGCCACAGACGAAAAACCGCCGTACGTTAGCGGCGTTCGGCCCCCTGTCAACCGGCCGGAGAGGCCCCCTCGGCGGGGCGTCGGCCGCGCCGCCTAGGCCGAGACACCCTCCACCGGTCCGTTCCGCACCGGCGCCTCCGGAGCGTCCCCTCCGACCCTCGAGACGTCGAGCTCCTCGACCTCGCCGGCGGCCGCCAGCAGCTCGGGGGGCGCATCGATCTGGACGCCGATGTTCTGGTAGCGGGCCATTCCGGTCCCGGCCGGGATCAGGCGGCCCATGATCACGTTCTCCTTGAGGCCATGCAGCCGGTCGGTCTTGCCCCAGATCGCCGCCTCGGTCAGCACCTTGGTCGTCTCCTGGAAGGAGGCCGCCGAGATGAACGACTCGGTCGAGAGCGACGCCTTGGTGATGCCGAGCAGCAGCGGCTCGTGCTGCGCCGGCCGCTTGCCCTCCGCCTCCACCCGGGCGTTCATCTCCTCGAACAGGGACTTCTCGACCTGCTCGCCGACCAGGAAGTCGGTGTCGCCGGCATCCTTGATCCGAACCCGCTTCAGCATCTGGCGGACGATCGTCTCGATGTGCTTGTCGTTGATCTTCACGCCCTGCAGGCGGTAGACCTCCTGCACCTCGTCGACCAGGTACTTGGCGAGCTCCTTCACGCCCTGGATGCGCAGGATGTCGTGCGGGTTCGAGGAACCGTCCATCAGCGCCTCGCCCGCGCGCACGCGATCGCCCTCGTGCACTGCGATGTGCTTGCCCTTCGGGATCAGGTACTCCTTGGGCTCGCCGCCGCCGTCCGGCGTCACCAGCAGCCGGCGCTTGCCGCGCACGTCGGTGCCGAACGAGACCGTGCCGTCGATCTCCGACACGATCGCGAACTCCTTCGGCTTGCGCGCCTCGAACAGCTCCGCCACCCGCGGGAGCCCGCCCGTGATGTCCTTCGTGCGCGTGATCTCGCGCGGGATCTTCGCCACCACGTCGCCCGCCGCCACCTCGTCGCCGTCGACCACCGACAGGTAGGCGCCCACGGGCAGCAGCTTGTCGTGCACCGCCTGGCCGCCCGCGGTGATCGAGATGCGCGGGCGCAGGGCGGGATCCTTGGCCTCGACGATCACCTTGGACGCCATCCCGGTGAACTCGTCCACCTGCTCGCGCATGGTGCCGCCCTCGAGGATGTCCGCGAAGCGCGCCGTGCCCTTCACCTCCGCCAGGATCGGGTTCGCGAACGGGTCCCACTCGAGCAGCACCGCGCCCGGCTTCACCGCCTCGCCGTCCGCCACCCGCACCGCGGCGCCGTACACGACGGGATGTCGCTCGCGCTCGTGGCCGCTCGCGTCGTAGATCACGACCTCGCCGTGGCGATTGCTCGCGATGTGGCGGCCCTGCCGATCGAGCGCCGTGCGCAGGTTCACGTAGCGCGCCTCGCCCTCGGCGCGCGCCTCGGCGCTCGACTGCTCCGCGCGCCGGGTCGCCGTCCCGCCGATGTGGAAGGTGCGCATGGTGAGCTGCGTGCCCGGCTCGCCGATGGACTGGGCGGCGATCACGCCCACCGCCTCGCCGAGATTCACCATCTCGCCGCGCGCCAGGTCGCGCCCGTAGCACAGCACGCACACGCCGTGCTGCGCCTGGCAGGTCAGCACCGAGCGGATCATCACGCGCTCGATGCCAGCGTCCTCGATGCGCTGTACCTTGGCCTCGTCGATCTCCTCGCCGGCCCGCGCGATCACCTCGCGGTTGCGCGGATCCACCACGTCCTCGACGGCGACGCGCCCGAGAACCCGCTCGCCGATCGCCTCGATCACCTCGCCGCTCTCGACCAGCGGCCCCATCACGAGGCCATCGGTGGTGCCGCAGTCGTCCTGGCGGATGATCATGTCCTGGGCGACGTCGACCAGCCGCCGGGTCAGATAGCCCGAGTTGGCGGTCTTCAGCGCCGTGTCCGCCAGGCCCTTGCGCGCGCCATGGGTCGAGATGAAGTACTGGAGCACCGAGAGCCCTTCGCGGAAGTTCGAGGTGATCGGCGTCTCGATGATCTCGCCCGAGGGCTTCGCCATGAGCCCGCGCATGCCGGCCAGCTGGCGCATCTGCTGCGCCGATCCGCGCGCGCCCGAGTCGGCCATCATGTAGATCGAGTTGAAACTCGGGATCCGGGTCTCGCGCCCGTCGGCGTCCACCGTCACCTGCGTGCCGATGTTCTCCATCATCTGCGCCGAGACGCGCTCGGTCGCCTCCGCCCAGATGTCGATCACCTTGTTGTAGCGCTCGCCGTCGGTGATCAGACCCTCCTGGTACTGCTGCTCGATCTCGCGCACCTGCTCGTTGGCGGCCGCGATGATCCCCTCCTTGTCCGTGGGAATGGTCATGTCGTCGACGCAGAAGGAGATGCCCGCCTTGGTGGCGTACTGGTAGCCGAAGGTGCGCAGGCGGTCGGCCAGGATCACCGTCGCCTTGTTGCCGAGGCGGCGGTAGGCCTGGTCGATCAGCTCGCCGAGCGCCTTCTTGTCCATCACCTTGTTGATGATCTCGAAGGGGATCTCCGGCGGGACGATCTCGCGCAGCAGCAGGCGGCCGGCCGTGCTCTCGACGCGCTTGCCGTCGATGCGCACGGCGACCCGGGCGTGGAGCTGCAGCTCCCCGGCGTCGTAGGCCGCCAGCGCCTCCGCCGGGCTGGCGAAGCGCATGCCCTCGCCACGCGCGCCGGGGCGCTCGCGGGTCATGTAGTAGCAGCCGAGCACGATGTCCTGGGTGGGGCCGATGATCGGCCGCCCGGTGGCCGGCGACAGGATGTTGTTGGTCGACATCATGAGGACGCGGGCCTCGATCTGCGCCTCGATCGAGAGCGGCACGTGCACGGCCATCTGATCGCCGTCGAAGTCGGCGTTGTAGGCCGCGCACACGAGCGGATGGAGCTGGATCGCCTTGCCGTCGATCAGCTGGGGCTCGAAGGCCTGGATGCCGAGCCGGTGCAGCGTCGGCGCGCGGTTCAGCATCACCGGATGCTCTCGCACCACCTCCGCCAGGATGTCCCAGACCTCGGGCCGCTCCTTCTCCACCATCTTCTTCGCGGCCTTGATGGTCGTCACGTAGCCGCGCTGCTCGAGCTTCGAGTAGATGAACGGCTTGAAGAGCTCGAGCGCCATGCGGGTCGGGAGCCCGCATTGGTGCAGCCGCAGCTCGGGGCCGACCACGATCACCGAGCGCCCCGAGTAGTCGACGCGCTTGCCGAGCAGGTTCTGGCGGAAGCGGCCCGACTTGCCCTTCAGCATGTCGGACAGCGACTTCAGCGGCCGCTTGCTCGGCCCGGTGATCACGCGCCCGCGGCGGCCGTTGTCGAACAGCGCGTCGACGGCCTCCTGCAGCATGCGCTTCTCGTTGCGGATGATGACCTCGGGCGCGTTCAGCTCCTGCAGGCGCTTCAGCCGGTTGTTGCGGTTGATGACGCGGCGGTAGAGATCGTTGAGATCGCTGGTCGCGAAGCGGCCACCGTCGAGCGGCACCAGCGGCCGCAGGTCCGGCGGCAGGACCGGGATCACCTCGAGGATCATGTTCTCGGGCTTGTTCGTCGACTCGCGGAACGCGTCGAGCACCTTCAGGCGCTTCGCGATCTTCTTGCGCTTGGCCTCGCTGGTCGCGTCGCGCATCTCGGAGCGCAGGCGCTTGCACTCGGTCTCGACGTCGATCTTCGCGAGCATCTCGCGAATGGCCTCGGCTCCGATCCCGCACTCGAAGCCGTCGCGGCCGTACTTCTCGCGCGCCTCGACCAGGCGCTCGTCGGAGAGCAGCTCGCCCACCCGCAGGTCGGTGTCCCGCGGATCGATCACGATGTAGGACTCGAAGTAGAGCACCCGCTCGAGGTCGCGGAGCGACACCTCGAGGATGTTGCCGATGCGGCTCGGCAGCGACTTCAGGAACCAGATATGGGCCACCGGCGTCGCCAGCGTGATGTGGCCCATCCGCTCGCGCCGGACCTTCGACTGGATCACCTCGACGCCGCACTTCTCGCACACGACGCCGCGGTGCTTCATGCGCTTGTACTTGCCGCAGTTGCATTCGTAGTCCTTGACGGGGCCGAAGATCTTGGCGCAGAAGAGCCCATCCCGCTCCGGCTTGAAGGTGCGGTAGTTGATCGTCTCCGGCTTCTTCACCTCGCCGTGCGACCACTCGCGGATCTTGTCCGGCGACGCGATCGAGATGCGGATCGAGTTGAAGGCCAGCGGATCCTTGGGCTTCTCGAACAGGTTGTAGAGGTCTCGCAAGGTCTCAGTACCCCCTTAGGACGCCTTGTCTTCGAGCAGCTCGACGTTGAGGCCGAGCGCCTGCAGCTCCTTGACCAGCACGTTGAAGCTCTCGGGCAGGCCCGGCTCCAGCGTGTTCTCGCCCTTGACGATCGACTCGTACATGCGGGTGCGGCCGCCGACGTCGTCCGACTTGACGGTCAGGAACTCCTGGAGGCCGAAGGCGGCGCCGTAGGCCTCGAGCGCCCACACCTCCATCTCGCCCAGCCGCTGTCCGCCGAACTGCGCCTTGCCGCCGAGCGGCTGCTGCGTCACCAGGCTGTACGGCCCGATGCTGCGCGCGTGGATCTTGTCGTCGGCCAGGTGGTGCAGCTTCAGCATGTAGAGGACGCCGACCGTGATCTCGCCGTCGAAGGCCTCGCCCGTGCGGCCGTCGAAGAGCACCATCTGGCCGCTCGCGGGCAGGCACGCGCGCGCGAGCTCCTTCTTGATCTCCGCCTCGCCGGCGCCGTCGAACACCGCGGTGGCCACGTGCACGCCGGCCTCCGCCACGTTCTGGGCGAGCGAGCGGATCGCCTCGTCCGAGGCACCCTCGAGCACGCGGGTGATGACCGGATCGCCGTAGGTCTCGGCGAGCTGCTTCCGGAGCGCGGCGATCTCGACCCCGGTCCGCTCCTCGAGCAGCGCCTGGATCTGCTGGCCCATCCCGCGCGCGGCCCAGCCGAGGTGCGTCTCGAGGATCTGCCCGACGTTCATGCGCGAGGGCACGCCGAGCGGGTTGAGCACGATGTCGACGGGCGTGCCGTCGGCCATGTAGGGCATGTCCTCCTCGGGGAGGATCCGCGAGATCACGCCCTTGTTGCCGTGGCGCCCGGCCATCTTGTCGCCGACCGACAGCTTGCGCTTGATGGCCACGTACACCTTGACCATCTTGAACACGCCCGGCGGCAGCTCGTCGCCCTTCTTGAGCCGGGCGATCTTCTCGTCGAAGACGGTCTTGATCACCGACGAGCGCTCCTCGATGTTCGCGAAGATGCGCTCGATCTGCTCCTGCACTCTCGTGTCCGCGATCTGCACGTCCTTCCAGCGGCGCTGCGGGATCGCGTCGAGGGCGGCGTGCGTGATCGCGTCGCCGGGGTTCAGCCAGACCTCCTTGCGCCGGTCGTCGCCCACCCGGTTGGCCGCCGGCTTGCCGGTCAGGAGCTCTCGCACCCGCGCCAGCGCGCTCTCGCGGATGATTCGGATCTCGTCCTCCTGGTCCTTGCGCAGGTGGTCGATCTCCTGCTCCTCGATCGCGCGCGCGCGCTCGTCCTTCTCCACGCCGCGGCGCGAGAAGACCTGGGCGCCGATCACGATGCCGGCCACCCCCGGCGGCACGCGCAGCGACGTGTCGCGCACGTCGCCCGCCTTCTCGCCGAAGATCGCGCGCAGCAGCCGCTCCTCGGGCGAGAGCTGCGTCTCGCCCTTCGGCGTGATCTTGCCGACCAGGATGTCGTCGGGGTTCACCTCGGCGCCGATGCGCACGATCCCCGACTCGTCGAGGTCCTTGAGGGCCTCCTCGCCGACGTTCGGGATGTCGCGGGTGATCTCCTCCTTGCCGAGCTTCGTGTCGCGCGCGACGCACTCGAACTCCTCGATGTGCACCGAGGTGAACGAGTCGTCCTTGACGACGCGCTCGGCGATCAGGATGGAGTCCTCGAAGTTGTACCCACCCCAGGGCATGAAGGCGACGACCACGTTGCGGCCGAGCGCGAGCTCCCCGCGCTCGGTCGCGGGACCGTCGGCGATCACCTGTCCACGGCGCACGCGGTCGCGCGGGTGCACGATCGGGCGCTGGTTGATGCAGGTGTTCTGGTTGGAGCGCTGGTACTTGATCAGGTTGATGATGTCGACGTTGGAGCCGGTGCCGTCGTCCTCGTCGGGCTTGATGACGATGCGCCCGGCGTCGACCGACACCACCGTGCCGTCCCGCTTGGCGACGACGGTCACCCCCGAGTCGCGCGCCACCACCGCCTCCATGCCGGTGCCGACGAGCGGCGCCTGCGTTCGGAGGAGCGGCACCGCCTGGCGCTGCATGTTGGAGCCCATCAGCGCGCGGTTGGCGTCGTCGTTCTCCAGAAACGGAACCAGCGAGGCCGCCACCGACACGAGCTGATTGGGCGACACGTCCATGTATTGAACGTCCTCGGACCGCACGACTTCGAATTCGCCGCCGATTCGCGCCGAAACCAGTTCAGTTGTGAAGCGGCCGTGCGCATCGAGGGGGGCGTTGGCCTGCGCGATGACCTTGTCTTCCTCATCAAGCGCTGACAGGTATTTGATGCGATCGCTGACGCGGCCATCTTCGACTTCGCGATACGGTGTCTCGATGAACCCGAAATCATTGACGCGCGCGTAGGTCGAAAGCGCCGCAATAAGTCCGATGTTCGGACCTTCCGGAGTCTCGATCGGGCAGACGCGGCCGTAGTGAGTCGGATGCACGTCACGGACCTCGAAGCCGGCGCGTTCGCGCGTAAGTCCGCCGGGCCCCAGCGCGGAAAGCCGGCGCTTGTGCGCGATCTCGCTCAACGGATTGGTCTGATCCATGAATTGCGACAACTGCGAGGAACCGAAGAACTCCTTGATGACGGCGGAGGCGGGCTTGTAGTTCACCAACTCCTGCGGCATCAGGGTCTCGATATCCTGCAGAGACATCCGCTCCTTAATCGCGCGCTCCATGCGCACCAAGCCGATGCGGAACTGGTTCTCCACTAGTTCGCCGACCGCGCGCACGCGCCGGTTGCCGAGATGGTCGATGTCGTCCACCTCGCCAATGTTGTTCTTGAGTTCGAGCAGGTAGCGGACGACCTCCAGAATGTCCTCGCGGCGCAGCGTGCCCTGATCAAGCGGCACGTGGTTCGGATCCTTGAACAACTTATGGTTAAGCTTCAGACGTCCTACGCGTGACAGGTCGTAGCGCTCCGCGTTGAAAAACAAATTGTTGAAGAAGGCGGTCGCGGTCTCCTTAGTTGGCGGATCGCCTGGACGAAGCCGGCGGTAGATTTCGATGATTGCCTCTTCCGACGTGCCGAGCTTGTCCTGCGCCAGTGTCAGCCGCAGCGGTCCGCCGCCGGGCAGGTCTTCGGTGAAGAGCACCTCGATTTTCTTGACGCCCTTCTCCTTAAGCTTTTCGATCGTCTCTCCAGTCAGCTCTTCGTTGGTCGCCACGAGAACTTCGCCGGTGGATGAGTCGACGATATCGTGTGCCGAGACCCGGCCGACAATTTCGTCGAGCGAGACCGGAACTTCGCTAATACGCGCCTGTTCCATCGCGCGCACGATGGCCTTATTAAACTTGCGGCCCTCGCGCGCGATTACTTCGCCGCTCTTGGGATCCTTCACGTCGCGTGACACGCGCGCGCCGATCAGATGATCGGGAATGAACTGCTTGGCATACTGCTTGCCCTCGAGCAGAATTACGTCCTTCTGATAGAAGTAGTTGAGGAGATCCTCGGTCGTCATCCCCAGTGCGCGCAGCAGCACGGTGGCGGGAAACTTGCGCCGCCGGTCGATGCGCACGTAGAGCACGTCGCGCGGGTCGAATTCGAAATCGATCCAGCTCCCGCGGTACGGGATGATTCGCGCGGAATACAGGAGCTTGCCGGTCGAATGCGTGCGCCCTTTGTCGTGCTCGAAAAAGACGCCGGGCGAGCGATGAAGCTGCGACACGATGACCCGCTCGGTACCGTTCACCATGAAGGTTCCATTCGACGTCATCAGCGGGATTTCGCCGAAATATACCTCCTGCTCCTTTACGTTCTTGATTGAGCGCCGGCCGCTCTCCACGTCCCAGATTACAAGCTGGATTTTGACCTTGATCGGCGCCGCATAGGTCATCCCGCGCTGATGGCATTCGTCAACATCGTACTTGGGCTCGCCCAGTTCATAGCTGACGAACTCCAGCGACGCGGTCTCGTTGAAGTCCTTAATCGGGAAAACCGACTTGAACACCGCCTGCAAGCCGGTATCCTGCCGATCCGCAGCCGACACTCCAACCTGCAAGAACTCGTCATACGACCGCTTCTGAATCTCGATGAGATTCGGAATGTCGATGATCTTCTTGATCTTGCTGAAGGAACGCCGGATGCGAAGGTTACTTGTTACGTGAACCTGGGCCATCAGCTACCTCATTCACCGCAAGCCGCCGCTTGCAGCGTGCCGTGAAACAATAAACCCGCAGGCGCGGAGACACCCCCCGCCCCGGCGGAATCGTTCATAAAGATATCGCGAACTCCAAGCCGCCGCGCACCATGCGCCCGGCGCGGATTTCGCGCAAGCAATTTGCGCGTCAAAGGGACTTTCGGCTCCTACTTGAGCTCCACAGTCCCGCCAGCCGCCTCCAGCTTCTTCTTCATGTCTTCGGCTTCGGCCTTGGCCACGCCTTCCTTGACCGGCTTGGGGGCGCCATCAACCAGATCCTTCGCTTCCTTGAGTCCAAGTCCGGTCAGTTCACGGACAACCTTGATCACCTGGATTTTCTTGTCGCCTGCGCCGGTGAGCATCACGGTGAACTCGTCCTTCTCGGCTGCCGCGGCTGCACCAGCGCCACCTCCGGCGGCAGGCGCCGCGGCAACCGCGACCGGAGCGGCGGCGGATACGCCAAGTTCCTGTTCGAGTTCCTTAACCAGAGCCGCCGCATCGAGCAGGCTCAAGTTCTTCAGGTAGTCCTTCACCTGATCGCGGCTTAACTGTGCTTCTGACATCGTTTCCTCTCTCCTTATGCTCGCATCGGGGAGATGTGGGAGCGCCCCGAACGAATAATCTCTGCAAAACTTTCTTGGGCGCGATTCACGCGCCGCGTTACCCCTTTACTTATCCTTACTTGCTTATCCTTCCGCGGCCGGGGCTGCTGCGCCCGCACCGTTCTTCTTCCCGATCGCGTCGATAACGCGCGCCAATGCCGAGCCGGGCTCGTTCAGCAATCGCACCAGCCGGGTCGCCGGCGCATTGAGCAAGCCCAACAACTGCGCCATTACGACCTCACGCGGCGGCAGCGTCGCCAATGCCTGCACTTCCGCGGCGGTCAATGCCTTGCCGCCGAGAACGCCGCCACGCAGCTTGAACTTGTCACCAAGCTCCTTGAACGAGGTGACGACTTTAGCCACTTCCACCGGGTCTGCGTAGCTGAGAATCACCCCGACCTGGCCACCGAGGTGGCTGTCGAGGGCGGCATACGCGGTATCCTTGATAGCCCGGCGGACAAGGGTGTTTTTGGCCACTCGCATTTCGCCGCGCACCGCACGAATGCGCCGTCGCACTTCGGTCGATTCCGCCGCCGTCACGCCGCGATATTCGGAAACGATCGCAAGGCTGGCGCGGCTGAAGCCGCGGCTCAACTCTTCGACGACCGCCGTCTTTTGCTGCTTCTTAATCATCTGCGTTCACCTGATATCCAATAGCGCCCGCGCCTACGCCGCCGCCGCGACCAGCTTCGTCGCGGCCGATGCGTCGATTCGCACCCCGGGTCCCATCGTCGAGGAAACCGCGATGCTCCGGATGTAGTTGCCCTTGGCGGATGCCGGCTTGGAGCGGACGATCGCGGTCAAAAGCGCACGCGCATTGTCGAGCAGCTTGCCTTCACCGAAACTGAGTTTCCCGATTCGCGCATGCACGACGCCGGCCTTGTCCACCCGGTAGTCGACCTTTCCGGCCTTGATTTCACCCACCGCCTTGGCCACGTCGAAGGTGACGGTACCGACCTTCGGATTCGGCATCAGGCCGCGCGGACCAAGTATTTTACCGATCCGGCCGACCTGCCCCATCATGTCAGGTGTCGCGATCACGCGGTCGAAGTCGAGCCAATTCTCTTCCTGAATCTTTTTTACGATCTCGTCGGCGCCGACGAAGTCCGCGCCCGCCTCGCGCGCTTCACGCTCCTTCTCGCCCTTGGCGATCACCAGCACGCGCGCAACCGCGCCGGTGCCGTGAGGCAGCACGATGGTGCCGCGGACGTTCTGGTCGGCCTGACGGGGATCGACGCCCAAGCGGACCGCTATTTCGACGGTCTCGTCAAACTTGGCCAGTTTAGTGGCGGCGGTCAGCTTGATCGCCTCTTCCAAAGGATAGCGGCGATCTCGATCTATCTTTTTAGCCGCTTCGCGGTATTTCTTCCCTGCCATCGTGGCTTCTCTCTCTTTTCGCGCCGTTACCCGGCGACCTCGATACCCATCGAGCGTGCGGTTCCCGCCACCGTGTTGATCGCGGCATCGAGATCGGCGGCGGTAAGGTCCTTGAGCTTCAGCTTGGCGATTTCCTCAACCTGAGCGCGAGTCACCTTGCCGACTTTGTTCTTGTTGGGCGTTGCGGAGCCCTTCTCGATTCCGGCCGCTTTGAGCAGGAGGCTCGATGCGGGCGGACTCTTGGTTACAAAGGTGAACGATCGATCGGCATACACGGTCACGATCACCGGGATCGTCATTCCCTGCATGTTCTGCGTCTGGGCGTTAAAGGCCTTGCAAAACTCCATGATATTTACACCGCGCTGGCCGAGCGCAGGGCCCACCGGCGGCGAGGGATTTGCGGCCCCGGCCGGAATCTGGAGCTTGATCTGTCCTACAACTTTCTTAGCCACGCGATTTCAGCTTCCCGTCAATCAAAGTCAAACATCGGCGTCCAAGGCCGCATCGGCCCCGCGCCGGCGGCTTCCGCCGCCCGTTAAGCCTTCTCCACTTGTACGAAATCGAGTTCGACCGGAGTTGCGCGGCCGAAGATCGAGATCAATACGCGTACCTTGCCCTTGTCGGGCTTCACTTCCTCGACTGTCCCATTGAAGTCCTGGAACGGTCCGTCGATCACCTTGATTGCCTCGCCCACCTCGAATTGGAACTTGGGCTTGGGCCGAACCGCGCCTTCCGCCATCTGCTGGGTAATCTCGCGGACTTCGGATTCGGGAACCTCGGGCGGATTGGTAGAATGGCCGACGAAGCCGGTGATCTTTGGAGTATCCTTGATCACGTGCCAGGTCTCGTCGTCCAGCACCATGTTCACGAAAATGTATCCGGGAAAAAATTTGCGGCTGGAAACCTTGCGCTGGCCACCCTTGCCGAGTTCCTGCACCCGCTCGACGGGCACCAGTACCTCGCCGAACTTGCTCTCGACGTGGAGCAATCGTACGCGCTCTTCAAGCGCGGCTTTGGCCTTATGCTCGTAGCCGGAGTAAGTGTGCACAATATACCACTTCTTGGCTGGAGCGGACGCTTCTGTAACTGATTCGGTCATTGGTTCCACGTTCTGCACCGGCCCGCCATGCGGGCCTGTTCGCGTCAAGCGCCGGGCGTATCCTTAGTTCTCACGCGCCTCAGCCAATCAACATCCGTACGCCGCGCACCGCGAAGAAATCGGCCACTCCCAGCCATACCGCCAACAAAGCTGCCAAGCCCATCACGACCACGGTGGCCTGCATCGTCTCCTTGGGCGAGGGGTAGTGGACCTTCGACAACTCGGTCCATGCTTCCTTAACGAAGTTTACGCCCTGTTCGAGGTAACTCTTCAGACTATCCATTTTCTCCTCTCAAAGCAAGCGCTAAATAGGCTGGCGGGCCAGGCAGGATTCGAACCTGCAACCCTCGGATTTGGAGTCCGATGCTCTGCCAATTAGAGCTACTGACCCTGATCATCATCTCCTCAAAAGGGGCGCCGTTTCGAAACGATTCGCGCGTGCCAACCGAAGTCCGGCCGGACGCGACCCATTTTCCGCGTAAGCCCGTGCCTCTCAAGAAATCTTGCTCTCGCGATGCACCGTATGGGTGCGGCAGTTGGGGCAAAACTTCTTAATGGCAAACTTGTCGGTCTGCTTCTTTTTGTTCTTGCTGGTTATGTAATTGCGCCGTTTGCATCCGTCGCACGCAAGTCCGATTAAATCTCTCATACTCGACCTCGAATATCACCGCGCCGATTCGCCGGCGCAAAATTTTTGAAAGCCCACGACGGGATTCGAACCCGTGACCTCTTCCTTACCAAGGAAGTGCTCTACCGACTGAGCTACATGGGCATCCATCGTTCCGGCCCTTTACATCCTCGAAGGAACATCCTCGCGGCGGTTCCGTCATCTCCGGTCCATCCGATGGACCGGGTAAAACTGGAGCGGGAAACGGGACTCGAACCCGCGACCCCGAGCTTGGAAGGCTCGCGCTCTACCAACTGAGCTATTCCCGCTCTCTCTCCAAAACAAACGCTCCGCTCAATGGTGGAGAGGGGAGGATTCGAACCTCCGAAGGCATAAGCCGGCAGATTTACAGTCTGCTCCCTTTGGCCACTCGGGAACCTCTCCGCTAAGGTCATCATGCCGACCAAAAGCCGATGGCGAGAATCGAACTCGCAACCTACTGATTACAAATCAGGTGCTCTACCGTTGAGCTACATCGGCCAACAGCAAAGGGAAAAAGCTATTAGGAGCCTATCATCCTGTCAAGCCGATTTGGAGAGGCAAACGATTCGCACCGCGCGTTTACCGGCTTTTCGCCGCATCCCGCTGCCGCGATACCTCGAACAACGCGACGGCCGCGGCCACCGATACGTTGAGCGAGGCGACCTTGCCGCGCATCGGAATTCCTACAACGAAGTCCGCATTTTTACGAACGATGTCTCGAACGCCCCGGTCCTCCGATCCCACCACGATGACCAGCTTGCGCGTCGTATCGAGGTTATAGAGCGAAGTATCGCCGGCGGGAGCCAGCGCCGCGATCCAATACCCGGCCTCCTTAAACTCCTCGAGCGTACGCGCGACATTGCCGCATCGCGCGATTTTCAAATGAATCCATGCGCCCGCCGACGCCTTAACCGCGGCGGGAGTGATTCCGACCGTGCGGTCGCGGGCCAGCACGATAGCGCCGGCGCCCGCGCCTTCGGCTGAACGCATCAGCGCGCCCAAATTGCGCGGGTCGGTGACGCCGTCGACCAGGACGATCGGATCCGGCTTTTCACTCAAAAAATCATCGACGTTCGCATATTGATACTCGCGCATCAGGGCCGCGATTCCCTGATGGCGCGCGGCCTGGCCGGCGACCCGCGCCAGCGCGGCTTCATCCAGAAACTCGACGCGCCCGCCACCAGACCCGGAGGCGCTGGCGCGAACCCGCTCGATTTCCGCGGAAAAACGCCGCTCCTCACCCGATTTCACATACAGAACGCGGATTGCGCCAGGTGCGGCCGCGATCAACTCGCGAATCGGCTCGGCGCCATACACGAGTTGGCGATCATCGCCACCCGGAGCGCCAGCCTCTTCGCGTGGACGCGGCGGCGGGCGATCCGGAGCGAATCGAGTTGAACGTCCCTTGCCTCGAAAGCGATCCATCGCGAGATGATACCAAAGCCCGCCGCTTCGCGCCCCGGCCCTCGAGACCCTTCGCTGAGCCTCAGGGCGCCCGCTCATGATCCATTCGCGGGCGTTTCAATCAGGGCCACGCCTGTTTAAACTTGCTGAAGGTGAAGGGCAAGATTCCAGGAACCGGCATCCTCGATCGCTACGTCGCGCTCGAAGTGATGGCGCCATTCGGCGTCGGCGTCGCGCTATTGACGTTCGCGCTGGTAACGGCGCGGATGCTCAAGCTTATCGAGATGGTCGTCAATCACGGTGTCGCGGTGAGCGAGGTCGTCGGACTGATGACCTACATCATGCCGGCCTTCCTCGAATTGACGTTCCCGATGGCGCTGCTGTTGGGTGTGCTGATGGGATTTGGCCGGATGTCCGGCGATCAGGAAATGATCGCGGCGCGCGCGTGCGGTATCAGCCTGTACCGGCTGGCCGCACCCGTTCTGGCCGTCGCGTTCCTGGTCTATGCCGCATCGACATACTTTGCGTTTTCGCTCCGGCCGTGGGCGAACGGACGCATGCGCCAGGAGCTTTACCATCTGAGCCAGACTCGCACGAGCGCCGGGCTGCGGGAGAAAATTTTCAATGACAATTTCCCCGGTCTGCTCATATATGTGGATGAAGTGTCCAAGACCGACGGCACGCTTAAGGGCGTGATGATTACCGACGGACGCGACCCGCATCAATGGAACACCATCATCGGCAAGCGCGGGCTGCTGGTGCCCGATGAAGAACACAGCCAGATTACGCTGCGATTGTTCGACGGGGCCGTGTACGGCGTTGAGGCACAAAGCGACGCGACTCATGTCACCCGCTTTGGAACCTACGATCTGAGCGTGTCCGATGAGGTACTGCGGTTCCGCGAAGAAGATGTCAGCGAATTGCCGTTCGTAGCTTTGAAACGCCGCATCTCGGATGCCCGCGCATCGCACACCCGCGACTACGAGGCCGAAACCGAACTGGCCGGGAAGTTCACCATCCCGGTCGCAACGCTCCTGTTCGCACTCTTGGGCGTGTCGCTGGGACTGAAGCCGGCGCGCGGCGGCCATTCGGAACGCTTCGGCGTCGCGGTCGCATTGTTTTTTCTCTACTACTCGCTGATGAAGGTTGGTGAATCTCTTGCGCAGCGGGGAAAACTAAATGCGTTCGTCGCGATGAGCATCCCTGACTTGGTGTTCACCGCGCTTGCCGTATGGTTGTTCTGGCGGGCGGCGTCCGACCGCGGCGATCAGGGCCGCGGACCGGGCGATTTCGTTTGGGATCTGATCGAGCGCTTCGAGCGCAGCAGGCAGGCGGCATGACAATCCGGCCGCGCCTTTCGCCGGTTATCGACCGTTTTTTAGCGGGCCAATTTTTCGGCCCATTCATGGTCTGCCTGGGCGCATTCACGGCGGCTTACATGCTGGGCGATATGTTCGATCGCTTCAACGACCTGATCCGGTACGGCGGGCTCGGTTTGATCGGATTGGAGTATTTCGCCCTCAAGCTGCCGTTGACCGTCTCGCAACTCCTGCCGGTTGCGAGTCTGGCTGGCGTGTTGCTCGGATTCGCGCTGCTGAATCGGTCCGGCGAGGTACTGGCCTGCCAGCAACTTGGCATCAGCCGGGTTGATATGGCGGTGCCGATCCTGATAATCGCGGCGCTGATTTCGGTATTCAATTTCGTGCTGGCGGAAACGCTGGTCCCAATCGCCACACGGCAGGCAAAATACCTGTACGAGGTTGAACTCAAAAAGCGTGAACTCAAGGCGGTGTTCGCAAGCCGGGGAATTTTCATCCGCGTGCGCGACGGTTTCGTTTCCGCGGGAAGCTTCAACAACCAGACCGCGCGGCTGACCGGCGTAACCCATTATCAACTGGATAATAACTTCGGCGTCCAAAGTATCGCGCGCGCAAAGACCGCCACTTGGGACGGACATGGATGGGTTCCAACCGGGATGACCCAAATGCAACTGGACCGGGGCGGTACAGTGACCGCCACCGGCAAAGGGGATCTCAATCTCGGGCTGACGCCCGCCGATTTCGGGATGCTCCGGCTGGACCCGGAAGAATTCAGCCTTTGGGACCTCGACCGCTATATCAACGACCTTCGAAGCAAGGGTCTCGATCCCGGCGGCTATGTCGTCGATCGCGACCTCAAATACGCGATGCCGCTGGCATGCTTAATCATGGTCGCACTCGGGATGGCGCTAAGCCTCGATCCACTGCCGCGCAACCTGAGCTTGGGCCGCAGCTTCGGCCTCGCAATCTTGATTGGGTTCGGGTACTGGCTGGCGCTCGGCTTGACTTCCTCGCTTGGACGTTCAGGACTGATCGCACCGTGGCTGGCAGCATGGCTGCCGAATTTCACATTCGGGATGATTGCACTCTCGATTTTCCTGTTCGGCGAGGAACGTTGACTGGCGCGTGATCGCGGCGCGGACTGGCCGAGCCCAGCAGCGCGATTGCGGCGAGCGCCTGTTTTGCAGCCCTCTCACGGCGATGTGGTTCATGGCTTGCTCTCGGTGGCCTGCTTGACCTTCTCCTGGCTGGCATTGGAGCCGCCAGCGGCTTGTTGGGTGACCGGGGGAGGCGCTTGGGGCAATCTGGACTCCTGTGAGGGTTTGCTCGGGGAAGACGGCTTGCTGTCGTTGTGCGTAATGGGTGCTTCGCGTTTTCGCGCAGATGTACTCACCCTTTGCTTTTCAAGTGATTTACCAACGTGCGATTTCGACGCTTTTGAGCTCCCCGATCCTTCCAAAAAGTCTGGCAGGGGGTCAGAGATGCCCGACATCGCCCCCGAGCTGAAGGTCATCAATACCAACCGGCCACCCGGCAAGGGAAGGGTCACCTTTTGCACTAGTCCGGGATAGATAGTACCGTTGGGACCGTAGCTCACCATCATAAAAGTCTTCAGGTCTTGTTTCGCCTGATCGGGATCCACTCCGTTATTAATCTCGGCTCTGTAAAACGCGACCGCCTTATGCCTGGCATCCCATTCTGCTTTCAACTGCGCATCCGGGACCCGTGGATTCACGACAAGGATGTCCCAGTCATTGTTTTTCGACTGGTGACATCCCGGCGTACCGGAGTAGGTGGCTTGGACAGCCAGATATATCTGGCCTGCTGCCGGCGGATTCAGGGTAGGCTGGGCAGTGTATTGGGTGTCGCCGGGCATTGCGTCGCCATGAGTGCCGTCGTCATACATCGGGCCCAAAGTGGCGATTGGAGTGCCACTTGAATCAACCTGAACTAGCATAACGCTGCTTGGTTGCAAATTGGGCGTGACCGGCACCCACGAAGTTACCGTTAACTGCGTATCCTCGGCAGCAAAAAGATCACGTGGATTTGCGCGCGGCGCTGTCGGGCCATGCGGCTCGCCGATCACGCAGGCGGTCGTTGTGCCCGACTGCGCGATGGCCTGGAGCATCGCGATGCTTGCGCCCAGAATTATGATGGCGGCAAGCGTCCATTTCGCGGCGTTCATTTCCGGCCCCTGCCGAAGTATAGCGCAACCCCGCCGAATAGCCGCTCCTTGTCGGGGCCGGATCGCGCCCGATAGCATTGCCGCATAGCAAGTCCCCCTTGGCGGCAGACGACACAGACCGGCGCTTGATTGACGGCCTTTCCGGCGCCGATCCGCGCATCCAATCCGCCGCAATCGCGAACATTGCCGCCGCACCCGGCGAGCGCCTGTTTTGCAGCCCTCTCACGGCGATGTGGTTCATGGCTTGCTCTCGGTGGCCTGCTTGACCTTCTCCTGGCTGGCATTGGGGCCGCCAGCGCCTTGTTGGGTGACCGGAGGGCGCGCTTGTGGCAGTATGGGTGCCTGTGCGGGTTTGCTACGGGAAGACAGCTTGTTGCTGTTGTAGGTAATGGGTGCTTTGCGTTTTCGCGCAGATGTACTCACCCCTTGCCTTTCAAGTGATTTGCCAATATGCGATTTCGACGTTTTTGAGGCCCCCGTACCTTCCAAAAAGTCCGGCGGCGAATCGGCGATGCCAAATACCCCTCCGGAGCTAAAGGTAATCATTATCAGCCTTCCACCCAACGAAGGTGTAGCCACTTTTTCTACTAATCCGGGATAGATAGTACCGTTGGGACCGTAGCTCGCCATCATAAAAGTCTTCAGGTCTTGTTTCGCCTGGTCCGGATCGACTCCATCCTTTTTTTCGCCTTCGTAGAACTGGATTGCCGCTTGATGGGCATTCCACTCTGCTTTTATTTGTGCAACCGGGACCCGTGGCCTCGAGACAACAATGTCCCAGTCATTGTTTTTCGACTGGCGACATCCCGGAGTACTGGAGTAGGTGGCTTGGACAGCCAGATATATCTGGCCTGCTGCCGGCGGATTCAGGGTAGGCTGGGCGGTGTATTGGGTGTCGCCGGGCACTGCGTCGCCATGAGTGCCGTCGTCATACATCGGGCCCAAAGTGGCGATTGGAGTCCCACTTGAATCAACCTGAACTAGCATAACGCTGCTTGGTTGCAAATTGGGATTGACCGGCACCAACGAAGTTACTGTTAACCGCGTATCCTCGGCAGCAAAAAGGTCACGCGGATGTGCGCGCGGCGGTGTCGGGCCATGCGGCTCGCCGATCACGCAGGCGGTCGTTGTGCCCGACTGCGCGATGGCCTGGAGCGTCGCGATGCTTGCGCCCACAATCGCAATGGCGGCAAGAGTCCATTTCGCAGCGTTCATTTCCGGCCCCTGCCGAAGTATAGCGCGATCCAGCCGAATAGCCGCTCCTTGTCGGGGCCGGATCGCGCCCGATAGCATTGCCGCATAGCAGGTCCCCCTTGGCGGCAGACGACACAGACCGGCGCTTGATTGACGGCCTTTCCGGCGCCGATCCGCGCATCCAATCCGCCGCAATCGCGAACATTGCCGCCGCACCCGGCGAGCGCGTCTCCGATGAAGTGATGGCTGCACTGGTGCGATGCGTCGGCGCCGCGGCCAAATCGGTTCAGCTCGGCGCAGCGAAAGCGCTGGCCGCAATTGCCGGCGCCAGCGATGAACGGGCGGCGGCAATGTTGCGCGCGGCCCTTCGCGATCCCAGCCCCCGGATGCGATGGGGCGCGGCATTTGCTCTTTCGCGGATCGATGGCGATGCGTTCGGGATTGACGCAGTGGACGCGATCGCGGAGGCGCTGGGTAATCCCGACAGCGACGTTAGATGGTCGGCGGCGGAACTTCTCACCCGGCTCGGCTTACGGCATCCGGATGAGATTCGCGCCCGCCTGCTCGAGCTCGCAGGCCATGGCGAGCCTAACGTTCACCGGATGGCGCTCTATTGCATCCGCGATCTTGGATGTTGCGGCGGCGATGTAATCGCGGCGATCGAGCGCGCGCTTGCGGACGAAAACCGATTCGTGCGGCTGGCCGCCGTCTCCGTGCTCTCCCGGATCGACGAGACGGGCGCGGAAGCGGCCAGAATCTTAAACAGATGTCTTGAGTCCGACACCGATGCCGGCGTACGCGGTGCGGCGCAAAGCGCGCTTGCGAAACTAAACCGCCGGTGACGGTATCGGCCGCGTAATTATTATCGCGCCGCGCTCATCGTGCCTTCGACCACGGTGCCCTTGAAGAAATCCGGATTGGCGTTGAGATGCAAACGCGCCGGATAGGTAAAGACAAAATCCCGATAATCGGCGGCGGACATCAGGCCCTTGTCGGCCAAGCGATGACTTTCGAGCAGCACGTTCTTCAGATCCGGAACATCCCAGTGGCCGATATCCGAACTAAAGATCGCTTGAAAGCGCACTCCTAATGGATTGTGCGCGGCGTCCATCGCGCGCATCACGCTTGGATCGTCGCCCTCGCATCCGAAAAAAAAGTTGGCGAACAGCTTCGCGAAGTCGTGTTCTTCCTTGACTCCGCACAGTGCCCATTCGTCGCGATCCTCAATTGAACGGTTCGCCTTGCCCATCCCTTCACCATACGAGCGCATCATCTCAGGGTCGGAGGCCGCCGAAAGGAGATCCTTGCCACCGTATTCGGCCAGCAATTGAAGGAGCCGGGGCCGGTCGAGTTTCGACGGATCGTAATTTTTCATTCCTTCGAGATTGCGCTTCTCCCAATGCTCTTCCAGCGAATGGAGCAAATCGACGGCCCATCCCGCGCCGCATTCAAGGAAGCCGACGCTCAACTTCGGAAAGCGCGCCGGGACGCCGCCCATCACGATCGAGCGGCACAATTCGCCCTGCTGATAGGCATGCGCCCCGATGTGGTTGAACATGTAGTTGGTTGGCGAGCGCCGGCCTAGCGGAAGGTAACGCAACCCCACACTGCCATGCGAAGTGACCGCGACTCCCAGTTCGATGAACTTCCTCCAGACCGGGTCGTAATCGAAAATGCTGTCGAGACCGAAGCAATCGAAGTAGCTGGCATATGGAAAAGCTTCCGGCGCGCTCTTTTCCAGCGCGGGGATCGGACGCGCAACGCCCGGCGAAACCATCGCGACCTTGAATCCGAGCTTCGTCACGGCATGCTCCAGCTCGGCGATCGCCTCCTCTGGCGTATGCATCGGAATGACCGCCGCCGGGGCTATCCGGTCGCGAAGCGGGCCGCAGATTTCCGAATTCATCGTGTTAATCGCGCGGCACGCGGCGCGCCGCACATCGCCGTCGTAGGTCGTAGGAATCGCAAGGCCGACAGTCGGGTAAAGAATCGCGAAATCGATCCCTATTTCTTCCAATCGCTTGTGAAGGAGCTTCGGCGCCATCACGGTGGCAAGGTCGTAGGCATCGTTATTAAGTCCCCACCATACGCCGCGCATGTCCCCCGTTTCGCGATTTCCGCGCGGCGCCACCGGATGTTCCTTAAGTTCGCGCCGGTAGCGTTCGATCAATTCGGCGCCGCCGACCTTGTGCAAGTAGTGGTTCAGCAGCGGCGGCGGTTCGATCATATGACCGTCCGCATCGATGACCGGGTGGTTAAGCTTGGCGCGCAGCGCCTTCACCTTGGCTTCCTGTTCCGCTTCCATGAGCGATCTTTACCGCCGCCAGTGCGCCAGCGTCAATTCGCGCCCTGTTCCGGCTGAATCACACCCGATAGCATTGGTAGATGGCCGCAATCGAAGCATCGTTCGATGATTCGCGCATCCGCGATTTTATTGCGGCAGCGCGTGTCGCCCATCTCGCGACGGCGGACCGGAAGGGAACGCCGCATAATGTCCCACTGTGCTATTGCTTCATCGGCGAAAGCATCTATTTCGTGATCGACAACAAGCCCAAACGTGCTCCAGCGATGGCGCTGAAGCGCATGCGCAATATCGCGGAAAATCCACGAGTCGCGGTAGTCATCGATCATTATGAGGAAGATTGGACCAAGCTGGCTTACGTACTGATCGCGGGAGCGGCGCGAATCGTTCGAAACACAAAAGAATACGCGCGCGCGATGCGCCGGCTTCGCGCCAAGTACCCGCAGTACCGAGCGATGAACCTCCGGCGCGACATAAACCCTGTCGTCAGAATCGATCCGAAGCGCGTACACGTCTGGGGTGCGCGCTTCCAACGTGCAGCGCGTGGCCATAAACGGCAATTGAAATGATCCGCGCGCTCATATTCGATCTCGACGGCACAATTGCCGACACGGAACCGCTCCATCTGGCAGCATTCAACGAGGCGCTGCGTCCGGACGGCATCGAAATTACACCCGCCGATTACTACACACGATTCGTGGGCTTTACCGATCACGATTGCTTTCTGGCGGTGATGGCCGAGCATGGGAAGGATGGCGCGCGCGTGCGGGAACTGATCGCGCGCAAATCGCGCGCTTTCGTAACGATGGCGAGCAAAAACGCCACGGCATATCCTGGCGCCGAACGATTCGTGCGCGCGGCCGCCGAACGATTCCCACTGATCGTCGCAACAGGCGCGCTGCGGGCCGACGCCGAAGCGGCTCTCCGCGGCACGGGGCTCCGCGAGCTTTTCCTCGATATCGTCACGGCCGAGGACGCCGAACGCGGCAAGCCCGCGCCCGACCCGTTTGTCATCGCATTGGGCAGGCTCGGCTATCTTCTTCGCAACCGCGACGCGATTCAGCCGGAAGAATGCCTGGTTATTGAAGACACTCCCGCCGGAATCGAAGGCGCGCGACAAGCCGGGATGAGAACGCTCGGCATCGCACATTCGATCGACATGGCGAAACTCGCGACTGCGGAAATCGTGCGCCCTTCCCTCGCCCTGACAGATCTTGATGAAATACTGCGCGCGCTCGCCGGTTTGGACGCCAGCGCGCGCAAGGGAGCATCGTAATGGCAGCCCGACTCTATCAATTTATCGGCAGTCCCTTCTGCGCGAAGGTGCGCAAGCTGCTCGCCTTCAAGGGCATCGAATTCGAAGTAATCGAGCTCGATTACCTTGAGCGCAAGGAGTTGCTAATCGCATCGAAGCAGATAATGGTTCCCGCCGTGACACTCGACAGCGGCGAGACGATCGCCGATTCGGCGAAAATCGCGATCCGGCTGGAGGAGTTGTATCCTGAGCCGACTATCTTCCCGCCCGGATGGCGCGGCGTGCACCTCGCGCTTGCGGATTATTTCGACACCCAGCTTGAGGATGCGCTTTATCGCGCTGTGATCGCCGACGAGCTGGCCGTTCACGAACGCGAAGGCGCCGACCGCGCCGCGTTTTGGAGGCTGATCCGAGAGCGAAAATACGGAATGGGCTTTGTCGATCGGATGATCGCCGACCATGACGCCAATTGGGAACGCGCGCGCGAGGCGCTTAAGCCATTCGACGATCAGCTCGGGGACAAGCCGTTTCTGACCGGCCGGATTGGGCTGGCGGACTTTGCGTTGTACGGCCAGTTGTTCTATTTCGCGTTCACGGGCGAATTGAAAATTCCGTCCGAATTGAAAAATCTGCGCGCCTATTTCGCGAGAATCGATCGCATTACATCGGCACTCGGCGACAAGACCGCATAAGTGCGCTGATCATTTGATCGCGGTGATTAAAAAGCGGCTGAACAGCGCGCCGGAGGAATCCAGGCCGACATCGTAGAGCGACGCATTGCGGCCCATCACGAAGTACTGATGGCCTTCGTCGGTGAGCGCGAAAATCACACATAGCAGCAACGCCAAGCCCGGCCTTCCGGCCAGTGGACCGCGCGCGAGCAGCCAGTAGAGGACTGCATAGATCGTGAAATGAGCCAGCTTGCGGGTCAGCACGTGGCAAACTCCGATCGCGGCGGGAGTCATCGCGGGAAACAGCATCCCGAAAATTGGCT
The DNA here is from genome assembly GCA_035524375.1 of Binataceae bacterium (SeqCode). GTDB lineage: Bacteria > Desulfobacterota > Binatia > Binatales > Binataceae > Binatus. Next base: position 186,974 of record DATKOZ010000035.1, on the reverse strand, counting down.
CGATCACGCGCGAGGTATTGGCAGCTGAAAACCAGGTGGTGGAAAGCGCGAAGATCACCACGCACCATCCCAGCACTGGATACCATTTGCTGCGGGTCATTGCCTGATCCATGGAATTACGCCACTGCTATCAGCCGTTATCCGCGTTTTCCAGACGGCCGCGCGTGATTGAATTTGCGAAGGCGACCATCATTTCTTGCCGCCTGCGTCCGTCGGAACCGGCGATTCCGCAACCGGCGCATGACCAGCGATCGCGCGTTTGTGCTCGCTAAAGGTCCGCGAAAAAATGTGCGTGCCGTCATCGCGGGCAACGAAATAGAGAGCATTCGTGTCGGTCGGATAAAGGGCGGCCTCGATTGATTTCAATCCCGGGTTGGCGATCGGACCCGGTGGCAGGCCCGCAATTTGATACGTGTTGAACGGGGATGGTGTTCGGACCGCTTCCGCCGGGCGGATAGTTTCGTCCGCAAGATCGTACTCCGCCGTCGGATCTGACTGCAGCGGCATCTTGAGCCGCAGCCGATTGTAGAACACCCCCGCAATCACCGGCCGTTCGCCCGGCACGTGCGCCTCCTTTTCGATAATCGAGGCCATCGTGATCGCTTCGCGCGGTGACAGTCCAAGCGCGAACATTCGCTCCTGCCTCTCCGGCGTCAGGATCTCCGAGAACTTCGCGAGCATTGCGAACAGAATTTCATCGGCAGTGGCGTGCGGAGCAAAATGATACGTCGCGGGGAATAGATACCCCTCCGCACCCGGTGGCGTCAGGCCAAGCGCCTGCACAATCGGACCGGAGCGCGCGGCACGCTCGAAATCATCAGGACAGACCAGCCCCGCCGCGCCTATCTTTTCGGCGATCTGATGGAGGGTGAGTCCTTCCGGGATCGTAACCGTCACAACGTTGAAATCGCCGCGTACCAGATGGCGCATCACGTCCGCGACCCGTTCGCCGCCTGAGAATGCATACTCGCCCGGCTTCACCTGCCGCGCGGTACCGTTGAATCCGGCATACAATCGCAGTGCCAATTCGCTGCGGACGACACCGGCTTCGGACAGGTCGCGCGCGACTTGCTGAAACCGCTCACCCCGTTCGATTTTCACGATGCGCGGCGGGCTGAAGATCTCCGTTGGCCTCAGCCATAAATAATAACCCGCACCCGCGGCGCCAATTATTACAATCGCGGAGATGGCCGCCAGCCGCGAAATGATTGACGATAACCTGGGCATCACACTCTTTCCGGGCGCGCCTGCAGCCATCCTTCCAAGATTACCGCCGCCGCGATCGCATCGGTGGCCGGTTTCCGCTTGCCCTTGCCGAAGTCCATCCCACGCATCCGCTCCCGCGCCTCAAAGCTTGTCAGCCGCTCGTCGAACAGCTCAACCGCGATACCCAAGGCTTCTGCCAGCCTTCGGGAGAACGCCCGCGCCGAGCGTGCCGCGGGGCCGTCGCTGCCGTCCATATTGAGCGGCAGGCCGACGATGATAGTAGTTACGCCACGCCCGTCGAACATCGCCGCGAGCGCCTTCGAGTCATGGTGGAACGACTTGCGCTCGATGGTGCCTAATGGATAAGCACCGGCTCCGGCTGGACCAGCGACGGCCACGCCTATCCGATGCCTCCCGACATCTAGCGCTGCATAACCCATGATATTAGTCTACCTAATGCAAACTCGGTATCGTTAGGGGTTGCGCTCGGCAGCAAAATGGCCTAGTTTTCTGCCTATGATGCCTCGGGGAAGGAACGCGGTAGTGTCGCTGCGCATACTGACCGGCCTAATCGTCGGGATTGCTGCGACGGTTGCCGCCTTGGTCGTGTATATCCAGCCCAACCCGGACACCTTCGGGTCGCCGCTTGCGGAATTCGACGCTGGACGTAACCAGCCGATTATTTTTGGCGATTCCGAATCCATCGATCCTGCGCCTCCTGCAATCATGATTAGCACAACCCTTGATCGGACTGCTTCAATCGAAAGCTATCTCCGCGATGCCGGCCTGGACGAAGAGGCCGCTGCGCAATGGGCGTCCTACTTCGAAGGACTGACCGCTGACCGGGATTTGCACAGTGGCCATCCGTTCACGATCTACAAAGATCCGGCCACCGGCGAGTTGCGCGGCTTCAGATATGACCTCAGCTATAAGTCCTCGATTATCGAGGCTCATCTTGGCTCAGGCGTGATCAAGGCCGCCGTCACACCGATCGAATATATCGAGCGCCCGGTAAAATCGAGCTTCACGATCACCGACAGCTTCCAGCGCGCCGCCGCCAACAACGGAATCCCGCGGCCGATTATCGCAACTCTGCAGGATGCCTTCGGCGATCGTCACAACCTTGATCATCTGGCGCCCGGCTCCGCCGTCAAGCTGATATACCGCGAGAAGGTCAGCCGCGACGGGACTTACCGCCTAGCCGAAGGGGTCGAGGCCGCCCAGATTTCCTTCGGCAGCCGCACGCTCAAGGCCTACGCGTTCGAAGATGAAGAGGGCCGCGCGCATCTCTACGATGAAGAGGGCCGTGTGCTTGGGCCTCAGGCGCTGCGCTTCCCGGTTAATTTCAAATACATCTCATCCGGCTTTACCTTCCATCGCTACCATCCGCTGCTCCATGAGTATCGTCCCCATGTCGGCGTCGATCTCGTCGCCCGCTACGGCGAACCGGTGATGGCCGTGGCTGATGGCCGCGTTCAGAGTGCGGGGTGGCAGGGCGAGTTGGGCAATTGCGTGAGAATCCAACATCCGCACGGCGTCGTCAGCATCTATGGCCACCTGTCCTCGATAGGAGTTCATCAGGGCGCCTATGTCCGCGTGGGCCAGTTTATCGGCCGGGTCGGCTCGACCGGATTGTCCACCGGCCCGCATCTCCATTTCGCGATCGAAAAGGGCGGCTCGTACGTGAACCCGCTCTTGCAGCATCTGGGCGAGAATCATCCGCCGGTGTCGCCGCGGATGCAGGTGCTGTTCGACGAGATGAAGCAGCATTACGAGTCCGCGCTGTCCGAGATTCCCGATATCAGCCCCAAGCTCGCCGACGCCGCCACAGTTGTCGCCAAGCCCATTGCCGCACATCATGCGGCCCCGAGTTATCACGTCTCGATGCGCACCATTACAGAGCCGACGCACCGGCATCGGCATCGCCACACTCTCCGGCTCTCTAGCCGGATGAATTCGTCGTACGACGGCTCCACCGCCACAACCGGCGGCCTGTAGGGAACTCGCGCAGTCCCCAGCCTGCTGGTGGATAAATCCGTCGACCGCATCCACAAGATCGCACCAATCCGCTAAGGTCACTTTCGCGATGCGCGACTCCTTAAAATCCGATTTTTTCACGCTGCCAAAGCCGCGCGCGATTGGTCATCGAGGCGCCGCCGCCACCCATCCTGAAAACACGATGCCTTCCTTCGCTGAAGCGAACGCCGCCGGCGCCGAATACATCGAACTCGACGTTCACATGACACGTGACGGCGAAATCGTCGTATGTCACGACGAAAACCTTAAACGCACCTGCGGCCAGAACCGGCTCATCCGCGAAATGACCTATGCCGAAGTCGCCGCTGCCGATGCGGGCCGGATGTTCACGCTCGACGGCGGCGCATCCCATCCGTTCCGCGATAAAGGCATCGCGCCACCCAAGCTGTCCGAGGTGATGGCGGCGTTCCCTAAGATGCGCGTCATCGTCGAAATAAAGCAGACTGTGCCGAGCCTCGCCGCTCCCCTGCTCGGCGTAATCGATCGTGCCGGGATGAGCCGAATGGTCGTCGTCGCCAGCGAGCATCAGGAGCCGTTGGACGAAGTTCGCCGCCTTGCGCCGGGGATTCCAACCAATTTTTCGTACCTTGAGGGCGGCGGATTTTTTCAGGCGATGGCGGCGCACGACGCCAATTACCGCCCGCCGGGCGATGCCCTTCAGATTCCGCCCAGCTACGAGTCATGGCAGCTTGTCACGCCGGAGAGCGTCGCATTCGCGCATCGGCTCGGGATTGAAGTCCACGTTTGGACTGTGAATGAGCCGGCGGAGATGACCCGCCTGCTCGATATCGGCGTGGACGGAATCATCAGCGACAACCCTCGCCTCCTGCTCGATGTCCTCCGCCGCCGCGCGCGGTGAGCGGAGGCAGAAAACCCCGAAACCCCTAACGGGTTTCGGACTTCCCGCAGTGCCGAAAACGGCGGGACGGCGTTTTCGGACGGCTCCGGGTGAAACAGGAAGCGCGAAACCCGCGCGGGGTTTCGCAATTTCCCCTCTCCGGCGTGTCCGATCGCGGGGCTTTTCATGGGGCTGGGGCCTTGTTACGATCCGCCCGCCTCTGAGATTTTCACGCGGGAGACTGCTTTTATGAAACTCGACACCGGACTTGCCACACGCAATTTGCGCGAGGTGCCCGAAATCGCGCGGGCGGCGGAGGATGCCGGCTTCGATGCGATCTGGGTGCCGGAGGCCGGCAACGACGGCTTTCTGCCGGCGGCGCTGATTGCGGAGCATACCAAGCGGATCAAAACCGGCACGTCCGTGGCGATCGCGTTCCCGCGCAGCCCGATGGTCACCGCCTACACCGCATGGGACTTGGCGGGATTGTCGCAGGGGCGCTTCATGCTGGGGCTGGGCACGCAGGTAAAGGGGCATATCGAGCGGCGTTTCAGCGTCAAGTGGGACGAGCCGGTGCCGCGCCTGCGCGAGTACATCCAGTCGCTGCGCGCGATTTTCAAATGCTGGTCCGAGGGCTGCTCGAAGCTTTCGTTTAAGGGAAAGTATTACAACTTTTCCCTAATGACGCCGTTCTTCACCCCGCCGCCGCACAATTACTCGAACATCCCGATTTACATTGCGGGCGTGAATGAATACATCTGCCGGCTGGCTGGCGAGCTGTGCGACGGCCTGCATGCGCATCCGTTCAATTCGCCCAAGTACCTGCGCGAGTTCGTGATCCCCAACGTCGAGAAGGGACTGGCCAAGGCCGGACGCTCGCGCAAGGACTTCACGATGGCGACGACCGCGTTTGTGATCGTCGGCAACAACAAGGATGAAATCGAACGCGCCCGCGCTGGAATCCGCCAGCAGATTTCATTTTACGCTTCGACGCGGACCTACAAGGTGGTGTTGGAAACCCACGGCTGGGGCGAGGTGTGCGATCGCCTGAATGCGATGGCAGCCAAGGGCGACTGGGCCGCAATGGGTCAGCAAATTACCGATGAAATGCTCGACGTCTACACCGTATCGGGCACGTTCGACGATATCGCCGACAAAGTGCATGAGCGCTACGATGGCCTGTTGGATCGCGTCGCATTTTACATCCCCTACCATGCGGGGATCGACGACGCGCAATGGCGCAAGCTTGCAAAGCGGTTCAACGGCTAGCGGCTGCGAAACAATCACACGATCGCGTTAAGGAGGAGGATTTCCAATGAACAAGACGATTATCCGGACGATGGCCGTGCTCGCGGCGGTTGGTGCATTGATGCTTCCGAGTGCGGCTCGGTTTGCTTGGGCGGCCGATGCACCGGCGGCGCAGGAGCCGGGCACCAAGCATTTCACGCTGGTTGCGGTTGAAATCGACGGTGCGAAATTCTGGTTGCCCAGCACGATCACTGTTGACCAGGGCGACAAGGTCAAGCTGACGCTAAAGAACAACATCCCGGGCGCGTCGAATCAGCACGGCTTTTCCATCCCGGCCTACAACGTCACGACGATTGTCACTCGCGGTACTGACACCACGGTGGAATTCACCGCCGACAAGCCGGGCGTTTTCCCGTATATCTGCCAGCTTCATCCGGCGCACATCGGCGGGCAGCTGGAAGTCGAGCCCAAGAAGTAGGCGCCAGGCGCGCGCGACGGATCGCGATCCACACCCGCGGCCTGATAGGTTGGATCGCGAATGCGCACGGTAGTTCTCCATGCGCGCTCGCCTGCGTGGCGCGCCGCCGCGCTCAGGGCCGCGGAACTGATTAAGGGTCCGGATTTCCGCCCGCTTAAGGCGGAGGGCCGCACCTTGGCCGGCTTCATCGATGTACCGGGCGCGGGCCGCGCGTTCCTGAAACGCGTCGAGAGTCCATCATGGCGGCGAGGGATTGCCGAACGCGCGCGCGGCTCGCGCGCCGCGCGCGCGCTTAAGGGTGCGGCAATGCTCAAGGCGGCCGGCTTGGCGCATCCCGAACCGATCGCCGCGGTTGAGGCCTATCATGCGGGCGCGCTTCGCTACTGTTATCTCATCAGCGAACCGCTCGATCGTGCCGAATCGTTAAGCCGCTTCGCGCTTGGCCCGCGCGGGATTCGCGGCCGCGACGTCCGGCGTCTTCGCTGCATCTCTCACGCGGTCGCCGGTCAGGTGCGCCGGCTCCACGAATCCGGTCTGTACACGCGCGACCTTCAGGAGACCAACGTCATGGTCGAGGGCGACAACCTAACCGGTTATCGCGTCTATTTCATCGACCTTGAAGATTTCCGGCGCCCCGGCGGCAAGCGGCCAGTCTCGTGGGAGCGCAGGATGCTTAATCTGGTGCATCTGGATCGCAGTATCGGGCGCTTTCTATGCCGCGCGGCGCGGCTCGATTTTCTGTATGCATACCTTGGAGGGCGGCCTGCGCGCGGAGATTCGCGCAGAATCGTCGCCGAGATCTTGGCGATGAAATCGCAAATCGATCGGCGCAAGGCGCGCGGCGGAGCGAAGAAGTCCTGATGGCACTCTCAGTCCGCAGGCGCGAGTACGACCATCACACCGAGCAGGTGCATGCCGCCGGCGGCACCTGGGTGCGCGACGTGATGCTTGGGTTGAACGACGGGCTGGTGGCATCATTCGCGGTGACCTCCGGCGTGGCAGGCGCGTTTGCGACCGGGAACATCGCCGTGATGGCGGGGTTGGCGGAGATGCTGGGCGGGGCGGTCTCGATGGGACTGGCGGCATTCATCTCAGCCCGCTCGCAGATAGAGTTTTACCAGAGCGAAATCGAGCGCGAGCGCGACGAAATCAATCGATGGCCCGAGCGCGAACGCGACGAAATCAATCAAATCTATCGTGCCAAGGGTTTCAGCGGCGCGCTTCTCGAGCAAATCGTCGCGCACATCACCGCCGATCCGCAAAGATGGCGCAACGTCATGATGCGCGAGGAGTTGGGTTTCGACGAATCTTCCTTCGAGCCGCCGCTGCGCTCGGCTTTTGCGGTGGGACTTTCCTATCTGCTTGGCGCAGCCGTCCCGGTTGCACCCTACTTGTTCGTCGACCCGGCGCGCGGCGTGATGGCCTCGGCGATCGGAACCGTCGTCGTGTTATTCGTGGTTGGCGCCGTAAAGACAATCATCACCAGCCGCCCGTGGTGGCGCAGCGGTCTGGAGAGCATGCTGACCGGGGTTGCGGCGGCGGCAGTCACCTACGGCGCGGGACGCATGTTCGCATCGCGATAAATTTGCCCTAACGTATCGATGCAAATGCTTCAGGTGCGGCCGCGGTAGCCGTACAGCCATCGCGCGGTGGTGCCGCCGATGTTGCGTACGGTGTGGCAAGCATGCGCGGGGATGAAAATCTCCTCGCCCGTTTTTGGCTGGACGGGCTTGCCGTCGATCTCCAGTTCGAGCCGCCCCTGGACTACCATCAGCAGTTCGTCCACCGGATGAACATAGCCGTTCCACACCTGGCCGGGCGGATCGGTCCATACGTCGCAGCCGAATCCGCGCTTATTCCAATCACCACGCACTTTTTCGATGTCAGGCTCCATTGTCGGCGGCGATCTTCCGATCAGATTACTCCTTGCCGGGATGCCCGGTTGAACCGGGCGAGGGCGTCGTAACAAACGCGATCGCTCCGGCCAGACCGCCGAGCATCAACGCCGCATCCCACAAAAGACCCAGCGCGATCGCGTCGTCTTTTCTCATTCCAGCCATCCCGAATAGCGCAACGTTGGCGGCCTCACGCACGCCGATGCCTCCGAGCGTCAGCGGCAGGCTGGTGAATACATTGGAAATCGGAACGCACAGCACGAACAGCGAAAGTCCAAACGGCAGCCCCAACCCTCTCGCGAGCACAAACTGGCAAAATGCCAGCTCGACCTGAAGCAGAAGCGACAATCCGATCGGCCCGATCAATTCCAGCGGATGATGGAGATACGGCGCGACGATTCCGCCAGCGCGCCGAATCGGCCCGGGCATCAGATGGATCAGCCGCGCCACCAATGGCGATGCGAGATAACCCGCCATAGCTGCTGCGCCAACCGCGATCACCGGATGTGTCACTGCGGGCGGCAGCGCCGCGAAATTGAGAAAAATCGCCGCGAATGCTGCCAGCCAAAACAGAACGATCAGCCCCAGGGCCCGGTCGGCGACGACCGAAGCAACCGCCTCGCCCATCCGGCTATGCCGCCGTCCCAGATAAATGGAGCGCGCGGCATCTCCACCAAGCAATCCGGGCACAAACAAGTTGGTGAACATCGCGATGTAAACGTACGAAGCGAACTCGGTGAACGCGCCGTGCACTTTCACGATTGCGGCAAGCATTTGCCATCGCCACGCGGGGATCAATTGCCCCAATGTGTAAATTATCACCGCGGTGATGAAGTAGGCGGGCCGCTCGCGGCCGATTGCTTGAAAGATCGCGCGCGCGCCGAAGTGGTAGAGCAGAAATACCGCGATTGCGATGCCCAAGCCGGCGCGAATCACAAACGCACGATATGGATGATCGCCGCGCTTGGGCGCTTGGCCGGGCGATGGTGCCCTCGAATCACTTGGAATCGGCTGCGTCACTTTTGATGATTGCGCGCTTGCGCCCCTCGGCGGCGATCAATTCGTATGGAGCCAGCCGCGCTCCAAGCCGCTCCAGTTCCGGCTGATCGATCAAGAGCACGCTCTTTTTCGGCTGCTTCCACAGCGCGAGCAGCTGCTCGTCGGTGGTTGGAAACCATTGCGCGGCATCATCGGCACGCTTTGCCCCGAAATCCAGCTCGTTGAGCTGGCCAACAAGGATTACGCGACGGCGGTTGTAGAATGCCAGCGATTGCACATAGCGATGGTAGCAGATGAGGGTGGCATCCGGCTCCTTCATTGCGACGGTGCGGCTAAGATCCGCATACGAACGCAGCGGTTCCGCATCGATTCGCGCCCATCCTCCCGCAATCAGGGCGAACGCCATCGTGATCGTTATCGCGGCAAGTCCAGCCGCCGCGCGGCGCGCCCGGAACATCGCGGTCGCCACCATTCCGCCGGCCAGCATAATCAAGCCGATAGCAACCAGAGCAGGCCTAACTGCCATCACATATGGCGTCCTGAAATGCGCGGCCTCAATTGCGGATGCAATTGCGGCGACGCCCATCAAAGAAAGCAGCGGGCCAACCTCGCGCAAAATTCGCGAGTCGGGAGGCCGCACCGCCGCACGTGCTCCGGGCGCCGGCCATGCGCATGTCGCGATGCCATCCGCGATCAAAACAGAAATCGGCGCGGCCGCCGGAAGAACGTATGGAATCAATTTTGCGTTTGCACATGAGAAGGCGGCTATTGTCACCGTCGCCGCACAGATACAGAAGCGGCGCGCCGGATTCGGCGGCACTTCGCTCCATGCAAACAGCGGCGACATCAACGACCACGGCAGCAGGCCCAATACAATCACCGGAAAATAAAAGTAGAACGGCTCGGTGTGGCTGTAGGTTGGATCGAGCGCGCGGCGGAGATGTTCGCCGATGAAATAGAAATCAGTGAAGCCCGGCTCACGGATTGCCGCCACTACAAACCATGGCGCAGCGATCGCGAGCATCAGCGCGATTCCCGGTATGACGCGAAACCTTCCTATAGAACCGCGCAATTCGCGGTTCCAGAGAAGAAAGGCCGCCGTGGCGAGAATCGGCAGCGCCGCGCCGACGGGTCCTTTCGCAAGCACCGCGAGCGCCATTGCCACGTATGCGATCCAGCACCACCTGCCACCCTCGCGCCAGTGAAGAAAGAGCGCGAACCATGCGATCGTCACCATCGCGGCCAGCATCATGTCGGTGGTCAGCGTCTGCGCCAATACGGCGTACAGCGGCGAGGTCGCAAGAATCGCGGCGGCCAATATTGCGCGGCGGCGATCGAAAACCCGATACACAAAATAATAACCCGCGAGCACGCCGATCACGGCGGCGATCGCAACCGGCAGGCGCGCCGCGAATTCATTCACGCCGAAGATGCGCATCGATAGCGCTGTTGCCCAGTAGAGTAGCGGCGGCTTTTCGATATATGCGACGTAGTTCAGGTGCGGCACAATTAGCCCGCCGCTCTCGATCATTTCGCGCGCGATTTCGGCATAGCGGCCCTCGTCCGGCTCCCACAGCCCGAACGATCCCAGATGAAATAGAAACAACGCCGATGACAGCACAGCGACCGTCGCGGCCTCGCGAGCGGATGGGGCTGACGGCGGGATATGCAATTCGCCGCTATGCGACACTTCAGCGCTGGGCGCGATCTCGGGCATGGTCGATGAGTTTAGTCCGCGGCCAAGTCCGGCGAAATCCGCGCTTCAGCGCTAGTGCGGCGCTCCGCCACGCTCGATTTGAGCCATCAGCGCACGCGCATTAGGATCGTAGGGCGCTCGTGAAAGCGCAACCGCACACTCCGCTTGCGCTTCGGGATTTCGTCCCAATTGATACAGTGTCGTGGCAAGCTGGTAATGAAGATTGGGATCCTCGGGCGAGATCGATGCGGCACGCTGAAGCACGTCGAGCGCTTCGTCATAGTGGCGGTTATCTGACAGCAAGGCACCGAGTGCGCCCAGCGCTGCAACGTTAAGAGGATGACGATCGAGCACCTTCCTCAGTTCCCGCTCGGCGGTTTTGGAATCACCATGTCGCAGCAGCACCTGTGCGCGCGTTACAGTGGCAACTTCAGCGCCGCCCGGAATTGCGGCTGCGCGAGCCAGCGCCGCGTTGGCGCCGGTGGTGTCACCGGCGGCATCCGCGAACAGCGCAGCTTTTGCGTATGCGTCCGGCGACGGCGACTTGATGTGTTCAAGCCATGCGTTCATTTCTTCCGCCGCGGCGCGCGAATCGCCCAGCCGCTCTTCAACCAGCGCCAAATCGTACAGATTTTCCGTGTCGCCGGGCGAGAGCTTCTTGGCAATCTCAAGTTCCGTCCGTGCATCGGCATATTGGCCGCGTGCAACCAGCGCCATGCCAAGACCACCGTGGTAAGCGGCGGCTTCGGGAGACTTTTGAACGTGACGCCGGATCAACGCAACCTCGTCGTGCCAATATTGCTGCACCGAGAAGAGATTCCATCCGTAAAAGATCCCAACCGCCGCGGTTGCGACCCAGGCGATTCGAGCGGTGCGCTCGCCTTCTGCGACGAAACCGGCTGCAATGTCGGCCGCTATTACGCAAAATCCGAACGATGGCAGATAAAGATAGCGATCCTGAATGGCAGCCAGCGGAAACAGCGCATCAAGCTTGAGTATCGGGCCAAGCGTGATGAGCATCCATGCGGCGCAAAACAGATAAAGGCGCCGATGCCGGTGAGCGCGAAACAGAAAAAAACCCGAGATAAAAAGCGCGGTCAATGCCGTGGCCGGCAGCAAGAATTCCGCTTGTGCGACGCTGCCGGCGAAGTCCAATGGATGGGCCGGATCGGCCATCCACGGAAACACCAGTAGCGCGACGTACCGCGTTATCGCGGCGGGGACCGTCAGCACGGCTTCCCGCGCGGTCAGATCGCTGCCGAGATTCGAATGGAAAACGAATCCGAGCACCCAATATCGCAGCGTAATGTATGCCACCGTTACGAGCACGTAGGGCCACGCGGCGATGAGCGCGGCGCTTCCGCGAGTCGATATCGGCGCAGCGGCAGCCTTTTCAACCGCGCGATTTTCGCCAACTAATTCGCGCGGAAAAATATATGCGTATGCGGCGATAAGAGCTGGAAATTCGATCGCCTTGTCGTAGCTAAGCAGGGCGCCGGCGAACAAGCCGAGCGAAATTGCAAGTCCGGGGCGACTGTGGTTATTTGCGCCGCCGCCGCGGCTGCGCAAATAGAACTCGAATGCGGCCAATTCGAAGGCCGCGCTCAATGGCGTCGCTACCGCCGCCGGCCATACCACTGCTTCGGCATGCACCGGCATCCACGCGAACAGTGCCGCTGCGAGCAATCCCGTGAATGGGCTGCGGGTCAAAATCGACGCCAGACGAAATACGAGGACAACCACCAGCAAATGAAGCGCGAGCATCGCCGCATGCCAGCCGATCGGATTCAGTCCAAATAGATGGAAATTTAGTGCGGACCAGATGTTCTGTAGCGGCCGGTAATACGACACCGGCGGCGGATGGAGCGGATCGACGAACCACAGCGCATTGTTGACCAGCGACTTCCAAACGAACGACCAGCTGGCGATGTATCGATTGAGGACAATTTGCGGCAAATCGTCCAAAACAAACTCGTTGCCAAGGCTGCGGCTGTAGAACAACGCGGTTACGATTAGAATGCGAATCAGCCAAACCCGTTCGGTGCCCGGACGAACAACCAACTTGGCCCCGCTATGGGAGTCGGTCTTGCCCGCCATGCTATTGCGGCGCGCCGCCGCGCTTTAGCTCGGCCATCAATGATATTGCGTCAAGATCGTTTGGCAGTTTGGCGAGCGCCAGCGCGCACTCGTCGCGCGCTTCGCTATCGCGGCCCAGGCTGTGAAGTGTCGATGCGATGCGATAATGGAGCCCGGCGTCACCGGGCCGCAGCGCGGCGGCCCGCTTGAATGCGTCGAGTGCCTCAGCGTATCGATGCTCCGACATCAGCTCCATTGCCAGCGAGATTCGCTGATCAGGATCGCTCGATGGATGCGCGATCAGTCCGCTAGTTTCTTGCACAGCGCCCTTGGTGTCGCCATGCCTGAATTTCAATTCCGCACGCGCCAAGCTCGCGATTTCCGGCCCGCCCGTCATCGCGGCGGCCTGTTTGAGCGCCGCCTCAGTGCCCGCCTTGTCGCCGGCGGAATCGGCGATCAGTGCCAGTTCGGCATATGCGGCGGCTGAGGGGTGCTTGACCAGCTTCAGCCGCGCAGCAGTCGCTGCTTCTGCCGACTGCAAATCGCCGAGCCTTTTATCCACCAATGCCAGATAATAAAGATTGCCGACCTGATCCGGTTGCAGCGAATTAGCGCGGTCCAGCTCGGTGCGTGCCTTTAGATACTCACCCCGCCCCGCAAGCGTCACCCCCAAAGCATTGTGCCAAATCCAATCATCCGGCGATTCTTCGACGCATCGTGAGAACAATGCGACGTCGTCGTGCCAGTATCGCTCGACCGAAAGCAAAATCGTTGCGTATATCAATCCCACCGCTGCCGTCCCGATCGCTGCATACCGCGCCTGCAGTTCCCCAGCGCGCGCATAGCTCGCCGCCAGATCTGCGGCCATCACGCAGAAGCCGAATGACGCGAAATAAAGGTACCGATCCTGAATCGCGGCCTGCGAGAAAAGTGCGCGAAGGTTGAGCGTCGGACTGATCGCGATCGCAAACCATAGTGCGCAAAACAGATACAGCCGGCGATGCGGATGCCTCCGCAGCGCGAAGAAACCTGCGGCGGTCAAGATCGACAGCTCCAATAGCGGCAGAATGAATCCCACCGACCAAACGCGATTTGTGAATTCCAGGGAATGAGTCGGTGCGGCAAGCCATGGCAGCGCAAGCAATTTCAGGTCAGCTGCGATCGCCGCCGGAATCGTCAGGACCGCCTCGGGCCAAGTCGGCGAATTCAAGGGATGCGGCTGGCTGAGGAAACCGAGCACCCGCAACCGCAGCCCCAAATAAATCGCCAAAATGACCGCATAGGGCCATGCCGCAGCAGCAGCCTTACTCCCCCGATCAGCAACCGGAAGTTCAGCATCACCGGCGTCTCGAGAAAAAATGAAGGTATGCGCCGCGACGAGCAGCGGAAAAACCGCCGCGCTCTCGTAGCTCAGAAGCGCGCACCCGAACAATGCCAACGCGACCGAGTTCCACTTCGATCGCGATTGGGCCCCTTCCACATCCAAGCGACAGCGCAAATATAAATCGAAGGCTCCGAACTCGAATGCCGCCGCAATCATCGGCGCGACTGCTGCGGCATACGAAACCGTCTCGGCGTGGATGGGTATCAGCGCAAACAGGGTTGCCGCGATCAGGCCGGTCCAAGCGTCACCGGCCAATCGTGTGGAAACCCGGAATGCCAGCCACACCACGGTCAGATGCAGTACGATAGCCGCCGCATGCCAACCCATGGGATGTGGACCGAACAGAAAAAAGTTGACCGCCAGCCAGACACTGTGAAATGGACGATAAAACGCACTTTGTGGGAGATTCAGCGGATTGCGAAACCACACCACGTCATTGACGAAAGATTTCCAGACGAACGCCCAGTTGCCGATATATCGATTGCTGACGATCTGATCCCAGTCGTCGAAAACGAATTCGTTGAATAGCGCCGGCGAAAATACCAGCGCCGAGAGAATCATAGACCGAATCAGCCACGATCGCTGGTTGCCGTAGGCAGCAGCAAGTGCCGCCACTGGATCACTTTCATCTGCCAGCTCCGGTCGTAATCCTTCCGAATCGGCAGACGGGTTCGCTTCCTTAAAGGCAGCCTTTCGCTCACGCGAAGCCATGACTCATCCGCTAGCGCACCGGGCCGCCATGCTCAATGGCGGACATCAGGGCACGCGCATTGGGGTCGTTGGGCGCGGCCTCGATCGCGATTGTGCATTCGTCGTGCGCCTCCCGATCGCGGCCCAATTGATGCAGCGTCGATGCGAGCATGTAGTGAATCAACGGTGCGTCGGGAGAAATTTCCACGGTACGCCGGTAGGCTGCCAGCGCCTCGTCATACCGATGCTCCACCGAAAGGGCCGAGCCCAAAGTAACCAGTGCCTGAGCATTGTTCGGATCACGGCTGAGCAGTTGACGTGCCGATTCTTCGGCGCCTTTGTTATCTCCGTGACGAAACCGGAACTGCGCTTGCGTCAGGGCGGCGGCTTCGGCACCGCCGGGCATATCGGCGGCGCGGGCAAGGGCGGCATTCGCCAAGTTCGCGTCACCGGCGGTATCGGCTACGAACGCGAGCCGGATGAAATTGTCCAGCGACGGGTCCTCCGCGTGCTTCAATCCTTCCGCCATTTTCACCGCCGCAGTATGCCGATCGCCCAAATGCTCGTAGACCAACCCGAGATCGTAGAGGTTCCAGCCATCATCCGGAACAAGGGCCGCCGCCTGCTCGAACTCTCCGCGTGCACCGGCATAGTCGCCGCGCGATGCGAGTGCCAGTCCCATCCGGTTATGGCAAAACTCGACCAGTGGAGTCTGCGTCACGCAGCGCGAAAACAGGGTCGCGTCGTCGTGCCATAGGCCTTCAATTTGAATGAGCAGTACCGAGTATCCGGCTGCCACGGCCAGCGCTCCGATCAGAACGGATCTCTCCCGCGACTCGCTGCCGCGAGCGAACCCGGCGGCCATATCGGCGGCGATGAGACAAAACCCGAACGAAGGAAAGAAAACGTAGCGATCCTGTATAAATGCCTGCAGAAAAAGACCGCCGATATTGAGCATCGGCGCAAGCGCGATCAGAAACCACGCCGCACAGAATAGATACAGGCGGCGATGCGAGTTATTTCTCAGTAACGTGAAGCTCACGGCGCAAACCGCGATTAGCCCGGCCATCGGCAGAAGAAAATCCAGCGACGCGGCGCTTTGGACGATATCCATGTGATGAACCGGGCCGGCCCGCCACGGGAGCAGGAGGATCATCAGGTACCGCCATAGTGCGCCCGGAAGCGTCAGCGCGACTTCGAGCGCGGACGTGCGATTGCCCGGATATGACCGGCTGATAAATCCCAACACCCAAAAGCGCACGCCAAAGTAGACCGCCACCGCGATCGCATATGGCGACATCGCGGCGACCGCCGCGTGTACTCGATCTCTGAGCGTTGAACTCGCAGATTCCATTACCGGAGGATTCTCGCCGCCGGCTTCGCCATCGCTCTTCCCTTCCTGAAAAATGAACGTGTGAGCGGCGATTAGAAGCGGAAATGTTACTGCGCTTTCATAAGTCAGCAGCGCCCCTGCGAATGACAACAGCGACCAGCCCAGCCATCGCACGAGTCGATCATCGGGCGGATGAATCTCGCGGCGGCGAAGGTACAACTCGAATGCTGCCAGCTCGAACCCCGCCAGCAACGGCTGGCAGATCGCCGACGGCCATGCGACTGACTCGACGTGCGCCGGCATCAGCGCAAACAGCATCGCGGCCAAAAGACCCGTCCACTGATCGCGCGCCAACAGCACAGATACGCGAAACACCTGCCACACGACGATCAGATAGAGAACCACCATCGCCGCGTGCCACCCGAACGGAGCCAAACCGAACAGATGGAAATTCAGCGCGGTCCAGATATCCAGAAACGGCCGATAATAGGAACTTGCGGGAGAATGATCGGGATTGGAGAACCACCATGCATCGTGAACCAGCGACTTCCAAATGAACGACCAGTTCGCGACAAATCGATGATTTGCCCACTCGTGGTCGTCGTATACGAACTCGCCCTTTAAGCATCGGCTGTAAACCAGAGCCGTGACTATCAGCAGTCGCGCGAGCCAGGCCCCGGCTTGCGCGTTGCCCGCGCCAAACGCCGTAAAAAACGGTTGAAACGCGGACGATTCTTGCTGCTCTTCGGCAGGGGCCGCGGCTGCCGTATCTCCCTCCCCCGAACCCTCGACTTGGAGCGGCTCAGGGTTTTGCTTTGTTGAAGGAGTGCGGTTGATGGATTCCATGTGCGCCGCGCCGCGAGTCAGCCGACCGCGTGAATTACTGTCGCCGCGTCAAGGCTGCGAATGCGAACGGGTCATTATCCACAAATTATCAGCAAATCCGGACAGGAGAAATCGAGCCTAATAGCCTTCGGCTCCCCCGCCCTTGCGCGGGTCGTACGCTCCGCGAAGATCCCCCGGTGCAATCGTCACCGCTCCGATTGCGCCGGTCGTAGGCGTGATTTTAAGCGCATAACCCATCTGGCGCAGCTCGCTGGTAGCCGCAACGGGAATTTCCGGCTCCACGCTGACCACGTCGGGCGAGGCCTGCTCGTGGATGCGCGGGGCGGCAACCGCGCCGGCCACCCCCATATGGAAGTCGAGCAGATTAAGCGTCACCTGCAGAACTCCGGTTACGATCATCGGGCCGCCGGAGCCGCCGGCACTCATCACCGGCTGCCCATTTTTCGTAACAATGATTGGCGACATTGAAGAGAGCGGGCGCTTGCCCGGCTTGATCTCATCGGCGGCGGCACCCGCTAATTGATATGCGTTCGGCACTCCCGGTGCGACCGAAAAATCGTCCATCTCGTCGTTCAGGATGATTCCCATGCCGGGCACGGAGATTTTTGCCCCGAACGCCGTGTTGATCGTGGTGGTAATCACGGCGATATTGCCGGCGCTGTCAGCCACGATCAGATTCGAGGTTCCGTGATCGTGAGCCGGAACTGCATCCGGCTGTGCCTTATGATGCATCGCACGGTCGCGAAGTTCCGCGATATGCGCATCCGACAGCATCGTATCGATTGGCGCCGGATTAAATGCGGGATCTCCAAGGCGCGCGCGCTCGATGAACCCCTGGCGCATCACTTCGATAAGCCGCGCCAAATACGGCGCTGAATTCAAGCCCAGCCCCGCCAGCCGTCCCGACGACAGCATCCCCAGCATCTCCAGAATCACCACGCCCGACGACGGCGGCGGCATCGCGTACACTTCATATTCCTTGTACGGATGATGAATCGGATCGCGCCAAACCGGCTGGTAGGCGGCCAAATCGGCCTTTCGAATGATTCCGCCGCCGGCCTTCATCAACGCGACGATGTGCCGGGCAACATCGCCATGATAAAAATTCGCCGCCGGATCGTCGCCCAGCGCCTTCAGCGCAGTGGCCAGATTTTTCTCGACGATCGTGTCACCGGCCTTGTGCGGCACGCCGGCCGCCGTGATGAACACCTCGCGCAATTGCGGATCGTTGCCCAGCGCAGCGGCGTTCTTTGCGATTTCGTCCGCCAGGTGCGGGCTGGCGGCAAAGCCGGCCTGTGCAAGTTTTTCCGCCGGAGCGGCGACCTGCTGGAACTTCATCGTTCCGAAGCGCTTGAGCGCGGCATCAATGCCCGCAACTTCGCCGGGTACCGCAACCGCCAGCGCTCCCGTGCGCGCCAGCTCTTCGTCAGCCTTGCCGTTACGGATGTACATGTCTGGAGTTGCCTTGAGCGGCGCGGTCTCGCGGAAATCGAGCGAATAAAGCGCATGCGGCTTGGCCAGATAGATAAGCATGAAGCCGCCGCCGCCGATTCCGGATGCGCCCGGGTTGGTTACTCCGGTTGCAAGCGCGGTCGCACATGCGGCGTCTATCGCATTTCCGCCCTGCTTGAGAATTGCCAGTCCGGCATGCGTGGCATCGGCGCTCTCGGAGACGACCATCGCATGCTGCCCCACGGCGGATTGCGCCGGCGGGGCGGCGATGACGCCGCACGGCACGGCGGCATTTATGGCCAGCGACAGAAACGCGGACAGGACGAACGCATGCGAGCGGCGGCGGTTTGACGAAAACATTACGGCTTTACTAACAGCCGATGCGAGCCCGATTCAATGGGCGCGATTTGCGGCTGATACGGGGCGAGGGCCGGCGCTATTTCTCAAGCGGATGCTTGAACTTGCGGTCGGGGTGGCGAATCGTCAGCACCGGGCAATGCGCCTTTTGAACCACGCGCTCGGCCACGCTGCCCAGCAGAACGTGCGCCAAGCCGGTGCGGCCGTGCGTGCCAAGGACTATTAAATCTGCGCCTTCGGTCTGCGCGGTGCGCAGGATTTCGAGGAACGGAGACCCGACCTTGAGCATGCTTTTGGCCTTGAGCCCGCCGTCGCGCAGCTTGCGGACGATTTTGTCCAGCTCGCGCTGCGCCATCAGGCGCTGCTCCTCCGCAATCCGGTTCATCGCGCCCACGTCCATCGCGGGGCCAAGCTCCGGAGTCATAATCACGGGAGCCAGCGGCTGATCGACGTGCAGGACGATCAGTTCGGCGGAGAATTTGCGCGCCTCTTCCTCGGCGTATTGCAGCGCAAGGCTGGAATCCTCGGAAAAATCGGTCGCCGCCAGAATTTTGGATATCGTCGCCACGAAGTGAACGATATCCCGCTGGTCCCGCGCAGGCAAGCGCGCCATTACAATTTTCCGAATTTCATGGAAAACTATCCGCCATGTCCATCCGCCGCGGCTTTGGAATCGAGGAATTCGAGCGCGCGCTCGATGAAATCTTCGACGAACTGCTTATCGACCCGTGGAAATCATTCCGGCCCGGAGCAGAGGCCGAACGCGCCCAGATAATCGATCGCGCCGATCGATACGAAGTGCGGATCACCGCCCGCGTCGCTGATCCGTCCCAGATTCAGGTGGACGCATCCGGGCAGCGCCTGACTGTGCGCATCCCGTCACTGTCCGGGGAGGCGCTGGAGAACATCTTTTCGTTCGCAACCGCGATCGATGCCAAAGCGGCGGTCACGCAATGGTCCAACGGCGTCCTGACAATCATGCTGCCCAAAAAGAAAATCCGCCAAAACAACCAGCGGAAGCCATAACCAACCGGCTTGCACTTTTGCACCATGGCTGAGAAACCCGACACTGCCGCCGTGACCGCATCGGCGCCGCTCGTCTCGGCACCGCCTCATCCGGAGCTTTCGGCGGACCAATTGCGCGCGCCGATTCCGCTCGATTCCGCGGCGCTCGAACGTGCCGCCTTTGACGGCCGCGCCGAGCCGCTCTTGGGCCAGGAACGCGCCCTGGACGCGATCCGCCTTGCGATCGGAATCGAAGGGCCCGGATATAACGTCTTCGTCAGCGGATTGCGCACTCGCCATGAACGCGAATCGGTGATGCGCCTGCTGGCGGAGCGGGCGGCCGGAATGCCGACGCCGGGCGATTGGGTGTACGTCAATAATTTCCTCAGTCCGGAATCGCCATCCGCGATCTATCTCAAGCCGGGGCAGGGAGTGGAGCTCCGAACTCGGATGTCCGAGCTGCTTCATTTCGTCGTCGAACAGCTGCCCAAGGCATTCCGGCGTGAGGATTTCGATCAGGAACGCGCCGCGCTCCGCGACAAATACAACAAGCGCGCGCAGGACCTGTTCGGAAAATTCGAGGACCACGCCCGCGAACGCGGTTTCGCGATCCAGAGCACGCCGCAGGGCCGCGTAATCTTCATTCCGCTGATCGACGGCAAAATGCCCGAATCGCCCGACGCGCTCGGCGCCGCGATGGAGAAAAAGACCGAGGCCGAGCGCGAACAGCTGAGCATCGCGCAGACGGAACTCCAGAACGAACTGGGGGGCCTGATGATGCGCCAGCAGGAGATCGTGCGCGAAATGATCGCGGACATCCGCGCGGTCGAACGGGCATTCGCAGCACGGCTGATCACGCCGTCGATCGACCAGCTAAAGCATCACTTCGACAATCCCGGCGTCACTGCATGGCTGGAGAACGTGGCCGAGCACATGCTGGCCCATCTCGACCGCTTCCGCGAGCCGCCGCCCGATCAAATGCAGCCGCCACTTGGCGATGACGGCCCGCGCTGGTTCGAGTACCAGGTCAACGTGATGGTGGACAATTCGCGCACGCACGGAGCGCCGGTCGTGCTCGAAGACGCACCCACCTATCGCAATCTGTTCGGCACAATCGAGCGCTGGATCGATCCGCTGGGCCGCCAGGGCACGAATTTCACTCGGATCATCGGCGGCTCGATGTTGAAATCGCACGGCGGTTATTTGGTATTCGACCTCGAGGATGCCGTGATCGAACCGGGCGTATGGAACACGCTAAAGCGCACGCTCAAGTCCGGGCGGATGACGCTGGAAACGCTGGAGCCGATTCCGCTGTTCTTTTCCAGCGGCCTCAAGCCCGAGCCGATCGAAATCAGCGCCAAAGTCGTCGTGATTGGCGGGCGGTACCTTTACAATCTGCTCTATTTCTACGATCCGGACTTCTCCGAACTGTTCAAGGTGAAAGCCGAGATGCGTCCGGCGGTCGACGCCGATGCATCCGCGGCCACCCATTACGCCGGCCGAGTAGGCGCCCTCGCGCGCCGCGAAAAGCTGCCGCCGTTCGAAGCCGGCGCGCTTGCGCGGATCGTAGAATTTGGGATGCGGATGGCGGGCGATCGTGCGCGGGTGCTTGCGATGCTCGAGCCGATCGACGATCTCGCGCGGGAGGCGGCCTACTTCGCCCGCGGGGAAAATTCCCAACGCGTGAGCGCGCAGCATGTCGAACGCGCGATTGGCGAGCGCCGGCTGCGGCTCAATTTCATCGAGGAAGAAATCCGCCGCCTGATCGCCCAAGGTACGCTTATCGTCAACATCAAGGGCAAGAGCGAGGGCCAGATCAACGGACTGGCCGTGCTCGATGTCGGCGGTTACGCCTTCGGCCGCCCCGCACGCGTCACCGCGACGGTCGCGCTCGGTCAGGCGGGGGTGATCAACATCGAGCGCGAGGCGCGCCTGTCCGGCTCCACTCACGACAAGGGCATCATGATTCTGAGCGGCTTCATGCGCTCGCGCTTCGGGCAATCGCATCCGCTGGCGATGACCGCGTCGATCTGCTTTGAGCAGTCGTACTCGGGAATTGACGGCGATAGCGCCAGTTCAACCGAGCTGTATGCGCTCCTATCCGCGCTGTCGGGCGTGCCGATTCGCCAGGACCTTGCGGTAACCGGCTCGGTCGATCAGCACGGCACGGTGCAGGCGATCGGCGGTGTCAACGAAAAGATTGAAGGCTTCTACCGCGTATGCAAGGCAATCGGCCTGTCGGGCACGCAGGGAGTGCTGGTGCCGCGATCGAACGTTGCCAATTTGATGCTTGACGCGGAGACGGTCGCGGCGATTGAACAAGGAAAATTCCATATCCACCCGGTGGATACGATCGACGATGGAATCGAGATTCTGACTGGGATTCGCGCCGGAAAAATCAGCGATTCGGGAACAATCAATCATTTGGTGGACCAGCGGCTGAAGTCGATGGCCGAGGCGATTCACGCTCGCGCCGTCAGCGAAACCCGCGTGGTGCAGGAGCCGGCGCAATCCGCGCCCGCTCCAAAACCTCCCTCCCCGCCCGAACCGCAGCGGTAAATCACGCGGCCAGACTACATTTTGAGCGCGATGTGAATCGCTTCTTCGCCGGGGATTTTGCCCGCAAGGATCTGGATCGCGTGTTCGGCCTTTTCCAGCGGCATCGTATGCGTGTGCATCTTCTCAAGCGGGTAGCGGCCCGATTCGATTATGCGCACGGCGGGCGCGTACGAATTGTAGTCCACCCCCATCGCGCCCAGTATGCGAATTTCCTTGAACACGATCTTGTCGCTCATCAGTTCTTTGATCATATTGGGCCCCTTGGTGCCCGCCAGCACCACCGTCCCGCCGCGCCGCACCATATCGATGCCTTGGACCACCGTGTCGGCGGAGAATGCCGCCACATCCACCGCGATGTCCGCGCCCCTGCCGCCGGTGATATCGCGCACCGCGACGACGGGATCGACTTCGTCGGCGTTGACGGCGTGCGTCGCGCCGAATTCGAGCGCCAGCGCGAGTTTCTTCGCGTCGCGCTTCAGCCCCGTGACGATGATCTTGTCGGCGCCCGCCTCGCGCGCGGCAACAACGCTGGCCAAACCGCGCTGTCCTGGCCCGAGGATCACGATGCTGTCCCCGATCGTCGTGCCGGGCATCTGCACGGCCCATCGGATACCCGCTCCCAGCGGATTGAACAGCACCGCAATTTCGGGAGCGATTTTGTGCGAGACCTTGTGCAGCACCGTATGCGGGTCGAGATACATGTACTCCGCATAGCCGCCCCACAAAGCCGGCGGCTCCTTGCATGACGTGTAACCGTAGGCCGACATGCGGCCTTTACCGAAACACAGGCGGTACTGTCCCGACCGGCATTGCTCGCAGAAGCCGCACGGAAGCATCACCTCGACGGCGACGCGGTCGCCTTCCTTGACTTGCCATCGCTTCGCGGCGGCCGGGCCGATCTTTTCGATTATCCCCAGCGGTTCATGGCCGGGGATTACCGGATAGCGGATTCCGCCGAACGCGCCTTCATACTGTTCGTAGTCGCTGCCGCAAATACCGCACGCCTCCATCCGGAGCAGGCCGTCATCCGCGCCGATCTCGGGCAGCGGGAACTCGCGGATTTCCAGCTTATGCGGTCCGGTCTGGACCACCGCCATGCTTTTGGTCGCCATCGCCTTACTCCGGGATCACGATTCGATAGATCACCGAACCGGACGCCACGATCGTCCCATCGTCCGCGATCACATCAACGCGGTTGAAATACACTTCCTTGCGGCGCGCATAATTGTACGAATACGCGGCGACACCCTTCTCCGGTGCCGATGCGAAAAAATTCACGTCGATTGAGATCGTCGATACGCGCATCCCCGGCTGCGCCTTCACCAGCGACCATGCCGCCATCGCTCCCGCCGTATCGATCAGTGCTCCCAGCGCGCCTTCATGCATCGAGCCCGCACTGTCGGCCAAATCGGCGCGATACGGCAGGCGCAATCGCGCGCGCCCCTGATGATAGTAATCCATCTGGATTCCAAGCCGTCCGATGAAGGCGACCGAGGTCAGCATCTTCGCCAGTTGGGGAATCTCTCTCTCCTCAACCGGAAATGGCGGGTTGGCTGGCGTCCCGGCGGTAGCCTCCGGGCCGGGAACGCTCCGGAATATCGCGGTTCCGGTCGCGATCGGCTTTCCATTCGCGGTCTTTACATCGGCGGTGAGGTGCGTCAGTTCCTTGCCACGGCGCAGCACACGGCTTTCGCCGATCATCTCCTCGCCCACGGCGGATGACAGGTAGGCGCAATGAAGTTCAATCGTATTCGTCAGCGGTGGTGCGGAGATATCAAGCCCCGAGAGCGCGCCGATTCGCGCGGCGATTCCGAGCATCGATGACACGACGCCGCCGTGCACTTGATTGCCCGGATTGCTTATCTCCTCGCGAAACGGCAACCCGATTTTTGCGCGGTCCTTGTCCGCATGTTCGAGCCGAATCCCAAGCATCCCGCAGTACGGTTCGGCCGCAGCCGCATTTCCAAAATCAAATCCCGATGCCATCGTTCGATTTTCCTCGCTTTCGCGCCATAGTCAGCCAAGTGCGGCCGGCGGCTTCACGCCCTCTGGCCAACTGGCAACGCCTTCATCCAGCGGAACCTGTGCCGCCTTTAGAAACGCCGCAAAGAGCCGCCAATACCCGGCGACCATAACTAATTCGATAAGTTGCGGCGCCTGAAAAGTCCGCGTGAGGATCGACCACACTTCAGCGCCGATGTCGGTGCCTTTCATCAAATCGTCGGTCATCTTGATTACCGCGCGATCGAGCTCATTGAACGACTTGCAGTTGGCGGGATCGCGAACGCCAAGGATGTCCTGTTCGGGAATCTTGAGGCGACGCGCAACGGCAACATGCTGGCAGAATTCGTACTCCGAACCGGAGAGCCATCCATTGCGCAGGATGATTAATTCACGCAGGCGCGCATCAAGGGAACCGCCAAACAACAGCGCCGCCAGCATCCTGCCCGCCGGACCCGCCACGGCGGGATTGTTGAGCAGCACGCGGAACGCATTGACGGTGGTAAGCGGAGATGGAACCCCGGACTCGGCGCCTCGCTTTTGCGCCTCCTCAGGCGAGAGCAATGGAATCATAACGCCTCCGATGCCAGCGCGAAGTTCGCCGGATGCGCGAACAAAATGGCAAAGAAGCCGACATATTACAAACACGTGAATTTAATGTATTTGCGCCCGCGATCCGCCGCACCATACCTTTGCGCAAATATCCCTCAATGCGCCAGAATGTAGCTTTACCGAATTGAGGAACCTGCGAATGGCACAAGTACACGGACCCGAACGCAAAGGCGGCCAGGGCCTCGACGCCCATCAAGACGAATCCGGCAACCGCGCGATCCTGGCGCTGCTGGCCAAACCGCCCGCAGCCGACCAGGTCGATATCGTCGCGACGTGGCGAAACGGCGCGTACGAAGTATGGTCGCGGCGCGGGATGATCCGCTTTCATCGCGAAGTAGATGATCGCGGCGCGTTATCTTTCAAAATCGTCGAGCAGATCGGAGAAAATCCGCTCGCCAACCAGGACCCGTACATCATTTCGACAATCGAGGAGGAGCTCGAAGCCGCAAGCGCAAGCGGTCATCCGACCACGGATCCCAATGCCGCATGGCTTGAGCCGCATGTGGTAAGCCATCCCTACGCGTACGAGAGAATCGCGCAGGTATTCGACAGTCCCCGCGGGCCCGACCTGATCATCAGTCCCAAGGCGTACACCTACGGCATCCAGCCGGGACAGCATGGCGCGCTCGATGTCGTGCAATCGCGAGCGCCGCTGGTATTCGCGGGGCCGGGAGTGCGGCGTGGACGCTTTCAATTGGGGTCGCGCGCGGTCGATATCGCACCGACGATTGCAAAGCTGATGCGCTTTCCGGAAATCGACGGCCGCGGCGCCGCCGGAACTCCGTCACGCGTGTACATTAAGCGCCAGGATGGTGCGCCGCTGGACGGAATCATCGACGCGTCCGAACCGCCGCCAGCGCGCGCATATATGTTCCTGCTCGACGGCCTTTCGCATTCCGAGCTTTGCTATCAGCTTGAGAATAATCCCGGCTCGATCCCGAATCTGGCCGGCTTGGTTGCGCGCGGCGCGATGCTCTCGCATGGATCGATCGTCAATTTCCCCAGTATCACCTGGCCCAGCCATTCGACGATTCTAACCGGCGCATGGTGCGGCCATCACGATGTCGTCAACCCGACCTTCCACCTGCGCGAGCATCGCGAGACCGTGCCGATCCAGGGCAACATTTTTGAGACCGAGCGCTTTTTGAATCACGACGTCGAGACGTTGTACGAGGCGTTCAAGCGGGTGGCCGGCCCGGGCGCGATTACCGCGTCGATTCACGAACCGCAGGGGCGCGGCGCCGATCATGCCGTTTTCGAGCGGCGCGTCGTCGGCGACAAGAAGCGGCTTCGCGAACTGACGCAGGAGTTCATCTCCGATGTGAGCCCGCGCTGGATGGCCGATAACAAGGCCGCGATGTATCGCGAGGAAATCGTCGATTTGCGCGGGATGGCGCAGGTCCTGAATCTGTTCGAGCATGCGGGCGAAAAGGCGCCGGTGTTCGTCGCGCATGAATTCGTACTGACCGACGGCGCCGGGCACGACTATGGGCCGCATCACGAGGGGCTGCGCGAAGCGCTTTATCGCACCGACGCGAGAATCGGCGCGGTCCTCGATCTGCTGCGCAAGCGCGGCCTGTTCGATTCAACGCTGTTCATCATGACTTCCGACCACGGGATGGCCGCGCAACAGGTGGAACTCAAGGCCAACCCGGCATGCGAGCCGGCCCGCGAGGGAATCAAGGGCGTGTTCGCCGAGCCGATGATCTATCTGCGCGACCTGCGCGTGGAATTGGAGCGCTCGCGCGACTTGCGCAGCATGCGCGTCACCGTGCTGGACAACGACCATCTTCCAGAAGGGGACCATCCGCCCGTTACGGGCGTGCACGTATCGCTGCGCGGAAGCGGCGATGCGATCCTGGCGGAAGCGACTACATCCGATGACGGCCGGGCCGTGTTCGCTACGCCTGCAAATGCCGCCGATTCGGATTTGACGTTGCGCGTCGAGCATCCCGACTTCAACCATCGCACGATGCGCGCCGATGGCTCGGCGATCGCGCCCGATCCTCGGAAGATTCTCTACGGCAGCGCTGCGGGAAAATAACGCACGATCCGGACGTTACCCCATTTTCCAACCGCGCCCTGCCCGCGGCACGAAACGCTGCCCTTGCCGGGCATGATGTCCTTCTCGCTCATCAGGCCCAGCGCCAGGGTGCATGGTCCGAGCTTGACGGGAACATTGGAATAGCTCCGCACTTCCTTGCCGTCGGCGATAAACGTCACGCGATCGGCGGCGGAATCGTAAGCGATCTCGAAGTGATGCAATTGGCCCGGCTTGGTGATTCCGTGCATCTCCTCGAACAGGCAGAAATGGCGCGGACCGTGGACGGGATCGTTCACAGGCACGCCGGGGAATGGGAGTTTGGCATAGACGGTGGCAAATACATCGTTGCCGACGAAGAAATCCAGCGCGGCACCGGTCGAGAAATCCAGCACGTTGAACGACACGAAGGCATCGTAGAGATCGCCCGGCGCGCCATGAACGATGGTCGCGGATAGATCGAGCGAAAATGAAATCGAGCCACCCTTGGGACACTCGAAGCTGCGCGTGCTGAAATACATGTGCTTGGCATTGTCGAGAATCTGGATCGAGTCATGCCGGCGCGTGTAGGGAACCGCGGCAACCCGCAGAAAACCGTCTTGCACGATTACAACCGCGTCGGGCTCCGAGTACTTCCAGAAACTCCCATCGGGCAGCGGGAAGCCGGCCGGGGCCCATGCACCTTCGCCGGTCACAACCGACGCAAAATTAGAGTATTCGATTACCTCTTCTCGGGCGGCCGGTGCAT
Organism: Binataceae bacterium (SeqCode); assembly: GCA_035524375.1. Classification (GTDB taxonomy): domain Bacteria; phylum Desulfobacterota; class Binatia; order Binatales; family Binataceae; genus Binatus. Next base: position 159,473 of record DATKOZ010000035.1, on the reverse strand, counting down.
TCGCATTCATTTAATTCGATTTTTCCAAAGATTGAATTTTCCGACGGAGCATCCATTCCGCGCCGCCATCCAAACGAAACCACGCCGCGAATCCAAGCGCAAGCGCGCGCACGAATCAGCGACGACCGTATATCACTACATCCGGCATTATCTCCCGCCGTGAGGTATCGACGACGGGTCGCCAAGTTTGAGCGCGCGAGGAAATCTCCACGGTGGCGCGGCATTTATGATTTGGCACTCCTTGTGATAATTTTCGCAATCGTGGCAATTCGGATCGATTTGCGAGGCGTCAAATGCCCTCTCAACTGGGCGCATACGAAAGTGCGGCTGGAGCAGATGCACCGCGGCGAGCAACTTGAGATAGTACTGGACGATCCTCGTGGCGCGCGTGACATTCCGCGCGCCGCCGAAGCCGAGGGCTACATCATGTTGGAATCATCGGCCCGCGATGGAATCTATACCCTGCGGATCGAGAAATGAGGGGTTTGCTTTCCGCTTCCGCTACAGCGCGCGATGCAGCTTCTGGCGCATCCGCTCGAAAAATCCCGCCCGGCCCACGCCGGCCTGTGTTACCACCGGAACGGTGGCAATTGGCTTGCCGGCAAGCGTGATCGAAATCTCGCCGACCTGCGAACCGCTGGGTACGGGAGCTTCCAAGTATGCCGCCGCGGGGGTGAACTGAATTGCGGCCTTGGTCTCCTCGCCGCGCGGTAGCGTAAAGACCGCATCGGTGGCCGGCCCAATCGCGACGGTTTCTGCGACACCGCCGCGCACCGGGAGCGACGCCGGGACCGACGCTTTCAGGTTCGGCCGGTAATCCACGAACGTGCGGAAAGCCCAATCGAGCAGCTTGTCGGTTTCAAGCCGCCGCTTTTCCATGTTCTTGGTGCCCATCACCGCCGAGATGAGCCGCATGCCATTGGATTTCGCGGATGCGACCAAGTGATATCCGGCTTCATCGACATGGCCGGTTTTGATTCCGTCAACGCGCGCATCGTAAAAAAGCAACGTGTTGAAATTTCGCTGCACGATATCGTGAAAAGTGAATTCCTTGGCCGACGTGTAGGTCAGCGCTTCGGGATGGTCGCGCAGTAGCGTATGGCCAAGCTTCACCATGTCGGAGGCGGTGGTGTACTCACCCTCGGCCGGCAGTCCGTCGGGATTGTCGAAGTGAGTTTCGCTCAGGCCGATTCGTGCGGCTTCATCATTCATCATCTTCGTGAATGACTCCGCGCTCCCGCCCAGGTATTCCGCGACGACAACCGCGGCATCGTTGCCGGAGGAAACCATCAGCCCGTAGAGCAAATCGCGCACGGCGACCTGCTGTCCCACTTCAAGGAACATGTGCGACACGGTTTGATCGACTGACAGGCGCCATGCCTGTTCGCTCACCGGCATCTTGGTGTCGAGGCTAATCTTGCCGGCCTTGAGCGCATTGAGGGCGAGGTAGAAAGTCATGATTTTCGCCAAGCTGGCCGGCTGCATCTTCTGATGCTCGGCGTATGCATACAGGACTGCGCCGGTGTCCACATCGATTAGATAGGCGGCTTTGGCCTCCAGTTCGAACGGCGCCGGAATTCCGCCCAGCACGTGGATTTGATCGAGTGGGACGGCCAATGGAGGCGGCGGCTTCTCAGCAGCGGTCTTTTGCGCCGCGCGATGTTTATGCGGCCGAGCCGCTAGTGCCGGCGTCGCCGCCACGACCGCGAAAGCCATCCCAAAAGCTGAAATAATGCCTAATCTTGAATTGCGCCGTGCGCCCACCGCCATCCGCATCATGACCACCCTCCTCGAAGCTACGGTGCGCCGCGCCCGCGGGCAAGCATCCCAAAGCAACAATTCGTGCCGCAAAGCCAATTTTGCGCTTATTCCCTTTTCCAGCGATAATGCGTAAAGGAAACTAAGCAATTATGGACCTGTCTGTCGTTTTGCCCGTCAAGGATGAAGCCGCCAATCTGCGCGAGCTGATTCCGCGCCTTAAGGCGTGGTTCGATCGCGAGAACATCAGCTTCGAGATCGTCGTCGTGGACGGCGGCTCGACTGACGGCACGCCCGACGTCGCCACCGAACTCGGCGCGCGTGTGGTGAAGGAGCGCCGCCGCGGCTATGCCGGCGCGATCGAGACCGGATTTGCCGAGGCGCGCGGCGACTACGTTCTCACTCTTGACGCGGACATGTCCCACGATCCCGACTTCGTCGGGAAGATGTGGCGGGCGCGCAACCGCGCCGACATCGTGGTTGCCTCGCGCTACACGCGCGGCGGCGTGGCGTATACCGATTTCATCCGCAAGGCCACCAGCAAGTTCCTGAACATCGTGATGCATCGGGTGCTGTCGATGCCGGTGCAGGACATGTCCAGCGGTTTCCGCCTCTACCGGCGCGCGGCGATCGAGAACCTCAAGCTCAACAGCGTAAACTTCGAGGTCTGCCAGGAAATCCTGGTGCGCGCGTACGCGCGCGGCTTCAGCGTTGTCGAAGTTCCATTCGTCTATTTTCCGCGCGGCGCAGGCCGCTCGCATGCGCGCCTGTTCGCATTCGGCATGACGATTGCCGGCTCGGTGTGGAACCTCTGGAAGACTCGCAACTCGCTGGAATCGGCCGACTACGACGAGCGTGCATTCTACAGCCTGATTCCGTTCCAGCGCTTCTGGCAGCGCCGGCGGCATCGAATCACCGTCAACTGGGCGCGCGGCAGCGGCCTCACTTTGGACGCAGGATGCGGTTCCAGCCTGATCGTGCAGAGCCTGAATGACGCTGTCGGCATGGATTTTGGCTTCCCCAAGCTCCGTTTCCTGCGCCGCTACGGCATCCCGCTGGTCAACGCATCCTCGTTCGCACTGCCGTTCAAGTCCGGCATCTTCGATTGCGTGATTAGCTCGCAAGTTATCGAACATATCCCGTACGACGAAGTCTTGTTCAGGGAGATGCGCCGCGTGCTGCGCGACGGCGGAACGCTGATTCTCGGCACGCCCGACTACGCCACTATCGGCTGGCGCACGGTCGAACCGATTTACGGGTTCCTGATGCCGGGCGGCTACAAGGACGAGCACATCACGCATTACACGCAGGATTCGCTGCGCGAGATTCTCAAGCGGCACGGCTTCGAGGTGCTGGAAGCGGCCTATATCGCCCGCAGCGAATTGATCCTACGCTGCCGCAAAGTCGAATTGGCGGAACCCGCGCGCATCGATGCGCCCGCGCGCGCCTCTACCGCCGCATAATCACAGGTTGTTCCGACATGAAGCGCATGCGGCGAATGCTGTCGCTGATAGCCGCGACTGCGCTGGTCGCTTCCGCTTGCACGAGCAGCCAGCCCAGTACGGTGGTCGATCTTTCGAAGTTCAAGCTCAAGCCCGCTCCCGCGGGTAGTTGCGTTATCGATGCGGTCCGGATGTGCAACGATCTGGCGGGCGGAGGCGGGACACCGCAGCGGACGGGGTCGCCTGATATGCCGAGCTTGCCGGAATCGCTGGATTTCCAGATCCCGGCCGGACAGTCGATTAAGCTGACCTGCTACTTCCAGCCGGGAAGTGGCGCGGCCGTCAAGGCGAATGCGAGGGCAGACGCTCCACTCACCGACAACTCGGTTGCCTACCTGAGATCGCAAAAGTTTTGTGCGAAAAAATAAACCTTGCGCGCGCTCAAGGTTCCATCAGGCGCGACAATGCCCGTGCGGTATAATCGACCAGCGGAATCAGGCGGTCGTAGTCCATCCTGACCGGACCAACCACCGCAAGGCTCCCCGGCGGCATCGAGCCGCTGGCATACTTTGCCGCGATTACGCTCAGCGACGACAGGCGCGGATCGCTATTTTCCGAGCCGATTGAAACCGTAAGCCCGCCGCTCTCGATTGCGCGTTCGAGCAATTCCAACAGCGCGGCCTTGTCGTCCAGCGCGCGCAGCAGTCCGCGAATCTTCTCGCGGTCGGAGAATTCCGGCTGCTCCAGCGCGCCAAGTCCGCCTTCGACATACAATTCCGGGCTGCCCGTGCGATCGGCGATCGCGCCGCCCAAGGCCAGCGCCTCAAGCATGAAGCGATCGTAGCGCGCCCGCTCCTCCTCAAGCTGGAGCGCAATCCATTTTCGCGCTTCTTCCAGCGTGCGGCCCTTGAGCGACTCGTTAAGGTAGCGCGCCATCCGATCGAGTTCGTCCTGCGAGTGGTCGCGTTCGGTCTCAACAATGCGATGCTGTTCGCCACCGCCACTGGCCGTGAATATCGCGAGCACCTGGCGCTCGCGCAGCCGTACCAGGTTGACGCTTTCGAGAATCGCCGTTTCCAGCCGCGGCGCCATGACCAGTGCGGCCTGCCCCGTCATCAGCGCAAGCAGCCGCGGCGTATCGCGCAACACATCGATCAACCCGCGCGGTCCGGCCGAGCAGTGTAATTCGATTTTGGCACGGTCCTCGAATCCGATTCGCGCCCCGGTCCCCAGATGATCGACGTAGTAGCGAAACGCACGCTCCGTCGGCACCCGTCCGGCGGAGGTATGCGGCTGACGGAGATAGCCCCGCTCTTCGAGTTCCGCCATCAGGTTGCGAACCATCGCGGCGCGCACGCCGAGCTGATGACGCGAAACGATTTGCGCGGATCCCACCGGTCCGGCAGTGGCGATAAACTCCTGCACTGCGGCCAGCAGCAGCGCGTGGCGCCGATTGGAGAGCGGTTGATTCGCGGAATCTTTGTCCATTTCCCAGCCGGCGCAGGCAATCCAATTGGCTGCACCGCCGATACATTACAATTCTGCTGCGTTTGGAACGGTACTTTCAAGCGCCAGTGGTGTGCAAGCGGCGCGCTGGCGAGCTAAGCTCGATCGATAATGGGCATCTTGGACGACGAATTTCGCGCCGCGCTCGACGCCCTTGGGCGCGATTCCTTGCGCCGCCATTTGCGCGAGATCGGCAGCGCTCACGCGCCACGAATCGAGGCGGACGGGCGCCAATTCATCATGCTGTCGTCCAACAATTACCTGGGCTTGGCGGCGCATCCCGCATTAAAGCGCGCGGCGGCCGATGCGATCGACCGCTACGGCGTTGGCGCTGGCGCATCGCGCCTGATCGCCGGCAGCCTCGCCCCGCTGCATGAATTGGAAGCGCGCATCGCGCGGCTCAAGCGCGTTGAGGCGGCATTGGTATTCGGCTCCGGCTATTTGGCCAACATCGGCGCGATTACCGCCGTGGCCGGCCCGGGCGATGTGATCTTCAGCGATGAACTGAACCACGCCAGCCTGATCGACGGATGCCGCCTCAGCAAGGCGGCCATTCAGATCTATCGCCATCGCGACGTCGATCATCTGGCCGCGCTGCTCCGCGAATCGCACGACGCACGCCGGCGCCTAATTGTCACCGATTCGGTCTTCAGCATGGACGGCGATTGCGCACCGCTTGCGGAAATCGTGGACCTTGCGCGGCGTCATCGCGCCGCCGTGATGATCGATGAGGCGCACGCCATCGGCGTGGTCGGGCCGGGAGGAGCAGGATTGGCGGCCAAGCTTGGACTGGAAAAGGAAATCGACATCCACGCCGGCACTCTAAGCAAGGCGCTCGGCGCGTATGGCGCGTACATCGCCGGGTCGAGCCCGCTTGTCGATTTCCTGATTAATCGTGCGCGCAGCTTCATCTTTTCGACGGGGCTCCCCCCGGCGATGGCCGCCGCGGCATCCGCCGCGCTCAATCTCATCGAGTCCGATCCGACTCTGATCGAGCGGCTGTGGGACAACGCCGAATACCTCCGCGGGGAACTTATCGCGGCCGGCTTCACGATCGCGCCGACGCAGACCCCGATAATTCCGGTGATGATTGGCGCGTCTTATGCGGCGATCAACATGTCTGCCGGGCTGCTGGAGCGCGGAATTTACGTGATCGCAATCCGCCCGCCGACAGTTCCGGAAGGCACCGCGCGCTTGCGCGTGACTCCGACCGCCGCGCATACGCGCGCCGACCTGGACGAAGCGGTCATGGCGTTCACGGCGGCTGGCCGGGGACTTGGCTTAATAAGTTAGCCACGGGGTTTCCGAGCCTCGCGCCTGTTGACAAATGTTAATTGACGTTTTACAGATAACTAAGTGGTAACGCGCTTTCGGCATCGCGGCCTAAGACGCCTCTATGAGAAAGACGATTCATCGAAAGTTCCCGCCGAGGACCTAAGCCGAATTTGCGTTATCCTTGCCGCGCTCGACGCGGCTCGGAATCCGAAAGATTTGGAGGTTCATGCATTTCATCTTCATCCTCTCAAGGGCGGTCTCCGGGGTTTCTGGGCGATCACGGTGCGAGCGAACTGGCGGATTATTTTTCGTTTCGACGGAGAGAACGTTTGCGATGTCGATCTCATCGATTATCACTGAAGGATAGGAGTGTCGGACGATGCCGATGAAGAACCCGCCCCATCCCGGCGAACTGATCCGGGAAAATCTCGATGATCTTGGCCTGTCGGTGGCCACCGCTGCCGCAGGGCTTGGCGTGACGCGCCAGCAGCTTTACAACGTCATCAACGGCAAGAGCGCCGTAACGCCGGAAATGGCGCTCCGGCTCGAAAAGGCTTTCGGCGGGACGGCGGATCTATGGCTGCGGATGCAGGTAAATTACGATCTCGCCCAAGTCCGGCGGCGCGCGGCGGAGATCGTCGTCGAGCGATTCAGCCCGAGGGCCGCGTGAAATATATGCGGAACAAGGAAAATATCGCGTGCTTTTCGGCTGAAGAGATCCGACGCCGAATCGCGCGCGGCGGCAGCAAGACCGACTGGAAGCGCGTTAACGCGATGCCCCAGGCGGAAGTCGATCGGCTTGCGGATCGGGACGAGGGTGCCTTGCCGGAAGACTGGGACGATTCGATAGTGATCGGCCTGCCACATCCCAAGCGCGACATTCACATTCGCCTCGATGGCGACATCCTTGATTGGCTTAAGGCGCACGGCAGACGCTACCAGACGCAGATCGACGCCGTGCTTCGCGCCTTCGTCCAGAGCCGGCAGCGTGCTGAACGCAAACATTCGATCCAAGGCAAGCCGCAACGCGTGAGGCGGGCTGGATGAGCGATTCCCGCTACCGCGAACTCAAAGAACTCGACCATCGTTTCGTATGGCATCCGTTCACGCAGATGCGCACCTGGATGGCCGCCGATCCGCTCATCATCGAACGCGGCGAGGGCAACTACCTGATCGATACGCAGGGGCGGCGGTACCTCGACGGCGTGTCGTCACTGTGGTGCAACGTGCACGGCCATCGCAAGCGCGAACTCGACGACGCGCTCATCGAACAGTCGAAGCAGATTGCACATTCGACGATGCTGGGCCTGGCCAACGTTCCGGCAACGATGCTGGCGCGCGAGCTTGTCGAAATCGCACCGCCAGAGCTTTCGCGTGTGTTCTATTCGGATTCGGGCGCGGAGGCGGTCGAGGTCGCGGCCCGGATGGCAGCCCAATATTGGCAAGTTACAGGCCAACCCCATCGCACGCGCTTTTTGACACTCACTGAGTCCTACCACGGCGACACGATCGGCTCGGTCAGCCTCGGCTACAGCGAGATGTTCCATCGCCACGTCCGTCCGCTGCTGTTTTCAACGATCAAGACCGATCCGCCGCACATATTTCGATTCCAGCGCGGAATGGCGCCCGAAGCGGCAACCCAGGAAGCACTGTCTGCCGCGCGCCAATTCATCCAGGAGCATGGCCGCGAGCTTGCGGCGCTCGCGATCGAGCCGATGGTTCAAGGCGCGGCGGGAATCTGGACGCACTCCGCGGAATTCCTGCGCGGCATCACCGCGGTGGCCCGCGAGGCGGGCGCGCTCATCGTCTGCGATGAGGTTGCAACCGGATTCGGCCGCACCGGAAAGATGTTCGCATCCGAACATGCCGGGATTGAGCCGGACCTATTATGCATGGGCAAGGGAATCACCGGCGGATATTTGCCGCTTGCGGCGACCCTCGCATGCGAAAAAATATTTTCGGCGTTTCTGGGCGAGCCGGCGGATTTTCGCGCCTTCTATTACGGGCACACCTATACGGGAAATCCGCTCGCCGCGGCCGTCGCGCGCGCGAATTTAAAAATCTTCCGCGACGAAGCCGTGCTCGACCGAATCCAGCCGCGCATCGCACAACTTGCAGACGGGTTGCGCGATCGATTCGCCAAGCTGGCGAATGTCGCCGATATCCGTCAGTGCGGAATGATGGCCGGCATCGAGTTGATGGACGATCCTGCGCGAAAAGTCCCGTACAAAACCGAGCGCCAAATCGGCGTGGCTGTCATCATGGCCGCACGCAACGCAGGTGTCGTCATTCGCCCGCTCGGCAATGTGATCGTCCTAATGCCGCCGCTATCGATCACTGAAAGCGAACTCGACACACTCCTCGACGTGACGCGTGCGGCGATTGTCGAAGTAACCGAGCGCACCAGCTAGGCTAAGACAATCCCAATGGGACGGCGTTTTCTAATCACTGGCACGGATACCGCCGTGGGAAAGACCACGGTGGGATGCGCGCTTGCCTATGCGCTGCGCGCACGCGGAATGCGCGTCGGTGTCATGAAACCTGCGGAAACCGATTGCAAAGAAGCCGAGGGAACCCTCGAACCGGCCGACGCGAGAGCGCTCGCCGCCGCGGCGTCATGTGCGATGCCAATCGACCTGATCTGTCCGTATCGCTATCGATCTCCGCTCGCGCCCGCAGCAGCCGCTGAAATCGACCGCATCGCGCCGCCCGATCTTGGCGAAATCAAGCGATGCTTCGATAAAATCGCGTCGGAGAGCGATACCGTTCTGGTTGAGGGCGCGGGCGGCCTTACCGTACCGATCACTTGGGACACCGACTACGCGGATTTGGCGCTCCGGTTGAATTTGGAACTCATCGTCGTTATCGGCAATCGATTAGGATGCCTCAATGCCGCCGTGCTGACATTAAAATATGCGGCGGCACGCGGCCTGAACGTTGCGGGCTACATCCTGTGCGATGTCGAGCCGGCGGAATCGATCGCATCGCAGACCAATGAGGATTCGCTCCGCCGCCTGACCTCCGTGCGATACCTGGGCCGGATGCGCCATCGCGAGCCGCTCTCCAAGCAAATCGTCGAACAGCTGCTCTAGCAGGCTGTTGATAAATCACAGCCTGCTCCCTCTCTCTTATCTCCCCCGCGAAAGAGCGGGGGAGAAGATGGCGGAAAGAGGCCATCTTTCACGCAGGGTGTTGAGAACTGAGTTGCATTGCTATCAATATCCACGAGTATCTCAACACCCTGCTAGTGCCGGGCGGGTTTATTTCGATCGATTTTGCTAAATTGAAGCCTGATGGACGAGTCGCTTGAATTCTCCCCGGAGGGGATGCGCGCAAATCCGATCGCCGTATCGGATTTAGTGCGGATGGTGCGCGACACGCTGGAGTCCAATCTCGACGAATGCTGGGTGGTGGGCGAAGTCTCGAATGCGCGGCTTGCGCCGTCGAATCATTTTTATTTCACGCTCAAGGATGCGCGCGGCGCAATCAGCGTTGTGATGTTCCGCAATGAATTCTCGCGCGTGCGCTTCAAGGTCACCGACGGAATCGAAATTATCGTTCGCGGACGCGTCAGCCTGTTCGAGGCACGCGGCCAGCTTCAACTGTATGCCGAAGAGATCGAGCCGCGCGGCGCGGGTGCGCTGCAGATTGCCTTTGAACAACTTAAGAAACGGCTACAAGCGGAGGGTTTGTTCGATCCTGCGCGCAAGCGGCCGATTCCATTCCTGCCGCAGACCGTGGGAATCGTAACCGCGCGTGGCGGCGCGGGATTGCACGACATGCTGCGCGTGCTGCTCGATCGCTTTCCCAATCTGCACGTGATTGTCCGTCCCGCCAAGGTGCAGGGCGACGGCGCCGCACAGGAGATTGCGGACGCAATCGCCGACCTCAACCGCGATGCTCGTGCGGAGGTGCTGATTGTCGGCCGCGGCGGCGGCTCGCTGGAGGATCTGTGGGCATTCAACGAGGAGGCCGTCGCGCGCGCCATCTTCAAGTCGGCGATCCCCGTTGTCTCCGCGGTCGGCCATGAGATCGATTACACGATTGCCGACTTCGTTGCGGATCTTCGCGCGCCCACACCCACCGCCGCCGCCCAGATGGTCGTGCCGAGCAAAGCGGAACTGAAGGAGCGCGCTGATGCATCCGCGGCAGCGCTGTTCACCGCAATCGATCGGCGGACCACGGACCTGCGCGAAACCATCGACGATCTCTCCGCCCGCATCCGCGTTCCTGGCGCGATGGTGCGCGAGATTCGCCTGCGCACGCAGGCGCTGGCGCGATCGCTGGAGCATGGCGCCACCCGCGCGCTCGAAAAAAGCCGCGCCGCGCTGGCCGAATTGGCAGTGCGTCTGGACACGCTATCTCCGCTGAGCGTGCTCAATCGCGGCTATGCGATCGTCGTCAACCGGCGCAATGGACGCGCCGTGCTCGATGCGCAGACCGTCGAGGCGGGCGACGAACTCGACATCCGGCTGTCCCGGGGCGGAATCAGGGCGCGCGCGATCGCGCGGCAGAATTGAGGACTGTGATGGCGGCGCGAGCAAGGAAATTCGAAGACGAACTCAGATACCTGGAAGCAATCGTTACCCGAATCGATTCGGGCGAACTAACGCTGGAAGAATCGATCGAGGCCTTCGAGCGCGGCATCGCATTGGTCAAAACGCTCAACCGCAAGCTCGACGAGGCGCAGCAAAAGATCGAAATTCTGACCCGCGACTCCGGCGGCGAATTGCGCACCGCCGCATTCGAGGCAAATCCCAAAGGCCGGGGCGGCGGAAAGGACGACGACGAAACCCCCTTCTAGCAAGGCCGCCGGTGGTCGCGTGCGCTTGGATGCCGAGATGGCGCGGCGCGGACTGGCCGAAAGCCGCGAGAGCGCGCAGCGCCTGATAATGGCCGGGCGCGTGCGCATCGGTACGCTTACCGCGCGCAAGCCCGACATGAAAGTTACGGCGGAAACGGAGCTTACGGTGATTCCGGGCGGACCCGAATATGCCTCACGCGGAGCGTACAAGCTAATCGCGGCGCTCGACCATTTCGGGATCGATCCCACGGACCGCCTGGCGATGGATGTGGGCGCATCCACCGGCGGTTTTACCGACGTTCTGCTCCGGCGCGGCGCGAAACGCGTTATCGCTATCGATGTCGGCTACGGGCAACTCGTGATGAGACTGCGCAACGATCCGCGCGTGACCGTGCTCGACCGCATGAACATCCGGCTGGCCACTCCCGCCGACATGCCGCACGTTCCCGACCTGGTGACGATCGATACCAGTTTCATTTCGCTGCGCCTGGTTATACCCGCTGTACTCACTCTCGCCGCGCCACGCGCGGAGATCGTCGCGCTGATCAAACCGCAATTCGAGGTTGGGCGGCGCAAGGTCGGCAAGGGCGGCATCGTGCGCAAAGAATCTCACCGGCAAGAGGCGGTCGCGGGCGTCGTCGCGTTCGCCGAATCGATCGGCCTTGAATGCATCGGCACGATTGAATCGCCCATTGCAGGAGCGGCCGGAAATCGCGAATATCTGGCGCTTATGAAACATTCCGGAAAAACCGAGGATCCGGCCGGACGATGACGCGCCGATGGGTGGCGGGACTGGACATGGGCGGCACCAATATCCGGTGCGCCGCAGTGTCGCTTGCGGGAGAGGTACTCCTGATGGAGCAGGCTCCGTCGTATGCCACGCGCGATGCCGGCGCAGTCGCTGAAAATATCGCCGCACAACTGAATCACCTGTTGGAAACCGCGCGTGGGCGCGGATGGGGGCGGCCACACGCAATTGGAGTCGCGGTTCCCGGCCCGCTCGACGTGTATCGCGGAGTTGTGATGGCCGCGCCGCACGTGAAGGCTTGGAGCGCGTACCCGCTCAAACGCAGGCTCGAATCGCTGATGGGCCGCGCGGTCGTGGTCGAAAACGACGCCAACGCATGGGCGCTGGGCGAGTACTGGCGCGGCGCGGCGCGAGGCAAAACGGACGTGGTGCTGCTCACGCTCGGTACGGGAGTTGGCGGCGGGCTCATCGTGGGCGGCAGGCTGGTTCATGGCGGCGGCGGAATGGCGGGCGAGCTGGGACACATCACCGTCGAATCCGATGGAATGCCGTGCGATTGCGGTGCACGCGGATGCCTTGAAGCATATGCGTCAGCGTCGGGTCTGCGCGGGTTGATCGAAAAGCGGTGCGGACTTCGCCCCGGGGCTCCTCTACCCGCGTACTTAACCGATCCTGAGGGAAACTTTTCGGTCCGCAAGATGGCGGCGGCGGCGCGGCGCCGCGACTCGCTGGCTCGCGAAATGTTCGCGATTGCGGGCGGTTACTTAGGCGTCGCGGTTGCGTCGTTTATCAACATCTTCAATCCGGAATTGGTTGTAATCGGCGGCGGAGTGGCCGGCGCTCTGCCGTACATGCGCCGCACGATGATGGCCCAAGTGCATGCTCGCGCCTTCAAGGTCATGTACTCGCAGGCAAACATCGTCCGCGCCGCGCTTGGCCCCACCGGCGGAGTGGTCGGTGCCGCCTATGCCGCCCTTCATCCGCCCACGCGCTCAGCGGGAAAGATCATCTAAATGGAGATCGGTGAGTTCCCGTCCGAAGAGCGGGTTTTTGGTTCCTCGGATTTCATCCAACAAGAATAGACTTCACTGTGAGCTGCCCCGCTATTTTTGTCGGTTAGCATCGATCCATTTCACGAGTGCGTCGATGAATTGCGGCTTGGAAACGCAAGTGAGGTGATTGGCATCTTTTATCGCAACGACCCTCCAATCGGGACGCAGCTTTTGAAGGGGCGCTACATAGAACTCGTTCGATTTATCGTAGTCGCCGACGAGTATAATAACTGGAACCTGAATCGACTCCAGATCGCCTCGCGTTAGCGCGAGCTGGCTGACGCCGAAGGCAAGCGGGTTTTGCTTCCGCACCCAGTCTCTCTCCAGGCCGCTGTCCGCTTCCAGCCACCCCATCCCGCCCAGCGTTGCGGAGATTGCGCGGTCCGGATACTCGTCGACGAATTTTAATGCGACGAGCCCACCGATTGAGTAGCCGACGATATGCGCCCTGCGGATTTTCAGTTGGTTGAGAAGAGCCGTTACGTCATCGACCCAGCGGTCGCCGTATGCGGTGGACTCGTCGGAATTTCCGGATTGTCCGAATCCCGGCAAATCGATCGCTATAACTTGGTGATTCTTCGCCAGCGCTTCCATTGTGCCCGGCTTTTGCCAAGTGGCTTCCGCGCTGGAATCGAGGCCATGGATCAATACGACCGGTTCGCCGGTACCATCGATCAGGTAGGGAACCTTGATGCCATTCGCGTCGATAAATCCCGACGTCGGCGCGCCATACGCGCTCGTGCCGCATAACAGTACGAAGAGCAAACCCCCGATTACCAAATTGAGCGGGTTCTCCATCATCACTCCCCAATCCTGACCAATCTGAAATGGCGACCCGCCTCTCTGCGCAAAGTTTGGCAGTTTCGACGCTGGTCCTGGCCCGCCGCGGGCCGTTCCGGCCGCTTTCCCGGACATATCGGAGGCTCGTGCGGCTAATTCCAACACACCGTCCAAATCGAACCCAACCCCATCAAGGGTTTTCTTGCATCCTATGAATTTAACATCACGCTTGAAAAACGAGACCCGGGCTAAATCAGTCTGTCGATCTATTTCACCGTATACCCGCGACCCTCCATGCAGGCCGCAAAGGCGCGATGGTAGGTATGGGTCGTCATGCTGTGTTCCATCTTTTCGTTCATCAACCGCTGCCGCCGCCCAACAACCGCGCCACCAACCGCTCCCATTGCGGCTCCCTTGCCGGCGTTGCCCGCGATCGCGCCCATTCCAGCCCCGAGTGCCGCGCCCTTGGCGCCACCGCCGATAACCGCGCCCGCTCGTTCTCCCGGTTTGGCCGTCTGGGCGGGAGCGTTCGGATTGACGCCGCTGTTCTCTTTCGCCCACTTGTAGCAATCGTACTCGTCGCGATCCTTTTGCTCGGCGCTTTGCCCATTTTTCGGGTAGACGAATAATTGAGAGGCGTTTGCAACCCCGATCGATACGGCAATGGCCAGTATTCCGGCTGGAAAAATAAATTTTGTTCTCATCTTCTGCACCTTTTCGTTAAAGAATTCTGACTCATGATGCCTAGCTATCATAACGCAGCCATGGCAAACAGCGTCGTTCGCGATGCTTTGGCTGCGAAGCATCTACGCCCACCAGCGCCACTAATGCTCGATTCCACTCGGATTAGACGAAATTAGCGCCGTGAATTAATCTTTCTTCCCCTTGAACCCTAGACCCGCGCGGTCATCTGATGAATACTTGATGTATTGATGGTTTCGCCATGAGACTCAGGCGAATCAAACTGACATTGTCCGGGATGGCGGTAGCGGTCGCCTTCGCGGCATACTGCCAAATCGCAACGGCGCAGACCGACGTAACCGAATCATCGATTGGTCCTTCCGCACCGGTTGAACGCCCTGAGACTCCTCCCGTAATCCAGCCGAAGACTGAATCGGCTGCGCCGGCTGCCGCGGTTTCCGAGCATCCGGCCGCGATGATTCCCTACACCGTTCGCCCCGGCGATACTTTCGGCGGCGTCGCAAAGATGTTCGGAGTTCCGTCCGAGACGCTGGCACATGCCAATAAAATTAATCCGGACGATGAATTGGTCGCGGGCGATGTCCTTAAGGTGCCAAATCCGTTCGCCGCTCAGGTGGAAACGCTCCAATCGCAATTGAACGGTACCGCGGCTCAATTGCGTAATTCCAACCAAAAGGCCGAGTCGGCGCAGGACGATATCAGATCGCTCCAAAGCCAGGTGCAGGAACTGACCGCCGATAACCACGAATTGCAGGCGAACCAGCAGGCCCTTACCTGGTGGCGCGCAACCGCCGCAAGCATTGGAGTGGCTGCGGTTTTGATGTTCGGCGTGATGCTGGTGTCGATGTTCGAATGGTGGCGGATGCGGCGCCGGTTCGTCGCGCTGGCCGGACTCGCCGATGCCCTCGGCCATTTGGATTACAAATACAAAGCCTCTCTGGCAAAGGCGGAATTGCGACTCCAACAGCTTTACGGGCGCCGGCGCCAGGGTGGAGTCGCCGAAGGCCAGCCGCGTCCGAAAATGCCGGAGGAGGTCGAAATCGAGCTCCTGAACGAGGAACTAAAGAATGTCCTCGAACTGCACCTGCAGCGCCTTGGCGCCAAACCGCGCGGTTCCCGCCGCCGAAAAGGATGGCGCGATATGCTGAGCACCAGCGATCCGGTGAGCGAGACGGCCGAGGCCCGCCCCGTCCGCCGCTGACGCGCGTCGGTTACCGGACCTCTCTTTCCAACTATCGTTGTCCCTGTGCTTTTCCAATCGGCCAATTGCGGGCTATAACGCGAATGCGGAGCGCGGATTTGCCCGCAGGAGGAACATCGCATGGCCAGCCAGGTTCTGACCGAGATTAAAGACGGCGTCGCAACCATCACGCTCAACCGCCCCGAGCGGCTTAACGCCTATACCCAGCGGATGGGCGCGGAACTGCACGATGCATTCGCCGAATTCGACACCAATGACGATGTGCGGGTAATCGTCGTGACCGGCGCCGGCCGCGCATTCTGCGCGGGCGCCGACCTTGGCACCGGCGGCGAGACCTTCGACTATGACAAGCGCGCGCAAACCGGGGAGGCGTTCCAGCCGCATTCGGTGCGCCCTTGGAACATCCGCAAACCGATTATCGGCGCGATCAATGGCCCGGCGGTCGGCGTCGGCATCACGCTCCCGATGCAGTGGGACATTCGCGTGGCGGCGGAGAGCGCCAAGATCGGCTTCGTATTCGTCCGGCGCGGGATCACGCCCGAGGCGCTCAGCATGTGGACGGTGCCGCGCTTGATCGGACTGGCACGCGCCAACGAGCTGCTGATGACGGGAAAGGTCATCAGCGCGCGCGAGGCGCTTGAGTTCGGCGTCGTCAGCCATGTGTGGCCCGACGCGGAATTCATGCCGAAGGTCCGCGAGATGGCGCGAGACATCGCGGATAACACCGCCCCGGTCTCGGTCGCGATGACCAAGCGGCTAATCTACCGGTTCATGACTGAGGAATCGGCCGACGAAGTCGAGGCGATGGACACGCGCACGTTCATGTGGGCGGGGATGCAGCCCGACGCCTACGAGGGCGTGACCGCCTTCCTGCAGAAGCGCAAACCGGCCTGGAAGCTCAAGGCCTCCAAGGACATGCCCGACTTCCTGCCACCGATTAAGTGACGCAACCGCTGGGATCATCCGCACCAATCGATACACCGGCACCTGCGGGGCGGCTCTTGGATTGGGCGAAGGAGTCCGCCGCCTTTATCGGACTTGCCGTCGCCGGCATTGCGCTCGAATTGCCGTTGATAAAATCAATCAGCGGCAACGGGCCGCTTCATCTTCATCGAGGGACGTTGATTCTGGTGTGTTTGGTGCCCGCGGCAGTATGGTTTGTGCCGAAGTTGGGCTTGCCCGGATCGCCATGGTTGTCGGCCCGGCTGAGAAACGAAGTGCCCGGCCGGCGGCTACACAGCTTTCTCAAGCCGGCGATGCTGTATGCCCTGGTCAGCATTGCAGCCGAGCGAGCGGCTGCCATCGTGGAACACACGTTGAGATTCGTGCCCATTTCCGGGCCCTCGAAATTGAGCCGGGGCTTCAGTCCGCCAGCGGTTCGACAAATGCCGGGCCAGCTTGCGTTCGGCGCGCTCAGCGCAAGCGCCGGCACGGCCATCTACGAAGAGGTTGCCTACAGACTGGTAGTTCTCACCTTTTGCGCGCTGGCAATTTCGCAACTCTGGCGCGATCCGGCGGGTAGGCCGCAACGGGGCGTTCTATGGTGCGCGAACATCCTGCAAGCGTATGCGTTTGGGCTCGTGCATTTGGACCGTGGGTTCGCCGCCCCATATCAATGGAACGTCCTGGCCCCGATCGTCGCGCTCGCGCTTCCGCAGACCTGGGTTGGAATCGTTCTCGGCGCTCTCTACCTCCGGCATGGTCTGGAAGCATCGATGATGTCGCACGTCATCTTGGACGCGGCGCTCTTCCTGAGCGTCATAGTTGGTTCGCTGCTGGGCTTGCGCTGACGGATGCAGGATCGTCCGCGCCGCTCCCCCCTCTATTGCTTGTCATCCTGCCCTGTCTGGCAGGGGCGCGCCCGCCTTATGCGCGAAGCGGTGGTCCAACGCCGCGCCGTGCATGCCACACTGCGAGCACTCGCACCTCATTGGTGCTTGACGCGTAATAAACGTGATAGCGAGCGGCTTTAAGGAGGATGCGGCGTGTGCTTGATACGGGAGAACGCCGATACGAGCGGCCAATGCCGGGTGCATGACCGATGAGGTCGAACGCCGCGGCCAATTCGTCAGCGAACAGCTCGGATGAGGCGGTGCGGTTCTCGCGCCACCATTTATCGATCGCGCGGATCTGTGCGTCCGCTTCGGGGGTGGTTCGTACCGGTAGGCTCACCGGCGATGGCGCAGTTCGTCCACAATCGCCGATGCCGGGCGAAGACGCCCCCGCTCAGCCGATTGCCAAGACGCGGATAGCGCTTCGTGGAGCGCGCGGCGTTCCTTATCGGAAAGGTCGTCGCCCTCGTCGTCGGCGACCAACTCGACAACCGTGCCTTCGGGCAGTGTTGTCGGCTCGTCGAGAATCAGCCTCCCTTTCTCGACCCGCGCTCGATGGCCGCTCATGCGGGTTATTGTACGGCTGCCGAGTTGGCCCGGCAAGGTCGTGAACCATTTGGCTCCGAGAAGTCTCTCCTTTTTGGTCATCCGAGCCGAAGCCCTGAGCCCTGCCCCTCTCCATGTCATTCCCGCGCGAGGCCGGCGCGTGAGGAATCCCGGATGCCGCCCTCTTTCTGTCATCCCGAGCCGAAGTCGAGGGATCCCGAATCTTTTTCCGCGCCTCGCCCCGCGCTTTTTGTCATCCTGAGCGAGCGTTGCACGAGTCGAAGGATCTCGCGCGCGCAGCGCGCGCAACCGATGGTGCGCCGGGCTGCTGCTTTTTTCTATCATCCCGAGCGATTCCTACCCGTTCGGCGTCGCTGAGACCCCGCTCCAGAGTTGGCCGCTCTTTCCACCTATGCTATAAAGCACAACCAAATGGTGCGCGTTGAATCCGACGAAACCGCCCCCGTGGTCCCCGAACACAGGCGCCACCATCACAGCCAGCAAAGGGTGGAACTGTGAGACTGGGGGAGGGCCCACTTGTTGCCAGAACTGCCGGGTGCTCCAGAGATTTGAAACGCTGGTGTGGCGCAACCGGGCGTCGCCAGAAATGGGAAGTGTATTGCGGTGACGCAAGGACGGTTCTCGCTCACCTTCCAGAAGATCAGTTTGATTGTGTCGTCACTTCCCCCCCCTATTATTGGCTCCGCGATTATGGCATCCAAGGCCAAATCGGCCATGAAGACACAGTTACCGAATATATAACCTCTATAGCCGATATCATGAGCGAGGTGTATCGCGTTCTGCGAAAAGACGGTCTCCTCTTCCTGAATCTTGGCGATACCTACTATTCTGGCAAAGGCGAGTCGCAGGGCATAGACCGCAAGAGCGCAAAACGTCGGTTCGGCTTACGTGCAGTAGATAAGAGCGGCGGCGTAGGTATTGGCATCCGGCCAAAATCTGTAATCGGAATACCTTGGCGTACAGCACTAGAACTCGCACAGCGACATTGGGTATTACGCAGTGCTATTATTTGGCATCGCAAACATGCTCTTGCCGAAGCCGTGAAAGACCGACCGCGGCGAAGCTACGAAAACGTATTCATGTTTGCGAAGTCAAGAAACTACTTTTTTAATCGCCAAGCATTAGCCGACGTTGTAGTCGAGGAAGACGTCTGGACCATTGCGGCAAGGCCGAAGCCCACCAATGGTATTGATACCGCCCCATTCCCTGATGAACTTGTCGAAAGGTGTCTCAAAATTGGCTGCCCACCTGGAGGCCGCGTACTTGATCCGTTTGCAGGTTCCGGTACGACTTTACGAGTGGCGTTGGCTTCTGGGCGCTGTGCAACCGGAATAGATCTACACGCCGATTTTTGCCGTTACATGGTCGACCAACTGCGGGATGCGCCTACGATCCTCTGAATGTATTTCCGATTCGAAATCGTTCAGGAGGCAATCGAGAAGCTTCGTTCGCTTCACCCGTTTTTTGGAATCTCGTACCTAGTATGCAAGAAGGCGCAACTGCCGATTGGCAAGGCTATTCCATTTTCAATCAATCACGAAGAAGAGGCATTTCTCGACACGTACTATAAACCGAACCCTAATTCTGAGTATTTTTTCCAGCCCTTTCGCACTTCAAGTAGAGAGGGCGGCTGGATTGTTCACAAGTATCCCTTTTCTGGCTCGCAAAGTACGCGCACAAGGGGGCGTTTGGGTGGGGCATTTGTTCATCCGAGGAACACGAATCTCTGGGGTTGGAGCACTAACTATATAGATATTCTAAAACAGGAACTTGATATAGATAAGGTTCACGCTATACCAGCATTGTGGTTAGCGATCTGGATCTATCGGAATCATAATTGGCAGACCGCTGTTGGGACGAAGGCGATTGAAGATCGGCTCTTTTCAGATTTCTATGTATCGCGTGAAGAACGCGAGAAATTGTTCCTTGCTACCGTATATAGGAAGCAGGAGCTGTATACCGATGAAGCGTACTCTGATAAAAGGCTACTGCAAGTCATCAAGCCGGCGCCAGACAGCGTTCCAGAGGTCGGCGGAACGCTTCGCCTATTGGAGATGAAGGGTCTTGGTCCGAGCGCACACCTTTCCTTTCAGCCGGCGGAACGGCTATCGATTATTACAGGAGATAACGGCCTCGGGAAAACCTTTATCCTTGAATGTGCTTGGTGGGCGCTAACCGGCCATTGGGCCGGTCGGGCGGCTTTTCCGAATCCCGACCAGTCCCTCCCTGCGGTCAGCATCAAGTTTGAAATCGCTGCCAGCAAGAGTCGCCCAGAATCAATAACAATCCGCTATGACTGGAACACGCAGCAATGGCCCGCGCCCAAGGGGCGGCCAACTCTTCCGGGCTTGGTTGTTTATGCCCGAGTCGATGGTTCCTTTGCCGTGTGGGACCCTGCCCGGCACTCGCCAATTCAGCGCGAGCAGCGCGTTGCGGCATTGGTGGTTTCCCGTGACGAAGTTTTAAATGGACTCGAAGGGCAAATAGAAGGGCTTCTACGCGATTGGGTTCGTTGGCAAAATAGCAGCGACCAGCGCGAGATTTTTGAGACCTTCTGTGCCGTACTGGAAAAGCTTTCGCCCCCTGATATGTCTCCGTTGAAGCCGGGTCGATCCATCCGAATTCCCGGAGAGGCGCGTGAGATCCCGACACTTAAACACCCCTACGGCGATGTTCCTTTCACTAACGAGTCTGCGGGTGTTAGACGTATCGTTACCTTGGCCTATCTTCTGGTTTGGTGTTGGAACGAACATAAAATCTACTCTAAACTTTCAAACCGCCCACCACAACGGCAACTCGTGGTACTCATAGACGAAGTAGAAGCACATTTGCACCCAAAATGGCAGCGCGTTGCATTACCAGCACTTCTGGAAGTTGCAACGATACTTAGTAACGAACTTCAGTATCAGGCCATAGTTGCGACACATTCTCCGCTCATTCTAGCTTCGATCGAGGCGGAATTCTCAGACAGTACTGACAAACTGTTCCATCTTCGGTTAACCGGCGGCGGGTTAGCTGAATTCACGGAGATCCCGTTCATCCGCCACGGCAGCGTTGACAGGTGGTTGACCTCGGAAATATTCGAATTGCGCCAGGCTCGCTCACGGGAAAGTGAATCCATTCTGGAAGAGGCCAAGAAACTTATGTCGACGGTAAAACCGGATGCTGGGGTTATTCATCGGGTATCGGGTGAGCTCCGGAAGGTCCTTCCTGAGGATGATCAATTTTGGCCTAGGTGGCTGTTTTTCGCCGAAAGTAAAGGAGTGAAGCTGTGATACCAGTTTCCTCTCAGCCAGAACCGGCCGGATTTGCCAGCAAGGTTCGAACTCCGGGGCTCTCGTTTCTCGCGTCCTGCCCAAGCCCCACAAGCAAGCAATTTTCTAAAAATAGTTTCTGGAAAAACTGCCTAGAAGACCTACGAACAGCCTACAATAGTATCTGCGCCTACTCAGCCTGCTGGCTTCCTACAGATTACTCGGTAGATCACTTCTTGCCTAAAGCTCGACACCCGGAACTGGCATATGAGTGGAGCAATTACCGGCTTTGCAGCTCTCGGATTAATCATGATAAGGGCGATAAGATGGGCCTGCTCGACCCTTTTTCGATTCAAGCGGGCTGGTTTGTCTTGGACTGTGCGAGCTTTTATGTGCAGCCGGGAGATGGTTTGGAAAATGCCTTGATTGGCCAGATTTCCCATACGATCGATGTTTTGAAGTTAAACAGCGAGCCGTTAGTCGAATTAAGATTTGAAATTGCCCGTGATTACTCACAAGGCAATATTACGTTGAGTTTTCTGCAGAACCGATACCCGTTTGTGGGTTCGGAACTCGCGCGACAGAACCTTGTGACAGGGATTCTTGGCCGCATCAAATAGGAAAGAAAGAAAACTGCCTGTTCGTGGTAAGATTGTCAGCGCGTGACGATACCGTCATGCGCTCGCGATAAAAGCGCATCATCAGCGCTACCGCGCACTGGGTTGCGCGGGCTTCGCGCGCGAGACCCGTTCGACTCCGGCAGCCTCCGCTCAGGGTGACAGGGGGAGGGGACGGCGACGCGGAAGAGGATCGGGATTCCTTCGGCGGAGTTTACCCTGAGCGAGGTCGAACGGCTCAGGACAAGCCTACCGGTCAAGCCAGCGCATCTCGCTGGCTTGGATAGAGAGACCCTACACTTCGTTCAGGCCTTAGCCTTCAGGATGACGATCCACAAAATGCGTCTCTTACTGGCGAGCCAGTTCAGAGCTGAACGATTCAGCCTGACGTGCGGCGCGCGCAGAGAGTACAATCACGGCGGTCGCCCCTTCGGCTAGGCACGTTCCGATGGCCGATGCCGGGCGTTCAGGTTAGCAGGGTGTTGAGAAATGAGAAAAGCGCAAGGCGGAGGGAAGCGATGGCCACACCAGCCTGCCAGGTGCGCAAGAAAAACGCCGTTCGATCGGAGTTCGGCTGAGAAAAATAGAAAAATTACGAAACGAACCCAATTTCCTGACCAATTACAGACACTCCTTTTCACGCCGGGGCGTTGCGGGTGGCCAGGCGCTGGCGCATCTCGAAATGCATGTCGCGGGTGATCGGATATCGCATGAAGACCAGCGCGCCCATCGAGTAGATAACCGCCGGCACAATTGCAAAGAGCAGCCGCAGATTGCTCTCCGCCGCCGGCGTGAGCGCCGCCATCCCGGGCCGGTAGCCGATCCAATTGAGCATCGGGCCGATCAGCAGTATCGCGACTGCGGCCGAAAGCTTGATCGACATCGAAATCAGGCCCGCGTAGGCGCCCTCCTGCCGCTGCCCGGTACGCTCCTCATCCCACTCGATTACGTCGGCCGATGACGACATTTGCGCGATCCACATCCCGATCGCGGAAAATCCGCTGAACGCCATCAGGAACATGATGATCCGGATGTTCTCCGGCGTAACCGCCATGAACGTGAGCGAAGCCAGCGCATTGCACGCAAGCGCGCCCACAAACGCCTGCTTCTTTTCCACCCGCCCGCCGATTTTCATCCAGAACGGGTAGGAAACGATTCCGCCCGCAAAATATGCCCCCAGCATCCGCGCCGCCGCGTCGTCATCGTGAAGCCAGTATTTGGCTATAAACCGCAGCAGTACGGTCGGGAAATTAATCGCCATCACCGCAAATCCGGTCGCGAGCAGCAGGATGATAAAGGGACGGTTGGCCATCGCGGCCTTCATCGCCGGCCCCAGTCGCGAGCTTTCCAGCGCACTGAATTCCGGACGCTCGCGCAAGCCGAGGTACGCCAGCAGCGCGCCTCCCGCCGCCGCGATCGCGCAGATCGCGCCCGCCGCCTTGAAATCCGTGCCGCGCGAGAAAAAATATGCCGCCGCAAACGGCAACAGCGCGCCGCTGACATCCCCTACGGTGCCGCACATCTGGCGCAGCGCCGCCAAGCGCGTGCGCTCGTCGTAATCGAGCGTAAGTTCCGGCATCAGCGCGCCGTAGGCGGTCTCGTAAACCTTGCGCGCCGTCAGCATCAGGAAATCGAAGCAGAACAGCCACACGAACAGATTCACGCCGGCCGGCGGCGCGAGCAGCAGGTAGTAGCAGATCGCCATCGGTAGCGCCGCGATAAAAAACGGCCGCCGTCGCCCCGATTTGAAGCGCGCGCGGTCCGAGATGTTGCCCATCAGCGGGTCGGTCAACGCATCGAGCGTAAGCGCGGCAAACAGCGCGATGCCCGCCAATGTCGCGGACAGCGCCATCCGGTCGGTATAAAAATAAAGCAAATGGAGGGCGAGCAGCGTCGAGCAAAGGTTGAGACTTCCCTGTCCTTGCGCATAAATTAGCAGCGGGCGGAGCCCTATCTTCTCGCCGGAATTATTCGCCGCCATGGGCCGCCAAGACTACCGATAATCATGCTGGCATACAAAGCGATCGCGACAGACGCGACGAAAAAAGGGCCGCGATGGATCGCGGTAATTCCCGTGATTCTGATGTTCATGTCGCTTACGCTCGCCGGATGCGCGATGTCGTCGGGCGATGACACCACCGCGGACGATGCCGCCGACGACGTCGGCGAGCCGCTCCCTCCGCCGGTCGCCAGTGTCGGTATCACCTACAAGCGGCCCGGCGACATCATGACGCGCGCGACCGTCACCAAATATTTCGGCGCGGAAGTCATCGCGACCACCAAGCGCGATTCGACTCATACCGAAACAGTAATGCGATTCGACGGCGGCGTGCCGATCTGGGAGTTCAAATCAGAAGAGGGGGCCTTGGGCGAAATCACCGGCGTAGGCGCAACCAAGTTCGCGCTTCCAAAGGTTCAATACGGCAAGGTTCCCGCCGATTTCACGCAGATCCTCCCGGAGGAAGGGCCCCCGGAGCCGCTCGATCGCGGCAGCTATTACGTTTTCCAGATCGAACGCCGCTCGGGATCGACGAGCTATCAAGCGGTCAAAGTTCTCGCCGACGGATCGCTGCAGGCATACAACGCACAACCTCGCGCCGGCAGCAGCTATCTGCTCTGCTGCAACGTCAGCTACGACTTCCCGGAGCCGGTGGTTCTGCCCGAGCCGACTGAGCAGGCGTCCGACCAAGGAGGCGATCAGCCGCCCTCCGACGATAACGGCGGTGGATCACCCGATGCGCCCGATTCGGGCGCGCCACCACCTCCCTGACCGATCGATCAACGATAGCCGCAACCTTGCCATCAAATAAGATGGCATCACCAACTACAAAACTGAATCTAAATTCAGTTATGAATCAAAAGTCGCTATTGACATGCAATTCATAACCGATTAAAAAATCACTTCATGGCCGAATCCGCCCGAAAAGAATACGAAGTTCCTGTCAATCGTTTCGATCGTCGGCGCGAGAAGACGCGGATCGATCTTCTCACTGCTGCCGTCAATGTGATTTCGAACAAGGGCTACCATCAGACCCGCATCGCCGACATCGCGTCGGAGGCCGATGTCGGGCTGGGCACCTTCTACCTCCACTTCAAGACCAAGAACGAAATTTTCATCGAACTGATCGGCCACGGCACGAACGAATTGCGCAAAATGCTCGCGAACGCGAAAGCCGGCGTGACCGATCCCGCCGAAAAACTCAAGATCACGATCAACACGATCCTCGATGCCGCCGCGCAGGCTCCAGAACTGTTCCGAATCGTCTTCGGCCACAGTCCCGCGTTTCTCGATCTGATGGTTCGCGTCCACGAGATTTTCATCGGCGACATCCGCGATGACCTGGCGCCCGCCGTCGGAGATCGCGCCGAGGGTATCGCGCATCTGACGGTCGGGATGCTTTCGCAGGTCATCTCGTGGCTGTTAAACGGCCGCGAAATTTCGCACGAGCAGCTCAAAACTATCACTGTGGATTTTGCCTTGGGCGGATTGGAACGCGCCGCGCGCGCCGCCGCTCACTAGCCGAAAAAAATTCCTGCGAAAGAAAAAATGCGAAACGAACCCAATTTTACCAGCAATTATAAGCACTTTTTGAATGGCCCATGTTCATGAGGCCGTTGCCAGTAATCAAGCTTGGGAGGAATCGATTGCAATGAGCCACGAGCGCACCGAAGTACACACACCCCTCGACAGCATTTTCCACTGGGAATACGACGTGAAATTCCCGCAGATGGATCGGCTGTATGAAAACGCAAAGCGCGATCAATGGAACGTATCGACCGCGCTGGACTGGGAACGTCCGATTGCGCCCGAGGTGCTCGATCTCTCGATGATGCCGCTGTGCCAGACGGAGATCTATAAATCGCACGGCGACGACGACAAGCTGAAATTCGCCCGCAAGCTGGCCGCATGGCGTCTGTCGCAGTTCCTGCACGGCGAGCAGGGGGCATTGATGGTCTGCGGGCAGTTGGTCGATGCGGTCCCGGACCTCGACGCCAAGATGAACGCGGCGGCGCAGGTGTTCGACGAGGCGCGCCACGTCGAAGGCTTTCGCAAGTACATCCTCAAGCTCGACCGCATCTACCCGATAGATCCCACACTGGAGCGCCTCCTGCGCGGGATTATGGAACACGATCGCTGGGAACCGAAGTACGTCGGCATGCAAATCGTCGCGGAGGGTCTGGCGATTGCGGCGTTCCGCTTCATGCATCGCGAGACCAAGGACGCGCTGCTCCGGGACTTGCTCGAACTGATCATGAAAGACGAATCGCGCCACATCGGATTTGGGATGCTCGCCCTGCGTGACGCGGTGACAAAGCTCAAGGGCAAGGAAAAGAAGGACCTGGAGGAATTCGCGTTTGCCGCTTGCGACATGATGGTGACCAAGAAGGTGAACGGCGAGCTCAAAGATGGCTTTCTGTCCGACCGGCAGGTGCTGGGCGAATTCGGCATCTCGATGAAGGACATCGAAGCTGAAATCGAACGCAACCCGCAGTGGCATGAAGCGGAAAAGGCGCTCGAGCGCCAACTCCACTCGTTTCTGTTCGTCGATACGATCATTCCGTGCCTGCGCCAGCTCGATTTGATCAACGACCACACCGAGTCCTGGTACCGGCAGCTCGGCGTAATGGATTTGGCATCGGCGGCCTGACCGCCGCTCCATTTTTTTCAGGAGGATTTTCTAAATGAGTCACGACCGCACGATGGTCCACACGCCCTTGGAGAGCATCTTCCACTGGGAATACGACGTGAAGTTTCCGCAAATGGATCGGCTGTACGAGAACGCCAAGCGCGATCAATGGAACGTATCGACTACGCTCAATTGGGACCGGCCGATCGACAACGAAGTCCTGGATATGTCGATGATGCCGATCTTCCAGACCGAGCTGTACAAGTCGCAAAGCGACGAAGTCAAAACGATGCTGCCGCGCAAGGCGGCGGCTTGGCGGCTGTCGCAGTTTCTGCACGGCGAACAGGGGGCATTGATGGTTTGCGGGCAGCTGGTCGATGCGGTCCCCGACCTGGACGCCAAGATGAACGCGGCGGCGCAGGTATTCGACGAGGCGCGCCACGTCGAGGGCTTCCGCAAGTACATCACCAAGCTCGACCGCATCTACCCGATCGATCCGGGATTGGAGAAGCTGCTGAAAGCGGTCCTCGAGCACGATCGTTGGGAGCCAAAGTACGTCGGGATGCAGATTATCGCCGAAGGCCTGGCGATCGCCGCCTTCCGCTTCATGCATCGCGAGACCAAGGACCCGCTGCTGCGCGAACTGCTCGAATACATCATGAAAGATGAATCGCGCCATGTGGGCTTTGGGATGCTGGCGCTCAGGGATGCGGTCAAGAACCTGAAGGGCAAGGACAAGAAAGACCTGGAAGAGTTCGCGTTCACCGCTTCCGACATGATGGTCACCAAGTTCGTGGACGGAAAGCCCAAGGACGGATTCCTGTCCTTCGACGACGTGCTTCACAACGAGATCGGAATCTCAGCCGCCGACATCGAGGCCGAACTGAACCGCAATAAGACCTGGCGGGACGCCGAGCTCGGAATGATGCGCCAGTTCAACTCGTTTCTGTTCGTTGACACGATTATCCCGTGCCTGCGCCAGCTCGATTTGATCAATGAGCGCACGGAGCCGTGGTATCGCCAATTGGGCGTAATGGAGATGGCCGCCCCGGCATAGGACGCGCCATCGGCACTGCGCCTCGCTCGGGTGCGGAAACGTCAGGTCCAGAAATAGAAGGGCCGGTCCAAATGGACCGGCCCTTTCACTTTCAGGCTAGTGCGACAGAGCCGCTACCGGTTAGATTTCGTAAGTCAGCGTGAACTCAAGTTCGTTGATGCGCTGGCTGCGGCTGAAGGTGTAGGGGTCGGTCCAGCGCCCGCTGCGGCCCAAGTACCACGCCGCGTTGACTCCGAACAGGACGTTTCGCGAATAGCGGTAGGAATTGACTGAGCCGACAGTGCCGGTACTGTCGTCGACGTCCCATGCCACCAAGTTCAAGGTGGTCAGCTGACCATTCAGTAGCCAGTCGGTGGCTGCAAAGGAGGCCAAATCGCTAAATTCGCGGACCTTGCCCGCAGTCTGGAGCAAATTGGCGACGCAATTCTGCGGCCGATCGGGATACCAAGTTACCGTGTTCTGGAACGTCAGGAAGGTGTGCTGCTTGGATATCCACGGGATGTAGGTCGGACGGTCGGTGGCGATAATCCAGCGGCTCTGTTCGGTCCATTCGCCGCCGGGTCCCTTGGGTAATCCCTGAAGCTTCCCGGAGGTGTTGGCAACCGCAACTCCGACCATCGGTGCGTAGAAGAAATCGTAGCGGTACACGATGTCCGTCAGGTCCTTGTCGTAGTAAGTGCCGGTCAGGTCGAAGAAGTGATTGCGCCGATAGTCGGTGTTGTAAAGAACCAGAACCGTGCCTGCCACCGGCACTCCAGCCTTGGGACGGCCATAGGCGTAGTTGCCGTAGTTAACGAACAATCCTTCGGGCCCCGCGACCGAGGGGGGCTTTGGTACCCAGTTGGCGGCGTTGCCCGCAGAACCCATGAACGGGGTGGCTACCTGTCCAGCCTGTGCCGGGGTGCAGGTCGAGCAAAGACTGATTTTTGAATCGCGAGCCTCGTACAGATAGATGAAACTGGTTTGAAGGCCATTGCCGATCGGCAGCAAGCTCGAAATTCGCATACCGAACTCGCTGTTCTCAAGCGAATTGGAAGGCTTGTTGCCATAGGGACGTTCCGCAAGGTCAAAGAACGTACCGCCGCCACCAGTCGCGGTAACCAGAGTCATCGGAAGCGCCCCGGCTTCCTGCGGCGTCTGGGACGAGAACGGTTCGCCGTTCTGGTTGTATCCCGTGGAGCCGCCTATTTTGCCGTTGCCCCCCGCAGCGGGCGCAGTCCAAGGGTTGCGCGCGTCGCCCAAGTTGACGTTCAGCCCGTCGCCCTGGAAGTCACCGGGGATGATGAAGGCCTCAATTTCATTGTTGGCGGTCTTCTCGAAGTCGGGCAGGATGTAATTGAATTTGATCATCCGGACGTTTTTGCGGAGGTCTTCCGGCGACTCGAAATGCAGCCAGTGGTAGGTCAAGTCGGACGAGTTCGTTACTTCGGTTCCGGATAGAGCGTCGGCTTCCGACCAGATAACCTGCTGCTTGCCGACGCGCGCCGAGAAATTGTCGGTAAAGTTCAACTGCGCGTAGTATTCGTGCAGGTCATCCCGGAAGTATTCCTGCTGTAGGGTCGTATGGTTGTAGTCGTACCAATCGCGATCGGTACGGGCGACGCCCTTGTTCTTCAAGGTTCCTTCGGCATCGTACCAAGGACGATACATCGCAAAGAAGTCGGCGTCTTTTAGCACCAAGGTGTCGAAGCGGCCCAGGAATTTATAGTTTTTGACGAAATGATAATCGGGACGGATACTCGCGAGTTGGCGTGCCTGCACCAGATCCCAATGATTGAAATCGAAACTGCCGCCTGAATAGCCGGCTGGCTTTCCTCCCGTCTTGACCTCGGTCACCGATGGGATCGGATGCTCGTAAGTGGTCTGGGTTCCGTAATCCTTGGTACTACCCTCGCCCCAACGGCCAGATTCGCGGGTTTCAAAATAGCCGAAGAGAGAAAAGTCGCCCTGAGTGATTGTCGCCCTCGCCGCTGAAGACCACAGCGCGACGGCGATCACCACTGCGGACACGAGCGATCCCCTCCACCGCGTACCGCGTCCCGAATTTCCGTACTGCATAACTACCCCCAAGCCTGTTGGAGCGCTCGTGTTATTGCGATTCCAGCGTCCAAAAATCTCCAGAGGACGCACTTTCCCTGCTACGCCTACCCGTAGCATATGAACGCGGCTTAGCTATCATTCCCGTTACCGGCTTGTCAAGCAGGCGGTCCGGCGGGCAATGCGCTGGTAATCAAGCGATAAGCCTCCGGCAACACCGGTTTCAGCCACCCTTGAATTTGTGCTCTGAACACGATAGTAAATCGCCCGACTATACCGCTTGCTGCGGAGTGGGTCTGGCGGCCAATGCCGCCCGCAACACGCCGCGACATACGGCTGGAAGTGCGCTTGGTATTGATCGAGTCTTGGGGTGTTACACTGGAAAATCCAGCTAGGTCGCTAAGACTACGTTGGGTCGAGGGAAGCAGACGATGACTCAAAGCAGGGATGGTATCTCGCTGGCACAATGGGCGGCTCTACGGCTCATTGGCGCCCGGCAGCTATTAATGTGTGTCGCAACAGCGGCGCTTTTGTTTGCCACGCTCTCGGCGGTAGCACCCGCCAATAGCTTCGCCCAATCCGCAACGGAGGCGAAGAAGGGCAAGCTGTGCCCCGATGGAATGGATCCCTCCGAATTCCCAACCATGACCTTCCCCGGCCTTGCGATTTCCAATTTTGGCGGCGGTGCCGGCTCACTCGAGGTTTTTGCTCCCTGCTCTTTCGGTGACGCAAGACCGCAAACTGAAATCAAAGGATTCAATACCGGCATGCAGGCGCCGGGCGTCGCAGCGGTGGGCGGAGTCGGGGTCAGTTCGATTGCCGGTGGTCCGATGGTCGAGGCAAACACCGAGGTGAATGCTGGAATTGCAACACAACTCTTTTATTCATTGGGGATGTTTTCGCCGGGCTCGAACGGCAATTCTGCTCCAAGCTTGGTGATCGCTTCTCCCGATCCGTCGGGCGGCGATACCAACGACGAATGCGTCGCTGGGCGCGACAACTCATTCTGTACCGGTAAGGGCCTGCCAAATTCTTGCTGTACCGGTCCAGGCGCCGGCACCTGCGGCGTGCCATTCCCGTGTTGCACCGGCCCGGGAACCGGAAGTTGCCCTGCAGGCTATCCTGAGGACCAAGCCGGCCTGTTTGTCCCCGATGGTGTCGCCTTCGCCAATGTCTACGCAAATGACGAGATCACTCAGGCGGGAAAGGAAGCCGGTGGAAACGGTGAATACTTCGCGGTTACGAATTACGGCTTCTTCGTATTACCGCCGGACGGTCAGATCCATATGCCCACGAGCAATACGGACCTGACCTGCGGCGGTGCGAGCGGCGTTGCCTTTCCGTCCTCCTCTCTTTGCGCCGTCACCTGTTTCCCGTCGGATCCGCCTCCCGGTTCCGGCATCCCTGCCGGCTTGGGTGTCGCGGTAACGGTAGGAACAATTAACGAGTACTACACCAGCGATGGCGGTCAACCGGGAACTCCCGCAGTAAATGTTTCGCCGATTAATCCGGGCTTGGTATACGAGCAAAACGCAGCATGCACCAGTTGTCCAGTGCCGGGACCACAGCCGCCAACCTTTCAGAAGCAAGTTACGATCGGAGGATGCAACACCTTCCTGCTCGGTCCGTCCGGAATCGCGTTTGACGGCAGCAATCGCATGTTTGTCGTAGATGCGGCCGGCGAGAGCAAGGGCATCGCCATTGTGCTGGCCTTCGCACCGGGTTCGTCGGGCGATGTGCCCCCGATCGGCACGGTAGGTTCATCGATTCCGCCCTTGATCGCAGGCCCGCTGGTGGCGCCGCAATTCCTGGCCGTTACATCTGACGGAAGCACGTTGTTCGTAAGCGATGCGGGCGCTCCAAGCGTTACAGCCACATGCACCGGACCTGCCACTCCTGCCCAGTGTTGCACCGGGAAGCGCACCGGCACTTGCGGCGATCCCAGCATCAAGATTTTCGACGTCACCAATGTATCGTTTGACGGAACCGCGTCTCCGCTTATTGGAACAATCATCGGAAACCGGACTCAACTCAAGCGTCCGCTGGGGATGGCTTGGAACAACTTCGACGGCGACGATCTATATGTAGTCGACGCCAAGACCAACAGCCTGCTGGTGTGGGACGACTTCGACTTGACCGGCGGCAACCTTCCGCCAAGTGTGATCATCCGGGGCAACAAGACCCACATCAATTTCCCGGTCGGAGTCGCGATGCCGGAATTCTTCCAGCCGGAAGAATAAGCGCACGGCATTGACCGAAGTATAGAGTCTGCGAACGCCGAAGCCGGGTGACCGGCTTCGGCGTTCGTGTTTTCACGAATAGTCAGTTCAGGATTGGAACAGATCTTCCGTCAAGGCCGCCCCGATCGGCCCCGTGATGACGGCGCGCGCCGCAAGGCTCGGATGGTCGGCCTCGATTGCAACCTCGCCCCGGGCGGCGATCTCCTGAAATCGCTCCGGCCGGGTGCCACCGAGCGGAAACTTGACGAATTGAACCGCGCTGACCTGCTCCGCCGATACTTGGCGCTCGTCGAATTTGACCGGCAGCCGCTCGCCGATGAGCACGATCCATAGGTGCCGCTCCAAGCCGATCAGCCGCCGCAATGCGATGTCCCGTTCCGCGATGTCCGCATACTCGATCAATAGCGTCGCCGACAGTTCGCCCGGCCCCGGGATGAGTTCATTGTAGGTATCCAGCTCGTGCTGGATTGCTTCGCGCGAGGTGATCTTCTCCACGCGGATCATCTCGTGGACCTGATACCAAACCGTCTGCGCATTCTCGAACAGCAGCGTCAAATGCGCACCGACGGCCAGCCGCCGGCGCTCCTTCTCATGGATGAACAGCGGACGCAGCCGCGGCCGCACTCGTTCATAGTCGGCCAGCGACAGGGTTTCCTCCAATGCGATCGGCTTCATGCCGTTTGCTCCTTTGGCGGCGCCGGATCGGGGAAGCCGTCGGCGCGATACGCCCGCGCAAGCACCTCAATTGGATGTATCGGCCTTACGCCCGTGGCCTGTTCGATTTGCACCGCCGCCAGCGGGCAATCGGTGGCCATCACGCGTGCCCCCGCCTCGCGCATGCCGTCGAATGCCTTCGCGCCCCATTTCATCGACAGCTCGAAATACTCGCGCTTCATCGCCCACGATCCGTCGTGCGCCGTGCATGCCTCCACGGTCGTGATTTGCACGCCCGGAATCTGGCGCATCAGGTCGCGCGATCGATAGCCGATGCCCTGGGCCTTGAGGTGGCACGGCACGTGATACGCGATACTGACCGGCGTGGACCGGAACTCGGTGTTGAAGCGGCCCGCGCGCCGGATCTCGTACAGCAGTTCGTGCGAATCCGCGACTGCGGCGGAAAACTCGCGCACATCGGCCCCCTCCAGCAGGTTCGGATATTCCTTGCGCATCGTGAGCGAACAGGTCGGATTGATCGCAGCTATTTTGTACCCCTGACGCACAATCGGAAGCATCGAATCGACGTTTGCGCGCGCCAGCTTGCGGGCGAATTCGGCGTCGCCCCCGTCGAGCGCGGGCATCCCGCAGCAATTCTGCTTGGGACATTTGATCGCGCATCCGCTTTTGGCAAACACTTCGACCGCCGCCTTCCCCGGCTCGGGATTGTAGTAATTCACAAAGCAGGTCGGGAAAATTGCGACCTTCGCCGCTGGCGATGCCGGTTCCGCCGGAAGCGGATTGCGGCTTAGCCAATGCTCGAACGTCTCATGCGCAAACGACGGCATCTTTTTGTCGCGCGCGATGCCGAGCATCGTTTCCATCATCATCCGGTTCAGCCGATTCGAGCATCCCCAGTTGGCGATAGCGGGAGCCATGCTGCCGATGCGCCCGATCAGATCGGGATTGCCGAACATCTTCTCGCGCAGGCCGATTCCATTCTCGCGCGCGCGGACCGCCTTCGCCCGCATCATCAGGCGCGGAAAATCGAGTTGGAACTCATGGCCGTCGCGAGGCGTATACGGGCATTTCACCTCGCAAATTTTGCATTCGTAACAAAGATCGATGACCCGGTTGGTCTGCTCATTGGTAAGATTGCGGACCTCGCCCCCCGCCGGACCGTCGAGCGCGTCGAACAGCGCCGGGAACGACGGGCAGAGGTTAAAGCACAGGCGGCATCCATGGCAGATGTCGAAGACGCGCTCGATTTCCTTGTTCAGGCCGGCGCGGTCCCAGTATTTCGGCTCGGTCAGGTTGTAGGTCAACCCGTCGGTGGGCGCAGCTTTGATTCGATCCGTCATGCGGCAACTCCCGCGAAGATATTAACATACGCGGAGAGAAGACAGCTTGCGAAACCCAAGCTGGTTTCACGCCCGCGCCCGTGGCGACTCCTGCTTTAATCGGACGGGAAGCTCGAAACCCGTGAGGGGTTTCGAGAGAAGCTCAAATCAGTTGGCCGCCGTCACCGGACGGCGTGTGTGAGCGCGCCCTTGGAGTCGATGGGCTTTAAGATTCTCAAGATGCAGCTCGATCGCTTCGCGTGCATTCGCGGTCGCCTCCTCAACGGTCCGGCCGTAGGAGATGCAGCCCGGAAGCGACGGCACAATTACTGTGTACCCGCCCTCGTCTTCGGGAACCAGGCTGATTTGATATGCATGGACGGTTTTTCTCATTAGACCACGCTTTCAGTATGAGCTACGCAATCGACCTGTCAAGGCGTGGCCGATTGGCCGCCGGCGCGGATAGAGGATACAACTTGTGAAACCCTACCGGGGTTTCACACTTCCCGTTTTAATCGGAAGCGTCCGCAAACGGCGCTCCTGCGCCGTTTGCGGCAGTGCGGGAAGCACGAAACCCGTGAGGGGTTTCGGAAGGTAATGAAAAGATCGGGGGGGCGCTTGGCCCCCCCATCGAACATCCTGCTACAGCGTTCCCGCCGCCTTGGTGAAGCGTCCGGCGTGGGACTTCTCGGCCTTGGCCAGCGTTTCGAACCAATCCGCAATTTCGGTGAAGCCCTCTTCGCGCGCGGACTTGGCCATCCCCGGATACATGCTGGTGTATTCGTAGGTCTCGCCGTGGATGGCGGATTTCAGGTTCAGCGACGAATCGCCGATCGGCTGATCGGTAACCGGATCGCCGACCGACTTCAGGTAGTCGAGATGGCCGTGCGCGTGGCCGGTCTCGCCATCCGCAGTATCGCGGAACAGGCCGGCGATTTCCGGCTGGCCTTCGATATCGGCAATCTTCGCGAAATACATATAGCGGCGGTTGGCCTGGCTTTCGCCGGCAAACGCGGCCTTCAGATTGTCATGCGTTTTGGTTCCCTTGAGGCTCTTTGCCATTTCCGTACTCCTTGCTCCTTATTGGTTTTGGTTGAATTTCAACTCGTCCGGGTTTTTCCGGACGCAGCTTGATGCTTTCCGCGGCGCCGTGTTTCCTTCGCGGCGCACGATTCGCACAAGGCGTGAATCTCCAGCGACGAGCCGAGCAGTTTGAATCCGCCCAGCTCCCGGCGGCCCGCCACCAGATTGTCCAGCGCGGGAATTTCAAGGTCGCGGATCCGCCGGCATCCGATGCATACCACGTGATGGTGCGGCATAACGTTGCCGTCATAGCGCGCGCTGTCGTGCAGCAGGGTGACCTTGCGCGCCTCGCCGATCTCGCACAGCGTTTCGAGCGTGCGATGGACCGTGGCGAGCGAGATATGCGGATGGCGGCGGCGGACGCGGGCGAAAATCGCGTCGGCGCTGGGATGCTCCGCGGAGTCCAAAAGCGCCTCGATAATCGCAAGCCGTTGGGGCGTGACCGGCAAGCCGTGCTCGCGGCATCGCTCCGCGAACTCGGCGCGGCGCTGGGCGGCGTAGGCATCACGCCGTTCTTCATTTGCCAGCCGTAGTTCCATATCTCAGATGATAATTACTATCATCTAATTTTAGTTGTTGTCAAGCGCTCCGCCACGCGTGGTAGTGTCCTAATTTGAATTTGCAAGCGTGGTCGCTAAATTAGCGACTCCGGCTACTAGCTTACGCAGGCACCACGCCAATCCTTCGATTGCAAGATAGATGAGCAGGAAGGAAACCGATAACGTTATTGCTTCGGAAATGGCTGATCGGCTACGAACGCTTTCTGCGGCACGGCTTAAGGCTTGCGGGTCCGCTGAAAAAGTCGCCCAAGCCTTATCTTTACCCCTGTGCGACAAAAACCCCAGCGGCATTCCGAGTAAAAATGCTGCGACGATCCGCGAAATCCATAACGCAAGGGTGGTCCTTTTTGGCATCGTAAACCCTTTCGTCGATTACACCGCCACTTTTTCTTCTATCGCAAATTCGATCAATTCCGAAACCGTCCAGATATGATCCGCGATTCCGCGCGCCATCGCGGTCGAGTGGAGATGCGGGAGGGTCGGAATTATTCGTACGGTCCTCACCCGCGCGACACAGCGCTTGCAAGATAAAGTTCGCAAGCGCCGCGCGTCCCTACGCTTCGCTCAGGGCAGGCTCTCTCCCGATAATGGGGAGAGGTTGTCAGGAACGAAATCGGCGAAATCTGTCGATGAGGCTTCGTGCCTGAACGAGTTCAGCCTTATTGACGAGGTGCGAGGGAGGTAAAATCGAGCTGGCCGCGCCGTGCGCATCGCGAATCGGACATAACGAGGTTCGATCGAGTTGCGGCGGAAATAAAATGAAAAATTACGAAACGAACCCAATTTCATCAATGATTCGGCGGTCTTTTTTTGGGGATGGCTATTTTGAGGAGGCTTAGCCCACGGGAGCGACCCGAATCGGCGACGCGGAGGCGCCTTCCGCCAGAACCTCCCCATGAAGCCGCTTATGGGGCCATTTCCTGCCGGTCCCCGCTATTGCTGCGACAAATCGTCGAAGCGATCGTAATCGATGCTGAAAGAACCGTCCGGCTCGTTATCCACGATGTCCGCAAAGCGCATCCCCCATACGATGTCCTCCGCGCGGTACGAATGGCGCGCATGGACGGTTTGCGAAATGGTTTCATCCAATCCCACGACCGACACCGCGATCAGGGTCCCGTCGGCCGCAAGCGATTCGGCAGCCGCGCCCAACAGGGGGCTGTCTTTCACGATTGGATGGATGACCGTCCACGTCAGGGGGAAAAATGTGGACCGATCGCGGGCCATCGCAAGGTCGTAGAACCGCCGCACCTCTTCCCCCTCAAGGGTAGTTTCCTGGCGCGAAAACGATACATGAACCTGCGCTTCGACGATTCGGTTGCCGCGCAGGTTTGCCATCCGGAAAATCAGCGACGGCACGCCGTCGCGCGCCACGATCACGGCGTTGCGGCTGAAGCGGATGCGCGCCGTGGGGCGCGAGAACTTGGCGAACACCAGCCCGGTCACCATCGCCAGCCCCATCAACCCGGCAAACGCTTCGAGCGAAACCAGAATGTGGGCCAGCATCGAAACCGGCGCCATTTTTCCGTACCCGATCGTCGCTATCGTCTGTACGCTGAAAAAAAAGGCGTCCGCGAACGAATCAGGATTGGCCCCCTCGATTCCCCCGCCGAAATAATAACCCGCCGCGAAAATCAGGTTTGCGACTACGAAGCCGCCCGCGAGAAGGCCGATCAGCGCCTGCCAGGGCACCGTCAGCAGCTTGTGATAAAGATCGCTCCAGGGCGGGCCTACCGGCCGCATCAGCGGTCCCGGATCGTTTAGCTCGCGGGTCATGACGCGCTTGGCGGTCGCGCGTTTTTTAGCCACGCAGCGCCTCGCTCAATGCCAGCGACGCCTGCGCAATCGCCTTTTGTCCGAGCTCAAGGCCATCGGCGAAACTCACAAAGCCATGAGTAACTCCGTCGTACCGGGTGCATGCGGCCCTCACTCCCGCTTCGATGAGACGCTTGGCGTACGCCTCGCCCTCATCGCGGAGCGGATCGTGGCTCGCCGTAATTATCAGCGCGGGAGGCAAGCCGGACAGGCTTTTCGCGCGAAGCGGCGATGCATATGGATTCACCCGGTCGGCGGTGGAACTGAGGTAATGGCCCCAGAACCACTGCATGTCGGCACGCGAGAGGATGAGACCGTCAGCGGAAAATTCCTTCTGCGAATGGGTTTCCAGCGACGCATCGACGGCGGGGTAGATCAGGAGTTGAAAGCGGATTGCGGGGCCGCCCCGATCGCGCGCCATCAGGGCTGTCGCCGCCGCAAGATTTCCACCCGCGCTGTCACCGCCTACCGCGATGCGGCCCGGCTCGGCGCCCAACTCCGCCGCATTTTCCGCAGTCCACTTGACCGCGGCGAACGAATCCTCAGCGGCGGCGGGAAATTTATGCTCGGGCGCCAACCGATAATCGACCGATACGACGACGCAGCCAGCACCATTGGCCAGCTTGCGGCACAACGCATCGTGACTGCTCAAATCTCCGAGTACCCAACCGCCGCCATGAAAAAAGACCATCACGCCCGGCGCGGTGCGCCCGCTGGGCGTATAAATCCGGATCGGCACTTGGCCGGCGGGGCCGGGGATGTGCCGGTCCTCGACTCCTTCGATGTCCGGCAGCGGCGGCTGATTCGCTTCCAGCAGCGCCCGCATCTTGTCGCGTGCCTGCTCGGGCGTCTCCGCGCGCAGAAACATCGGCCCTGCGGAATTCAGGACATCGACAATAAGCTTCATCTGCGGATCGAGTGCGGTTGTCGGCATGGCGTGACTCCTTGGCGGCGCTTCCGGTTATGCGCCGCCGCACGAGGAGATTCTTAGAGCAGCGATGCGGCCGCGCGCAAGCGCAATTTTATGAACATGGCGACGGACGGCATGAATCGAATAAATGCGAAAACAGCCAAGAACCCGCGCTGTAAGTAAAAACGCGGCGAAGATTAAACAAAACCTCGCTATCGAAAGTTAATAATTTCTTCTTTGAGAAGACCGCCAATGTGATATAAGCGCGGCAATATTCCCGCAATCGGATCGCGGTGGAGAATTTACAATTCCGAGGCGTAACTTTGGAACGTTTCGCGGCAATTCTCTAAGTGTCTACGGTCACTCGCCTGAACCATTCAGTCAAGGAGGAGAACGTATGAAGCACACATCGGGAAAATTAAAGAGCGGAATCTTCGCCGCCACCGGCGCGGCGATGCTGCTGGGCGCGGCAACCGCCGCGCGGGCGCAGATGCCGCCGCGGCTGTTCGTCGCCAATCTTGCCAACGGCGCCAACAGCGTCACCAACTACAAGCTGAGCGACAACGGCAACGTGGCGCCACAGCTTCACATTACGGGAACCAGCACCAAGCTTTACTTTGGAGCTGCGCTGCCGAATGTGGAAGCCGGCGCGGTCGCCTTGGATTCGCGCGGTAACATTTATGTTGCCAGCTATGGAAACAGCAGCGTCGTCGAATACTCCCCCAATCCGGCCGACGGCAACCTGGCGCCGACCGCCGAGATCAGCGGCGCCAACACCGGACTAAGTGGGCCAACCGCAATCGCACTTGATTCCACCGACAACATCTATGTCACCGATTACCAGGGTGCGGTGCTCGTTTTCGCCGCAGGCAGCCACGGCGATGTATCGCCTACTTCCAAAGTCAGCGGCACGATCACCGGCGCGGACGGCACCGGCCTGTCCGCTCCCGAAGGCATCGCGGTCGATTCTCACGGCAACATCTATGTGACGAATTCGAAAACCGACACGATCAATATTTATCCTGCCGGCAGCAACGGCCAGAAGGCGCCCAACAACGCGGCGGAATGCGCATCCGATGGCCCCAACGCGACCATCTGCGGGTCCAAGGCGGAGCTGCACACTCCGAAAGGCATCGCGATCGATGCCAACGGGAATATATATGTCGCGAATTATGGCAACGACAGCGTGACGGTCTATGCGCAAGGAAGCCACGGCAATGCCGCACCGCGCGCGATCGTGACGGGAGATGCCACCGGAATCGGAGATCCATGGGGTATCGTGCTGGATTCCAGCGGCAATCTTTATGTGGCGAATTCGAGCAATTCCGAACCGGGGCTATTCGTTGCCGACAGCGGGCATACGGATAGCATCACTGTGTATTCCGCAGCGCAGGTTTCAAGCGGCGGAAATGTCGCACCGATTGCAACCATCAGCGGTGGCAACACGAACCTGAAAGCCCCCGGCGGAATCGCAATCGGCCCATCCTCGGCACTAGGCACAGCGACGGCGAACGCGAAATCGTCGTCGATTTAGGCGAGTTTTAAGCGGTTACGATGGCGGTCCGCCGGGAGACCGGCGGACCGCCTTCATCACTCGAATCCGATCACCCCGGATGAACCAGGCCGGATAGCCCCACGAACAGCAGCGGCGTGATCGTCCATCCCGCGAGGATGTGGACCCACAGGTACCAATGCAGCAGGCGGGCCTGAATCGAGTTCGGTCCGTACTTGGCGCGATGCCCGCCCTTTGCGGGTGGGATAAGGCGGGTGTTCGGCCGCCAGTACTCGTCCTGATGCAGTACCACGACCGGCAAAAAATTTTCCAGCGAATAGACGAACGGATTAAAGTCCGGATAGTGCGGGGATGGCTCGCCGGATATTGCGAACTCGGCGTACGCGTTGCGCTTGGTCGGCGCAATGATTCCCGCCCGGTAGCCCCATTCGAAAACCACCGTACCGAATCCGACAAATGCGCCGATCCACCACAGCGCCCGCAGCGGCCGGAAGCCGAATCCGATGGTCGCCTCCAGCATCACATTCCATGCGCTTTCCAGCGCCGACAGGTGGCCGAAGCGTCGCCGCACGCCCTGCTGGGCGATCAGCACGTCGGCGGCACCCTCTTCACGGCCGGTATCGGCCAGAACCTTGGCAACCTGCCGGTAAGTTTGCGGCGTGTAGCCGGGAGGCTGCAGCGCAAGCCATCGCAGGCGCCCGGGCGCATCGTCGGGGCCCCCCGCGATTTCGCCGTACACAAAGCCTGATAGCGTCAGATTGCCGGGCGCGGGCCAGCTTGCCTCGTCATCCCAAATTGCACCGACGCGCGCATTCTCAAGGTCGAGCACAGTCTGTTTGGTATGCTTCACGTCGGCCCAGTAGAGAGTGCCATCGATTTCGGCGCG
Source organism: Binataceae bacterium (SeqCode) (assembly GCA_035524375.1). Lineage (GTDB taxonomy): Bacteria > Desulfobacterota > Binatia > Binatales > Binataceae > Binatus. The sequence goes on along the minus strand of DATKOZ010000035.1, from coordinate 119,212 downwards.
CTCGGCGTCAAGGCCGGTGTCGTCGCTGCCGGTGAATTCGGCGCCGTGAAAACTCAAGTCGTGGCCGATCTTTGCAAGCCGCGCATCGACCATGCCATCGGCGGAGAAGCCGTTTTGAAAAATCGCGTCGCCGCCGACAACCGCCTCGATGAGCCGGATCGCATCGCGCTCCGTGGAAACAAAATGCGCACCGGTGAAATCGATATTTCCGTTGATATGCGCACGAAAGAAGGCCGCCGTTCCATAATGGCCGTCTCCTATCGTCACGTCGTTGCGAAATGTGGCGCCGTTACCCGAGATCGTCCCAACACTCGCGCGCCGGATCGCAAAATCGCCGACGTTGGCCGAAGAAAGATCAATCCCGTCGGGCATGTAGCAGTTCATTATCGTGATCGGCTTGTCAACCTTGGAATAGGTGAGATCGAGCAGACCCTTGATCCGTGCACCGGCAATCCCAAGGCCGCTGGGATGCACCAATGCGACCGCTTCTGGATCGCTCGCGAGCCATCGGATGATCTCTGCGCGCACGGCCCGATCCGGACCCCATGCGGCGCCCTTCGCGGCGTTGTTATCCGGATTGCGCGAACCGTCGGCCGGCCCCAGCCATTTGAGCTCCTTGGCCGGTGCGCTCATAACCAGCTTTAATTCCGCCGGGCTGAGTGTGCCAAACCTCTGTGCAGCAATGCGCGCGAGCGTACCCGCGTCGGCTGGCTGAGGCGGCACGGCGCCCGCCTTTTCGCCCCATGCGGAAGCGCAAAATATCACTGTGACCGCAAAAGCGGCTGCAACTATGGCGTTCGAACGTCGAGTGTCAATTCGCACGGCCATTGACGGTTGCACGTGGATTTGCGCACTGTCAATGCGGGAGGCTTGGTGTGGAACCCGCTCATCGCGAACGACTGGAGGCGCTCCTCGCACGCGAGCATGTGGCCGTGCTGGTCACCCAGGGCGAGCAGTGGCCGACCGCCACGATGCAGGCGTTTGCCGAAACTCCCGAACTCGACCTGATCTTCATCATGCAGGCCGGACATCAGCGGTTTAAGAACCTGGTCGCGCGCCCAAATGTGAGCGTATTCGTCGATGATCGATGCCGTGGCGACATCGCGTCGTTCAAGGTCTCGCGGGTGACGATTCAGGGCGTCGCGACCCAAGTCCCCAGTTCAGGCGACCAGTGGGCGCACTTGAAGAAGTTGTTTCTGTGGAAGAACCCCTTTGAGGCGCCGTTCTTTGAGTTGCCGATGCTGAAGATGGTGCGGGTCACGCCCCGGCACATTTCGTATGCAGGCGCGCGCGGGATGATTTTCAAAGCTGAGCTTTGAAAATCATCCGCCCGCGCTATAGACCAGCGATTTTATCGTGCGTCGATAATCCGCTTGATTAGCGCCCGCGCCGGCATCGCGACTATTACGATCGCGATCGCAAACGCTGCGACTAGTGACATTGCTCCCATCATCGTGACTCTCCTGCTCGTTGCCCCTTTTAGTTAATGCCGTGCCGGATTACAGGCCCGCGAACGAGAGGACGATGTAGGCCAGCGTCAGGAACGCGAATGCCGCGCCCGGCAGCTCCGTAAGAATGCTGTTCTGGGCAATACGATTGGCAGGAGATACCTCGGTCTGCTCCTGCGTGGGCCGAAAGCCCGCGAACGCTGGATGATTTGCAGTTGTGGTAGCAGCCATTGTCCTTTCCTCCTTGGTGAACCGCGTTGCGAGTGGTTAAAGCAATCATGGTGCCAACGCGAAAAACCAGCACCTATCGATGCTTTTTTGCGATAGTGCATTAAATCCACTTCGCGTTTCGCAAAATATAAATGGCCTGCTGCGAAACGAAAGATTTTTTCGATTCGGTTAACGATCAGATCGCAGTAATTGTCCTGCACGCATTACGATGCGACTCTCCGATCACGGCTGCGACCAAGAGACTACGGATCAGCGCGAGATCGGCGTCGCGCCTGACAGCGACTTCATCCGCTGAGAATCCGGCGGAGCGTCTGCTAAGAATCGGATGCTGCGGCGTTGGAATCCGGCCAATAAGAGGCCAAGGTCTGTACAAGTGCAGCGACATAGAAGGCCGCTGCGAGAATGGTCACGGCCGTGAAGCCGAAATTAATCGCTGCCGCCATCGCCAGCACCGCGCCGGCCACCGACGCGACGCCATTGACTCCGAAGGCATACGGCACGCCGGTGGGATAAAGCGCCTTGATGCGCCGCAATCCGATCGGCATCGCCATTCCCATCGCAATTCCGAACGGCCCGATAATCACGACCGATACCACGACGCGCATCGGGAACGGCAGCAGAATCAGATTTCGGAGCAACGGTTGCAGCGTCGCGGCGCTTGCAACGATCAACAATGCGGCGATAGTGAGCGACGCCATCAAAGCGGATTTCGGTTGCTGGAAGCGGCCGGACATCAACGAACCGATTCCGGTAAATACGAGCAATGCGGACAGCACCACCGAAAGCGCGTAGGTAGGAAAGCCGAGGAACAGAACAAAGCGCTGGATCAGAACAATCTCTAAGATGATGTATCCAAAGCCGATCGCGGCAAAGAACGAGAGCTCGCCCGCCGGCGGCCGTTCGACGCCGTTGACGAGAATGAGCGGGAGGGCGTAGGCAGTGAATGCGAGCGCGATCACGATCACGAACGTCAGCAGCAAAATTAACATCGGATGAATTGTAAGCGGACTAATTGTAGCTCGGTCGCTCACGATATTTTCAAGGCGGCGCTGATCGAAAAAAAACGGCTTGTCATCGGTGGACGGGCACACGTTTAGCCGGTAGTTTTTGCAGAAATCCAGTGGGCTGGAAGCATCGGTCAGCCCGTGCCATTCGAGCAGCCCCGGCTCGCCGGGACCAAATGCGATTCCGTCACCGCGTTCTTTTGCGATCGCACGAATTATCGTCAATTCGGCGTCGGTGAACGGCTTCAGCCGCGCAAGCACGGTACCAAACGGAATATTCCAATAGTCGCGGCCGAGAATTACGACGGTGTTCGCACGTGGATCTTTTACGCCCCGGCGGCGCAATGCCTCGAGCATCAGGATTGTCGCGCGCAGGGCTTCCTCGTCGGCTTGGCGATAGTAGCGGGTGACCTCCAACACGCCGCCGGGTTCAAGATGGTCGAAATATTGATCGAAGGCCTCAAGCGTATAAAGGTTGCTTTCGGTCAGCGCAAATGCGGCCGCCGAATTCGAACTGAAGGTATCGGTAAAGCCGATGTGAATGACTGCGTATTTCGTATCGCGGCTCGCAAGCATCGAGCGGCCGTCGCCGATGACGGCATTGACGCCCGGAAGCGAATAGGGCGATCCCGTGAACGCCGCAAGATCTTTGTCGACAGCATCGCGGATGGCGCCGTTGATTTCGATCACATCGACGGTGCTTCGCCCCGATGAAAGCGCGTTGAAAATGTCGCGGCCACCGCCGCCGCCGATGACGAGCGCTGGACCGGGCGCAGCAATCGCATAGCCGATCGTCTGGGGACCAAGCCGCAGGAACCGCCAATCCGGAATCGGCTCGCCTCGTCGATGGTGAAATGCCCCGGCATAGCCGCGATCGTAAAAGACCGGCGCAGAGGGCGCATTCGGATCGGGAAGAAGGTACGCGACGACGCGATTAATCGGGGTCCATCGATCCGAAACTTGAACTGCTCCAGGTGCGATCGCCTGAGAAAAATCGGGCGGCAAGTAGGCGAGCGGCGTGATAATCGCGAGTACGCTCACGGCGACAGTAATGACCGCCACAATGACCCCATTCCGCAGCTCCGAGGACGCAGGCGTGGCGAACATTACGGCGGCCAGTGCCGCTGCTGCTCCAAGCGCAACCATCAGAGTTGGCGCCGGTGCAATCCACAGGGCGGGAACGGCGAGAATGGCACCGAATCCGGCACCGGCCAGATCGGCAGCATAGGTCACGCCCGCGTAGCTGGTGTAGGCATCCAGCGCCATCGTCAGGACCGCACCGGCGGCAAAGAACGGCATCGTGGCGATGATCGCAGCGACGGCAAGATTGAGCGCAAAATGCACGACCGGTCCGGACCAGGAATAATCGAGCCTGACCAGCATAAGCGGGCATAAAATAAGGATAATCGCGAATATTGCTGTCCATCGCGACATCGCCTGTTCGGGCAAATCCCGCTTGAACCAGCCTGGCTTCGTGTAAACGAAGATGGCACCTGCGCCGCCTCCGAGCAGCGCAAGCGATACCGCCAGAAAGCTGAAGTGGTAGAAAATTGCCGCGGCGAGCAGACGCGTCAGGAACACCTGTTCCGCCAGCGTGCAACCGGAAACCAGCGCGATAGCAAGAAGAATGCGGGTGACTGGTCGCGATGGCGTTTCGATAGCTCTCATTGGCTCCGTGCGAAGTATATGCGGGGCAGCCGCTATTTCAACTTGCGCTCGGCCGGCAATGGTCCGGTGCCGTTCGCCCAGACGGTAATTCGCCAGTACGCACCCCGGGAAATATTGCGCGGAAGACGCGGACCGCAACCGCCTGCGGTTGAGCCGATTTCCGATTATTCAGACTGGGCGCGAAGGAATGTGCGTGAAGCGGCCTTTGAGCCGGAGAAAGGGGCTTTCAAGCCAGCGGTAGGATGCCGCTGCAAGCAATACGGTCAGGAAAAAGCCGGCTGCAAAAACAATCGGCCATTCAATCAATAATGGCTGCCCGGCGACCGGTTGGCCAAACATTTTATTGCACACGAAACCGACGAATATTAATGCCAGAAGATGATAAACGTATAATCCATAGGAAATCTTGCCGAGGTAGCGGAGCCATCCGTTAAGCATGAACCGTGCTCCCGCCTTGCCGGCGCCCAGCGATGCGAGCAGGAAGGCGCCGCTGCCCAGCGCGACCGCCGGATATCCCACCATCGTACGCATTACCGTAGGGAAATATGAGTAGAACTCGCAATAGTAGATTGCAAAGAACCAAGCGCCACCGCCCAGCAATCCCAGGCCCATCCGAGCTACGAGGTTCAATTCGGTCATTTCATCGAGGCGAAGCGCCGCAACCAGTATGCCTACCGCGAACGGATCCAGACGGGTAAATGTATTAATCCAGATGGGCGGGTTCAGATAACCAAACCGGATCGCGAGAAATCTGGCGATCGAGGCGATCACGAGCATCGTGGTGGCCGCCATTGCCAGGCTGCGCCGTGATTTCCCCCGAACCACCAGCGGCCATATCAGGTAGAACTGCTCCTCCAGGCTGACGCTCCAAAGCAGGGTGACCACAGGATACGGCGGCATTCGGGCGTTTCCCAAGAACACCAAAAGCAATGCGAGATAGCCGGGAGCGATCACCAGCTGGCTAATCAATAGCGACAGCACATACGCGACGCCAATATAAAAGTAATATAGCGGCCAAATCCTGAGTACTCGCCGGACGTAAAAAGACCTTACATCTATTTTTCCCTCGACGGTTTCCTCCCGCAAAAGGAGCTTTGTAATCAGGTAGGCGCTCAGGGTAAAGAACAGATCGACGCCCAGCCCACCGGCCTCAGCAAGGCTGAGCGCAACGCCGGGCTGCCACCGCGAGGCTGCCGGCCCGGTCGCGTGGTGAAGGAACACGGCGAGAAACGCGAAGAATCGCAGGGTGTCGAGTTCCGGAACGTAAAATCGAGTGGCGGCTTTGCCCGCCGGGCCGGTCCGGTCCGCTAATCCGTCGATCGGCTGCGTGCGGCTTTCCACGTGTCGCGCAGTCTACCGGGGTGCTGAGCAATGCGACAAGAGCTCGCCACCCAGAGACCGCGATTTACATAATGGCGCAAACGCGGCACGATCACAGTCTGCCGCATCGCTTGCCCAGTACGCGGCGCATTCAATGACGGAACCGCAGGTCACAATAATCGGCGCCGGTCTGGCGGGCAGCGAGGCTGCATGGCAACTTGCGCGGCGCGACGTTCGCGTTCGCCTAATTGAGATGCGGCCGGTTAGCATGACCGAGGCGCACCGCACCGCCGGATTTGCTGAACTGGTCTGCTCGAACTCGCTGCGTAGTGCCTCGATGGATGCAGCGGTCGGTGTCCTGAAGGAGGAAATGCGGCGGATGGGCTCGCTCGTGATGGAAGCGGCCGATCGCGCACGCGTTCCGGCCGGTGCGGCGCTGGCAGTCGATCGAGACGATTTTTCGCGCATAATCACCGAAACGCTGGAGTCGCATTCGATGGTGGAAATTTCGCGCGCCGAAGCCTGCGAAATCCCCGCGGGCGCGACGATTCTCGCGTCGGGGCCGCTTACCAGTCTCGCGCTGGGCACGGCGCTTGAGCGGTTGATTGGCCCCCGCAATTTATATTTTTACGATGCGATCGCGCCGATTGTCGCAGTTGATTCAATCGACATGACGGTTGCGTTCCGTGCCTCCCGGTGGGGCAAGGGTGGCGATGACTACATCAACTGCCCGATGACGCAGGACGAGTATTACGCGTTCGTCGACGCGGTGATTGGCGCGCAAAAGATGGAACTCCATCCCTTCGAAAAGCCGGTATATTTCGAAGGATGCATGCCAATCGAGGAAATGGCGCGGCGCGGTCCCGATACGCTCGCCTACGGCCCGATGCGGCCGGTTGGGTTGGTCGATCCGCGCACCGGTCGCCGTCCGTTCGCGTGCGTCCAATTGCGCCAGGATGACGCCGCTGGTCATCTCTACAATATCGTCGGCTTCCAGACCAAGATGACGTATCCGGAACAGCGCCGCGTCCTGCGGATGATTCCCGGACTTGGACATGCTGAGTTTGTGCGCCTGGGTTCGTTGCATCGCAATACTTTCATCGACTCGCCGCGCCTGCTGCGGCCGACGTTACAGCTAAAGACTCGCGACGATCTATTCCTTGCCGGACAAATGATCGGCGTGGAGGGCTATGTCGAATCGGCTGCGGCCGGCTTACTTGCCGGGATTAACGCCGAAAGACTGCTTGCGGGGCGCGAGCTCTTGGTTCCACCGCCGGAAACCGCAATCGGATCGCTGATCGCGTACGTCACGGAGCCCGCACGCCAGGACTTTCAGCCGATGAACGCGAACTACGGGTTGATGCCGGAACTGCCAAGACGCGTCCGTGGAAAGCAAAAGAAACTGGATTTGGCCAACCGGGCACTCGACTCGTTGACCAATTGGATGACGGAAAACTCGATTGAATCTACAATTCGGCCGTGCGCTGATCTCGATTATATCAACCCACTGGAGGGTACCGCCGATGACCAAAGCGGAACTAATTGACTCGGTGGCGCGTTCCACGCGTCAGACAAAGAAACAGGTGGCGGCAACCCTGGACTCCGCACTCGACCAAATCGCCCGCTCGATCCGGAAGGATAAGCGCTTCTGGATGCCGGGGTTCGGGACATTCACCGTACGCCGGCGTAAGGCGCGGGCGGGTTTCAATCCACGCACCAATGCTCCAATGACAATTCCCGCGGCGCGCACGGTCGGCTTTCGCCCGGCGCCTGAACTCCGGAAGGGCCTCTGACCGCGGATCGTACAGCGACGGCATCGCCGCCGATGGCGGCCCGCTCGTTCAGCCTTGTCATTCTGGCGATCGCGCTGGCGGTCGGCGGATGGCTCCGCTTTGCGAACCTGGAACAAATGGAGATGTCGCCCGACGAAGGTGCTTCATGGACAGCCGCGGCCGCTCCGACCGTCGCCGAGGTTATCGTTCGCCAGGCACGCACCGGCCCCGGCGACCAGCCTATGTATGGAGCGATGCTGCAGGACAACCTGATGAACTCCGCCGTCCCACGGCCGGGCAAAATGCCGATATACGAACTGATGCTTCACGGCTGGATGAACCTGTTTGGGCCGAGCCTTGCCGCGATGCGCTCGATGTCGGCGTTACTGGGCACGATATCGATCCTGCTCGTGTACTGGGTCGCGATGGAGCTGTTCGCGAAGCCAATCGATGACGGCGACGCCCGGCTCACCGCCGCATTTGCAGCTCTGTTGTTCGCAGCAAACATCGTGACGATAAAATATTCGCGCGAAACTCGTATGTACCCGGTCATGCTGGCCGCAATATTGGCCCAGGTCGCCTGCTTTCTTCGTGCATGGCGCAGCGGTGGAGTCATCAATTTTCTAGCGATAGCCGCCCTGACATTAGTAGCCGTAGCCGCGAATTTTTCCTCGCTTCTGGTTCCGATCGCCGAGGGCTTGTGGCTGATACTCGACTTGGTGCGTATCGGATGGCGGTTTTCGGACAGCCGTGCGCGCCGCACATGGATGCTGGTGCTTGCACTGGCCGCACCCGGATGCGTCCTTGCTCCGATGCTGATTTCGTCCTTCAGCGCGACCAGCGTCGCGACCAAGGGCGGGTATATCCAGTGGATCAAGCCACCGTCGCTATTCGCTCCGATCGCGATGTTCAACAAGGCAACCGGCAGCATCGCATTTCCGGTGCTAGCCGCATTAGCAGCTTGGGGCGCGATCAGCGGGTGGCGTCGCGGCATGCGCGATGAAATCGGCTTTGCAGTTATTTGGATGTGGGCGCCGCCGATCATGATGTTGGCCGCTTCCTATCTGCTGACGCCGATTTTTGTCGAACGGTATGCGCTATCGAGCTTCGTGCCGTTCTTTCTTTTGGCGGCGTTTGGTATCGCGGCGATCCCCGTCAACTTGTGGCGCACGGCCGCGATCGCCGGCGCAGTAGCAATGTCGCTTGGCCATTTATGGTCCTACGACCGCAAACCGCACGATGCGCAATATCGTGAAGCGTTCGCCGCCGCCGAAGCCGCACTTGGTCCGGGCGACACAACCGCGATCGTTCCCGCCTACGCGGTTGAAGTATTGCGTTTTTACGCGCCGTCAAATCATCTTGAACCCGTGCTCAAACACGGCATCAGCGCATCGCGGGCAACAATCTTGATCCTCGGCGAGCAAAACCTATCGGCAGATTCCGATGCTTCGTATCATAAACAGTTTCCGCGAACCGTCGCTGATTTCCGCGGCGTAAAAGTGCTCAGAAAATAGTTCCGATGGCCGCCGGACAACCAAAACCGGAGACATTGAACCATCCCACCGCCGGTTGGTCCGCTTGGATACCACCCGGCTCACTACTGACATATTCACCGGCGATGATCCTGCTGCTGACGGCGATTCTGAGCGCTGTCAATTACACCAACAGCGATATGTGGGGGCACCTGCGGTTCGGCGCCGATATCATCGCGCGCGGAGGGGTGATGCGTAACGACCCGTACGCATATTCGATAGCGGCTCAGCCGTGGGTCAGCCATGAATGGCTTTCCGAAGTGATTATGGCGAAGGCCTATTCCACGTGGGGCGCGTTCGGCTTGAAGATGATCAAACTCGCATGCGCCGCATCGACGGTCATTTTCCTTGCCGCGGCCGTGGGCGAGACCGGCGCACCGCTTCCGATCCAGGGCGTGGTCATGATGGCCGTAGTCGTTGGCCTTACGCCGCAAATGGAATTTCGTCCGCAGGATTTCAGTTACGCGCTGCTGAGTTTCGTCGCAGCGCTACTTGCGCGCGACAATTATCGCGGCGGCGCGCGGCTCTGGATCGTGATTCCGCTGATGGCAATTTGGAGCAACCTGCACGGCGGATTCGCCACCGGCCTTGCGGCGCTGGCCGTGTATGCCGCAGCAGTTGGCGCGCAGGATTGGATGGAAGGACGCGGGCTTCACCGCGCGACGCGGCTGGGTGCAATCGTGGCTGGCGCGGCGGTGATGACATTGGCAACGCCGTATGGAATCGGCACGTGGTATTCGGTCGCGCATACGATTTCACGGCCCGCGATGCTTGAGAGCATCGTGGAATGGCAGCCGCTGCCAACCGCGATGGTATCGATATGGCAGCGCAGCGCGGTCGATCGCGCATTCGGTGTGATAATTTTCGGAGTCTTCATTGCATTTGCGATCGCGGTAGTACTGGCGCCGCGCGGCAAAGATTTTCCATTGCTTGCGGTTGCGGCGACGATGATCTGGGCGATGATTTCCGCTTTGAGAAACATTTCGCTCGGATTAATTGCGACTGCCGCTCCGTTGGCGCGGCACGCCGCACTGGCTACCGAGCGGTGGACGACTCAGTCCCGCCCTCTTCCTCGCCCCGCAGGCCAAAGTCGCGGCGCAAAGCGCCGCACGGCGAAGGGAGGTGCTGCAGGCGATGCTTCCCGGGAGACTGCCTCCGTACCGAACCACGCCAGCGTTGTGACGGAGGTGATCATCGCAATGCTGGCGATTGCGCTCGCCAATCGCGCCGGGCTCTTCACCGGTCGCATCCGGGCCGATCGCGATTACCCTGCAGGCGCTGTAGCGTTCATGGAGGATAACGGCCTGCATGGAAACCTCCTTGCAGCCTACTACTGGAACGATTTCCTACTTTATTACTGTTCGCCCGCCTCGCACGTGTTCATCGACGGCCGGTTTGAAACTCTGTACCCGGACCGGCTCGCGCAAGAATTTGAGAATTTCGAAACCAACCATCCCGGCGGCGCCGCAATGCTGAAGGACTATCCTCACGATTTCGTCATGATCCCGGTCCATTATCGGGCCGCGCATCTGATGGACAATAATCCGGACTGGAAATTGATTTACCGCGATAACGTGGCTCTGCTCTATGCGCGCGCCGCCTCCCCTGCCGCGCATATTCCAGGGGTCCCCGTAATCGCCGCAGCACCGCAGGTAACTTTCCGCTGAATGCGCACGGCAGCCTTTACTGATGATGGCAACCTCCGAATATCCCGATACAGCCGCAAGCATCAAAGTGCTCGAACCGTCACGCAAACCCGCCTCACTGATTAGGGAATCACCCGGCCTGATACTGCTCGCAATCGCAATCGCGGACATGTGGCGCTTCGCCGATCCCGATCTGTGGGGGCACGTCCGCTTCGGCCAGGACATACTCAATGCTGGACATGCAATTTGGCGCGATCAGTATTCTTACACCGCATCAGGTCATCCATGGCTCAACTACGAATGGCTGGGCGAAGCCGTCATGGCGGCGATGTACGGCTGGATGGGCGTTCTCGGATTGAAATTGATGAAGCTCGGCTGCTCGGCCCTGATTATCATATTCCTCGCGGCTGCAATCGGAGAATCAGGCGCGCTTCCAATAATCCAAGGAAGTGTGCTGATTGTGACGGCTGCGATGATCGTGCTGCAGGTTCAGATTCGGCCGCTCCTCTTTACATTCCTGCTCTTGAGCACGTTGCTTTATCTCCTTGCGCGCGATTGCCGCGAATTCGCAGACAGTCGACCGGTGATTCGGCGATCACGATTGTGGCTCACAATTCCAATGCTCGCGATTTGGGCAAACCTTCACGCGGGATTCATTTCGGGTGTCGTGACGCTCTGGACCTATGCAGCCGTTGCAGGCGCGCAAGGATGGTTTGCTCGCCGCAGCATCACACGGATGCTCCGGCTTGGTGCGCTTGCTGCCTTTTCGACACTCGCCACGCTCGCCAATCCGTACGGCATCGCCATGTGGCACAGCGTATTGCGCACAGTGCTTAATCCATACACAAGCATGTTCCTGAACGAATGGCATCCGCTTCTGGCAAGCATGGAAACTGGTTCAGCGGCAGCTATGTATTATTTCGCCGCGATTGCCTTGATCGCGTTGCTGGGAATATCGCTCGTTCTCGGGCCAACCGGACGCGACCAGCCGATGGTGGCAATAGCGGGAGTAATGGCTGCTGCTGCGTTTATGGCGGTCCGCAACATATCGATTGCGGCGATCGCAATCGCCCCGCCACTTGCGTGTCATCTGTCGCTTGCGATTTCACGGCGATGGCCCACAATCGGATCCAAATCGCCTTCATCGGCGGCGCGAACTGCGCTCGCATTGACCTCGGCTGCAGCGCTGCTGCTGTTCTTGCTCACGGGATTATTTTCGAACCGCCTCGATGCGTTGCATAGTCAACCGGCCGGTGCATGCGAATTCATGCGGCAACAACATCTCAAGGGAAATGTCCTCGCCCAGTATTCATGGGGCGAGTATGCGATTTGGCACCTTTCACCTGATTTGAAAGTGTTCGTCGATGGCCGCTACGACACGGTCTATCCGTTCCCGGTGTTGGCGGATTATTTTCGCTTCCAATTCAATTTACAGGACGGCACTCGCGCGCTGACGTCCTATCCAACCGACTTCGTGCTCGTAGCACCCAATGATCCGGCCCGGAAATTGATGGATTCCGAGCGCAATTGGAGATTGGTCTATGGCGACGCAGTATCTCTCCTCTACGCGCGCGCAAATTCTTCTGCCGCGCATCTTTCGGGCGTACCGGCTATCGGCGACGCACCAATCGTCACTTTCCCATGAATGCCATCAGTCCGCCACGCGAACCCATTTCACTGCTCAGGTATTGCCCCGGCCTGATTGTGCTCGCGATCGCGATCGCGGACATAACCCGTTTTGCGGATCCCGACCTTTGGGGGCATGTTCGCTTCGGACAGGAGATTCTGAAATCTGGCGGCGTAGTCCGCTACGACCCGTACTCCTACAGTGCGCCCCACCATTTGTGGCTCAACCACGAATGGCTGGCAGAGGCGATCATGGCTTCGTTCTATAACTGGCTTGGCGTCTTTGGCCTCGAGTCGCTGAAGCTTGTCTGTGTCGCGGTTACGATCGTGTTCATCGCGGCTGCCGAGGCCGAAACCGGTGCGCCAGTCTTAATCCAAGGTGGAGTGCTGATCGCTTCAGCCCTGATGCTCACGCTGGAGATGCAGTACCGGCCCCAAATGTTCTCGTTTGCGCTGCTGAGCGTGCTGCTCTATCTGCTGGCACGCGACAACTTCCGGCGGCCGGTTCGGCTGTGGCTGGCAGTCCCGATACTCGCATTGTGGGCCAACCTTCACGGCGGCTTCATTGTGGGCGTCGGTGCATTGTGGATTTACTCAACAATATCCGGCGCCCGGGATATTTCGTCCGGTCGCGGCACGGCACGGGCGTTGCGCCTTGGCGCTATCTCCATCGCGGCGACGGCGGCGACCCTCGCAACGCCTTACGGCTCGGGCACCTGGACAGCGGTGGCGCACGCGCTGTCCAATCCCTACACGCCGATGTTCGTAAGGGATTGGTATCCTTTGTTGACCACGATCCAATTCAATCTGAGGCAAAACTGGCTTGTCGTTCTGTACTGTGCCGGTGCGATCATGCTGGTAATTGCGTTAAGCCTGTCATTCGTTTTGGCACCCTCACGAGACGACCTGCCAATGATTGCCATTGCGACTATGATGTCCGCTGCAGCGTTCATCGCGGTGCGTAACATTTCCATTGCGGTCATTGCGATTGCCGCTCCGCTTGCCAACCATCTGTCACTCGCGGCTTCGCGCTGGCGTGGAGCGATCCGCCGATCTCCGCCTCCGATCGCGACCGCACGGCACCCGTTGAGCGCCATTTCAACAGTCTTGGCGATCATCCTCTTCTGGCATTCCGGCCTCTTTGCTTCATCGATTCTCGCGCCGGATCCTTATCCGATCGGTGCGTGCGAATTTATTCAAGGCCAGCACCTTAAGGGTAACATTCTGGCCAAGTTTTCGTGGGGCGAATACATCATCTGGCGCCTCGCCCCCGAATCGAAGATTTTCATCGACGGCCGCTACGATACGGTCTATCCACCGGGCGTGGTGGCCGATTATGCGAATTTCATTTTCAATCTGTCCGGAGGCAATGCACCTCTGACAAATTACCCGACCGATTTCGTGCTCGTTTCTCCGTATTCACCGGCACGTAAGCTGATGGATTCACGGAGCGACTGGCAATTGATCTACAGCGATCCTGCCTCACGATTGTATGCGCGAGCCAATTCATCCGCCGCGCACCTTGCGGGCGTCCCCGTCAATGGCGCAGCCTACGAGACATCTTTTCCCTGATTGTTTAGACACGGTCTGCCTAATGGTTTCGCCTGACACCCAGCCTGAATTTGCGGCGAGCACCGAACCGCCCGGTCCGCGCGATGCCGGGGCGTCCATGCTCAAATTTGCGCCGGGCGTGGTCGTGCTTGCGATTGCGCTCGCCGACACATGGCGCTTTGCCGATGCGGATACTTGGGGACATGTCCGCTTTGGACAAGATGTCCTGGCCGCTGGAAAGATCGTCTGGCGCGATTCCTATTCCTACACTGCCTTTGGTCATTTATGGCTGAACCACGAATGGCTGGCCGAGGTAATCATGGCGGTTCTGTACAACCGGCTCGGTGTCTTCGGCTTGAGCCTCATGAAGCTGGCATGCGTGGCGATCACGATCGTCTTTATAGTTAAAACCGAAGCCGAGACCGGCGCTCCCCCATTAATCCAGATTGGCGTGCTGATTCTGACGATTGCGAGTTTGAACCCGCAATTCCAGTACCGGCCACAGCTCTTCACGTTCGCGATGCTAAGCGCGCTGCTCTATTTACTGACGCGTGACGCATATCGTCGGCCAGCCCGGTTGTGGATTACGGTTCCCATGTTTGCGTTGTGGGCCAATCTTCACGGCGGATTTATTCTTGGCATCGCCGCGCTCTGGATCTTCGCGTTAACTGCGGGGTCGCAGGATCTCTTGGGTGGCCGCGGCGCGAGCCGCTCAACCCGGCTGGGCGCGGTCGCTGCGATCGCTACGGTGGCGACACTGGCAACCCCATATGGAATCGGCACCTGGACCGCCGTGCTGCGGGCGCTTGCCAACCCATATACTCGGATAATGATTCAGGATTGGCGGCCACTGGGTGTGCAGTTGTTGATGTGCTGGCGGCGATCGCCGCTAAACGGCCTGAACTACGACGCGGCAATCGTATTGATGGCGGCACTGGCACTTTGCTTCACGTTGAGTCGGAACTGGGCCGACCTGCCGTTGATGACAATCGCATTAGTGATGTCTGGTGCCGCGTTTGCCGCCAATCGCAACGTTCCGGCTGCTGCAATTGCGATCGCTGCGCCGCTTACCCGGCATCTAACGCTTACGGTGTCGCGATATTGGCCGCGAAGCGGACTGATGAACGATTTGCCGCAATTGGCGACTCGGGAGGCGACCGTGCTTTTGTCGGCTATAGCGCTAATTTTATCGGGGCGCTGCGGCTTTTATTCGACTAGTCTCGAAGCAGAATACCCGTACCCCGTCAGTGCCTGCGAATTTATGCGGCAGAATCGCTTGAAGGGCAACATTCTCACTCAATTTCACTGGGGCGAATTTGTAATCTGGCAGCTTGCTCCGGACTCGAAGGTGTTCATCGATGGCCGTTACGACACGGTCTATCCGCCCAACGTCATCGACGACTTCTTCCGATTCAACAATGGCCGCCCGGGCGGCGATGCCGCACTTACCAAATATCCGACCGACTTCGTGCTGATGGACGCCAGCGCGCGAGTTTTGATGGATCATTGGGGTGGGTGGCGGCTTATTTACAGCGACCTCGCTTCCGTGCTGTACGTGCGCGCCGATTCGCCCGCCGCGAAACTTCCCAATCTGCCGATAAAGGGCGTCGCGTATGTAGCGACCTTTCCTTGATTGATTCGCCCATCGCGCGGCGGCGGAATCAACCCCTTCGCGACACTGGAAATGCGCCGTAGTTGTGGTAGTTAAAGTATCGTTCGCGCGACGGCGCCGCATCAGGGCGGTGCCGCGCGCAGCAAAGTTTACCGCCGTTTCAAGGAGTGTCGAATCCAGATGAAAGCAGCCATCTTTCGCGCGCCCAATCAGCCGCTCACGATCGAAGAAATCGAAATTGACAAACCGCAGGACCGCGAAGTTCTGATCAAGACCGTCGCATCCGGGGTCTGTCACAGCGACTTGCACATGGTTGACGGACTTTATCCGTGTCCCGCGCCGACCGTGCTTGGCCATGAAGCCGCCGGGATCGTCGAGGAAGTCGGCCGCAATGTCACCTACGTCAAGCCTGGCGACCATGTGATCTGCTGCCTGTCCGTCTTCTGCGGCAATTGCCAGCAGTGCATGTCGGGCCATCCCAATCGCTGCACCGATCGGCAGGCCACCCAGCGGTCACGCGGCGACAAGCCGCGCTTGTCGCAGAACGGCAAGCCGGTGTTCCAGTTGCTCGACATCTCGTCGTACGCGGAAAAGATGCTCCTGCATGAAAACGCGGTTGCAAAAATCAGCGATGACATTCCGCTGGATCGCGCGGCGCTGATCGGATGCGGCGTCACCACCGGCGTCGGCGCCGTGCTCAATACCGCGAAGGTCGCGCCGGGTTCCACGGTTGCCGTGTTTGGCGCGGGCGGCGTAGGGATCGCGGCAATTCAAGGCGCACGAATTGCCGGAGCGCGGAAAATTATCGCCGTCGATGTCTTCGAGGGAAAGCTTGCGATGGCCAAGCGGTTTGGCGCAACTGACACGATCGATTCGTCGAGCAGCGACGCCGTGGATGAAATCCGCAAACTCACCGGCGGAGGCGGTGTTGACTACGCATTCGAGGCAATCGGGCTGAAAAAGACTGCCGAGCAGGCGTTCAACGCGCTTAAGCCGGGCGGCATGGCAACCGTTATCGGCATGATTCCATTCGGGCAGAAGGTCGAGCTGGACGGCTACATGTTCCTGAGCGAGCGCAAGCTCCAAGGCTCCAACATGGGGTCCAACCGGTTCCGCATCGACATGCCCCGCTACCTCGATTTCTACCTGCAGGGCCGGCTCAAGCTCGACGAGATGATCAGCCGGCGCGCGAAGCTCGAAGATGTAAATGATGCGTTCCGCGCGATGAAGGCCGGCGAAGTCGCACGCACGGTCCTGATGTTCCAATAGCGCACCATGAGCTCGAACCGTATTTGCGACAAATTGAAAATCGAATTCAGGGAGTAATCTGATGAAAGCAGCCGTATTCCATGGTCCTGGCCAGCCACTCACGATCGAGCAGGTGGATATCGACGATCCCCGCGAGCATGAGGTGCTCGTTCGCACGGTCGCCAGTGGTGTATGCCACAGCGACCTCCATTTCGTGGATGGACTCTACATGTGGCCAACGCCGTCGATCCTTGGCCACGAGGCCGCAGGCGTCGTCGAGAAAGTTGGATCTCAAGTGTCGTACGTCAAGCCGGGCGACCATGTGATCAGCTGTCTATCGGTATTTTGCGGCTACTGCGAAGAGTGCATGTCGGGTCATCCGGTGCTCTGCACCAACAAGACCGCGACTCAGCGGGCAATGACCGACAAGCCCCGCCTGTCGCAGAAGGGAAATCCGCTGTTCCAGTTTATCGACGTTTCGAGCTTCGCGGAGAAGATGCTCCTGCATGAAAACGCCGTAGTGAAGATTCCCGAAGCGGTGCCGCTCGATCGCGCGGCCCTCATCGGGTGCAGCGTCATGACCGGAGTCGGTTCGGTGCTCAATACCGCCAAGGTGGAGCCCGGTACGACGGTGGCGGTCTTTGGCGCGGGCGGCGTGGGACTTTCGATCATTCAGGGCGCGCGGCTTGCGGGGGCACGGATGATCATTGCGGTTGATAAATTCCCGGCCAAGCTTGAATTGGCGAAGAAATTCGGCGCTACTCATACTGTCGATGCGTCCAAGAATAACCCGGTCGACGAAATCCGCCGAATCACGGGCGGCGGCGCCGATTACTCGTTCGAGGCAATCGGGCTGAAAGCCGCATCGGAGCAGGCCTTCGATGCGGTTGGCGTCGGCGGCGTGGCAACCATCGTCGGGATGGTCCCGCTGGGGCAAAAGGTTGAAGTGGACGGCTTTTCGCTGCTGTTCGAAAAGCGCATCCAAGGCTGCATGATGGGTTCCAATCGCTTCCGGATCGACATGCCGCGCATCATCGATTTCTACCAGCAGGGCCGGCTAAATCTCGACGATCTGATTACCCGCCGCGGTAAGCTCGAAGATGTTAACGATGCATTTCGCGCGATGAAAGCCGGCGAAGTCGCTCGTACCGTCCTGATGTTCGAGTAATCGCGAGCGTTTTGCGCACCTAACGCAAAGAGCCGAACGGATTTCCGTTCGGCTCTTTGATTTTTCAGCCTCGTAATTTCGGTCAAATCAATTTCAAGTCTTTCATCGCGGCACGCAGCCGCTCGGCCGGGCCGGATGACATCGGCATAAGCGGCATCCGCAATTCATTGGCGCATTTGCCCATCCACGCCATCGCCTGCTTGACCGGAATCGGGTTCGTTTCCAAAAACAGCGATCGCATTAGCGGCAGCATCCGATAGTGAATCTCGCGCGCCCGCCCAAAATCTCCCGCCAGCGCCGATGCCGCAAGATCGTGAATTTCGCGCGGCGTGACATTGCCGGTGGTCGTGATCACGCCTTTGGCCCCCAGCGCCATCATAGGAACCGTAAGAGCGTCGTCTCCGGATAGAATCGACAACCGGTCGCCGCACAGGCCAATCATATCCGAGGTCTGATCCATCGAGCCGGATGCTTCCTTGGCGCCGACTATGTTCTTGATTTCGGCCAGCCGTGCAAACGTCTCCGGCATGATATTCGACGCGGTACGGCCCGGGATGTTGTACACCAGCAGCGGGAGGTCCACGCTCGCCGCGATAGTTTTGTAATGCTTGAAAATCCCTTCCTGGGTCGGCTTGTTGTAATACGGCGATATCAGCAGCGCGCCGTCTGCTCCCAGTTCGCGGGCCGCCGCAGTCAGCCGAATCGCCTCGGCGGTGGAATTGGAGCCAGTTCCAGCAATAACTGGCACGCGGCCGCGCGCCTGTTCGACGGTGACCTTGACTACGTGTTCATGTTCGGCGTGAGTCAGGGTCGCCGATTCCCCGGTGGAACCGCACGGCACCAAGCCGTCGATACCGGCCTGAATTTGCCATTCGATAAGTTCGCGTAGCGCGGGCTCATCCACCCCGCCATCGCGGAACGGTGTTACGATTGCGGTAATCGCACCCTTGAACATCAATTCCAGCCTTTGTCTTTTATCCGCCGACGGAAACCATCTCGGCGTCGGGCAGTTCAACCTGGCCGCGATAAACTACTATCGCGTTGCCGGTCATGAAGACATGGTTCGCCTTGGGGCCGCTTTCGCGCCATTCGATGTCCAGGCGGCCGCCGCGCAATTCCACGGTGGCGCGGCGTTCGGCCCGCCCGGTCAGTACTGCGGCCACCAATGCCGCGCATGCTCCGGTGCCGCATGCCCATGTTTCGCCTGCGCCGCGCTCCCACACTCGCAATCGCAAGTGGCGGCGCATGATGGGCTGGACGAATTCGGTATTTACCCGGCGCGGAAAAAACGGGTGCGTCTCGAAGCCTCGGCCCAACACCGCGAAGTCGGTATCGTTGAATTTGAATACGGTGTCGTCAGCCACGAACACAACGCAGTGGGGATTGCCCATTGAAACCGCGGTGATTAACTGTCGAAGGCCGGCAACCTCAAGGGGATGATCGACGACGCGGCCGCTCGCACCAACGGGAATTTCGCGCCCATCGAGGACCGGCTCGCCCATATCAACTGTGACCGCGGAAACAGATTCACCTTCCAGCTTCAATTCGATTTGTCGGGGCCCGGCGTCCGTTTCCACGATCATCGGATTCGATTTGACGATTCCGCTCTCATACACCAGGCGCGCAAGGCAGCGGATTCCATTACCGCACATGCTGCCGCGGCTCCCATCGGAGTTGTACATCTCCATGCGGATATCTGCGTGGTCGGACGGTCCGTACAGAATCATGCCGTCTGCACCAATTCCGAAATGCCGATGCGACAGGCGCGCCGAAAGTACGGCTGGATCGGCGGGCCGGACTTCACGGCCATCGACATAGATATAGTCGTTGCCGCATCCCTGCATCTTGACGAACTGAAGAGTGGCCATCGAAAGATTAACCTTTGCCCGTCGGCGGCAAATGCTCGCCGCGGATTATATCGTCGAAACTCTCTCGCTCGCGGATCACATGAGCGTCAGAGCCGTCGACCAGAATCTCCGGCACGCGGGGCCGGCTGTTGTAATTGGACGCCATCACGAATCCATACGCCCCGGCGCTCATCACGGCGAGCAAACTGCCCTCCGGAGGCTCGGGCATCTCGCGATCACGCGCAAAGAAATCGCCGCTTTCGCAAACCGGCCCCACCACATCCGCAGTGACTGTCCGCCCGCTCGCTCGCCGGTCAACCGGTTCGATCGCGTGATAGGCTTCGTATAGCACAGGTCTAATCAAATCGTTCATAGCGCCATCAACCACGATAAAGCGCTTTACGTCGGTCTCTTTGTTATACAAAACTTGAGTGACGAATATCCCCGCGTTTCCAACCATCACCCGGCCCGGTTCGGTAATTATCTTGAGGCCCAGCCCCGCAATCGGCTTCAACAGCTCGCGCGCGTATTCGGACGGCGGCGGCGGCTGTTCCTGATAGGGGATGCCGAGGCCTCCCCCAAAATCGAGATATTTGAGCGCCACACCGGCAGTGCGAAGCCGCCCAACGATTGCGGCAACTTTCGCGCCCGCCTCTCGAAACGGTTCCAACTCCGTGATTTGCGATCCGATATGAGTGCTCAGTCCGACCAGTTCCAATCCCGGAAGTCCGCGCGCCTCCGCATAATACTCGTCGACCTGTGACAGAGGAACGCCAAACTTGCTGTCGCGATGACCGGTTGAGATATGCGGATGGGTGCCGGGGTCGAGGTCTGGATTTACCCGAACGCTAACTGGCGCCTTGCGCTTCAGCCGCGATGCCACTGCGGAGATCCGATGAAGTTCCGGGCGCGATTCGGCATTGATCATCAGGATGCCGGCCTCAAGCGCCGCAGCAATCTCCTCGTCGGTTTTACCGACTCCCGAAAAGACAATCTTTTTCGGGTCCGCGCCGATGCGCAGGCATCGCATTAGCTCGCCAACTGAAACGATATCGAACCCGGCGCCCTGGTCGGCGAACAGTTTCAGGATGCCCAAGCTGGATAGCGCCTTCATCGCATAGCAGATGAGATGGTCGGTGCCGGCGAAGGCTTCGTCAAACACGCGGAAATGGCGCTTGATGGTGCGGGCACTGTACACGTAAAGCGGCGTACCGAACCGTTTGGCCAGATCGGCTACCGATACGTCTTCGGCGTAGAGCTGATCATCTCGATATTCGAAGAAATTCATCGGCCTGAAAACAACCGCGCGACACAACGGCGGGAATAACCGACCTTTTTATCACAGGGCGGGCTCGCGAATAAACTGATTCTCTCAGGGTTGCTTACGGCAGCGGTACTGGGGATGGCAGTACGTAATTCTCCGGATTTGGTGGTGGCGTCGGCAATTTTCGCATGATCGTCGCATCGTTCGACGGATCGCTCCGATAGCCGTCCGTCGTGAGCGCCACGACCTGATAATGGTAGGTTTTTCCCACCGTGGTAGCCGTGTCCTTGTAGGTAAAAATGTGCTGCACTTGGAAGCGTCCCTGATCGGTCACATTCACCTGGGCGATTTCCTTTGACGGGCTGCCAACTTCCGTCCGCGAGAGTGTAAATCCACCGAGGTCGGATAATTTGGCGCCGCCAACATACTGATCGGGACGTCGCCAGGTGAGGCGGACGCCATCTTTGTCGTTGACCGCCTCTAGATCGAGGATTTTCTGCGGTTTGGCGTACTGAGGTGGAATCGGCGCGGACTTGACGCCGCAGCCGGCGCACAAACCTGAAGAGAGTACGGCCATTACGGCAATTATGGCGAGATGTAATCGCTTCATCATTCAGACAGATCCTGCTTGGCGTTTACTTCTTACGGGCCAGCTCCGCAAGCCGCCGTCCGACGGTGGAAGGAGCCGGGCCGCCTTCGACGGAGCGCTGCTCCACCGAGTTTTCAGCTTTCAACAATTTCGCTGCATCTTGCCCGAAGGATTTCGAATAACGCCGCAAATCATCCGCCTCGAGTTCCTCCAGAGTTTTTCCTGCGGCTGCCGTCTCACGCACAATCGCCCCGACGATCTCATGCGCTTGGCGAAATGGAACGCCGCGTGCCACCAGATATTCCGCAAGATCGGTTGCCAGCGCGAATCCGCCTGCCGATGCGCGCATTCTGGCCCTGTCGAATTTCAGCGCCGGCAAAAGTTTGGCGACAAGGTCTAACGCGGGCTTGAGAGTGTCCAGCGCGTCGAAAACGCGCTCCTTGTCCTCCTGTAAATCCGAGTTGTATGCAAGCGGCAACCCTTTGAGGGTCGTCAGCATCGCTACCAAATCGCCAATTACGCGTCCGCTTTTCCCGCGAATCAGTTCCAGCAGATCGGGATTCTTCTTCTGCGGCATCATCGAACTGCCGGTCGAAAATTCATCCGGCAGCGCAACGAACCCGAATTCCGCGCTAGACCACAGAATTATTTCCTCGCTCAGGCGCGACAAATGTACCGCGCACAGGGCGGCAGCCGAAAGAAATTCGACGGCAAAATCTCGATCCGAGACCGCATCGATGCTGTTGGCGGTGACCAGCTTGAACCCAAGCTCGCGCGCAACCATTTTGCGGTCGATACCGAGCGTGGTCGCCGCAAGTGCGCCGGCGCCCAGCGGCATCACTGCCGTTCGCACCAGCGCCTGCTCGAATCGTTCGCGGTCGCGCGAAAGCATCTCGACGTATGCGAGCAGGTGATGCGCCAAGGTGACCGGCTGCGCGCGCTGCAGATGCGTATAGCCGGGCATTATCGTTTTTACGTGGCGGCGCGCGAGCCGAATCAACACGTTCCTCAGCGCACCGATCAGCCCGATCATCGCGGCGATTTCGTCGCGTAGATACAATCTCAAATCGAGCGCGACCTGATCGTTGCGCGAGCGGGCTGTGTGAAGTTTCTTCCCCGCCTCACCCGAGATCTCGATCAGACGCCGCTCTATCGCTAGATGGATATCCTCATCCGCGATATCAAACTTGAACCGGTTGCCGGCAATTTCATTCTCGATTCGTGACAGGCCGGTAACGATTGCGTTTGTCTCATTCCGACTGAGCAAACCAACTTTCGCCAGCATTCGCGCATGCGCGATCGAGCCGCGAATGTCATGACGATAAAGGCGCCGGTCGAACGGCAGAGAAGCGGTAAACGCCTCAACCTCAGGCAATCGCTTTTGCGCAAACCGGCCGCGAATCAGCCCCCCCGCACCGCCGGCACGATTGGCTTGTTTAACCTTAAGCATCCGCTTTTTCATCGTCAGCTCGCAGGCCGTGTATGGCATGTGCATCCGCGCGCTGCGCAGCTTGCCGAACCATCGGGATGCATTACGTGAATGTCCACCTTATGACGGCAGTGTGCGCACTCGCCAACACGAGGCCGCCGTACCAGCTTGGGCTTGGTTCGTGGCGGCTTGAATCGGATTACTTTGCCCAACGGGATCGTCCCTTGACGCCCGCCTTGGCAAGCGCCCGCAAGCGCATCCCCGCCAGCCGGATAAATCCTTCGGCGTCAGCCTGATTATAGCCGCCCGCTTCCTCAAAACTGGCGAGCTTCGGATCGTACAGCGAATTCGGCGACTTGCGGCCCGCAATCGTAGCGCAGCCCTTGAACAGTTTAAGGCGGGCGGTCCCGGTCACGTTTTTCTGAGTATCATCCATCAGCGCCTGCAATGCCTCACGCTCGGGCGCAAACCAATATCCGTAATACACCATTTCCGCGTAGCGCGGGATAAGCGAATCGCGCTGATGCATCGCCTCGCGATCGAGCGTCAATTGCTCCACCGCGCGATGGGCATGATAGAGGAGCGTCACACCGGGCGTTTCATATACGCCGCGCGACTTGATACCGACGTAGCGATTTTCCACCAGATCGACGCGGCCAACGCCATGCCGCCCGCCAATTTCGTTGGCGCGTTCGATTATCCGCGCCGGACCGAGCCGCTCTCCGTTTATCGCGACCGGATTCCCCTTCGCATATTCGATTTCCACATACTCCGGCCGATTCGGCGCATCCTCTGGGGCCGCCGTAAGCCGGAACATGTCGCGATACGGCTCGAGCCACGGGTCTTCGAGTATTCCGCCCTCATAGCTGATATGAACCAGGTTGCGATCCATCGAGTAGGGCTTTTCCGCGGTCACCGAGATCGGAATCTTCTTCTGATTCGCGTATGCGATCATTTCGGCACGGCCATTGAAAGGCCAGTCCGCGCGCCGCCATGGCGCGATGATCTTGAGATCAGGCGCCAAGCGCGCAAAGGTGAGCTCAAATCGCACCTGATCATTTCCCTTGCCGGTTGCGCCATGGGCAACCGCATCGGCTCCTTCCTTGCGAGCGACCTCAACCTGCCGCTTTGCAATCGCGGGCCGAGCGATCGAAGTGCCCAGCAGGTAATACCCCTCGTAGACGGCGCTTGCGCGCAGCATCGGGAATACGAAATCGCGCGCGAATTCCTCGCGTATGTCTTCGATATAAAGTTTGCTTGCGCCGGTTGCGATCGCCTTGGCCTTGAGGCCCTTGGTCTCCTCCGCCTGCCCGACGTCGGCGCAATAGGCGATCACGTCGCATTTGAATTCGTCGCGAATCCAGCGCAGCATCACGGACGTATCAAGTCCGCCCGAATAGGCCAGCACCAATTTCTTAATCTTCTCGACTGCCACGAAGTTCTCCGAATGCGCCGGATTTGCTGTTATCGAGCCGCGCCGCGGCGCGCCAAGTTCAATATTGCGGGGCGCAACAGCCATAGCATTACCGCCTTCTGCGCGTGAAGCCGGTTTTCAGCCTGATCGAGAACCACCGAACGCGGCCCGTCGATAACCGCATCGGTGATTTCTTCGCCGCGATGCGCCGGCAGGCAATGCATCACGATCGCGTCCTTGCCGGCATGCTTGAGCAGCGCGTCGTTCACCTGGAATCCCTTAAAA
The DNA here is from genome assembly GCA_035524375.1 of Binataceae bacterium (SeqCode). Classification (GTDB taxonomy): domain Bacteria; phylum Desulfobacterota; class Binatia; order Binatales; family Binataceae; genus Binatus. Next base: position 94,558 of record DATKOZ010000035.1, on the reverse strand, counting down.
TCGCGCCGCCGCTGTGCCGCTTCATTTTCATGCCCCATCGAGGTCCAGGTATCGGTGTAGACCACGTCGGCATCCTTTACCGCCTCCGCCGGATTCGAAGTCAGGACGCCCAATTCTTCCCGTCGCAGCCGCTTTACAAAAGCATCGTCCGGTTCATAACCCTTCGGACATGCCAGGCGCAGCTCGAAGCCGCCGAGCGTTGCCGCCTCGATCCAGCTGTTGGCAAGGTTAAATCCATCACCAACATATGCGACCCGCAATTTCTTGAGATCGTCGCCGAAATGCTCCCGCAGGGTCATCAAATCCGCGAGCAACTGGCACGGATGAAGCAGGTCGGTCAGTCCATTAATCACCGGAACGGTTGCCGTATTCGCCAGTTCGACGCAGGTCGCATGCGAAAACGTGCGGATCATTATCAAGTCGACGATTCGCGACAGATTGCTGGCGACGTCTTTGACTGACTCGCGCTCGCCGATTCCGATATCGCCGGGCGCGAGGTAAATCGCATGACCACCCAACTGTGCCATGCCGGTTTCAAATGTGATCCTGGTTCGCAGCGATGGTTTTTGAAAAATCATCGCCAGCGTCCTGCCGCGCAAATACGGATGCTCCAGTCCGCTGCGCAATTCCGCCTTAAGCCGCGTTGCAAGCGTCAGCAGGCCATCGAACTCGGCCGCCGTGAGCGATCCCAAGTCCAGGAAATCCCGTTTGGCTTGAACGGTTTTGCTCACTTTGGCGCCGGTGCGGCTTTTAGCGCATTCTCGATAATCGCCAAGCCGGCATCCGCCTCTTCGCGCGTCAGATTGAGCGGTGGCAGCAGCCGAAGGACATTGCCGGCCGTCGCATTGACGAGCAGTTTTTCCCTGAGACACGCTTCGAGTACGGGCCGCGCGTCATGCTTGAGCACGACGCCTATAATCATCCCCAGCCCGCGCACTTCGACGACACGATCGATATTCTTCGTAATCGTGCGCAGCCGGTCGATGATGTAGCCGCCTACAGTAGTGACATTTTCCAGAACCCCGTCCTCTTCGAGTGCGTCGATCATGCCAAGAGCGGCCGAACAGGCAATTGGATTTCCGCCGAAGGTAGTACCATGGCTGCCAGGCGCGAAGCTTGCGGCAACCCCCTGCGACGCGATCATTGCCCCGATCGGCAGTCCGCCGCCCAGTGCTTTTGCCAGAGTCACGATGTCCGGCTTTACGCCCACGTGCTCGTAGGAGAAAAATCGCCCGGTGCGGCCCATACCGACCTGGACTTCATCGAAAATCAACAGCATTTGTGCGCGATCGCAGAATTCGCGCAGCCGCTTGAGATAATCGGCGCGCGGCACGACTACTCCGCCCTCGCCCTGGATCGGTTCGACCATCACGGCGACAGTTTCATCGCGCCGGGCGCGATCGATCGCCGCAACATCGTCGAACGGCACCAGCCGGAAGCCGGGAACCAGCGGATGGAACCCTTGATGGTATTTCTCCTGGCCTGTTGCGCTCAGCGTTGCAAGCGTGCGGCCATGGAAGGAGCCTTGCGTGGCAAGGATTTCATACCGGCCGCCGCCCGTTCCGCTACCCCATCGGCGCGACAGCTTAATCGCGGCTTCATTGGCTTCCGCACCCGAATTGCCGAAAAATACTCTACCGCCGCCGAATCGGTTCGCCAGTCGCTCTGCCAGCCGTGCCATCGGCTCGGTATGAAAAACGTTGGAGACGTGCGTCAGCTTTTCCGCCTGTTCCTTGATTGCACGCACGATTCGCGGATGGCCGTGCCCGAGGCTGGTGACCGCCAATCCGCAAAAGAAATCGAGGTAGCGATTGCCATCGGCGTCGTATAGGTACGCGCCATGGCCGCGCACGAACGCGATTGGAAGACATCCGTAGATGTCGACCAAATTGCGATGCGTTAGTTCAACAATTTCCGCGTTGTTCATTGCCGCTTACCTGAGCGCGACCGCCGCGCACCGCCGATTTCCGCAACTTTCGCGCGGCGCTGGACCACCTCGGTCCCAACGCCAGAGTGTGTGAAAATTTCGAGGAGCACGGCGTGCCGGACACGGCCATCGATGATGTGCGTCTTCGCCACGCCCTTGGCAAGGGCATTGATGCAGCACTCAACCTTGGGAATCATGCCCTGATGGATGACGCCACGCGCGATAAGCCGCTTTGCCTCGGCAGCGTCGAGCGCGGGCAGCAGCCGGCCTTCCTTGTCCTTCACGCCCTCCACATCACTCAGTAGAATCAGTTTTTCCGCCTTGAGCGCGGCAGCGATTTCCCCGGCGGCGACATCGGCATTGATATTGTACGTCTGGCCGTCATCGTCAAACCCGGTCGGAGCGATCACGGGAATAAAGTTATTCGCCTCCAGCGTGCGAATGACTTCGGGATTGACTTCATCGACCTCGCCCACCAGCCCGATATCGATTCGCTCGCGCCGGCCGCTTTCTCCGGTCACAACCATCCGCATCTTGCGCGAACGGATTAGACCGCCGTCCTTGCCCGACAGTCCGACCGCGCGGCCGCCCTGGCGCGCGATCGTCGCGACTAAATCTTTGTTAATTCTTTGCAGGACCATCTCAGCAGCTTCCATTGTCGCCGGATCGGTCACCCGCATCCCACGCACGAAGCGAGCCTTAATTCCCAGCTTGCCGGCCAACTCCGTTATCTGCGGGCCTCCGCCGTGGACGATTACCGGATTGATCCCGACCAGATCGAGCAGCACCATCTCCTGCGCGAAGCTGTCGCGGAGATCGGCGGTTTGCATCGCCGCGCCGCCGTACTTGATGACGAACGTTTTGCCGCGGAACCGCTGGATGTACGGCAGCGCCTCGACCAGCACGTCGGCGCGATTATGGATGGTTTCCTTCACCCGGTCCTCTCCGAAAGAGATTGATCAAAACAGGGTTGGCCGCTCGGTGCAATCGGGTGAATTGCGGTTACCGCTGTGGTTGATTCTCTAAAAAATCACACCGCCATGAACAGCAGCGCGGCGCCGATCGCGCTCATAACCGCCCCGTAGCCGAATGCCGCGCCCGCCGACACGTGGCTCCAGAGCAGGCCGACGACGACGCTCGAGATCAAATCGCCGATTCCGTTGACGCTGGCGAGGATGCCAAAGCCGGTCCCGCGTAGATCGTCGGGCAGAAGGTCGGTTGCCACCGCCGAGCCAAGGGTCTCGCTCGCCGCCATCACGAGTCCTTCGAGAACAAAGAGACCCGTAAGCGGTGCGAGCGTGGTTGGACCGATCGCGAATCCGATAGTCGCGATGACATCGATCGCGAATGCCGCCGCAAGCAATTTTCTACGCGGATAGCGATCGCCAAGCGCTCCAATCGGATAATCGAGCAATGCGTGCGCGACATTGTGCACGACGTATAACCCAATTGCGACGCTCATCGCCTTGGCTGACGACCCCATCAGATCGGCGGCCCGCAGTATCAGCATGGAATGGGCAAAATCGCCGGCGCCGAAGACGCCGATTGCGAGCAGGAACCGCCGAAAATGTGGCGGGGCTGCCGCGGCCCACCCGGCAAAGGGCTTGCGCTCGCCGGGCTCGCCGTTGGACTCGCGAACTACAATGAAAAATGCCGTTCCCGACAAAATTCCCGGCACCAGGCTGATCAAGAATACGTTTCTGAATCCCACGCGCGGAAGGAGAAACATCGCCGCGAGCGGACCCAGTATCGCCCCGATTGTGTCGGCGAATCGATGAAACCCGAACGCTGCACCGATTTTCGATCGCGGCACTGATTCGACCAGCAAGTTGTCGCGGCATGGTCCCCGCGCCCCCTTTGCCATCCACCCGACGGTCCGCGCCAGCAGGAGCTCCACCCAAGATTGCGCAAGCGCGAATGATCCCGTCGCAAGCCCGGTGATCAGGTAGCCCAAACTTGCGACTTTGTGCCTCACGCCCACGCGATCGGCCATCCTGCCGCCGGCGGCTTTCGCGAAGGTCGCGGCGCCGTCGGAGATTCCTTCGATCAAGCCAAGCGCCGCAGGCGAAGCACCAACCGCGACAATGAACAGTGGCAATATTGCGGTCGCCATCTCGTGGCCGAAATCGGAAAGGAGGCTCGCCAGCCCCATCCCAAGCAAATTGCGATTGAGCCAGAGAGGCAGCGTAGAGGGCTGATTTCGGTCCGGTGATTCGTGGTTGGCGTCCATGGTTTCCCCTATCCGCCGCTTGGACGAACGGGTTCGATTCGTCGGTTACATTCCCGCAAAACTTGCGCTCAATATCAATGTTCGATATGGCCCGTTAGTCAGGAGTCATTTCCTCGCAGCGCGAGGATGGAGTCGTTCGGAGGTACTGCGATGCCAACATCAACTGCCATTGCCGGTGTTCACGCCATGGAGATTCTCGATTCGCGTGGGAACCCGACCGTCGCGGTGGAAATTAGGCTTGAGGATGGGTCAATCGGCCACGCGGCGGTGCCATCGGGAGCATCAACCGGCTCGCGTGAAGCATGTGAACTTCGCGACGGCGACGCCCGCCGGTACGGTGGCAAGGGGGTCCGCAAGGCGGTCGCCAATGTCAATGGCGAGATTGCCGGCAAGATTAAAGGCCTCGACGCAACCGCACAGGCCGAACTCGATCAGGTCCTGATCAAAGCCGACGGTACCGAGAATAAATCACGCTTGGGCGCCAATGCGATCCTGGGAGTGTCGCTTGCGGCGGCGCATGCGGCGGCAGCCTCCCGCAAGCAGCCGTTGTATCGATACCTGGCCGCCGATGCGAATCTGCTGCCGGTACCGATGATGAACATCCTCAACGGCGGCCGTCACGCGGATTCGAGCGTCGATTTTCAGGAGTTCATGGTAATGCCGGTGGGAGCGCCAACATTTGCGGAAGGCCTGCGTATGGGCGCAGAGGTATTCCACGCGCTGGCCGGCGTCCTGAAGGCTCGCGGCCACTCGACCGGAGTCGGCGACGAAGGCGGATTTGCGCCGAACCTGCGCAGCAACGAGGAGCCGCTCGAGCTGATCATGGAAGCAATCGCGAAGGCGGGGTACAAGCCGGGCACCGACGCCGCAATCGCGCTCGATCCCGCATCCAGCGAATTTTACCATGACGGAAAATATGTGTTCGCACGTTCCGACAAGATCGCTCGCGACGCCGAGGCGATGGTTCGTCTGTACGCGGACTGGATCAGCCGGTACCCGATCGTTTCAATTGAGGATGGACTGGCTGAGCAGGACTGGGAAGGATGGAAACTTTTGACCCGGGAGTTGGGAAATCGCGTCCAACTCGTCGGCGACGATATCTTCGTCACCAATCCGGCGATACTTAAACAGGGAATTGAGCGCGGCGTCGCAAACTCGATTCTGATCAAGGTCAATCAGATCGGCACACTGACTGAAACTCTCGAGGCGGTAAAGATTGCCCGTGGCGCCCATTACACCTGCGTGATGTCGCATCGTTCGGGCGAAACGGAAGATACGACGATTGCGGATTTAACCGTTGCAACCGGGGTTGGGCAAATCAAAACTGGTTCGGCCTCCCGCAGCGAGAGGATCGCCAAGTACAATCGGCTGCTGAAAATCGGCGAGGAATTGGGCAATAAGGCGCGCTACGCCGGCCGCGACGCTTTCGCACGAAGTTAGGAAAGTCACCGTCGCGGCGCGGTATCGCGCGGCGCAAGTGTGAGCACGCCGGAGATGGTCAGCGCCGCCGCCATTGCGAGCATGCCACCTGCGAAGCTGTTGGTCGCCTGCTTCACGATTCCAACGACGTAAGGGCCGGCGAAGCCGCCCAGATTTCCAATCGAATTGATGAGGGCGATTCCGCCCGCAGCCGCAGTGCCGGTCAGAAACGTCGGCGGCATCGCCCAGAACGGCCCGAAAGTTCCCCAAATTCCCGCAGCGGCGATTGAGATCGCCGCCAGCGAAAGAATCGGCGAATGCGAAAATGCTGCAAGCACCAATCCGGCCGCACCGGTGAATGCGGATGCCGCCAGGTGCCATCGGCGTTCACCGCTTAAGTCCGACGATCTTCCGACGGTAATCATGCTGATTGCCGCGGCAAGCGATGGAATTGCGGAAATCAGCCCGATTGTAAAGTCGCCTTGATGGCCAAAGCCCTGGATGATTCGCGGCAGCCAGAAGCTCACGCCATACAATCCGACAACGATTCCAAAATAGATCACTGTGAGGATCCACACGGTGGGGCTGGTCAGTACGGCGTCCAGAGTGCGATGTCGATGAGCGGCGGCAGTCTCGCTCTCGGTCTTGAGAATCGCCGCCAAAGCTTCGCGCTGGCCTTCGGAAAGCCAAGTGGCGCTGGCGGGCGAGTCAGGGAGATAGAGCCATACTGCAACACCGAGCGCAATTGCAGGCACGCCCTCCAGGACGAACAGCCATTGCCATCCGGAAATTCCCGCCAGCCCGTGCATCCCGAGTATCGCACCCGAGATCGGCCCTGCGACGATACCGGCCAGCGCAGTCGCCATCATAAACAGCGCTACGGCACGGGCCTGTTCACGAGCTGGGAACCAATAAGTTAGATACAGAATTACGCCGGGGAAGAATCCCGCCTCAGCCGCACCGAGCGCAAATCTTAGGACAAAAAACGATATCGGCCCGCGCACCATCGACGTCGCAATCGCGGCGACTCCCCACGTCAGCATAATCCGCGCGATCCAGATCCGCGCGCCTACCAGCGCCAGAATCAAATTGCTCGGAATTTCGAAGAGCGCATATCCGATAAAGAACAGCCCCGCGCCAAGGCCGAACGCCGACTCGCTCAGCCCAAGCTCGCGGTTCATTTGCAAGGCCGCGAAACCGACGTTTATTCGATCGAGGTAGGCGACGACGTACAGCGCAAACAGAAACGGGATTAACTTGCGCCGCGCAGTTGCGAGCGCGGCATCGGCGATTTTGGTATCCGAATTCATGTTCGCATGCCGAATCGTGGCAATTGGCCGGACGAAAAATGCGTTTGGCTTGCGCCTGCGGTTCCGCGATCATCATCGGCGGAGGAGAGAAGACCCATGGCCGCTGACCATACCGTTTTTCTGTTCGATGTCGATAACACCCTGCTCGACAACGATCGAGTGGTGGCCGACCTGATGCAGCACCTCGAAACCGCCATCGGTCACGAGCACCAGCGCCGCTATTGGGAATATTTCGAGCAATTGCGCAAGGAGCTTGGGTACGCCGATTACCTGGGCGCACTCCAGCGCTATCGAATCGACAATCCGCGCGAATTCAATATCGTCGCCGTATCGCGATATTTGCTCAACTACCAGTTCGCTCCGCGCTTGTTTCCAAAATCAATCGAAATCATCGCCAAATTCAACCAGCAAAGCGAGGTCGCGATTCTATCCGACGGCGACGTCGTGTTTCAGCCGCATAAGATTGAGCGTTCAGGATTGGGCAAAGCGGTGGACGAAAAGGTGATGATATACATCCACAAGGAGCGGGAATTGGACGACGTTAGGACCCGCTTTCCCGCCGATCATTACGTACTGATCGACGACAAGCTGCGGATTTTAGCAGCCGTCAAGCAGGCGTGGGGGCCGCAAGTCACGACCGTGTTTCCCAAGCAGGGACATTACGCCAACGATGCCGCGGAAACTGCCAAGTATCCGCCTGCCGACGTTTCGCTCGATCGGATCGATCAATTGCTCGGGTACGATACCGCCAAGCTGCTCGATGCCGCCAAACCGGCCTGAGTCGTCACGCTGCGCGCGAATTAATATCGAACGTTATCGGCATATGCTTGATACCGCCGATAAAGCTCGATCGAAGGCGCTCAACCGGCCCAGCCAGTTCGACGTTCTCGATGCGGCTGATCAGCTGGCTAAAGATCACTTCCAATTCCAAGCGCGCAAGATGGGCGCCTAAACAGAAATGCTCGCCGACGCCGAAGGCTAAATGCGGATTGGGGTCGCGGCTGATGTCGAATCGAAACGGCTCGGCAAAAACGTCCTCGTCGCGATTTGCGGACGGATAGAACAAACAAAACGATTCGCCCCGTTTGATCTTCTGGCCGTGAATTTCGGCATCTTCCGCCGCCGTGCGCGCGAACTGAATCACCGGCGAGGTCCAGCGCAAGATTTCCTCGACCGCCGGTTTGATCAGCGCCGGGTTTTCCCGCAGCTTACGCCATTCTCCGGGATTTTCGATAAATGCGAGCATCCCGCCCGTGGTCGCATTGCGGGTGGTCTCGTTGCCGGCGACAACCAGCAGGTAGAAGTACGACATCATTTCGAACTTCGGCATCGGCGCGCCGCCGATCGTCGCCTTGGCAACGATGCCGGTCAGATCGTCGATCGGACTTTTTATGCGCTTTGCCGCCATCTCCTCGAAATAACTGAACAGTCCAATCCGGCCGCGCTCGTAGGTATCATGTGCCGCGGAGCCATCTTGAAATTCCGGATCGAGGCCGCCAATCGCCTCATTGGTCCATCGGAACAGCTTCTCCCGATCTTCATGTGGCACACCCAGCATCTCCGCGATCACCACCAGCGGAATTTTCGCCGACACGTCATTGACGAAGTCGCATTGCCGGCTGCCGATTAGTTCATCGATTACCCCGCGCGTGATTTCTTCCACCTTGGACTGAAAGGATCGCACCGCGCGCGGCGTGAAATTGCGGCTCACGATCGCGCGATATTCGCCGTGATCGGGTGGGTCCATATCGAGCAGATGCCGAAACGGCTTCGCCTTGCCGGGCTTCATGCCAGACTCGTAGACGAATATCTGCTGGCGCGGACCGTTCAGGAACAGACGCGGCTGGCGGGAGATCTCAACGATATCGGCATATTTGGTAATCGCCCAGAATGGATGTGTCCCGGGGTATTCGCATCGAAAGACCGGGCGATGCTTGCGAAGGTAGGTCCACTCACGATGCGGGTAGCCGTGCTTCTGGTAGTGGCCGGGACCGATGACGTCGATGGTGTCGAGCGACAACGATTCCTGAGTGGGCATTTGTGATTCTCTCCATGGACTCCAGCCCCGAAGTGTCTGGCAGGCCGCATGGAAAGTCAAAGGCCGCCGTTGCGGATGGACCGCTCAAGGGGGCTGCAAGGCGAACTGCGCGCCATTCATGTGGGCTGCCGTACCATTATTGGTACATGTCTGCGTCCCGGCGGTATTGGTCGTCTCGAGACCGTCGTAGGCAATATCATTTTCATTCAAGCCTGACTGAATGCCATTCCCGGCGGCACCGAAAAGTTGCTGGGTAAGGGGCAAGCTTGGCAGGGTCGGCGCAGTATACGTACCGGTGGTATTTCCAATCGAGCAGGTGAAGATTACCCGGTCACAGCTAGTACTGAGGGGCGCCAACGCGTTTATCGTGATGGATTTCTGGTCCACGTCTACTCCGCCGCCGACCGGGCCAACCGCGGCGCCGTCGAGCGGGGTGGTGGTGTTGACACCCTTGTAGCACTGGATCCAGCCGGCCATGCCGCTGAAGCTCGGTGCCAGCGTCCAAGAAGCGGTGGTTCCGCCTTCGGTCCCGTTCGCCCCAGTCGTCCCGCGATCATAGTAGTACTCGAAGACCTCTTGGTTATTGTTACAGCTGAAGCCGGAGCACGGCGCGGTGCCATTGCGAATCAGCGTCCAGTTGGCCGGAGTGGCAGTAACCAAACTGCCGGCTGAGCCGTTTGCCAATCCATTAGTTGACTGAATCGCGAAACCTGCGACGCAGATGTCGCCCGCAGTCACGGTCGCCGGGAAAGTCAAAGTAACGGTTGTCGCACCAGCGGCATTGCTCGTGGTGGTCTTGGCAACTCCGTCAAGCGTGGGCCCAACACACGCGGTCGCAGTTGGACTCGGCGTGGCGGTTCGGGTCGATGTCGAGGTGGCAGTTGACGTTGACGTCCTCGTGCTAGTCGGCGTTCGAGTCCTCGTAGCCGTCGAAGTCCTTGTCGTGGTTGGCGTCCTGGTGACAGTCGCCGTTGGTGTTCTGGTCACGGTCGCGGTAATCGTCGCAGTTGGAGTCCTGGTCGCAGTCAGCGTGACCGTAACCGTCGGGGTCGCCGTGGTCGTCTGAGTAAAAGTGGTCGTGACCGTCACGGTCGGCGTTGCCGTCGTAGTGGCAGTGTCAGTTGCGGTGACTGTTGCGGTTGTCGTATCCGTAGCGGTCGCGGTGGCGGTGCCTGTGTCGGTCGCAGTGTCGGTTGCCGTGGCCGTATCTGTCGCCGTTGGCGTCGCGGTGGCGGTGGCCGTGTCGGTCGTCGTGATGGTCGCGGTTGCCGTATCCGTAGCGGTCGCGGTGGCGGTGGCGGTGTCGGTCGCAGTGTCGGTTGCCGTGGCCGTATCTGTCGCCGTTGGCGTCGCGGTGGTTGTGGCTGTGTCGGTCGTCGTGATGGTCGCAGTGGCCGTATCCGTAGCGGTCGCGGTGGCGGTGTCGGTCGCAGTGTCGGTTGCCGTGGCCGTATCCGTCGCCGTTGGCGTCGCAGTGGTTGTGGCTGTGTCGGTCGTCGTGATGGTCGCAGTGGCGGTTGATGTCGACGTGCTGGTTGCCGTCGCAGATATCGTCGCGGTTGCGGTTGATGTCGTAGTTATCGTGGCGGTGGCTGTCGCGGTCGTTGACGCCGTTGGAGTCGCAGTCGTAGTCACGGTCAGCGTCGCAGTGATGGTTGCTGTGGAAGTATGCGTCAGCGTCGCCGTCGGCGTGGCGGTCCTGGTCGCAGTGGATGTCCTGGTCGCGCTGGCAGTCGGTGTTACTGTCCTCGTAGCCGTAGGCGTCGACTTCTTGGTCGCAGTTGGAGTCGCAGTCGTGGTCGGAGTGGGCCGAATCCCCATTGCTGCAATGCCTCTGGGACTGAACAAACCCGTATCCCCACCTGCGATCGTTGCTATGGGAGCAACATTGCCGTTGGCACCCGGGGCATACACGTTGATGTACCCGGGATCGCTGAAGCTCGTCACATAGATGCTACCACCCGAATCCACGGCGATCCCCTGAATCTCGTCCAGCTTCGTGGCAGCGCCCATTATGGTCGCACTTGGCGCAAGATTGACGGTGCCGACCTTTCCCGCCGGCGAATAGACGGTAACACACCCGGTGGCGCTCGGACCGCAACTATTATTGGTTACGTAAACCTTGCCACCAGCACCCACCGCGATACCTGAAGGTTGGCCAAGTCCTGTGGCGGAGCCAGCGATCGTAGTTGTCGGAGGGACATTTCCGTTGCTGCCCGAGGGATAAACGGTGATACTGCCGATGCCGGAGTGTCCGCCTTCAAGGTTCGCGGCATAAATGTGCCCATTGGAATCGACGGCAACTGCCAATGGAAATGCGAGTCCGGTCGATGCCCCGACGATCGTATGCAGCGGAGTCACGTTTCCCGATGCGCCGGCTCCATAAACCGTGATGCTTCCAAAGTATGGCGAGCCGCCCTGCGTATTCGCGACATAGATCTTGCCGCCCGAATCGACCGCAATGCCCTCCGGATCCGCCAATCCCGTCGCAGAACCCGCGATAATTCCCAAGGGATTCAAATTACCATTGCTGCCGGGTGAAAAGATTGCGACGCTGTTCCCGCTGTAATTTGCCACATACATCAGGCCTGCCGAATCGACTGCTATGCCGAAGGGATAGTTGAGGCCCGTATCGGGTCCAATGATTAAATCGACGGGCGGAGCATCACCGGTGGCAGCAATCGGATAAGTCGTAACGCTATTGATGTAGGGATTGGTTACGAAGATACCGGAGCCCGCCGCAAATGCTGCAACTGCAGCTACGCTGAGAAGTATGACCAAAAACGCGGCACGGATTGCAATTTTCATCGCCCAAGCACGGCAGATCGCCGATGTTGAAATAATTTATCCCCTTTTATGCAAAATGAGGCAAGTATTGGTTAAGATTTGCCTTGAGTCACTTTGCAGGATTATACTTACAATCTGTAGGCATCTTTTATCCCTACGGGGCGATATGGGAATGCCCATTCGCGCGCGATCCGTGTCAAGGGACCCGCGTTTGGTGAGGTGCTTATTTTCTACGCAGACGAGTCTGGACTCACGTGGATGCGCGATTGAGCTTATACCGAATCGGCATGTGTTTGATGCCGCCGACAAAGCTGGATCGCAGCCGTTCAACGGGTCCCGCCAGCTCTGCATGTTCCAAGCGTGCCAATAACTGCTCGAAAATCACTTCCAGCTCAAGGCGCGCCAGATGGGCGCCGAGGCAAAAATGCTCGCCGATTCCAAAAGCGAGGTGCGGATTCGGATCGCGGCTGACGTTGAATTTATTCGGCTCCTCGAAGACGTCCTCGTCCCGGTTGGCCGACGGATAGAACAGGCACAGCGACTCGCCCTTTTTGATCTTTTGTCCGTGAACTTCCGTGTCTGCGGATGCGGTGCGCGCAAACTGGATCACCGGCGAGGTCCATCGGACGATCTCCTCGACTGCGGACTTGATCAGGCCCGGATTTTTCTTCAGCTTGCGCCATTCGTCAGGGTTCTCAATTAGGGCGAGCAGGCCGCCGGTAGTCGCGTTACGGGTAGTCTCGTTTCCGGCCACAACCAGCAGCAGAAAGTAGGAGAGCATTTCGAACTGCGGCATCGGCTTGCCCTTGATGGTCGCGTTGGCGACGATGCTCGTGATGTCGTTGGTGGGATGCTTAATTCGCTCCTCGGTCATGTTCAGAAAGTATGAGAACAGCCCCATGCGCGCGCGATCGAACGTGGAATCGACGTCACCGCCCCCCTGAAACTCGGGGTCGAGCACGCCGATCGTTTCATTGGTCCATCGGAAGAGCTGGTCCCAATCCTTGTGCGGCACGCCCAGGAGCGCCGCGATTACCGCCAGCGGCACCTTGGAGGACATGTCGAGTACGAAGTCGCATTCCTTGCGGTCCATCAAATCGTCGAGCACCTTGCGCGTGACGTTCTCGATTTCGGATCTCAGATGACTCACGCCGCGCGGAGTGAAATTGCGGCTCACGATCGCGCGGTATTCGCCATGATCGGGCGGGTCCATATCCAGCAGATGGCGAAATGGCGGCTCTTCCGCGTTTGGCTGCGGCTGTCCTTCGATCGGAATCACCAGAAGCCGTGGGCCGTTCAGGAACAGGGTCGGCTGCTTTGAGATGTGAATTATGTCGGCGTGCTTGGTGATCGCCCAGAACGGGTCGGTGTTCGGGTATTCGCACCAAAAGACCGGCTTATGCTTGCGGAGGAACGCCCACTCGCGATGCGGGTAGCCGTTGGCCTGATAATGGCGCGGGCCGATGATGTCTATATTTTCGAGCGAAAGTTCCTGCTCGGCGCTCATCGTAAATATGTCCTCCGGCTATTCGACTATCGTGATTGCAAGGCGCGGGCAGAGCCGCACGGCGCGCTCGACCTTCGCGCGCAAATTTTCGGTAGGGCTTTCGACCAGAAGATGGCTTTTATCGTCGTCGCGCACCTCGAAGACTTCCGGCGCCGCCTCCTGGCAGCGCATGTTGCCCTCGCACAGTTTCGGATCGATTACCACCTTCATCGGAATCTCCGCACCGACCGCTAATGAATTCACCCTACAGCAGGATAACGTTTTACGCCAGATTCGAGCAGTGCAAAAACTTTATGCGAACGCCCTGATTCCAGCGGCGGGCGATTGCTGATAACTTTTTAGGTGCCTCGGACATCTTCGACAGCCGCATGATCGCCGCACAAGAGCAGCCTCAATCGGTCCTGTCGGCGGAGCCGGCACCCGCGCCTGTCCGCCGATTCGTCCCGCCCTCACTCAGGAGATGCGCCGCCAAGCTTGGCGCCGGCGATGAACAAGTCGGGATCGGACTCATGGCGCTCCTAGGATTGACGGCGCTGATTTTCAGCCGCTCGCTTACTCACGAATTTGTCCTCGACGACCTTGACTGGATTGGCAATCCGTACGTCAAGAGCTGGTCGTTCATCACAAGATCATTCGTCAACGACACCTGGTGGTATCTCGATCCGAATCATCTGCCGCAGAGCTCGTATTATCGGCCGTTTCTGAACATCTGGGCCACGGTCAATTTTCATCTGTTCGGTTTCCATCCGTCGGGTTGGCACGCCACGATGATCCTTTTCTACATGCTGGTTGTGTGGCAAGTCTTCCGCGTTGCAACGCTGCTAACTGGCAATCGCTGGACGGGATTGCTCACCGCGACGCTGTTCGCGCTGATGCCGACGCATGCGGAGTCGGTAGTGTGGGCCTCCACGATTTGCCAGCCGCTATTGGCGACCTTCGAGCTGGGGGCATTCGAATTATATTTGCGCCGGGCTGCCAGCCCGCTATCCGATCAGCGGCAAACGCGGCGGCTTGCAATTTCGCTCGTGTTGTATGCCTGTGCGCTTCTCAGCTACGAAAGCGCAGTCGCGCTCCCGTTGCTGATTGCCGCCCATTCGCTATTGCTCGAGTCGGAAGAGAATCCCCAAACCACCGCTCGGCTGATTGACCGCCTGAACTCGGCGTTCCTCGCAATGGTCCCCTACCTGGTCACTTTAGCGATTTATCTTGCGGTGCGGTTCTGGGTACTTGGGTTTATCAATCGGCCCGAGATGCACGATCCGCTCGCACCAATCGAGGCAATGCTGACGCTTCCCGGAGCGATCGGCATCTACCTCATGCTGCTTGTGATACCGTGGTCAGCCGGCCCGGAACACCAATTATACGTCGCCAAGAGTTTCGTTGCACCGGAGTTTTACCTGCCGGCGATTTCGCTGGCGGCGCTATGCGGCGCCGGATTCATGCTGCTCCGCCGCCATCCGCATCGCCGCCTCTACCTGTATTGTGCGCTTTGGTTCGTCTTCACGCTCGCGCCGATGCTCAATCTGCGCGGACTTTTCTCCGAGAGCCTGATTCATGACCGCTATCTCTACTTTCCTTCGGTCGGATTCTGCCTGATGGTGGCGGATCTTGCGGTGACCTTCGGAAGAGGCGGCGAGAAGAAAGCAACGATGGTTTGGATTGGTTCGGCGGCAGTTGCATTAACTTACGCGGCGATGCTCCTGCCGATTGAAAATTATTGGCACGATAACATCATGCTTTTCCACCGGTGCATCGAGGAGGCTCCAAACGAAGCTATCTGGCACTACCGCCTCGGACGGACGCTTCAAACGCAGGGCTATTTCGCGCAGGCGCGCCCGGAACTCGAGGCAACGATCAGGCTCAAGCCGGATGCCGGCGGCGACATCTACTATGAACTTGGCGTGGTCTACGAGCGGCTTGGCGATTCGAAGTCGGCCGAAAAAATGATGGCCGAAGGAATTAAACGCGTCGCGCATCCGCCCGTCGTCGCATATACCGACCTTGCAATCGCTGCGGACGCGGCAGGCGACGCGAAAGAGTCCGAAGCCGCGCTCGCGCACGCGGAAGAGATGCCGGTCGGAGCCGCCGCCGCCGCGGTTGCTCGCGCGCAAATCCTTCGGCTGCATGGAGACAACAAGGGTGCCGAACAGGTTCTGCGCGATCTCCTCAAGCGCGAGCCAAACCATGCCCAGGCTCTCACGGCGCTGGGGATGACGCTGTCGTCGGAGTATCGCAATGACGATGCGCTGGAAGCGTACCGGCGCGCGTCATTTCTCAAGCCCAAGGACCCTCAATTGCATTATCTCACGGCCTTGACTCTCCACCGCTTGGGGCGCGATCCGGAGGCGCGCCACGAATGCGAGATCGCGATCAACCTGACGATGGACAACGCCGAGATGGTTGCACTGCTGGCCGAGATCGATCGCGGCGGCGGCCGTTGAGCGGGACACCATGGAATCCCGCGCAGATTTCAAAAATGACTACCGCATATGGCTCGCCATGCTGCTGGCCGCCACGGCGTTGCTGTACATACGCGATCTCGGTTTTGGTTTCATCACCGACGACGGCTTCTGGCTCCGTAATCCATACATCAGAAGCTGGTCATTCGCGTGGTACTCGCTGATTCACGATTCATGGTGGTTCCATAACCCGTATAACCTGCCTCAGAGCCCGTATTACCGCCCGATGCAGGGCGCGCTCGCAACGGCGTTGTATCACTTGTTCGGCGCAAGTTCGGTCGCCTGGCACGGCACGATGATTGCCCTTTATCTCATCGTCGTTTGGATGGTTTTCCGCGTGGCCGCGCTGCTCTGTGGGGATCGATGGATCGCGCTCCTCGCCGCAGCGCTGTACGCGCTAATGCCAATGCATGCGCAGTCGGTTATATGGTCCACCGTGATCGACATGCCGATGAATGCCGCATTCCAGCTCGCCGCATTCGAATTCTATTTGCACCGTGCCGCAGCGCATTTATCGGACAAACGGCGGGGGCAATGGCTCGCTTTATCTTTGGGATTTTTTGCATGTGCGCTGCTGAGCTACGATAGCGCGGTAACATTTCCGGCGCTCGTCGCGGTCCACGTTCTTCTATTTGGTGCGGATGCCGTCGATGGACGGGAGACAAATTTCGTTCAACGAACGCGCGCCGCGATGGCCGAAATTTGGCCATATGTGTTGGTGACAATCGCATACCTTGGGTTGCGGTTCTGGATGATGGGATTCATCAGTCGGACGTTCACTGACAACCCGATGACGGCTGGAGAGATGTTGCTAACTCTGCCCGCCGCAATTTGGTATTACGCGATATTGCTGGTGCTACCGTGGCTCGCGATGCCGGCGCACCACTTGGCCACCGTGCGAAGCGCCGCCGAGGCCGGCTTTCTGCTGCCATCGGCAGGACTGATTATTTTGTGCGGCGGCGCCTTCATTGCGCTCCGCCGGCATCCGCATCGCAGCCTGTACCTGTTTTGCATTGCATGGGTTTTGTTCGCGCTTGCTCCGGCGCTTGACCTGCGCGCGCTTCAAGCGGGAATCGAGATCGCGGATCGTTACCTCTATTTTCCGTCGTTCGGATATTGCGTAATGGTTGCCGACGTAGCGATGACCTTCGGACGTAAAAACGAACGGAAAATGAATCTTGTGCGTATTGGGACGGCCGCAGCGATCGCTTTGTACGCGGGCGTGCTGCTCTGGCAGGAGGGTTATTGGAGGGACAACGTCGCATATTTCTCCGGCTGCATCGCCGGCGCTCCGAGCGTCGCGCTATGGCACAACCAGCTAGCCAGAGTGCTTGAGGAGCGAGGCGACCTGAGTGGCGCTCGCCAGGAGTTTGTCGCTGCCGCCGCGCTTGAACCCAACAATCCCACCCATCTCCATTTTCTCGGTTTGATAGACCAGCGGCTTGGCGATCCTCGCGCGGCGGTCCGTGAAATGAGCGATGCGATCAAGCTGCTGGAACAGCCATTCCCGGATGCTTACGCCGAGCTTGCAATGGCCAAGGATGCCGCCGGCGATTCGCACGGTGCGGAAGAGGACCTCAGGCGCGCCGGGGCGATTTCGGGAGGCGCCAAGGTCGCAGGATTGGCCCGCGCGCAACTGAACTTTCGTCATGGCAATTTCAAGGACGCCGAGGTGTCGCTGTCCGAATTGCTTCGCGAAGATCCAGGCAATCTGGCCGCGCTTAAAGTTCTTGGCGCCGTGCTCTTAGCCGAGCATCGCGACGAGGAAGCGCTGGCGACCTTCCGGCGTGCAGCTCCGTTCGAGCCGTACGATCCGGCTCTCCACTATCGGATCGCACTGACGTTGCATCAACTGGGCCGGGATCGAGAGGCTCATAGCGAATGCGCCATCGCAATCGCGGGCGCGCCGGATGACACCAAGTACGGCACCCTGTGCGCTGAAATCGAGCAAAAGATCACATCGCCATAGCCGGCTTCAGTGCGGATATCGCCTCTTGACTCCCTGCCATAAGATAATCTATTAAAGCTATCGAGTATGTTGTCTAAAAAAACGAAGTACGCCCTTAAGGCCTTGGGCGTTCTGTCCAAGGAATATGGACAGGGGCCCGTTCTCATTTCGGACATTGCCCAGCGAGAGAGCATCCCGCGCAAGTTTCTTGAACTCATACTGCTGGAATTAAAGAACGACGGTACGCTGCAAAGCCGCAAAGGAAAAGGTGGGGGGTACTTCCTTGGCCGTGCACCAAGCCAGATTAGCGTCGGACACGTGATCCGATTGCTGGACGGACCCTTGGCGCCATTGCCATGCGTGAGCAAGACGGCTTACATGCGATGCCGTGAATGCCGCGATGAGCACACCTGCGGCATCCGCATTGTGATGAAAGAGGTCCGCGATGCCACGGCGAAGATTTTGGATTCCACGACCTTGGCCGATATGCTTGGCAGGGTCGAAGCGGCAGTTACACACAACGAATCCTTGAGCTATGCGATATGAATTTTTTTGGACTATTAGTCTAGTAAGTTAATCGACTTAGTTATAAATGGGCGAGAGCCTTCGGAGGAGATTGGAGGAAATAATGGCATCAACAACAATCCGGATACCGCTGCGAACCGCGAGACGAATTGGCGTTCTCGTGGCCACCATCGCACTTTCGCTGCTGCAGCCATACGCTGCGCGGGCGGAAGCCACTGCCGCACCAACAAAGACTACCAGAAAGGCCAAGTCCACAAAAAAGGCGGCACCCCATAAGGAGGATCAGACCGTCGCTGAACTCAAGGCGGAGATCCAACGGCTGGAGCAACGGATCGACACACTGGAGAACCTTGGCCAGAAGGTGAAGGTCATCGATAGAAAACTGGAGATCCAGCAGGAGGCCGATGCCACCAAGGCTAAAGAGGAACAAAAGGCCCAGGCTGCCGCGCCGATTGTCACCGCCAACTCAACTGGGTTAACCGTAACCTCGCCGGACAAGGTCTATCAGTTCGGGTTCCATGGGATTATCCAGGGCGACGGACGATTCTTTATGAACGGCACCGACAAGGGCGCCGGCAGTACGTTCTTCTTAAACCGGGTGCGGCCAATCGTCGATGGCACCTTGTGGAATTACTACTACTTTCACATCGAGCCTGACTTTGGACAGGGAAACGTGGTGCTGCAGGATGGCTACTTGGACACGCAATATTTCAAGGATGCGGAGTTTAAGGTTGGAAAGTACAAGGCGCCGCTTGACTTGGAGCGGCTGCAATCCGACCGCGATCTCATCTTCAGCGAGCGTGCGCTCACGATAAACCTGGTTCCCAACCGCGACATCGGCGGTTCAATTCATAGCGACAGCCTCTTTGACGATCGATTGACCTATCAATTTGCCCTGATGAACGGCGTGCCGAACAATACCGCGTCGGTAAATACGGACTCAAATGACGGTAAGGACTTTATCGGCCGTGTATTCACGACACCGTTCAAGCAATCCGAAAACCAATGGCTCAAGGGTTTGGGTTTCGGCTTCGGCGCCAGCGTCGGCGACGAGCGTAACGGCACAATTTCGACTTACAAAACATACGGGCAAACCACGTGGTTTTCCTACAATTCCGGAGTGACGGCGGCTGGCCAGCGATTCCGATACGAACCGCAAGGGTACTACTACTATCGCGGCCTCGGCCTGATGGCGGAATTCGCCTCGGATGAGCACGCTCTGAATCTAACCACGTCCCAAAAGATCAAAAAGGGTACGAAAACCATTACTAGATCGGTCTCCGAGTACAACAATTTCACCGATCGCGGCTATATGCTGCAGGGTTCCTATCTGCTGACCGGGGAAAATGCGAGCTACGGCCTCGTCAAGCCGCGCAATCCGTTCGATCCGCGCCGCGGGACCTGGGGCGCTTTCGAGATCGCCTCGCGGATCAGCAACTTGGCGGTCGATCCGACCGTATTCGAGCCGGTCAACAAATTCGGCAATTCATTTGCCAATCCGAGCACATCCGCAAAGACCGCGACCGAATACGACATCGGCCTCAATTGGTACCTGTCGGACAACGTCAAGTGGCAATTCGATTATGCACGCACCTTTTTTGACGGCGGCGCTGGAACCATTGCGGAACCCAAGGACCGCCCGGACGAAAGCGTGTTCGAGACGCAATTGCAGGTCACCTGGTGATGCATATGCGAACGCCCAATCGTTCTTTGGCAAAGCTGCTGCGCGCCGCCGCATTCGCCGCGGCGAGCTTGGCCCTCATTGCCGTGCCCTCCCATGCGGGCCAGACGACATTCCTCAACGTTTCGTACGATCCGACACGCGAGCTTTATCAGGATTTCAACGCCGAGTTCGCGAAATACTGGAAGGCCAAAACCGGCGATGACGTGACCATCAACCAATCGCATGGTGGTTCCGGCAAACAGGCGCGCGCTGTGATCGATGGACTGGAGGCCGACGTGGTTACTCTTGGGCTCGCCGGCGATATCGACGCGATCGCCGACAAAGCGAACGTGATCCCTGCGGACTGGCAAAAGCGTCTGCCCGACGACAGTTGCCCCTACACATCGACGATTGTGCTGCTGGTGCGCAAGGGTAACCCAATGAGCATCAAGGATTGGGATGATCTCGTGAAGCCAAACGTATCAGTGGTGACACCCAATCCCAAAACCTCCGGCGGTGCGCGATGGAACTTTCTGGCCGCGTGGGGATATGCGCTTAAGAAAAATGACGGCAATGAAGCCAAAGCCCGCGACTTCGTAGCCGCGTTGTACAAGAACGTCCCCGTGCTCGATTCCGGCGCTCGCGGCTCGACCACGACCTTTGCTGAGCGCGGAATCGGCGACGTCCTGATCGCATGGGAAAACGACGCACTGCTTTCAATCAAGGAGTTCGGTGCGGACAAATTCGAGATTGTTTATCCGTCGGTGAGCATTCTGGCTGAGCCTCCGGTCGCGTGGGTGGACAAGATTACGGAGCGCCATGGCACCACCGAAGCCGCAAAGGCGTACCTTGAATATCTCTATACGCCGGTTGGCCAGGATGTGATCGCACGAAATTTCTATCGGCCGCGCGATTCAGCAGTGGCGGCAAAATACTCCAAGCAGTTTCCGAATCTGCCGCTGTTTGACATCAAGACACAGTTCGGCGGATGGAGTTCCGCACAGCCAAAATTTTTCAACGATGGCGGCATTTTCGACCAGATTTACCAGCCGGGAACATGACGCATAGACCATTACATGGCCCTGATAGCTGCGCGCCGGTGTGTCTCCCATCCTCCCAGAGGAGCCACCGGCGCGCGGCATCCCTTTTCTGGTTTCCCGACAGTTCAGGCGTGAGCCCCCCGAGGTGATCATTCTTTGAAAGACCGATGAGTAAAACACGAAGTAATGTCTTGCCGGGGTTCAAGCTGGCGATGGGTTGGACACTGATCTATCTGACGGTCGTCGTTTTGGTTCCTCTTTCGACGGTTTTTTTCAGGAGTTTCACGCTCACATGGCCGCAGTTCTGGTCTGCCGTCACGGCCCCCCGTACACTCGCCGCCTACCGATTAAGTTTTGGCGCCGCACTCGCCGCGGGGACGATCAATACGGTATTCGGTCTGATCGTTGCGTGGACGCTGGTGCGATACGAGATTCCCGGCAAGCGCCTGATCGACGTTATGATCGACCTGCCGTTTGCACTGCCGACTTCGGTGGCCGGAATCACCCTCACCGCGATCTATGCGGAAAACGGATGGATCGGACGATGGCTTGCGCCGATCGGGGTGAAAGTCGCATACACGCCGCTGGGCATTGTGATCGCACTAGTCTTCGTCGGCCTGCCGTTCGTCGTTCGGACGGTACAGCCGGTGCTGGAGGATCTCGATCCCGAATATGAGGAGGCGGCGGCCACTCTCGGCGCGGACCGGATGCAGACCTTTGTGCGGGTGATAGCGCCCGGTCTAATGCCTGCGTTGCTGACCGGATTTGCGCTCGCGTTCGCGAGAGCGCTCGGCGAATACGGATCGGTGGTGTTCATTTCGGGAAATATGCCGATGCGCACCGAAGTCGCGCCACTCCTGATCATGAGCAAGCTGGAACAGTTCGACTATGGCGGAGCGACGGCGATTGCGATGGTGATGCTCCTGGCGGCGTTTGTATTGCTGCTCGGAATCAACGCGCTCCAGCGATGGACCGGCAGCCACTTGGAGGCCTGAATCAGGAATGGAAGCACCGCGCATGCTTCCGGCGGCCGCATCTAGGCCGGGTCGCTCCACTCCCCAAGATCCGCCACTGGCGCGATATGGGCTTACGGCGATCGCGCTCGGCTTTATCGCGCTGTTCATCTTCGTGCCGGTCGCGTCAGTGTTTGCCGAAGCGCTGCGCAAGGGCGTGGGCGCCTATTTCGCCGCGATCTCCGATTCGGAGGCACGCGCGGCAATCAGACTTACGTTGATGACGGCGGGGATCGTGGTGCCGCTCAACGTCACGTTCGGTGTTGCCGCCGCTTGGGCGATAGCACGTTTCGAATTTGCAGGAAAACGCACGCTGATGACGCTTATCGATTTGCCGTTTTCAGTCTCGCCGGTTATCTCCGGAATGATCTTCGTACTGCTCTTGGGGGTCCACGCGCCGATTGGCGGATGGTTGTATCGGCACGGCATCAAGATCATCTTCGCCCAGCCGGGAATCGTGCTCGCGACAATATTCGTCACCTTTCCGCTTGCCGCGCGCGAACTGATTCCGATTATGCAGGCGTCCGGGATGGATGAAGAGGAGGCCGCGATCGTGCTTGGGGCCGGCGGATGGCAAACCTTTCTTCGCGTTACGGTCCCCAACATCAAATGGGGCCTGCTGTATGCGATGGTGCTGTGCAACGCGCGCGCGATGGGGGAATTCGGCGCGGTTTCGGTTGTTTCGGGGCACATCCGCGGCCTGACCAACACAATGCCGTTATACGTCGAGATTCTTTACAATGATTATCAGTTCGTGGCAGCGTTTGCGGTTTCCTCCCTGCTCACACTGCTTGCTATCGCGACCCTGATCGCAAAAACAGCGCTCGCGCGCCACGTTGCGCCGGCCGCACCGGCGCGGGAAAATAACGCCGCCGGTTCCAGGCTGGCAGCATGAGCATCGAGCTTCGCAATATCGGCAAGGCTTTTGGCAATTTCGTCGCGCTCGACGACGTAAGCCTGACCGTTGCAACCGGAGAGTTGGTGGCGCTCTTGGGGCTTTCCGGTTCCGGCAAGACCACCCTGCTTCGAATCATTGCCGGTCTGGAAACTCCCGACCACGGTGAGGTCCTGTTTGACGGGAAAAGCGCGGCCGAGCATGGCGTCAGGGAGCGCAAGGTCGGCTTCGTCTTTCAGCATTACGCGCTGTTCCGCCACATGACGGTGTTCGAGAACGTGGCATTCGGCCTTCGCGTCAAGCCTCGCGCCGAACGGCCCGGCGAAGAGGAAATCGCGTGCCGCGTCCACGAACTTTTGAAACTTGTCCAACTGGATTTTATAGCCGACCGTTTCCCTTCGCAGCTCTCCGGCGGGCAGCGACAGCGAGTCGCCCTGGCGAGAACGCTCGCGGTTGAACCGAAGGTATTGCTGTTAGACGAACCGTTCGGATCCCTGGATGCGAAAGTCCGCGCGGAGTTGCGGCGCTGGCTCCGCCGGCTGCACGACGAGATCGGCATCACCAGCGTGTTCGTTACTCATGACCAGGAGGAAGCGCTGGAACTGGCCGATCGCGTGGCGGTGATGAATGCCGGCAAAATCGAGCAAATTGGAACAGCAGAGGAAGTCTATCACCGTCCCGCGAACGCATTCGTCCACGGCTTCCTGGGTAATGTGAACCTCTTCCACCTTCGAATCGATAACGGAAAGGTCTTCCTTGGCGACACGGCCGTCGAGGTGGACACCGCTCACGGGCATGCCACGGATGGCCGCAAGGCGGTCCTTGCGGTTCGGCCGCATCTGCTCGAAATCATAACAGAATCAACGGGCGCGAAGAGCTTCCCTGCGATCGTGAAGAGCATCAATCCCGCAGGGCCACAGGTTAAGGTTGAACTAATTGCCCAATCTGGCGATCTTGTGCAGTCCGACGTCGGCCACGAGCGCTTCAAATCCCTTCATCTCCAGATCGGCGCACGCGTCTATCTCCGGCCGCGCGAACAAAAACTGTTCATTTATCAGATATAACGCGCGTCAGGTAAAACTCGCTTGCAAGCGACGTCAGGCACGGGTCAGGATGAGTCTGGAACCCCGTGGAAAAATCCGGCGACACTGGGCACGGCGAAGTCTGGCGGTTTCTGGCGGATGACCACGCGCGGCTGGATCGGCTTCTCGAAGCGGTCGGCTCATGCCAAAGCGCCGAAGAGCTGTTTGCCTACGATCGGTTCCGCCGCGGGCTGCTGCGGCATATCGCGATGGAGGAGAAGGTGCTCCTGCCCGCCGCCGAGCGGGTGCGAGGAGCGCCGATTCCCGAGGCGGCGCGGCTCCGTCTCGATCACGGCGCGCTCGCATCGCTCATGATGCCTTCGCCAGGCCCGCAAATTGTTAGCGCGATTCGCTTCATACTCGAACGTCATAATCCGATCGAGGAATCCGATGGGGGTGTCTATGACTCGTGCGAACGGTTAGCCGGCGCAGACGCCACGGAATTGCTCGCATCGCTTAAGGCGGTGCCGCCGGTGCCCGTGAAACCGCATCTGGATACGCCGAAGGTTCATGAGGCGATCAGGCACGCGCTTGCCCGCGCCGGCTATGACGAGTACCTCGCCGATGCCTGAAGCATCATCGCCTTCTCGCTGGCGCAGCGAGCCATTCCGAGTTTTCTTCCCCCTTGGCGTACTTTTCGCGTGGATCGGCGTGGGCCATTGGCTGACGTATGCGACTGGCGTAACGGCAACCTATTCATGCAAGTTCCACGGTTTGGTGCAGATGCAGGCATTCATGATGGCGTTTGCCATCGGATTTCTCCTTACTGCGCTCCCGCGCCGCACCCAGTCTCCGCCGCCAAGCCGAACTGAGCTGGCGGCATTTATGGGGCTGCTGATCGTCACGACCGGTGGTGCATTCGAAGAACAATGGCTCGTCAGCGAGATCGCCTACGCCGGATTGTTCCTGATGCTTTTTCAATTCGCGATTCGCCGGTTCTTAAGCGGCCAAGCCGGGCGTAATCCGCCTGCGGCGTTCGTGCTGTTGCCAATCGCGGCGCTGCATGGACTGGTGGGCGCGACACTGATTTCCGTTGCCGAGAGAAACGGCGCGCCGGTTTGGGCCGGTCCGTTCGGACAGTTGCTTGTCGAGCAGGGCGTGTTCTTATGCCTCGTGGTCGGGATCGGCAGCTTGGTGCTGCCCCTTATGGGCGGATCGCAGCCGCCGGCCGATCTCGGTTCCTCGCCGCAGGAAACACAAAAGGCGATTGCATATGTCCTCGCCGGAGCGGCTATCTTCGTCAGCTTGGCGCTTGAACAGATGGGATTCGAACGAACCGGCCCGATCCTGCGTGCGATAGTCGTCACCGCCGGGTTGGCGCTGGGCGGAAAAGCGCTTCAGTTGCCGCACAAACCGGGGGCGCATCGCAAGCTCGTCTGGCTCTCGGTATGGCTGATGCCGATTGGACTGATCGTCTCCGGGATATGGCCGGACTATCGCGTACCCGCCCTGCACATTCTCTTTATCGGCGGATTTAGCCTGATGGCTTTCGGAGTAGGTACGCATGTAGCGCTGAGCCATTTGAATATGGAAGGTCTCGCGCTCGGAAAACCGCCCGCGGTAATCGTTCTTGGCGTGACATTCATAATTGCGCTCTGCGCAAGGCTCGCCGCGGATGCCAGCAACACCTATTTCATCCATCTGGGCTGGGCCGCGGGAATGTGGATTTTCGGCTCGGCCGTTTGGCTTGCCTTTTTCGGCCCTAAACTGCTGCGCCGCTAACGCCGGCCGGTTCGCCTATGTTCCGCCACCAGCCGGCCCGAATTTCTGTTGGCTTTGGACCGTCCATTAGATGTGCAATGATTGTAAGGACGGGGCAAAACATGGAAATCCCGCAAAATCGGCCTATGCAGGTGTGGACTTGGATGGTCAGCAGGCGGGCGATCCTCGCCGCGATTGCGGCTGGGGCCGCCGGACTTGCATGGGGATTTCAGGATGACGAAGATTCCGCATGCGCCGCACATGATGCGCCGGCAGACGTCGAAGTCACGCTGGTCCAATTCACCGATAACGGCGAAAGGAAGGGACTTGTGAAAACCAAGAAAATCGCAAAGACGGAAGCCGAATGGCGCGCAACTCTCACCCCCGAACAATTCAAGGTGGCGCGATGCGGCGGCACGGAGCGGCCGTTCGCAAATCAGTACGCGGAGAATCACGAATCGGGGATGTACCGGTGCGTATGCTGCGGCAATGCGCTCTTCAGTTCCGACACCAAGTTCGATTCGGGAACGGGGTGGCCGAGCTTTTATGAGCCGATTGCGCCCGAGAATGTCGAAACCAAAGCGGATAATTCAATGTTTATGACCCGGACCGAAGTGCTGTGCGCACAGTGCGATGCGCATCTGGGCCACGTCTTTCCCGATGGCCCGAAACCGACCGGCCTGCGCTATTGCATGAACTCCGCCGCGCTGAATTTCGTCAAAGGCGACGAAAAAACGCCCAGTTAAGAGCCGCGGGTACTGGCGTTCGCGAACGACGCGATAACGCGACCAGTGCGGTCACGGTCAATCGGCCGCGACGTGTAGTAATGCACCTGATGAGCGCGAATGCTGCGCTCAGCTTCCTCGCTGTGCGATGATGCTATATATGCGATTAGAGCGCCACGCGCATGCCGGTGAATCTGGTCCAAAAGCCATCCGCGGGTCGATTCGTCTATATCCCGATCGTCGATCACGATGAGCTTGAGGCCGGGCCGAATTAATATGCTCCGACTATCGGCATGATCGGAGCATCGCTCAACCACCCATGGCGCCGGTACCGCTTCCTCTGCCATCTGGAGGATTTCCGCATCTCGAGAAAACACTGCCAAAATGGGCCTGATGGATGCCAGACTTTTTGCCGCCACTGAATGGCCGGCTTCGGTGTTAGATGATGTCCGGCGTCTGGATTTCACAGCGAGTTCCACTTTTGCCTTTCCATGAGTCACAGTTGTTGAGCGGCGAAAATCCTAATTCAACTTCCTAACCTAGCTTATGCGGGAACCGTGCCATCGAGCCTCCGAGCGCACTTGAGTCCAAATATATTGAAATATTTGACTTTCTTAGTCATAAAAGAGCTTGGCCGGTGGTGGCGTGCTCCCTAAGGACGCAGTTCCAGAGCGTCCTGTAACTCTTGGAGCCACCCGCTAAGCCTTCGACATGACGTTAGAATCAAACGATAAGGGTGGCTCGTCCGCCCCGCCTCCGACATCGGGCGGACCCCGATATTTCCATCTGCTCTGGGATCAGGAGTTGGAAAGCCTGCGATCGGTGTTCGAGTCGATCCGGCGGCATCGCGACGCCGTGATGGAGCATTGGTTCAACTTGTATGTGATGCATTTCGGCGACAGCCGATCGCTTTCAAAGCCGGAATTCATGGACATCTTCGGCGCGGAATTGGATTCCACGCTCAAAGATCTGCTCGCGTGCGACATGGATCGCTTTGCGGCCGACATGCGCGTTATCGCGGAGCGGCTTGCCGAGCGGCGAGTACCGTTTTCGGAGATCATCGTCTCGATGCATCTTTACGAAGAGAGCGCTTCGACGGCGTTTCCGATGCTGCCGCCGATGATGCCGCGGGCGTACCAATCCTTCGACAAGCTGAGCCATATCCGGATGATCGTGTTGGCCGACACTTACTTCCGCACCAAGGCGGCCGCCTCGGGCGCTCGAATCCAGGCATTGGAACGTGAAGCGCGCGTGATGCCCGCTCAGGAGCGGTCGCGGTTCCATGGGCTGGTGGGCGCCACGCCCGCGATGCGCAAGCTTTACGAACGGATCGAGTCGGCCGGAGTGACCCGCGGCACGATCTTAATCACAGGAGAAAGCGGCACCGGTAAGGAGTTGGTCGCCCACGCAATCCACGACTGCGGTCCGGCGCGTCAGGCGCCTTTTGTCGCACTCAATTGCGCGGCAATCCCGAAGGACCTCATCGAAAGTGAGTTGTTCGGCTACAAGCGCGGCGCATTCAGCGGTGCGAATGCCGACTACCTGGGATTGTTCCGCTCCGCAGAGGGCGGGACGCTTTTCCTTGATGAAATTACCGAAATGTCGCCGGAAACCCAGAGCAAGCTGCTGCGCGCGATTCAGGAGCGAACGGTGCGTCCGGTGGGCGCCACGCGTGAGGTGCCGGTGGATGTGCGGCTGATTGCGTCGACCAATCGCGATCCGCAGGCGGCTGTCGAAGGCGGCCACCTGCGCCCGGATTTGTATTACCGCCTGCAGGCCGGCACGCTGCATATTCCGCCTCTGCGCGAGCGACTCGACGATGTACCGCTACTGGCCGAGCACTTCCTCGAGCTATTCAACGAAAAGATGGTTCGCCCGGTTCCGGTTGCCGGAATCGACGAGGATGCGCTCGACGCCATGCGCACCTACAAGTGGCCGGGCAACGTGCGAGAATTGGCAAATTCAATTGAAAGTGCGTTTACATTCGGCCGCGGCTCCACGATTCACCTTGACGATTTGCCGCCGCAAATTGGCGGAAACCGCATCGCGAAGCAGGCGGCCGGGGCGGAGTCTGCGCTTGTGATGGGGACATTCGCTGACGTGGAGCGAGACCTCATCCAGCGGGCGCTGGAAACAACCGAGGGCAACAAGGCCGCCGCCGCAAAAATGCTCAAAATTTCGCGAAAGAAGCTTTACGCAAAGATCGAGAAATATCAGCTTGAATAGCTGGTGCCGGCGGCGGTTGTTTTCTTGCAGCGCTGCATCGAAACCCATTCCATCCCGCAGCCAGCATTCCCGCACAGATCGCGATCGCCCAGTCCCCGGGTGATATCGGCGCGATCAGCAGGATCGACGCGATTGGCGGAGTCTCCATGAAAAGCGGCAGGCTTGCCGCGACAGTCGCGATCACAATCCAGAATTTCGCCGTGCGCGGCGCGGCTGCCCGCCACCACGGCCTTTCGCCTGCGAACGCAGCCCATACCAGCATCAGGCTCCCGGCAATCGCAACCGTTATCGCAACGCCGCGCGCATAATTTTCGCCGCGATTGAGCCGAAGCGCGTACATCACGAGTGCCGCAATTGCCACCAGGACGCCACTCAAGCCCGCGCGAAACGCCGGTCCGCGCCGCAGAATCGGCTCGCTGGGAGCGCGTGGCGGCCGTCGCATCACGTCTTGGTCCGTGTCCTCGCCCTCGAACGCGATTGCCGAGACCGGATGCACGATCAACTCAAGCCATACCAGACAGACTGGGGGCAGCAGAATCGGCAGCCCTGCCAGCGGCGCGGCCAACGCCATAACGACCAGCATCGCCTTAAATCCCACGAGATAAAGAAACGCGCGCTGGAGATTCGAGTAAATCAGCCGCCCCTCGCGGATCGTACCGGCCATCGCGGAGAAGTTGTCCTCCAGCAGGACCAGATCGGCGATCGAGCGCGCGATTTCGGTGGCACGCCGCCCCATGCTGACTCCGATATCGGCGCGGCGAAGGGCGGGAGCGTCATTGATGCCATCACCCGTCATCGCAACGATTTCGCCCGCTCGCTCCAGCGCATCGACAATCGCGAACTTCTGCTCGGGGCGGACGCGCGCGAAGATCGCGCATCGCCTCACAGCCTCGGCGAACTCCGCTTCCGGCAATACGTCGAGCTCGGACCCGGTGATGATTCCGTCGTGTTGGTGAGCCAGTCCGGCGGCGTCGCAAACCGCATGCGCGGTGAGGGCGTGGTCGCCGGTGATGAGCTTGAGCCGGATGCCGGCAGCCTGGCATTCGGCCACCGCCGACGGCACTTCCGGCCGCATCGGATCCTCGAAGCCAAGCAGGCCGTAAAGCCGAAGGTTGCGCTCATCCTCGGTCCGGACGCCCGACAAAGACGGCTCTCCCAGCTTGGTCTCGCGCCCGGCGACAGCCAGAACGCGCATCGCATTCCCGGCTAGGCGCTCGTTTTCAGTTTTGACGTTTTCGATCTCCGCACGCGACGTCGCGCAATGCTCGAGCACGCCTTCGAGCGCGCCTTTTACCACGATCCGGTCTCGCCGCGGATCGTTTCCGCCACGGCTTCGCCATACGTGGGACATGTGCTTTCCGGCCAGCTCGAAAGGATGGTCGTAAACCAACTCCCACCGCTCGTGCAGCGCGCCCACATCGACCTTATGCGAGGCGCAATGGGCGACGATCGCGCGTTCCATCGAGTCGGCAGGGTCGGGTTCGCAGGCAAGCGCCGCGGCTTCGAGCAGTTCGTCCTCGGAGAACGAATCGTTAAGCGGGATGTGAATTGCAAGGCCAAACTCTCCGGCAGTCAGCGTGCCCGTCTTGTCCAGGCAAATGACCGTGGTCGCGCCAAGCGTCTCGACGCTTGCCAGCCGGCGCACCAGCACGCCGAGGCGCGAGAGCCGCCATGCGCCAAGGCTCAGAAACAGCGTGAGCACCAGCAGGAACTCCTCACTGACGGCGGACATCGCAAGACTGATTGAGTACAGGAGCGCGCTTGCGGGGGCAGCGCCACGCGCGATCCAGAGGACGAACAGCCCGGCCGAAACTACGATGGCTACACCGGCAAGCCATCGGGCAAGCCGTGCCGTTTTGCGCTGCAAGGGAGTCGGCCGTGCTTCGGCTTCGGCTACCAAGCGCGCCAGATTTCCAAACTGGCTGCGGTCGCCGGTGGCGACGATTTCGGCATAACCGTGGCCGGAAATCACGCGCGAACCCGCGTACACGCGACAATTCCCGGGAGCGCGCGAGATATCCGCGTCTCCCTCGATGCTTTGCTTGTCTGAAGGCTCTGCCTCCCCTGTCAGTTGCGATTCATCGACCGATAGATGCGACGCGGTCCGAAGCACGCCATCAGCATGGACCATTCCACCTTCGACGATGAGCAATATGTCACCTGGGACAATATCGTCGGTGGCAATTTCGATTTCCGCACCATCGCGAATGACTCGTGCGCGCGGCGCGACAGCCATGGCCAATTGTTTCAACGCCCGCCGGGAACGCGCCTCCAGAATCACGTCAACGCCAAGCACTGGCACCAACGCGATGAGCAGGACAACCGCATCGGTCGTTTCGCCGAGCGCGAAATAAACTGCGACGGCAGCGGCAAGCATCAGCGCCATCGGATCGGCGAACGTGCGCAGCGCCTCGCGTATCCGCGCGCCGGGCGTTTCCTGCGCGATCCGATTTGGTCCAACTGCGGAAAGCCGCGCGACGGCCTGAGCAGATGAAAGGCCCGAAAGCGATGCCGACGGCGATTGCATTGAGTTAAGCCCCAGCAACCTCCCGGAGCAGGGTAATTCCCACTATTCCTTCATAATTTGTCGGGTCGATTGCAGCGCTGTGAGGAATGCACGCAGGAGATCCGTCGCCGTCACGATTCCTGTCAGCCTGCCGTTGGTGACCACCGGCAGTCCGCCAATTTTGTGTTTGAGCATCAGGCGTGCCGCATCATCGACGGTCTCGTACGGGGTGATGGTGACCAGCGTCGTGCGCATCGCGGCGTCGACCAGCGTTGATTCCAGATATCCGAGATGCTCGCGCAGGTCGCGTTCGGTCAGAATTCCAACCAGCCGGCCGTCATCAACCACGGGAAGCCTGCGGAATCGCCCTTCATCCATTAGCAGCTTGGCGGCCGCAAGTGGCTCGGTCGGACCTATCGTCACGGGCTCCGGCGTCATCAAATTGGCAATTTGCATATAAATTCTCCGGTTCGACACCGAATATTAGAGCAAATCGCCTGCCAATGATCGCGAAGTAATACCGAACGGATTAGCTACCGCCGCGCTTGAATTTTTACCGTCTGCGCTACGCGCAATGCGGCCGTCGGTCCATCCGGTGCCATCATCAGGCGCGAAAATGGCGCGATCGGATACAGCGCATGTCTTAGGCGCGCAACTTAGCGAATCTCGTATACTTTTGCCTCGTATGGGGCAAAATTATCCGAAAATGACTTTTCGTTCTCGAGTTGGACCGTAGCCGTCGATGATTTTATCTTCACCGACTGTGCCGGCGACGCCAACTCAAACCGGGCGCCGTTTTTCCAGTCGGCGTGGTTGTATGCGATCACGTAACGCGCGCCGTCGGGTCCGATCTTCTCGCGCGTGACGATGTCGCTACCGGCGGGACCGGCCAGGACCGACGCATCCGGCTGCGTCAGCACCGGCTCCATCTCCTTGATTTCCTTGGTCACGTTGATCAATTCGTTCCAGAGCGCTTTTTTCCTTTCGGGATCTTTCACCGAGTACAACCCGCGCATACCGTGCGACCAGTAGAAGACTCCGGCCGCGCCCTCCGCAATCGCCATCCAGCTCATGTCGTGAAGCTGCTGCTGGGTTGGCCAGTCAGATCCGGCGGTCTGTTGGAAGAATTGAATGACGGTCCACACGGGCCGCGCATTATGAACCGTCTGGACTGCAGTCCGGGTCCAATCACCGACCTGGGCCAGATCGTTTCCCGTCGGCAGCCAGAGCGGATAGGGGTCGATTCCGATTACATCGACGGCGTCCTTCCAGAATTGAGCATCGGTTGCCGGCCGCAGCACGACCAAATCAAAGCCCGACGGATCGTTGGCCTTGACGATCTGATACTGATGAAACGCATCGGGAACCTTGTCGGAGT
This sequence comes from Binataceae bacterium (SeqCode), assembly GCA_035524375.1. Classification (GTDB taxonomy): domain Bacteria; phylum Desulfobacterota; class Binatia; order Binatales; family Binataceae; genus Binatus. The sequence goes on along the minus strand of DATKOZ010000035.1, from coordinate 62,179 downwards.
GCGGCTCGTCCTGCACGTAATAGCCGACCACGCCTTTGTCGCTGGCCAGCGCGGTGGCATATTTCGCCATCAGATCGTCGGGGGTTGTCGCATTCAGGCTCGCCGCCAATCCGCCCGGATAATTGCCGTCTTCCTTGTGATTGAAAACGCTGATGGTCGGCATGAAGAAGATGCCGTGCTGCTGCAACGCGTCGGTGTAGGCGTTGATCGCGGTAACGGGCGCCTGCGTGATGTAATAATTTATAATCATGTTCACCGGCGCCTGGGCGATTTCATCAACGTCGGTGTATTGAGCCGGCGACAGGTAATAGTTGGTGGTGTCGTACACCCCGATTACGTAATGCGCGCGGCCATCACCGAAATGCGCGAGATTGCCCTTGTCGACCCACGCCTTCAGGAATGATCCAGGCTTCGCATCGGTCTTCACGACGCGATAGGGCGACTGTTGGAACATGACCTTTCCGTCTTTTCCAAGCAGTTTTCCGGTCAATTTGTAAACTCCGGCCGGCAGTCCGCTGAAATCGAGCGTGGCGGTGAAGCTCTCGCCGGGCGACGGGTACTTGTGATCCGCGGTCTTGCCGGAGCTTTCCCCGACCGCTTCCAGCTGAAATACGACGTCATCGCGGCTGACATCGGAGGGCGGCGAGACGGTTACCGCCATCTGCGCTTCCTGGGATTCGCCGGCAAAGAAAAATCCGCGATAATTGGGGTACAGCAGGAAAGTTTTTACGGGCGGCGGAAGGTTTTTTCTGAGCGCAAAATCGCCCCACCATGCAGAGCCCGACGCCTGACCATAGATTCCGAGGAACAGCCTGCACTTGCTCTGATTTTCAGGAGTGACAACCGCATCCTTGCAGCTGACTTTGGTCCAGTCGGTTGAGCCCTTTATCAAACTCGTCGCACATGCCTTGAAATCGCCGCGCGCGCCGACCGGCAGGCTGTTGGACCCTCCAAGCTTTTCGGTTTTGATCAACCCATCGACCGAGTAGATGCCCGGCGCTGGTACATAATCGTTGACCGCCAACGATGCGACCGGATTGCATGAAATTGGATTGTCCACCTTCAGGCTGGGCTTTCCATCCGGCGTGAGCGTGGTTTTATCCACCGAGAAGCAGTGGGTCGATACCCGCCATCCGTTGAGACCTTCGGTGAAGTCGCCGTTGATGAGCAGGTTTGGGCTGAGCGATCCTGCAAGCTCCGGAGATACCAGGCCGCCGGCGGGAGAATCTCCGCCAGTGAATGCGACCGAACCAAGCAGGCACCCCGCCGATAGGACCGCACTCGCTATGGCAATTTTGGCGATCCGCAAGCCGCTTCGATTCCGCCTCTTCATCGGTAATTTCTCCTACGATATGGGTTTGCGGTAGATGCCGACGATCACGCTTGCGGCGAATCCGCGCGCGCCAAGCCGAATCAACATCCGGCTAGCAATAAGCTCAAGAGCGCATAATGGCGCGAAGAAGTAGAATAACGGCCTAGCGGGAAGAAGCAAGACCCGTTCGCACGAAAGGCCCGCTTTTGCGGCGGTATCCGTCAGTGCTTGCTCCGAATTTGCGCGATAGTAGGTAGGAAAGGTGTCTTCTTCCTCTCGAAAATCAAGATAGCGAATCAATGCCACAACCAGTCGTTCCGGCAAAATTTTGCGCCCAATTCCCGCGATTCTGACCGCATAGCTTCTCGAATTCGGCGTGTGCACGATTGCAGTCCCACCCGGAGCAAGGACGCGCGCCATTTCCGACAGCACGGTTTCCGGATGCTCAAGATGCTCGACTACACTGTTTGACGTAATCAAATCGAATTTCTTAGCGCCGAATGGGAGCGCTTCGAGCGATGCGGTTACACGATTTGGGATGCTGCGATGGCGCTTAAGGCCATCGCCATCCAGGTCGCAGCAGACCGCGAATTTCGCCCGCCGCACCATCTCCAGTTCCCGATCGGGCGCGGTGACTTCCAGAACCTGATGGCCCCCGCCCGCGTCGAGCCATCGCGTGGTCGGCGATATGCGATCCTCGATCAGCTGCGCGTAGATCAATTGAGGATACTGCTGTGCCGGATGGAGATTGTCACGCAGCCAATAGTACGAGCCGCGGCCGATATGCCGATCGAGCCACAGCCAAAACGATGTATCCGGCCTGGCGACGGCGGGGGAATTTTCAGCCATTGGAACTTGCCGACTGTGCCGGTGGCGCGGGTCGTCCGAGTATGACGTTCTCGCCGCGCTGTCCAATCCGCTCGAATCCATGCCGCCGCGTCGCAGTATAAACCGCTTCCGAGCAGTCCGGTTTCATCCGGTCGTGAATTTCAATCGCGATGAACCCGACGCGATCCAGCCATGCGCATTCGCCGCTGAAAATCTCGCGCTCGGCCCCTTCAACATCCAGTTTCAACAGATCGATTCGCGTTTGCCCCGACTCCTTGAGGATTTCGTCGATGGTCATCGCCTTGATCGCGGCCGGGCCACTTTCGGCCGGAACGACCTGCATCGACCATTTTTCGGCGTCGGGGTTGGCAATCTTCACGACACCGGAGTTGCCCCAAATCGCCGCGTTCACACGCGATACATTGGGATAGGCCCGAGTGTTAGCAGTCAGCGCCGCGAAATTCGAAGCCTCCGGTTCAATTGCGATCACTCGCGCATTGGGAAACTCGGTGGCAAAAAAGGCGGTTGAATATCCCGCGTTCGCGCCTCCATCAATGATTGTCTTTATCGCGGTGCGATCCGCCGGTAACTGCAGATCGTAATCCCGCGCGACGAAAACTTGCCGGAATACACGGACATCGGAAATGCCTTGCCTGATGACAAGCGGCGCCGCGATTCCCGGCACATTGACCGTTACGCCGGTCAGTATCCGATACGGCATCCGCAGTTGCCGCGCGATGGCGATTCCCTGTGCAACCCCAAGCAGCCGGATGTATCGAATCCATTCGGTGAATAGAAACAGAGTTGGGCCGGCGACCCGGCGGATGTCGTCGAGCCCGTCGCCACGAACACCGGCAGCCTTCGCCGGATCTTCGGCCCCATTTCCACTTGCAACGCGGCTCATCAAATTATTGATACCGGAATTCGGTAGCGGATAATTTTGAAATCGACCTCTCCCCTAATCCCTCTCAATAAATGGAGAGGGGCAATTCGCCGGCGGGAGCCAACTTGCGCTCCCCCCCTTCCCATTCATGGGAAGGGGTACAGGGGGTTGGGTCGCATTCGCAATGATCCACGACCCGCGCATCGACGATGGCTTGCGCCGGCAAAATCGAGTTGCTATTACGCCGCATGAGAGCGGCCTAATGCAACCCGGGGACGCTGGGGATCTCGATCCCAAAAACTTCCAGAGCCGCCGTGTCAAACTGCTGTCCGCCGTGACTCGCCGCCTGATTATGTGGCGAGGCGGCCTGCGAATCTCAAAACTGCTGATCAAGCTTTTCGGCAACTCCGATCCGGTCGAGGTCGAGGTGCTGGGCTTTAAGATGGTGCTCGACCCGCGCGACCGCATGTGCCTGCCGCTAATCTATTATCCGCCGCTTTTCGAGGCCGGGGAAAGCGCCGCATTTTTCCCGCAGATCCGGCCCGGCGATGTAGTCCTCGACGCGGGCGCGCACTTTGGATTTTACTCGCTGATGGCCGAGCGATGCGGCGCCAAAGTCTTGAGCATCGAAGCCGACCCGCGAACCTTTCGCTTCCTCAAGTACAACCTAGCGGCCAATCGCTCCACCAACGTATGCGCCGTGCAGGTGGGGATATCCGATCGGCACGAAACTCTGCAGTTGTTCGGAAATTTGGAACTCGGCGATCGCAGCGCACACACTTTTGTGCCCGGCAGCGGCCGCCATGACGCGATCGAGGTGCAATGCCTTCCGCTGGCCGAGATATTGGCGGCGAACGGATTTGACCGATGCGACCTGCTCAAGATGGACGTGGAAGGCTTCGAGTATCGCGTCCTAAAGCCATTTTTGGAGCAGACCAAAATCCGTCCGCGCCTGATCCTCGTCGAATACTACGAGCATCGGAACACCGGAGATGTCCGCGCGCTGTTGCAGGAGCACGGCTATCGCCTCGAGCGCCAGATTTGGGCGAATTACGTCTTCACGCTCGCCGGGAAGGAGAACCCATGATCCGTGGCGACACAGCCGAGTAGCGCAGCTACTATGAGAAACACTTTTCCAGCATTCATGATGTTTCCGTAATAGGTCGAGTTCGACGGTTCTAAGGAACGCAGGTATAACCCCTAGAACCATCTCATAAATGGCGTCTGAGCAGGATCAGGATGCCGCCAAGGTGAAGAAAGCCGACAAAGTTTTCGAGTCGGTGTTCGTAGTGGGTGACATACTGCCCGCGCGCGCCAGCGCTGTGAGGCCGCTGTTCGGCCCGGCCGCTCGCTGCGACGCCAAGAAAATCACGTCCGATCCAGAGCGATCAGTGTAGAACTTACAGCGTTAGGCCGGCGGACGGAATTTTTTGTATGGCAAGCATCGTGAATACCAATATTGATTCACCGTCGGTTAAGGTTGCCACCGATTAATGAAAACTGATCACCGCACCATGGCCGGAAGCATACGTTATTTCGACGGCGGTTGGATTCACACTCGCCTGGCTGACGAATCCAGCTTGAGTCGACCCGTTGGGTCCGTAGTTTGCCATTATGTAATTTACCGTGTCCTGCGCCGCTTGCATTTGGCTGATACCATTCGCCTCTTCGTTGTCCATAAAGTCAGCTGCGGCATCTAGGACGTTGGTTTCAGCGTCGTCTTCGGCCTGAGTGGATTTGTGTCCAGCGACAAAAAGTTCCCGCTCATTGTGAAACGACTGCCTGCATCCCGGCGGTCCCGAATAGCTGGCCGTGACGGCAAGATATATCTTCCCCGCCGCTTTCGGGTGGATGGTGGCCTGTGCGGTGTATATTCCGTCGGCTGCCACCGCGTCTCCGTGCGTGCCGTCGTCGTACATCTGGCCCAGGTTCGTGCTCTGGCCCAGGCTTGTGATTTCATTTCCGTTCGAATCGACTTGGATCAGCGTCACGCTGCCCGGAATGAGATTTGGATCGGGCGGTACCACCGAGGTGACGGTAATAGCTGTGTCTTCGCCGGCGTAGAAGCCCCTCTGGCTGGCCACCGGCGGCGTGGGGCCCTTGGATTGGCCAATCGGGCAAGTGATCGTGTTTGCTCCGGATGCCGGCGCGGCGATTGCCAGCATAATCGCGGCGATCGCGAGTGTGCGTTGCGGAGCGTTCATCATCTTTTCTCGCGGGGCGGCCCTGTCGAGCATCAGGCCACGTTCCCCGTGCCAAGCGCAATCAGCATAGCACTGGCGCGAGCTACAGCATTAGGGCGCACGCCCGGTGAGAATGTTTCACCGACCCGGCTGGATGCCGTTAATCCTGACCGCCGGCATATCTCATTGTGTGCAAAATTTTGATTTAATGTATTAGGGGCGGTTTTCCACATGGCGCTTGCGTCCAAGGTCCGTGATTTCATCCGGCATGAAGGGTTGTTCAACCTGCCGCAGGCGGCTTTTAACGCATTAAAACCGCTGGATTTCCGCATCTTTGTCATCGACCGCAGCCATCCGGTTCCGGAGGTTCCTATTTCCGAAGGCGTTACGATGTACGAGAACGCGCTCGACCGGCTTCGCAGCCAGCGGGAGGGCCGCACCGACCTGCCCAACGAATTCTGGCGTGACCAAATCAATGGGGCCGCACAGTGCGCGACTTTGGAATTCAACGGCGAATTGGGCGGCATCGTATGGGCCTACGAGTATCCCGCTCAACGCCCCGTAGTCATCCTTGCCCCCGGAGAGGCCGAGCTGACGGCGTCCCGGACTCTCGAGCGCTTCCAGGGCCGGGGACTCTACCGATCCCTCTTGCGGTTCGCTACTGTATGGCAGTTGCGCGAACGCCCGCGCCTGTTCACGGTCGTCGCCAGCGATAACCCAACGCCGTACAAGGCGGTCCTTGAGCTTGGGTTCAGGGAAATCGCGGCGATTCGGCGCCGCCCGGTCAGGGGACCGAAGTTTTCGGTGTCCGGGATGTGCGTAACGAACGGGATTGAATCGGGCAATAGTGGGGATTGAAGACATCGGTTCACGAACCGTGGTTCGATAACTGAGATGCTCAGGCAATATCCGCGAACGATAGACGCCGCCGCGCGAATACTCGATTTGTGCTGCATCGGCATCGCCTTCTGCGTCGCGGTCTGGCTCAATCCCATCGCCGCATTCCGCTGGCAACCGATCCTGTGGACCAATTCGACGGGCCAGCTCGCTCAGCACGAATATCTCCTGTTCGTGACCGTGGCGATGCTGTCGTGGGCGATTTTGTCCCATTACATGGGTGTCTATCGCTCGCATCGCGCGGAGCCGATGCCGATGACATTGAGCCTGCATCTGAAGACCCAAGTGGTCTGGATGATGATGTGCTCGTTCCTGGTGTTTCTGATCAAATTCGACCGCCTGTGGCGCGGATTCCTTGGGTCGTTCTTCGTCTATGCGATGATTCTGCTGACAATGCGGGAAATCATCGTCGTCCTGATTTTGAACAACTTGCGCAGCCGCGGCTACAATCTGCGCCGTGTCGCGATTATCGGCGATCCGGTGCGGGCGCAAAACTTCGCCAACTTCGTCGAACAAAACTCCACGGCCGGCCTGCGCGTGGTCGAAATCGAGGACGACGACCGGACGGTCGCAAGGAATTCGGACGCCGGACCCGATTTCGACGAAGCTTTCATTGTCGCAGCAGCAACCGAGAAGACCGACCTCGAATCGCTCGCGCTGCGCCTGCTCAAGCGCAGCAAGCGGGTCCATATCGTCCCCGGGATGTTCGATGGCCGCCTGTTCCGCCAGGAGCTGGAGGACTTTGGCGGAATTCCCGTCCTGTCGATCGGCGGGCAGGGCCTCGACCCGCTGCAGGCCGCGTTTAAGCGGGTGCTCGACGTAATCGTGGCGATTGTCGCGCTGGCAATACTATCGCCCGTGCTGGCGCTGATCGCATTGCTGGTAAAGGTGACCTCGACCGGGCCGGTGCTCTACAAGCAGGAACGCCTTGGCAAGGGCGGCCGCCATTTCTTTCTCTACAAGTTCCGCACGATGGCGCGAAACGCCGAAGAAGTCCTGCAAGCCGACCCGGTGCTCTACAAGAAATACGTCGAAAACAATTTCAAGCTGCCCAAGGGCGAGGATCCGCGCATCACCGGCCTTGGGCGATTGCTGCGTAGCACCAGTTTGGACGAGCTGCCGCAATTGTTTAACGTTCTCGTCGGCGACATGAGCCTGGTCGGACCGCGGCCGATCGTTCCCACGGAAATCGATCAATATGGCGATGTGGCGGAACTGTTTCTGTCGGTCCAGCCCGGCCTGACCGGAAATTGGCAGGTCAACGGCCGCAGCGAAGTCGGCGATTACGGCCGCCGCGCCGCGATGGACCTGGAATACATCCGCGACCAGTCCCTCAGCACCGACGTCGCGATCCTGCTCAAGACGATTCCGGCCGTGCTCCGCCGCAAGGGCGCGCATTAACCGGCGCATCGCGGGCGATCTTGCCGGCGTTTGAACATTCGCGATGACTCCCGGCCGGGAACCGGGCGATACCGGACCACTGGTCAGTATCGTCGTCGGCAACTTCAATTACGCGCGCTTCCTTAATGCCGCAATCGACAGCGCGCTTGGCCAGACATATCGACGCGTCGAAGTCATCGTCGTCGATGACGGTTCGAGCGACAATTCACGCGAGATAATTGCCGCCTATGGCAAACGGATCGTGCCCGTTATCAAGGCTGAAGGCGGTCATGCGTCGGCCTTGAATTCGGGATTTCGCGCCTCCCACGGCGACATCGTGATTTTCCTCGATTCGGACGACATGCTGCTGAAGGAAGCCGCCGAAGAGGTGGTCCGCGCATGGCGTCCGGGGGTTGCAAAGGTGCAATTCGTGCTCGATCAGATTGACGCGCAAGGCCGCCCGCTCGGGATCGCAGTTCCATACACTCCAGCCGCCATGCCCGACGGCGATCTCCGCGAGCGGATTCTTAGCGAGGGCGGGTACGTCACTCCGCCCACCAGCGGGAATGCGTTTTCAAGACCGGCGCTGGAGCAGCTGATGCCGCTGGCGGAAAGCCAGTGGTTTTTGGCTGCAAACACTTCACTGGAAGTGCTGGCGCCATTCTTCGGCGATGTCGTTTCAATCAGGCGCACGCTGGGACTCTATCGAGTGCATGGCGCCAATTACGGGATGCTCGGCACCAGCCTGGCACCGCAAAAATTGCGCTCAAAGCTAGTCACTGATTTGCAGCGCGAAAATGCAATTCGCGAGTTCGCCGCACGCCAGAATATGCCCGCGCCGCGCAGCCACGCGTCCGGCGATCCGGATCATCTGAAATACCGCCTCGCATCGATTCGTCTGGAGCCGAAGCTGCATCCATTTCTCGACGACGATCGCATCTCGTTGATGGCCCACGGAATGTCCGCATGCTGGAATAGCGGGCGCTACAATTGGCGTGGCAAGCTGTTCAATTCGGTGTGGTTTCCGATAGCTGCGCTGATGCCGATTTCGCTGGCGCGTCCAATCCTTCGCATGGGGATCGTTCCGCGCAGCCGCCCAAGCTAAGACACTACCCGGCCGAGCATCTCCGTGTAGAGCCCCTCGAATTGCGCTGCTATCGACGGCCACGAAAATTCTCGTTCGACCTTTTTACGCGCCTCACGTGAAATCGCCGTGCGAAGCGCCGGATCGCCGAGCAGTCTGACGACGGCATCTGCGAAAGCCGAATCGTCGTCCGCAATCAATGCGTCGACACCGTCGATTAGCTCAGTGCCGGACAGGCTGCGCGAGGTCGCCACGATCGGCGCACCGGCGGCCATTGCTTCAAGGATTTTGATCTTCACGCCCCGTCCGAACCGGATCGGGCTGACGTATGCGGCCGCACTCCACAGCCACGGGCACAAATCCGGGACGGTCCCCGTCACGTGAACGCCCGGCGTCCGCTCCAGCAGCCGCAGCCGTGCCGATGGGTCCGCTCCGACAATCCAGAACGATGCATCCGGAACGCGGGCGCGAATCTTCGGAAATACGTCACACGCGAAATGTTCGGCCGCATCCTCGTTGGGCGCCCAACTCATATTCCCGGTGAGTACGATTCGGCCCGCCTCGGGCGCCGGCCGAAAGGCGATGCGATCCAAATCGACACCGCCGGGGATTACGGTCACGCGGCCGGCAGGAATCGCACCCACGAGCGCATCGGCATCGGGCTGGGAAATCACCACTACCTTATCCGCGTATCGATACCATCGGCGCTCGTGCAATCGCGCAAGGCGAAACAGAGTCTGAAATTTAATCCGCGCTTGTGTCTGTTGCGAATGTTCCGCGAAATCGCGCAACCGCAGCGATTTCGTATCGTGAATGCAGAGGACCTTGGGAATGCCGGCTGGTTTGCCGCGGAAAATCGATGCCATCGCGCCACCTTCCACATGGATGATTTCAGGGTTCGCGGTCCGAAGGGCATCGTCTACCTTAGTTACCAAGTCCGGTTCGCAGATTCCGGCCAGTGCTCGGAATGTGGCGGGGAGACCGGCAGTTTGCTGCGCCGTGACGTACGATCGGCAATACTCGCGGGCCCACGCGGTCTGAACCTCACTCTCAGCGCCGCGTGTTACCGCGATCAGATGAATCTCATGGCGCTTGGCTAGCTCGCGAAGCAGGCTTGCAAATACCAGCCGAAACCCGTCATGGCATGGCAGGTAGGGCACCGCCTCGGAGATCATCAGGATTCGCATCGAACCGCCCCGGCAGCACCGTCGATTGGGAGTACTCCGATCAAATCGGGCCGCATCTGCTCCGATCTGTGGCCGGCTAATGAGCCATGAGTAATATTGGCCGTGCCGCCGATGGCTGGCCGGGATTTCATCCGGCGTCGTAACGAGTTGTCAAAACTCTCTGCGGAGAACCAACCGGACTTGGACGTCTAGCTCTCTTTCTGCCGGAGGTTTTGTAAAAAGCGAGTATATGCATATTCGGCGCGAGCGCGATGAATACCCAAGGCTCTTTGACGAATTGCGCAGAAAGAAAAATTGCCGCCACCATATAGCCAATTATTCCTATCCGCATGAAGTAGGCGAGCGAAGCCAGATCCCGGGACGCTCCCGGTGATTTTTCAACCTCGCGGCAGGTCGAGAGTGTAATGAACAGTATTGCCAGATAGAGGAACATCGTCGGCAGCCCGCCTTCGGCGCCGAGCTGCAGGTAGGTATTGTGCGTGATGTGCGGATACGGGTCGGCAGTTATCAGATGCGGATTGTACCGAACCTCCTCATGCTTGAATTGATCCAGTCCAATGCCGAAAACCGGATGCGCCTCCATCATGTGAATCGCGGCTACGGCAAGTTCCCAGCGGCTCCAGGTGGATAATTCGGGGCCGCTTGCGATTGGGCCGCCAAAGCGAATTTGCTGAAGGCGTTCGCGCATGCTGGCAGGTCCCAACACCAGCAGGAGCGTAGCGCCAACGATCAGTGCAACCGCGAGCCGAAACTTGTATCGCGATGCCGTCCACCCCAGCAGGGAGATGACCACCAGTGCAAGCAATCCGCCACGGGATTGCGAGACGAATACCGCGAACGCCAGAATGGGCGCGCATACCAGGCCGGTTCGCCTCCAGGCGGGCCGCTCTTCATAGAGAGCGAGCCAAATGGCGAGCGGCACCGTAAGCACCAGCGACAGCGCTTCGTAATTCGGGTCCGACGACGGCCCCATCGGCCGCGACCAGTGGTAAATGTAGTACTGCTTGTACAGCCAGGTGCTGGCGAATGTTTCCGCCAGCACGGCGGCGCGAATCGTATATTGCAGCCGCTGCGGCGTGCAGATCAGGTTGTTGGTCGCCACCATCAGGATAATGAACGAAAAAAACGTGGACAAAACGTGACCGGGAAATGGCTGAAACGACAATACGGTGCCGATCACTGGATAAATTGCAAATGCCGCGACCAGAATAAAAATTCCGCTTGGCGGCCTCGGCGCCGCATCCTTGGGCCGCGCGACAACCATTGACACCGCGACCATCAGAAATCCGAGCACTTTAATCGGGGTTATCGGAAAGCCCGCGATTGAGACCAGCTGCGCACCGAGTATCGGATGCTGCTGAAAGGGAATCAGAAACAGGAAGAGGTAGTACAGAATCATGCTGCCGCACTCCCCACCATATTCCTCATCAATAAAAGCATAAACGGAATCGGTATAATGACTGATATCAAGGCCGCACCCGCGGCGCCAGAATTTCCGAACCAGAGCGTCAGCGGATAGACGAAAATAGCCAGCGTAACAACCCGCACCAGAGAAAGCTTGAAGCTGACGGCCGGCGTTCCGATTCCCTCGAAGAAACTCGCGGCCAGCGTAAGCAAACCCTGAAAGAGGCCGCACAGGCATAACAGCCGTAGCGGCGCGACCGCGCCCGCCCAATTCGATCCGAAGAGCCAGACCAGCAATGGGCCGCCCCACCGGATGAGAATTACGGAATAAATCGCGCCGGCGGCCAACACTGCCGCGATGCCCCAATACATCACGCGATTGCGCTCCTCGCGCGTACCACGCAGGCGCGCAATCATTGGAAAAGTGACTTGTTCCACGGCGCCGGAGAATTCGCCCATCGGCGCCTCGCCGATGTTGAATGCCAGTTTGTACGCGCCCAAGGAATCCGGACCCAGCATATGCCCGACCGCAAGGCTGTCCAATTGCCGCGCAAGAAACTGCGACAGCCGCGCCGCCGTAATCCAGCGTCCGTACTTGAACAGCTCGCGCGTCTGCTGAAAATCGAAACGGAAGCGGGGCCGGTATGGATAGTACAGATAGGAAACACCGGCCCAGCATGCCTGCCCTGCGATAACGCCGACCATCAGTCCGCGCCATCCCTTGAGGATCAGGACCGCCGTCACGCCAAAGCCAAGCGTCGCGGCAAATTCAACCACGTTGAACACCAGCATATTGCGATATTCCAGCTCGCGAAACATCCGAACCGCCGCCGGACTCTGCATCTCGCGCACCATTCCCAGAATCGCGGCCATCCAAAATACCGGGTAAGAATCAGCTTGCTTGAAAAATATTGCCAATGGTTTCGCGAATGACGCCAGGACAAGCGCGATGAGCACGGCACGAACGATTTTGAGGACCCAGATTGTGTCGAGGAAATCGTGCGGTTCCTCATCCTGCTGGATGAGCGCGCGCATGAAATTCATTTCGGTCGGCACGCTCAAGGTGTCCAGCGTAAAAAAGGCGGCGACCGCAACGCCGAAATCAAAGGGCGTAAGCAGCCGCAGGAAAACGATAAAGCGCACGAAATTTCCGACCGCCACCACCATCCGGGCCGCGACCGCCCATCCATTTGCGCGCGCAAACCGTGCCAGCGTGCTCTCGCCGCCACCGCCGTCATTTTTCAAACAACTACCTCGTGCATTAGGCCCAGCATGCCGCGACGACTACAGGATTCGTTCGCGAAGATGTTTCTGGATTCTTCCGGCATACGGGACCCGATGCGACCGGATCTCGCGCACGCGTTCCATTGAGCCGGCATCCAGAGAGTCGCGCTTTTGCGCGGGAATCCCGAGCAACGCGTCCCGCAATCCGCGGAGATATGCCGGAAACTGGCGCGCGCGAATGGAAAAGAACGCCATCTTTGCGGCATGCTCGATGCCGCGTCCAATCGCCGTCATCGGCGGCAACCACCGATAGCAATTCCACAGTCCGTTTCGGGTGTAGTAATAATAGACGCGCCAACTGGGGCGTTCTTCCGCAGCGGCATGATGCACCACCGCGACCTGAGGCGAATGCATTATTCGATATCCACGGCGGATCAGGCGAAATCCCAGGTCCACGCCCTCATGCCCCAGAAAATATTCCGCGGAATATCCGCCGACTTCCAAAACCTTCCTGCGATCGAGCGCGGAGGCGCCTTCCAAAATGAAATAGGTTTCAAATTCACGCGACGCATCCGCAATCGGGCGCGGATGGCACCAGTCGCGGCCCAGCACCCTGCCGTCGGTACCGGTGACGGTAAAATTCAGGCACGCAAGCTGTTGATCGCGCGAAAATGCCGCCCGCACTTCTGCCACGCAGTCCCCCACAGGCAATTCCACGTCGTCGTCGATTGTAATCACCAAGTCGGCGGCCGAGGCGCGCAATGCGATATTGCGCCCTTCGCACCCGGCATTGTGCGGTGCCGCGATGTAACGCACCTGCGGGAAGTTCGCGGTAACCATGCGCTCGACTTCCCCTTCAGCCGCATTGTCGACCACAACAATTTCGGCAACCTGCCCGGCATGAACAACCGCCGACTTTATGGCGCGCATCAAATATTGCGGGCGGCGATAGGTGAGAATCGAGATGGCGACGGAACAGCTCATGCGGCAGTAAACCTGAGATGACCCTGCCACACCTTAAGCGCCGCGCCGGCGAGCATCCGGCGGCGCTCCAGCGCATCGTTGGCACGCACCGCAAGGGCCGGGCACAGTGCCGCGGCAATTTCCTCCCCTCGCCGGGTCGTTGACCCAATATCCTCCCAAAAGAAATCCACGACGCATCCGGTCCCGTAAATCAGCGTCGCCAGCGATCCCGATCGGGCCGCCGCAATCAACGCCCGGGGACCAAGTCCGCCCAAGCGAGCCGGCCTCCTGAACAATCGCACCCAGCCGCGAAACCGCTGCATCGAGGTCTCCAGCCTGCTCAGGCGCGAGAAAATGCCGCGCCAGTCGGCGGAATCCGGATCGAAGCCAAGTAGTTGCGCGCTTTCCCAATACCAAGCGGCGCGCGCAACCTCAGCCGCTTGGCGAAACTCATCAACCGATGCCACCTGCTTAAGTCTCCGCTGGCCCAACTTTATCGCCATCGCGTCGCGATAATGGCCGCCAAGGCTGGCCGATATATCCCGGCCCAGAATCTCCGGATGCAGCCGCAGATAGTCCTCGAACGGCGCTTGCCGGTTGCGATATCCCGGCTGGTAACACCCCATAAAGATCGACAGCGACGTGGCCAAATCGATCCAGAATTTCGCCAACGAATAGGCTGCGGCGGAGCCGCCGTCGGTCTCGCCGGTAAATCCGCTTCTGACGGAAATCTGCTCGATTATCCGGTTGTTCAGGAGGCGAAAGGCATCATGCTTCGATACCTGGGGGCCGGTTATTTCAAACGCCGGCATTGGCAGGCCGCTGGATACGCCCCACAGGAGTTTTCCATATGCGCATAATTCATTGGCGAAGATTGTCGGGCCGAGCCGTTCCAGCCGGCTGCGGGTCATCGCGCGCAACTCAGCCTTGATGCCTCGGGCGCCGTTGGCTGGTTTCAAATTTACCTCATTCTGGATGCGGCGAAGCGAGTCTTTGATCTCGCGTGCCGATACGCGGCCATTTTTGACCACGACCAAACACTCGATGTCGGAGAGCCACCGCGATTGGGATGAAGGATCGTCAATCACTGTTCCTTCGCCGCGAGCAAAGCTGCCGGTAAGAATCAGCCCTTCGAAGTATTTTGTCGCCGCACAGGCACTCACCTGGTCGGTAAGCGCCTGCAACTCAGCGCGCACTTCGTCCTGAAAGCGGGGATCGGCGCAAAGAGGGAACGAGCCAAGCGGGCTGGGCAAAAAGGCGCCGCCTTTCATTGGAATCGCAGTCTACTGGCGGTATTCCCGCGAATACTTCCCGTATTTGTTCCCGTACTTCCCGTACTTGCTGTAACGGCCGTAGCGGCCGTAACGCCCGTATCTCCCGTAGCGCCCATATTTCTCATTTCGGAGCGTGGAATAAGACGCTTCGAAGCGGTTCAGCACGACGCCGAAGGTCGAATCGGGATTGAACATCTTTATCGCCTTGGACACCGCGCTGCGCGCGGTACTGTCGGCGGCGGCAATAAAAATTACGCCCTCGCCCATCGATCCGAAAATTTGAGCATCTGGCGCGAGCAACGCCGGCGGCGTGTCAATGATGATATAGCGACAGGAGTCGAGCTTGCGCGCCATTTCCAGGAATTGTTTCATCCGGGGCGCGGCCAGCAATTCCGGTGCGCGCTCCGAGGTTCCGCCGGCGGGAACAATGCTCAAGCCAGGAATCGGAGTAGGTTGAACGCAGTCCTTGAACTGAGTGGTCCCCTTGATGTAGCCGAGCAAGCCCGCTTCCAGGACTACTTCGAACGCGTAATGCTGGAAGGGAGCTCGAAAATCGCCGTCGATCAGCATCGCACTGCTTCCGGAGGCCGCCAGAGCGGCTGCCAAATTCAGCGCCACGAAACTTTTTCCCTCGCCACCGACAGCGCTGGCGACGACAAATACACGAGCATTGTGCTCCAGCGCCCACATTTGCATCCGGAATGCGAGCAATTGGAACTCATCTGCGGCCGTGGTCATGATCCCGTCGCCGGCGGATACGCACCGCGGCACCGGGAAGCGATCTCGAAATCTCGCCGCCGCTGCCTCAGAGGCCTGCGCACCGTGGCCATTGCGAACGGCACCGGGGCCAGCGATGATGTCGCGCTCCGCCAGCACGATCAGGCCCGCATGGGCGCCGCCGTTGCCGTGCGAGGAGAGCCCCGCCGACCCGTTAATTTCCGCACCAGCTGCTCCATTCGCCTTGCCGTTGGAATCGCCTCTGGACCACGGCCACTTCCGCTGTTGCGGAATTACTCCCGGAGTCGCTTCGGCAAACCAGGAAATTGGTATGGTCGTGATCCCATCCAATTCCGCTTCGACTTCGCGCACATCCTTGAAAGACGAGTCGCTGTAGAACAAAACAAACGGCATTGCGAGTGCGAACGTCAAGGTCACCCCTAATCCGCCGGCAACGACCGCCAGCCGGTTGGGGAACGACGGCTGACCGGGGCGGGTGGCCGGTTCGAGCACCTGGAGCCGCTCCCCCTGCCCGAGCTTGACAACTTCCTCCATCGCACGCGTTTCGAACAAATCGCTGGTCAAATCGTGATAATGCGCGGACAGGAACCCATAATCGCGGTTGGCTGCCGCCAGCCGCTCCTCATGCGCCGGAGTCGCCGCAATACGCTGTTCGTACTCCGCGATCTGCCGCTCCAGTTCGGCGGTTGCCGAAGATTGACGGGGGGTTCGCGCAACCCGATCGCCCGGTGAACTGGCAACTTCCTTCTCCAAGGTCGCGATCTCGTCCTTGGTCTCGATTACTTCCGGATATTCATCGCTGTAACGGGCACGCAAAGCGACCAGTTTGTCTTTGAGCGCCTCCAATTGAGTTTCCGGCGAGCTCTTTTCAATCGACGCGCTGTCGGGACGCTCGGCGGCTAGTTTGTCTTCCTGCTTGGCACGGTCCAGTTGCAGCTTGAGGGCATCGAGTTCGTGAACATTGCCGTCCAGATCTTGGGGCAGGCTGCCGCGGAACTGCTCCTTGAGGGATTTCATATCATGCTGGATCGAGGTGAGCTTGGTTTCGGTTTCCGCAAGTTCGCCTTCCAGCAGCTTGATCGTTTCAGCCCCCTCGCGCTGGCGCTGCTTCTGGTCCACCTTGATCATCATGTTGGCCAGTTCGGCGGAGACCGCCTGGGCCCGCGTCGGATCCACATACTCAAACGAAATCTGCACGACATCTGGCGGGAAGGTGCGCTGCCATCGCGACTGCGTTCCCGCCTGCACGATTGCATCGGGAATCGTAATTGTGATCGCATTGAGCATCTTTCCGCCGGCACCGGCGGCTGTCTTGCCGTCTTCGCGGTACAAGCCGAACTTGTCGATTAGCGAGTCGAGGTTGTCACTGGTAAGCAACTCATGGCTCAGAGCCTCGAGCCGCGATTCAAGGTGATGCTCGATCGGCGTGTCCGCGGTCTTGTCGCCGCCATCAACTACGCTCGATCTGATTTCCGCGGGCCGGATTTCCAAGGTGACGGTGGAAACGTATTGCTTGGGTACCAGGACCAGGACGGCCGTGGTCAGTGCCATACCGGCCACGAGGATGCCCATGAAACTGGTCCGGTGACGATGGACTATGTCCCAATAAGGCGAAAGATCGATCGCAGCCTGACTACTACTCATTGCCAACTCCAGCGAAACGCCTCGACCGCAAACGTCGCCCCGATCATGTAGTAGTTTGCCACCGCAGTCTGGCCGATGGTAATGCCGGTCGGCAATGCAACCGGCGCTCCGCTATATTCTCTCTGAAATCCAAGATACCGGGCATAAACGACCATCCAACTGCTGACCCGCTGGCTCAATCCCGCGCCATAGCTGAAAAACTTGGCGTCAGCGCCCGGAGGCATGAATTCGTAGTAGCCGCCGCCGGTGTCGAACCGAACGGTCTTGGTCAGGTCCCAAGTAAAATCGCCGCTGCCCAAACGAGTGATGCCGCCCGCTCCGATGCCAGCAGACAGGCCCGGCTCCTGGCCGCCGTCAATGCCCATCTTCATGTGGCGATATTGGTAGCGCCAGGTAAATATCCCACCCGGGTCAACCCGGGTTCGATTCACGCCGCTGGTGTTGTAGGCAACGATCGGGCCCACATAGCCTTCCATGCGCATGTTCTCGATCGGCATCCAAATGAAGTCGGCCACCGGCCAATGCGCCTGAGAGTTGGGCTCGGACGAAAGCGTAAATTCCATATCGTAGAACTTGTAGCCCGGCCCCATGCTGAATGTACTGCTCAAGCTGCGCTGCGCACCCAGCGAAACCGAATCGAGCAGGCTGGTATTTCCGTAAGGCGAAGAAATCACTTCCTGCTCCGCCTGCGCATCGCCGGTCCAGTCGCGGTTGAAGGAATGCGCCAAGTCGAGACGGAAGAAATTTACAATTGAATGGTTATTAGCGAGGAAGAACGCCGCAAATACCGGGTTCAAGGAAATCGGCTGATCGGTCGTGATAACCGCCATCGATTCGGGGCTGTCGCGCAGAAACCAGTTATCGATCGTTAGGCGCGTGTTGGGCGAGATATTTTCCTGATCGTTGAACCGGAAAAATTGGGCCTGACCGGCGCGGTCCAACTGGGAATTTTGCAGGAAAAGTGATGCAAAGGTGCTGTAGTTCAGCGACGTATGCCGATCAGGGTTCGTGAAATCCAGATAGAACCCGGCCGCAAAGTTGAAATTGAAATCACCCTCCGGACTGGTCGTGGCAAAATGATACGGATGATGGATTGGGTTGCAGGGCGTAAGAACGCAAAAGGTTTGATCTGTGCTAAAGCCGACATTGTCCGTATACAGCCCGTTCACCGCCAGAAACGGATACGCGAGCAGCACATTATCGGCGTGCGCGGCGATCGGCAAAAACACCGCGAGCACGACCGACACGATTAGGATCGGCAGTCGCTTGATGTGTTTCATCTCATGGCACCGTAATCGTGTCTCCGGGCTCGATCGAAACATCTGCCGAGGCATCGGAGGTTATGCGGTTATAGTTGACGGTCAACACCACGGTTTCCGCTTCACCGTGGCGCATAATTCTGATTTTCCCGGGGTCCGCATAATCGCCAAACCCTCCCGCCTCGGAAATCGCCTGCGACAGCACCTCGCCCGACCGGAGCTTGTAAGCGCCCGGCTTGTTCACCGCACCGGTGACATAAAATACCTGGCTGCGCGGCTCGCTCACGCGTACCGTCACGCTCGGATCGTGAACGTACCGCGCGTAGAGCTCCTGCAACTTGTCCTTCAGCTGGTCGGGTGTTCTGCCCGCCGCCTGCACACGATCGATGAGCGGCATCGTGATCGTTCCGTCGGGAGCGACAATAACCTTTCCGCTCAACTGGGGCTGCTGCCAGACTATAATCTCCACCTCGTCGTCGCTGCCGATTACGTAGGGCTTGGGCCGTTCATGCGCTGGCGTTGGAATGGTTTGGGTCTCCACCGCAGCGCCAAAGCATGACCAAGAAAAAAGAGCCGCCCCCAAAGCAAGCGCGCTGCCTATCCCACGCATCAGGCCCACACGCCTGCCGATTCGATGATTTTTTAACATGTTGGCGCTCATTTTGCTAGTTACGGGCGATGCTTCGCAAAACGCCCACCTCCTCAGCCGCTTTGGGAATTTCCTCAATTACTGCCGCCCTGTTACGTCTGCGTAAACCCGGTGTGATCGAGCGAAGCTCTTCCCCGATTGCCCCCGGAACGTGCGCATAGCCACGCCCGTCGGAGTGCCAGTTCTTTAGCAGGACGAATTGCTTTCCGCGACGCCTAACCCACCCCCGGCGGTCCATCTCAGCCAGCAACCGGCTTACCAGCGGGCGCGAGCTGGCAATCATCTCCGCCAAATCGGCTTGCGACAGCTCGGGAACTATTACGGTCTCATCGCCGTTGTGAATCCCCATCCGCCGGCCGAGATCCGCCAAAACGACTTCAAGACGCTGCTCGAATGGCAGTCCCGACAGGCTGACCCACCAGTGGAGTTCCGCCGACCAGAACGTATTCAGCGATTGGAACAGCTCGATTAGACGCTCGGGGCGAATCGACCGAAGCAGCCGGATAACATGCTCGCGGGTAAAGAGCGCAATCGAGCAACTGGTGTGCGCCTGAATCTCAAAGATCTTTGAGCGGCGGCCGTTGGAATCCTCATAATCCCAATGGCCAATCAGATCGCCGGGACCAGCCACCCGGACCAATACCCGGCTGCCATCGCTCTGATTGCAGTACACTTTCGCGTAGCCGCTGAGCACGCATCCGAAGAGGTCGCCCAAGGCGCCCTCGTGGAATATCGTCGCGCCGCGCGGATATTTTACCGCGCCGCGTGGATCGACCAACTCTTCCACCAGCTGGGCGGGAACGCGCCAGCGGCTCAGATTGGCACGCAGCCGATTAATCGCATCTTCGAATTCGGTTTTCATCTCAGCACAGCTTCAGGCGTGCGCCTGCATAATTCCAAAGATATCGGTAATTTGGCTCAACTCATTGCCGTAATCGGCCGATGAGACAAACGCCGATCGCGACCATTGCGCCGCCGGATGGAATCCATGCATCCCCGCCGGTGCGGTTATACCCATGTGACTTGGCGCGATCACGGTGCCCTGCTCCATCAAGAAAATTTCCTCGCCATAGCGGCGATCCGGAAACCATGCGCGCAGCCCCTCGAGTTCCGCGCGGCTCAGCCAGCTGCCGCGCTTTTCTTCGCCCAACGCCGCCATCACCATGCCACGTGCGGAATCGGAAAAAAACCAGAACCGTGCCATGGTGGAGTCCAAGATGCAAAGATAATCGTCCGGAGCTGAAATCGGCAGCCGGGCAAGCCTTTCCTGCAGGTTCGCTGTTTGGCGCGTCGGCGCCATTCCATGATCGCCAAATACGTGTATGTCGGCCTGTGCATAGGTGGCACGGGCGACTTCGTAAAGGTGCGCAATCGCGTCCGAATAATGGGCGAGCACGGCTGAAACCGCCCGCTCATCGTCGGCATGATGATGCAGGAACGCATCCAGCTCCGCCAGGTAAAGGAAGTAAAACTTGGCCTCGCCGCGGCGAAGATCGGTTTCGATTGCCTCCAGCAGTTGCCGATCGGGGCCGTCGTGATAGCAGTAGACCCGGTAGGGCGTACTGTTCCGTTCAAGCATATCGAAGATGGAAGTCGAGCCGGGAATTCCGCCCGGCGCGTAGATGTTGCGCTTCTCGCACACATCGAGCTTTGGCAGGTAGCTGAGCGGTACGCCGTAGAGCTGGAAATAGCCGTTCAGATTATTCAGCCGTCGCGCGATTCGTTTTACACCATAGCGGACGTATCGATTCTCGACCACCGCCGGCGGCATCGAGCAAATCCAGCTCAGCCGATTAAAGGGCGAGCGGTCCTGCGCCATATGAAATAGCGAAAGGCGTCCGTGCTCCTGCGGAAATTTTCCGGTCAAAATCGAGGGTATCGCGGCGGTACTGAACCCCAGTACCGAATCGAGAGCACGGCGATAGGGCGCCACTTCCTTCAAGAACGGATGGTCTTTAATCCATTCCCAGCCCAGGGCGTCCATCAAAATGAAGATGCTGGCGTTCATGCTGATTTCGGTTTCCTCACGATCGCAAGCAGGCCCGACCCATGATGGATCGGCGTCCGGAGTTCCAGGAAACTCAACGTCAGCAGAAACGGCAGCGCGGCTGCGAATACGACCGGGTTGGGCCGGCTGTCGCCAAGGACAAAGAAGACGTCGTGGGCCAGATTGCCGAACGGCCCATATGTCCATTGCGTTCGGACCGGCTCCAGCCCAGCCTCGCGCGCAAGAGCGTTAATCTGATCGGGAGAGTAACCCGGCCGCACATGGCCGATATCGGCGGGCGTAAATCCGATCCGCCGCTCGCGCCATGCCACCAACCGCAGATGGCGGCGCTGCGGAATCGACGGGAACGTCATCAGCAGGTACCCGCCCGGCGCAAGCGCGCGGGCGAGAATCGAGATCGCACGCCGATCGTCTTCGATATGTTCCAGAACGTCGGTATTGGTGATGAGGTCGTATTCGGATTTCGCATCGATTTCGAGCAAATTGCGCCGGCTGAAACTCGCATTGCCCAGCCCAAGCGCCGCCGCGGCGGTTCGGCATCGGGTCACACGGTCGTCTTCAAGATCGACCCCGTGCACACGCCATTTAGGCAGCCATCGCGCACAGTGCAGCGCAATATCGCCGCGGCCCGTCCCAGCATCCAGCATGTTCACGCCTTCATCAGGCAGATCGAGCGACTTGATTGCGCGAAACACATGATGAATCCGGATGCGTCCCGGAATATGAATTTCTCCGATCAGCCGGTACGCGTTGCGCCGCATGCGGGACGGTTCGGCAATCGCCTTTTCGATTCCAAATCGCGGTGCAACGGCAGCGTTCAATTAGAAATCCCCCGTCGTAAGCCAGGGCCCACCGCGCGCGCCACGCCCAGCGGCATGTACCGCCAGATTTTGCTCATCGCCTTAAGGCCCGAGCGATTCCGCGGCGCCGCCGCTCCCGGCTTCAAATAAAGCGTGCTCCAGTACGATTGCACAGCCGTCGGTCCCCATTGGCGCTTGAATTCGAAAATTCCCGATCCGGCGGTCGACCGGCCGAAGTCGAACGTATGACAGCCGCGCTCGATCGCAAGCCGGATTCCCTCCCAGTAAAGTGCGACGCTGCCGTATACCGGCCGTGCCTCGTAAGTTGCGCCAGTCCACGGCAACGTCATCGCGCCCCGGAACTCGAACGCAATTCCCGCCGCCACGGCGCGATTGTTGTGGCGCACGAAAATCAGCGAGATGTGGCCGCGCAGCCGATGGATGAGTTGATAAAAAAATTCGCGGCTGTGGCTGGGGGAACCCAAATCCCGCATGTTTTCCAAATAAACCGCGCACAGAGTTTCCATGGCGCCGGGAGCTGAAGGATCGACGCGCTCCGCCGAGAGCTCCAGCTTCGCGCATCGTTTGAGCCGGTTGCGCCGCTCCGACGGCAGCCGCTCCATCTGCTCTTCGATCGTCTTCGCTAGCGCCAAGTGCTGCGTCACCTTTTCGGTGCTGACTTCGAATGGATGCGGGTGCTGATTTAGGCTTCGAATATGCAGCCGCTTGGCGCGTAAATCCTTTGCCAACCGATGCGCGGCTTCGATGATTTGCCGATCCGCGCGCTGGCGATCGGCTGATTCGAGCCGATCGTCGTGGCAAATTCCGCCGTAGTCGATATAGGGCATCGAGGCGAGTTCGTTTCCATACAGCAGGCTGCGAACGAATACGAAAGGGACTCCCGCGATCGGCCGGGCGCGATCGTCTTCGGCCATCAGGTAGAACGGCTCAAATCCGTAGGACGACGCGATAATATCGCGCCATTCCCACAGATGGCCGCTGGCCGCGTCCCGGCTTTTGGCGACTAGTTGTTCCCAGTCGCCACGCCGATTTTCATTGCATACTACGACGCCCACTCCCTAATGTCCCCGTCTCCGGCGCAGTTCCAGCGCCGGAGCATACTTTCCGCCTAAAGGTTCCTCGGTTCCCAAACCACTGGTACCTGCCCGGTAAAGCATCGCCATAAGCCGATGGCTTGCGCGCAATTCAGCGCCACGAATTGATACGCGAAGGACAGCTTGCTTACCAGCCCAGTCCCGTTCGAATTCCTGCCGGCCATTGCCGCTGCGGCAAATAATACCTCCGCAATCAGCGCGGCAGCGTAAATGCCTCCTCGCGGCGCAAGCACTAATGTCGATAGAACCGCCATCGCGACCAGCGGCGCGGTCAGCCAGCGCAGCATCTTGTGTGAAGTTAACACCGCCACCGACCGCCATCGCTCCTTCCGCACCAAGCGTGGCAGAAAGCGGAAATAAACCATCGCCGCTTGCGATACCATCCGCACCTGCCGGGCAAACTCTCCACCGGCTGAAAAATCCTCCGTGCAGATTGCCTCCGATGTCATCACGGAATCCGTCCCCTTTAGGGACACCAGGATCGGATGCAGGAAATCATTGATTAGCGCGGGATCCATCGCAATGAACAGCGACTTGCGCATCGCATAAATAGCGCCGTCGGCGGCGGCAATTGAACCCAGGCGTGACTCCAAGGTCTTCAACATTTGCTCATAGCGCTGGTATACCGACCCGATCGTACCATCGGGATAGCGGGATATTCCTGTTACCAGCCCGATATTGGCATTACCGAACGGACGCGCGAGCGCTGAAATCGCTCCGGGCTGGAACATCGCATTTGCATCGGTGAAGACAAGTATCTCTCCACTCGCTGCGGATGCACCGGCATTTATTGCGGCGCCCTTGCCGCGCCGCTCCGGCTGCCGAATCACACGAATGCGGCCCGAGGACGCAAATGGCTCCGCAATCTCCGCGGTGCGATCGGTCGAGCCATCGGAAATCACGATCATCTCCGCCGAACCGGAATATTCTGACTCCAAAAAATTGGCGATTTTTTCCCCGATCACGCGGCTTTCGTTGTAAGCCGCAACAATCACGGACACCGATGGAGCCGCAGCCGCATTCGGGCCCTCCGCATCTGCTTCGCTTCTTCCCGCAGTGAGCATCGCGAGCATCGCGGGATAAATCGCGTATGCGTACAGCAGCAGTCCCGCACTGATATAGAAAATCGCTTGTGCCATTGAGGTTCCGGCGCTGCTCCGCTTAGGCCGCGCGTTCCTCCTTGGAGATGCCGGTCAATTCGCGATAAATCGCAACCGTCTTTTCGATTTGATTGCGCAGGCCAAAGTTCTCCTCCATATGCTTTCGCCCTGCCGCACCCAGGCGCGACGCCATCACCCGATCCCCCAACATCCGATCGATTGCAATGGCAAGGGCTGCCGAATCGGCGGGCGGTACGAGGATCCCGTTGGTTCCATCGATCACTACCTCTGGCGTTCCATCAACGGCAGTTGCAACCAGCGGCCGGCCCGCTGCGAGCGCTTCGATCGCGGCCAGGGGTAGCCCCTCATACAACGATGGCAGCACAACGAGATCCGCCGCTTCGAGGAGGCGGGGAACATCGCCGCGATAGCCGAGAAACCGCACAGATCCGTTCATGCCCAAATTATCGGCTTGCGCTCGAAGGGCATCCCTTAGCGGACCCTCGCCCGCGAACAGGACGGCCATTCGTGGCCATCGATCTCTCAACTTGGCTACCGCATCGATCAGATAGCGGTGCCCCTTCTGATCGTCCAAACGGGCCATCACCAGCAGCATAGGATCGGCTCCGAGCCCCAGCTCACGGCGGATTTCCGCTCGCACTTCCGCGCCCAATGGACGATAGCGCTCGAGGTCGCGCCCGTTTTGGATAACGCGGATTTTCGATCGTGCAATGCGCTTGTTTTCAATGAGATGACGCGCCGCGGCATTCGAAACAGCAATATATCGATCCACGAGGCGCCCAATCTGGCGATCGATCCAGAAACTGCCGCGCACGCGCTTTCCGATCCGCCATGCCTCAGGCCCATGGCAGGTTTCGACAATCGCCGAAACGCCGGCAATTTTACCGACTCCTGCCGAAGTCAGGCTGGCAGCAAACAGATGGCAGTGCAAAAGCTCCACCCGTTCGCGCCTGATCCACCGCGAAAGCCGGGCGCCGGCGCCCAGGTCGAATAGAGATGAAAATTCCAAAGGCAGGCAGGCGACTTGGGCCGCACTCAATTCCGGCTCCATCGCGGAGAGCAATTCCGCAGGCGCGGCCAGACCAGGCTCGAATCCATACTCACGCATTGAGGTCAAAATCGAAAGCGCATGCTCCTCCGCACCGCCCCGGATCTTGTTGGTAAGCACGTGCAAAATTTTTGGAAAACGCCGCAAAGCTGCGACGATCGATGGTTTGGTTGTTTGGTCAAGCACAATCAGAACTACGAATTGCGCCGATTAAGGTGAATCGATCGCAACCTTCCCCGTCTAGAATGCTCTAAAACATCACCGTTAATTCCAAGTTTACCTGAATCAGCGGTGAAATCCATGGCAAAACTAAGCCGTGATTGTTCAATTATTACCAAATTTGTCTCATAGCACGTGAGAATTCACCTAAAATTGGATTGGCCGATGGAAATACCCTTGGAAAAGAAAGCGGCGGCGGGAATCATTTCCCGCCGCCGCCATTTCGCACCTAGCCCAGTGTCGCGATTATTGTTCTGTGCCAGTCATCGGTACATCATGCGGACTCTGCAGATCCGGGCTGGCAGTGACCCTGAAGGTTGCGCTCTCTGAGCCGCCTTGAGTTGGCGTGAACGTAACCGTGTACTTGCAGCTCTTTTTGGCCGCCAGCGTCGAGCCGCACGTTGTGGTGCTCACCGCGAAGTCAGCCTGATTTGTACCACTGATACTCTCGCTCAGTGAGATCGTCGCCGAAAGATGGCTGTTCTTTACCGTCACTGGCTTGCTCTTCTTGGAGCCCGACTTCACGTTTCCAAACGCAAGCGATGACGGCGAAACAGTCACGGCGGCGGTGCCGGTTCCGGATAGCGCCACGTTCTGCGAGCCGGCTCCAGCGTTATCAAAAAGCGTAAGCGTTGCACTTTGTGCGCCAACCGCATTGGGCGTAAACCCAACCGCGACGTTGCAGCTCTTCTTGGGCGCAATGCCGCCCGACGGATTACACGCGGACACGTTGGCGGAAAATTCCGAAGGATTGCTCGAGCTCGATCCTGTCACGAACAACGCGGTAGAACCCTTGTTCGTCACCTTCAGGCTCTTGGTGACTGTATCTCCCAGAGGTGCACTTCCGGTGGAGAGTTTCGACGGCACCGAAACGACGGTCGTGGGTGTCGAGGTAGGAGTGGCCGTACGGGTTGCAGTGACGGTGGCAGTCGGTGTCGCCGTGGTCGTCACCGTCGCAGTCAATGTCGGGGTCGCGGTTTCGGTCGGCGACGGACTGACGGTCGCTGTCGGACTAATAGTGGCAGTCGGGCTGACTGTCGCGGTATTTGTCGGCCCAGACGGCCCTGGTATCAAAATTCCATATGCAGCCGCCCCAGCAACATCGGGACTCATTGTCGGCGCAGCCGCCGACCAATTCGAGCCCGATGGATTAAACAGTTCGACCTGAGTGTTCGGCGAATTTGTATCTTGAGTTGATCCCGCTTCGTAACAGGCGCCGTTGGTGCTGCTCGACCCGTTGCACCATTCACCGCCCATCGCGATTACTTCACCCGCTTCGGACCCGGTTGTCAGCAGCGCATAGGTCGACCCACTGCGACCCTCGACCATGTTACCGGTGGCCGTAAAGCCCGGGGTCGCGGATACCGCGTCAAAGATATCCGAGGTTTGTTCCGCAGCCTGCGTCAACCCGGTGAGATCGCCAAATGTATCCGTAACGCTACTGCCGCCCGCCACGAGAACCTGACCAACCAGAGCATTGGCAGGCGATTGAATCAATGCCTCAACCTGCCCGGTGCGCGGTGATTGCATGTTGTTGGAGGTGGAAGCCCAAGTGCCACTGCCGGGATTGTAAAGTTCCGCGGTCGACAGCGATGCGCCGATAAAGGGACCCGTAGCATTGAGTCCTCCGGTTACCAGCACCTGACCTTGAACCGGCCCTGATGTTACGACCGAAGGGTCCAAGACAGTCCATCCGGCTAGTTCCCGGCCGGTAATCATGTTCCCAGTTGCCGCAAACGACCCACCACCGTTGTGCGGAGTATAAATTTCCGCTTGATTGGTGGTTCCCTGAAAGAAGAATCCGGTATCGCCGCCCGCCAGCAATATCTTTCCGGACGCATTTGGCAGGGCTGCTATGACAAACGCCGCGCGCGCGGTGACCATCGAATTTGACAATGCGCTAAACCCGCCGCCTGGAGTGTAAATCTCCGCCGCAGTCGTCGCGCTACCGCCGGCATTTATCGAGAACCCGTCCGAAGTAATGACCATGTTTCCCGTATATCCGCCAGCAACAAGGACATCACCGTCCTCGCTGGTGCCCGATCCGTTTATCAACGCGCTAAGTCCAGCGCCGCGCGGATGATTCATCGGACCGACCGCCGCAAACGAATTGCTGCTTGGAGTGTAGAGCTCGGCTGTGTTCAGGGCGGCACAAAAGAAATTTGGGGTGGCCGCGCCGCTGCAATTGGTGCCGCCGGTTATGAGAATCGTCTGATCGGGTAAAGCTGTGGCCCATGCACCTTCGACATTAGTCGGAAGAGTCGTGAAATCCCCCGATACGAACCCAGGAATCGCCGGATCGTATACCTGCACCGCGTTGGTCGAATTATCGAACAGGCCATTGGGAGCCTGCGTCGACCCTTGAACGGCCAAATTGCCGCCAGTATCACCGCCGACGATGAGCAACTGACCGGGACTGGTCGAGGCAGCGCTAGTTACGCTGCCACCGCCCCACATCGCCGCTACGACCGCAATTGCCAGACCGACCAAAATCAAATCAGAAGTTGAAAATACGCCAAACCAACGGCGACCGCCGCGTTTCATTTGATCCATCGATTCCACTCTCCTAGATTCGTTGCCGCTCGCGGTGACACGCGTTGCCGCATTCCATCGCGAACAAAATTCAAGCTTCTACAATATCCCAATCAAAAAGAAAGAATAATCAGTGCAAGTCATCCCAAGGTTCAAACATTCCGGCCAAATCGCCGCGATGTCAAGGGTTCAGTAAATTTTCCCTGCGAGGCTTAATCATGGATCGCAATGAATTTGACCGCCTCTGGGATGACCTAATTGAGGCTGGCGTCGTCAACCCCATATTTAGACGGGCACGAGCGGCGCTCTGGCCGGAGCAGTTAGGCCGCGCTTGCGGTTGTTGTCACCTTTTTTCAAGGAATCTGATAATATTTATTATGAGGCTGCATATAACTGTTCTGTTGGATCGGTGCGGAGAAGAGGTTAAGGGATTCTTGGACCTTGCGGGAGCCAAGCGATGACGGAAATTACGGAAAAGGACTCGGAGCGAAATTTTGCAGCTCAACTCGAAGCGCGCATCGCGGCTTGGGGAATTCCAAAGGAGTTGGTCAAGGGGCTGACCGACTTCCACACGAAAATCAGCTTTGCGCCGGGCGAAATTATCTTTCGTCAGGGCTCTTCCGCCGACATTCTGTTCTGGGTGGTTAAGGGGATTGTCAAGGAAACCTGCACCGGGTCAAACGGTTCGCGCATCGTCGTACGTCTCTTAACTGTTGGCGAACCCTTGGGAATCGCCGATCAGTTGAACGAAAACGGCCAGTGGATTCGCCAATTCGATGCGCAAGCGGTAAACAAATGTGTCCTCGCAATTATCACCCGCGAGCAGGTTCGCAAATTGATCCGAACGCTCGATCACGACGCATTGCTTGAATTATCCGAACGAATGAACTCGCGATGGGCGCATTGGGTTCAGTATTACGCAGAGTTTCTTGGCATGACCTTCCGCGAGCGGCTGGACCTCGTGCTTGCGGAATTGGGCCGCAAGTTCGGTGTGTCCGACAGCGACGGGATCCTGCTGACTTATGAACCCGGCCACAGCGACTTGGCGGAAATGATCGGCAGTTCGCGGCCGATGGTTAGCCGGCTAATGTCCGATTCGATGCGCGAGGGAGAAATCGCACGGCGCGGCCCGCGATACATACTGCTCAAGGGGGGAACGATCAATGCGGCTGCGCTACGCGATCCACGCTTCGTGAGCGGTCCACGGGCTCCAATCGATATTATCCATTCTGGCAAAGGGAGCCAGGCGGCCGCATAGCCAGGACGCCCGAATCCTCGTGACGCCTGCTTCGCCGGAGAGCGGCCGCGGCGGCTTCCCGGCGGGCAAACCTGCGGTCGGGACTTCGAGCCGCCTCAACAGATTCATAGGATCGATCGCGCTGATTCTGATCTCCAGCATCATGGCGCTGGTGCTGGGCGAGGCGATCGTGCGTGTGTTCGCTCCGACCGAGACGATGAGCCGCTTTAATGAGGATTTCCAGGGACTCAAGGCGGTCCGCCCTAACGTTCATGGGTTTCATCAAATCCCCGATACGTTTCGCAAGGAGTATTCGACCAGCGCCCAGCGCTTCCGCGGCCAGCGGATGTACGCTCAAAGCCCGGCGCCCGCCACGCTTCGGATCGCCGTGCTGGGTGACAGCTTCACATTCGGATGGGGCGCAACCGACGATGAAACCTATCCGGGAAATCTCGAACGCATCCTTTCCCATGACATCGGAGCCGTCGAAGTGATCAACGCGGGCGCTCTGGGTGATGGCACCGGCGATGAGGCGCTCTGGTACGATGCGTGGGTAAGTAATTTCCATTCGCAGCTCGTGGTCTTGACGGTAGTACCCAACGACACTGACGATGATCTTGACAGGACGCTGTTCGAGGTGAGTCCATCGGGAGAGGCGGAGCCGCTGTCCCGGGAGCGATTGCAGCACTACCGGCCATCGCAGAATGGTATCGCCCGGATAATCCACGCCATCCCCGGATTCGAATATCTTGCCGAGCACTCACAACTGATGAATCTATTTCGCCGCGTAGTGTCCTTGAAAATTCGGGATCGCCGGATCGATCGATGGCAGACAGCCAAGGACGGGCATCCGTTTGAAACGGTTGGACTTCCGCTGTTGGCGGGAGAAGTGGCGTGGCTCAATCGGCGCGTGCAACAATCCGGCGCCAGGCTGGCAGTGGTTTTCGTTCCGTTTCGCGAGACGATTTATCCGGATTCGCGAGTGCCAAAACCTGAAATCGACAAGGCTGGCGAAATGATCGCGACCCTGGCGCAGGTTTGCGCGCGCGAGAAAATCCCATTTCACGATACGACTTCTGAAATGAAAGCGGAGGCTGCGGCCGGCAAAGTTCCCCTATACTATATGAGCGATTATGACGCCCATCCGACGCCGGCCGGCTATCGCGCGATTGCGCAAAATGTCGCCGCATTTATCGTGAGCCAATTTCAATTCAAGCAAACCAGCCGCTGAACCGAACCAAACCCGAATGTCGGAAACCTCGATTACCAGCGCGAACCATCCCGCCGGCCGCACGCTTCCCGGAGCGGCCACGCCCGGGCCAATACGGAGGTTTTTTGCCGCCGCATCGCGGCTGAGCAAGCGAGTCGGCCAAGCCGAGGCGGCATTCATTCTCCGTATCTTCTATGTTGTCGTTTTCGGCGGCGTGGCGATTGTATTGCGCCGGCGGCGCCGCAACTTGCTGGCGCTGGATGAAACCGGTCCGGCGACCTGGTCGCCTCGGCGCGAATCCGCGATCGACCCGGAAAAGCAATACTAATTGCCGATGTATATCCTGGGCGTATCCTGTTTCTTCCATGACTCCGCTGCGGCACTGCTGGCGGATGGCGAATTAGTCGCGGCGGCGGAAGAGGAACGCTTCACGAGAAAGAAGCACGATTTCGAGTTTCCCGTCCACGCAATCGATTTCTGCCTGCGTATCGCCGGAATCCGCGGAGAGGACGTTGAACTCGCGGTGTTCTTCGAAAAACCGTTCTTGAAATTCGAACGCATCCTTGCCACTGCGGCGGCCACGTATCCGTCATCGGGCGGAGTGTTTCAAAAGGCGATGCTCACCTGGCTCAAGGACAAGCTCTGGATCAGAAGCTTGCTTGCCGATCATCTAAAGATCGACACGAAAAAGGTCGTCTTCAGCGAGCATCACGTTTCGCATGCGGCCAGCTCCTTTTACTGCTCGCCGTTTGAGGACGCCGCGATTTTGACCGTCGACGGCGTCGGCGAATGGACGACCGCAAGTTTTGGGGAGGGGCACGGGACCGACATCAAGCTTCGAGGCGAAATTCGCTTTCCCCATTCCATCGGCCTTCTCTACAGCGCGTTCACCGCGTTCCTCGGATTCGAGGTCAACGAGGGAGAATACAAGGTGATGGGGATGGCACCGTTCGGCCGTCCGAAATTTCTCGACGAAGTACGCAAGCTGTATCGGCTCGGCGATGACGGCAGCTTCCGCCTCGACATGAAGTATTTTTCGTTCCATCAATCGCCAACCGAAACTTACAATGACCGCTTCATCGATCTGTTTGGCGCGGCACGCGCGCCAGAGTCATATTTTTTCACGAAGGACTCCGGCTATCCGTCCTATTTCGGCGACAAGCCGGCCGATTTCGATCGCCAGGCCGAGACCAATCAGCACTATGCCGACGTCGCGGCGAGCATCCAGGTCGCGACCGAAGAGATCCTCCTGCACATGGCAAAACATGTGAGAAGCAGTACCGGCGCTTCGCGTCTGTGCATGGCGGGCGGCGTCGCGCTCAATAGCGTCGCCAACGGCCGCATCCTTCGCGATGCCGGCTTCGATGAAATTTTTATTCAGCCTGCGGCCGGCGATGGCGGCGGAGCGCTGGGCGCCGCGCTATGGGGTTATCATGCCGTCGCGGGTCATCCGCGAAAATTCCGCATGACGCATGCATACTGGGGCGAGGAACATTCCGACGGCGTCATCAGCGACTTCCTACGCGCCCAAAGCCTGAAACATCAGACTTTCGACGATCAGGATGGGCTGGTTGGTTATGTCGCCGATCAACTGCAAAACGGCGCAGTCGTTGGCTGGATGCAGGGACGATTCGAATTGGGGCCCCGCGCATTGGGCAATCGGTCGATCCTGGCCGACCCAAGGCGCACGGACATGAAAGAGACCGTCAATACCAAAATAAAATTTCGCGAGCCGTTCCGGCCTTTTGCGCCCGCCGTGCTGGCGCATCGGGCGAAGGAATATTTCGAACCAAAGATAGCGGAGCAATTACCGGCCCGCTTCATGCTGATGGTCGCCGATGTTGCGCCGGCGGCGCGGTCGAAAATTCCTGCTGTCACGCATGTGGACGGTACCGGCCGTATTCAGACCGTCTATTCGGACAGTAACCCGCTGTTCTTTCGCCTGCTCTCAAAATTCGATTCCGCAACCGGCGTTCCGGTACTGCTCAACACGTCATTCAATCTCCGCGGTGAGCCGATTGTAAATACCCCCGCCGAGGCGTTGAGCAGCTTTTCCCGCAGCGGCATGGATTTGCTAGTATTGGGAAATTCGGTAATCAAGAAGAGCGACCTATGCTGAAGAAAATTGCCAGCCGCTTCCGGATCGTCGGCGAACTGTTCGACTTCGCGCGGCACAATAAGATGCTGTGGCTGGCTCCGGTCGTAATCTTGCTGCTGCTAATCACCGGACTTGTGATCAGCGCCCAGACGTCAGCGGTTGCACCGTTCATCTACACGCTGTTTTAGGCGCGATTCGGTTACCGGCCGCCTTCCTCCTGCTTGAGCACATAGACCAGAGATTCCGAGAATTCCTCCGGATGCTCCAACTGCGGGTATTCACCTGATGTCTTGAACACCACTGTCGCCGATCCCGGCATCGCCGCGTGAAGCGCCTCGCCTTCCGCAGTGCCGAAAAATGGACCCTTCGCGCCATACATGACGATCGTCAGCGTGTTGAAGAGCTGGCCAAGCTTGGAGCGGATGTGCCCCTCGTCGCGGGGCACGGAGTTGAGCATGTCGGTACCTGCGGGAATGTCCATCGAAAGCTCAGACATCATCCTCTCGTACATGAAATCCGGCATCGGCGGCATCCCGAACAGGCTCATATCGGCCTGCGCGCGTATCGCATCGACAGTCTCCGGAAGCATCACCTGCCGCAATTTCGCCGCGCCGCGCTTCCCGATAAGACCGCCCGAAACCAACACGATGCGTTCCACCTTGTCGGGATGATCGACGGCGTAATAGAGCGCAACATCCGCACCTAAATCCGAACCGACCAGATTGACGTGGTCGAGCTTCATTTCGTCGATCGTCTGCGCGATCGCATTGGCTTGGTATGCAATCGAATAGTCGGCCTGCTTGTGCTCCGACGACGCGAACCCCGGCAGATTGGGCGCGATCGCCTTCAGATGTGCGCTGGCGAGCGTGCTCATCACGCCGCGCCATACCAGTGCACCCCCGGGTCCCAATCCGTGAATCAGGACGACCGGTTCCTCGTCCTGATACCCGCCGGTGATCAAATAAGTAATCAGGCCATCCTGGAGCGCCAAATCCTTCTGCGTGACGCCGGACCATCCGAGGTGCGTCATCTGCAGCCATCTGATGACACCGACCGGATGCAGATACATCGCGGCGGCGAATACGCCCATGAAAATTGCGGAGAGTGGTCCGGCGATATTGATCCACGTATGGCGGCGCACTTGGGGCGCGATTAGACTGCCGCGAATCTCGGCTGCGCTCGGTTTTTTCGCCGGCTCAGCCATGCGTCAATTGGCCGGCCCCGGCTTTGCGTCCACAGGCGCGGTGCTCTTCGTGTCCTCCGCGCCCTGCTCCTTTCGCATATTTTCGAGGTGATCCGCGACGCGATTTATCTCCTTGGTATCTTCCTTAACTTTTGCGGCCGACTCATTTGCGGCGCGCAACGCTTCATTTGCAGCTGCCAGCGCCTTGGCCGCCGCTTCTTGGGCACCAGCCGCCGCTTCATCCGCTTTGGCTGCGGCGGCCTGCGCCTGAGCGGTCTGCTGGTCGTCGTGCGAAGCGCAACCCGCGATCAGAATCGCGATCGCGGATACTGCCGCCAGAGACAAATTGCCGCGGCGGTAGAAAGTCATCGCGGGGCTAGAGCTTCGACGGCGCGAAGATCCGGCAGCGGCACGCCGTCGGCGCGAATTGGCAGGAAACAGACATGCGTCGCACCCGCGTTCAGATGCTCTTCGATGCGCGTGCGAATTTTGTCCTCGCTCCCCCACGCGACGATCGCGTCGACGAGCCGGTCGCTGCATCCGTCCTTGAAGTCATCGTCTGACCAGCCCAGCGCCTTGAGGTTGTTAGTGTAATTGGGAAGGCGCGGAACGTAGGTCTTCATATAATCGCGGGCGGCCTTGCGCGCCTTGGCCGCATCGGTTTCAAAGATGACCGCCTGCGCGGCGCATATCATCGCCTTGGGACCCATGTGTGCGCGCGTTTTCGCGGTATGCTCCGGCGGCACGAAATAAGTATGCGTCCCGTTCGCTTCGGTGGCGGCAAGCGTCTGCATCTTGGGATGCAGCGCGGCGAGCACGACCGGAACCGGCTCCTTCGGCGCGGGCGCCATGTAGAGCGATCCCTTCATGCGCGGCAGGTACTCCTTCATGTAACTGTACGGCTTGTCGTAGCTGTGGCCGCGCAAGTTCGTCACCAGCGGCTTGTGGCTGACGCCGATTCCCAGCAGGAATCGGCCGCCCGACAATTCAGCGACGGTCTTCGATGCGGAGGCCATCGTCACGGCGTCGCGCGCATAGATGTTGGCGATCCCGGTCGCCATCACTAATCGATCCGTCCGCGAGAGCAGGTAAGCCGCATGCGCGAACGGTTCGCGGCCGACTGCCTCCGGAATCCAGAGCGCCCGGTATCCCAGCTGCTCGATCTTCTTTGCGAAGTCAGCACTTTCCGGAGCCGGCATCGCATCGAGAAAAAACCATACTCCGACTTTTCCGATATCCATGGCCAATTAACTAGTCTGGTTGAGCCGCCCGGACAAGCGAACCGCGCGCTGTGTGCGGTTGAAGACGACCTCCGAGTGTGACAGTTCCTCACGCATGAGGTTCTGGGGGTTTATCCCGCTCGCGATGGGCGCGATCTATGCCGCATTGATGGGTGGAATAATCCTGCGCTACCGCCGCAAGTTCGGACGCTCACCCATCCGGTTTTCTAGTTCTGGCGGGATCAACCAAATCGCCAAGGCGGCAGCCTTGATTGTTTTCGGCGGTGTACTCGTATGGAAGGCAGTGGCGGAGACATTTGGCCTCTACTTTCCGTTGAATTACCCGCTATTCGAGCCGTTTCCCGTGCTGGGGACCATCGCCATGATTGTTGGCGCATCGCTTGCCATCAGCGCAACCAGGACGATGGGAGCATCGTGGGAGATCCCGATTGGACCAGAGGCGGAATCTCCGGCGGGCGGGCTGATAACATCCGGGCCGTTTCGCTGCTCGCGCAATCCGATTTATCTGGGAATGATCTTGGCGCTGGCGGGCTGGATGCTTCTGATTCCGTCGCCGCTCTCCATATTCTTCGCGGTTGGCGCAGTTCTGAATCTTCGCCGTCAGGCAATCGAAGAGGAAAAGCATATGCTGGCCGCGTATGGTTCCGCGTACAAAGAGTGGGCTCGTAATTCCGGCCGCTTCGTCCCGTGGTTCGGCAGATTGCGGTAGGGCTGCTTCGCGGCCATTTTCTTCGCGAGGCGTATCGCGATAGATTGGCCGCGTTAATCGCCATCAACGAGGAGACGACGACCCATGAAAATCGGCCTGATGTTTATAAATGCCGGCCCGTTCGGCAATCCAGAACTGCTCGCCCACCTTGCCACGACGGCGGAGCGATGCGGCTTCGAATCGATGTGGACGGTCGAGCACGTCGTCGTTCCGCAGGATTACAAATCGGCCTATCCATATTCATCGAGCGGCAAGATGCCGGGCGGCGAGGACACGCCGATTCCCGATCCGGTGCTCCCGCTCGCCTACATCGCGGGGATTACGAAAAAAATTCGGCTCGGCACCGGCGTCATGATTCTGCCGCAGCGCCATCCTCTGTATGTCGCCAAGGAGATGGCGACGCTCGATGTTCTTTCCGGGGGCCGCGCGATGCTTGGAATCGGCAGCGGATGGTTGCAGGAAGAATTCGCCGCACTCGGAATCGATTTTCACACGCGCGGCGCGCGTACCGACGAAGCGATCAAGTCGCTCCGCTCGCTGTGGCGCGAAGACGCATCGGCGTTCCACGGCAAGCATTTCAACTTTGGACCAGTGAAGAGCTATCCAAAGCCGCTCCAGAAGGGCGGCGTGCCGATTCACGTCGGCGGACATTCGGAGGCGGCAGCCCGCCGCGCCGGCCGCTTGGGCGACGGTTTCTTCCCCGCGCGCGGCGAGCCGGACAAGCTCAAGGAACTGTTCGCAACGATGAAAGCCGAGGCGAAAAAAGCGGGGCGTAATCCGGATTCGATCGAATTGTCATGCGGCGGCGCACCGCAACTCGACTATATCAAGATGCTGGCCGATCTCGGCGTATCGCGCGTGATCGTCGCGCCGCCGGGCTTCGATCCGCAAAGCCTGACGGTCGGCCTGGAAAAGATCGGCAACGAAATTATCGCCAAGCTTTAGAGGGCCGCGCGGCGCAGCCGCAACGCGTTGCCGACCACCGAGACCGAGCTGAGGCTCATCGCGGCGGCGGCGATAATCGGACTGAGCAAAAGCCCAAAGGCGGGATACAGGACCCCGGCCGCGACGGGCACGCCGACGGAATTATAGGCGAAGGCGAAAAACAGGTTCTGCCTGATGTTTCGCATTGTCGCGCGGCTCAGCATCCGCGCTCGCACGATGCCCCGCAGGTCGCCTTTGACCAGCGTGACACCCGCGCTTTCCATCGCGACATCGGTCCCGGTTCCCATCGCGATGCCGACCTGCGCCTGAGCAAGCGCAGGGGCGTCATTTACGCCATCCCCCGCCATTGCCACCATCCGCCCTTCGCTTTGCAGCCGTTTAACGGCGGTTGCTTTTTGATCGGGAAGAACTTCCGCGACGACTTCATCGATGCCCAGCCGCTTTGCCACCGCTTCCGCCGTGACACGGCTGTCGCCGGTTACCATCACGATACGGACGCCGTCGCCGTGAAGCTGACGAATCGCCTCGGGTGTCGATGCCTTGATCGGGTCCGCCACGCCAACAATACCCGCCTCTTTACCGTCGATTGCGACGAACATGACCGTCCGGCCCTCAGCGCGCATGGCTTCGGCAGCGGCGCCAAGTTTCGAGGCGATGCTGAGCTCTTGCATCAACGCCACGTTTCCAAGCGCGACGATGCGCGCGTCGACTTTTCCCTTGACACCTTTGCCCGGAATCGAAACGAACTCTTCCGCTGAGGCGAGCTTGAGGCCCCGTTCCTCCGCACCGGACACGATTGCGGCCGCCAGCGGATGCTCGCTGCCGCGCTCAAGGCTTGCCGCAAGGCGAAGAACGTCATCTTCTGTGAACCCTGTCGCGACTGCCACTGCGGCGAGCTTGGGCTTTCCTTCGGTAAGCGTTCCAGTCTTGTCAACGACGAGAGTATCTACTTTGCGCATCACCTCGATCGCTTCGGCGTTTTTGAACAGCACCCCCATCGTCGCGCCCCTGCCGGTCGCCACCATAATCGACATCGGCGTCGCCAGCCCCAGCGCACACGGGCATGCGATGATAAGGACCGCAACTGCATTGATCAGCGCATGCGCCAGCCGCGGCTCCGGACCGATCGCCGCCCAAACGATGAATGTAATTAACGCGGCGCCGGCAACCGCGGGAACGAAGTAGCCGGCAACGGTGTCAGCCAGCTTCTGAATCGGCGCACGGCTGCGCTGTGCTTCCCCCACCATCCGCACGATTTGTGCGAGCAAAGTTTCAGCGCCGACGCGCTTGGCTCGCATCACGATTGAACCTGAGCCGTTTATGGTTGCGCCGATGACGCGATCGCCCGGATGTTTCTCCACCGGAATCGATTCGCCCGTGACCATCGATTCATCGACCGCGCTGGCCCCCTCGACAACTTCGCCGTCGACGGGAATCTTCTCGCCGGGGCGAACGCGTAGCATATCGCCGGGATGCACTCGATCCAGCGGCACATCCTCTTCCTTGCCGTCCTTTATTCGGCGGGCGGTCTTCGGCGCCAGCCCCAAGAGCGCGCGAATTGCGGCGCCGGTCTGGCTGCGCGCGCGCAGCTCCAGCACCTGGCCGACCAGCACAAGCGTCACGATAGTCGCAGCAGCCTCGAAATATACGGCGACCTCTCCATGCACGTCACGAAACGACGGCGGAAAAATATCGGGAATGAAAGTGGCGACGACGCTGTAGCCATACGCAACGCCTACTCCCATTCCGATCAGCGTGAACATGTTCAGGCTGTGGTTGACGATCGATTGCCATGCGCGTTCGAAGAATGGCCAACCGCCCCAGATCACCACCGGCGTGGCTAGAATCAGCTCGGTCCACGCCAGAGCGATTGGCGGTGCGAGCCCCGCCATCACCTGTGGCATGACCATGTCAGCCATGCTTGCGATTACGACTGCAACCGTGAATGAAGCACTGACCCATAACCGCCGCTTCATATCGATCAGTTCGGGGCTTTCCGCGGCAGTCGCTGATGCCACTCGCGGCTCCAGCGCCATCCCGCAAATTGGGCAGCTCCCAGGCCCCGGCCGCACGATCTGCGGATGCATCGGACAGGTGTACTCAGTGTCAGTGGCGGCGGCCGCCATGGGCTTGCCTGTATCAACGGCGCTGTGCACGCCGTGATGATGTTTCGGGGCCTGTTTAGTAAGGTAGCGCGCCGGATCGGCTTTGAACGACTCCATACATCCGTCGCAACAGAAATAATAATTTTTGGCGTTGAGCTCGAACCGCCACTTGGTCTTGGCCGGATCGACGTTCATCCCGCATACGGGATCTGTCGCGCCGGATTTATTCACGGTGGCGCCGTTCGACACACGCTCGCCGCTTCTCATGCTTGGGGCACCATGTTACAACTTTTTGTATCAGATTGAGGCGCTGAGAGCTTTCGACACGTTTCGAACAACGGTGCCCTCGGTCGCGACATTGGGAGATTAGTAACAATGGCCCGATTCCTGAAACGTTCCAAGCCTGTATTTTTTTCTCTCATTATCGCGATCGCCGCGTTGGCACTGCTGTTTCCGGCGATTGTGCCGGGACCGCGCGACGCTGTCGTTAGCATTTGCTCGAGAGCCGGGACGAATGTTTCCCGCCTCCCGTTTTTGGCGCGCCTGATCGGAATCGCGGCCGCTCAAACCGGGCCGGCAACTGACACCTGTGCCAGTGGAACACTTACGCCGGGCGATCCAAATAACATTCCGGCTACTCCACCGGATTTGGAGATAACCAAGGGATGCAAGGTGGTCGGCGGCCCCGGCGGAAAGAACAACACGAAACATTACTTCTATTCCAATGTAAATATTTATAATGGCGGAACCCTGACTTTCGAAGACTCGCAAATCGACTTCTGGGCGAAGTCGATCATCGTCGAAAATAAGGGAACGCTGAATGTCGGAACGGCGAGCGCCCCAATTGGCACCAAAGGACGCGGTCCGGTCGGAGCCAGTGGAACCGCGAGATCGATCGTTACGATCAACTTGTGGGGCGCGGAGCAAACGCCAGACAATGGCGCCGGCGTCGAATGCAAGTCCACACCAATCAAGCCGCCGAACGATCAGCCGAACTGGCAGGCGTCACCATGCGGCATTCCCGTCGCCATCTGGAATGCAACTGACAAGGCTCCGGTTAAGCTCGACAATGGTGTGACGGATTTCTTTTACAAGTATGACACGATGTTCGCCGATGGCGCCGACCCCAATGCCTACTTCGGCTACAAGGTCATTGGCCTGTCATACGGCGGTGAGATTCGAATGCTGGGGGTGAAAGGCTCCACCAAGGATACCAAGCCGGTTCCGGACTTCCCGTTGATGACCGGTGTGAGTTGGGTGCGCCTGGATCAGGGCGATAAGAAGGTTCTCAAGAAGGGGGATCCCACCCTGTCAGTGGAAGGCGATGTGACCAGAGGTGGCGATGCATCCAAGGGCGGATGGGAGGCCGGCGATGAAATCGTTGTTACTTCGACCGATTATCTGCCCGGTCATTCCGAGCAACTCAAGATCGGCAGCCTCAGTTACGACAAGGCCAGCAATCGAACCACGATCACGCTGGACACTGTCAACGGCAATTCCGTTCAATGGACTCATAACGGCAACAAGTACGACCTCACCAGCGTGAAGATTCCCAGTGGCGGGACCGTAAACGTCAAGGACAAGCTGAAATTGAATATCGACTCCGAGGATACCCGCGCGGCAGTTGGGCTACTGTCGCGCAGCATCGTCATTCAATCGGCAGGGACCAGCATAAACATCGCCGCTCAGGATGGTTCAGGGGTCAATCAACCGTTCCCTGCTGCCAGCACACACTATTTTTTCGGCGGACACACGGTCTTCCGGCAGGGATTCCAGACCGCCAAGTTCCAAGGCGTCGAGTTTCATCAGATGGGACAGGGCGGCAAGCAGGGGCATTACCCGCTCCATTTCCACATGGCCCGCAAGGTGCCGGAGGAACAGACCTTTATCAAGGATTGTTCGATCAACGAATCGATGACGCGATGGATTGTACTGCACGCGACTCAAGGGGCCACACTCGCCCGCAATGTCGGATACAAATCGATCGGCCATGGTTACTACCTGGAAGACGCAACCGAGACAAACAACAACCTATTTTCCAATTTGGGAGTATTTGCGCGAGCCGCGGTAAATAACGTTCAAAATCCCCGTCAGGTTCCGGGGATTCTCGCGCGGCCGCAATTCAACAATGACAACACCGCGGACGTGTTTCCCTTCCATTCCGACTGGGACCACCCGGCAGTTTTCTGGATCACCAATGCATGGAACAAGTTTGCCGGCAATATGGCCGTAGGCGCCGGAACATGCGGCGCGTGCTATTGGTTCGTTCCGGCCGGCATCAGCGGTGGCTCGCTCATGATGAAGTGGAAAGGCTATGCGGGGATCCAAGCAGCTCCGGGCGGATTCGGCGACATCGGCCGCGCGGACATTGCGCCTCTGAAGGAATTTTACGGCAATACCTGCTCGTCGGCCGAAGTCGCGATCATGACGGTCGGTGCTACTTCGAGTTGCCTGGGCGTGGGTGACCCCAATCAATCCGACAACCTGCAACCCGTGGCCAATTCACTTGCGCCACCCTTCACACAACCGACACCCACTGCGCAATACAAGATGTATTACCCAAATGTCGCGCCGGGCGCATCACGGGCGCCTACTCGATGCAGCGACGACAATGGAGACTGTTCCACGGTAGGTAAGTGCGCGGACGGCGTGAACGAAAAGAACTGCACCGTGGATGTGATCGATCATTTTACCACCGCGTTCAATTGGGCGCAGAAAAATTTTTCAGCTGTATGGTTGCGGCAGATGTGGTTTCTGTTCATCAACAGCGCCATGTCCGACGTGCAATTTGGCGGTCTCACATTCGTATCCGGCGGCGATTACACGAAATCATCAGCGCCCACGGGCTACTGGGCGCTTGCCAAGAAGAGTGTATTCATTGGTGATACTCAGACCGGCAATCCCTACGCATCGAATTTGGGACCATTCGTACCGGGAGGAACAGTCTGCGATACCCCCGTCACGCAGATCAACCGCTGCGTCTCGCAGGATGAGGGGATAGCATTTCCACTCGACAATTACGGAGTATTCCAACGCTTCGCCAATATTTACGATGGACCTTCCTACCAGGAATCGAATGCCTATTTGGACATCACCAAAGGCACGTTGG
The DNA here is from genome assembly GCA_035524375.1 of Binataceae bacterium (SeqCode). Lineage (GTDB taxonomy): Bacteria > Desulfobacterota > Binatia > Binatales > Binataceae > Binatus. The sequence continues at coordinate 20,590 of DATKOZ010000035.1, read as the reverse complement.
CGAATTGCCTTTCCGGACCGGATCAGACCTGCCTGGAAAATTACCCGTATGCGCGTGTATTGGGCTTGCTGAAGGACAGTACGCAAGCATCAGGATCGCAATGCTATCTGCCAAACGCCGCCATCGCGTGGAAGCAGCCCAACGGTTTCTACTATCCGCCGGCATTTCATTCATCCAAGCTGTTTTTCAACAATGTTGACATTCGCCATTTTGTGATTGAACCGGATTTGCTGACCGGGACCTTCTACACCGATTCGACAGCGCAAGCGGCAAAATACTGCAAAATCGACACAGGCGCATTCACAGGATTTTCGGATATCGACCGGCAGACCGAATTGAACGACGATGATGGCTCCCTCACCGGCATGATCGGAACGATCTCGGTCAACGAGGATCCCTTCTTCAATGCGCCGCTGGAAACCGACGAATGTGCATCGAACGTCGGCATCGGCGCGCAGTCGGTCCCTACAGCGACGCCGACTCCAGCGCCCCCGGGAGCTACCGCAAAGACCAGTCCCTACGATTATGTAACGACCGTCGTATTTCCCGATTGCGCCACCAAGGGAAACTGCGGCAACGATCCCATCTTCACGCACCGCGGCGGCGACTGGTCAAGAGATTGCGGAAGCAATTTCTGTTATGGAGTGCCGCTCTATCGGCAATACCTGACTGGCACCGATCAGAATGGCGCCACCCAATTCATCCGCATGATGGCGCAAGATACGTGGCAGCGTAGTAACTTGACCGTCAATCATTCCAATTACTATATCGATACGACTAAGAATAATTGGCAGCAATATCTCGAAAATTTCACCCCTGAACAAACAGCACGCTCGGTCAATATCTTCCGCTCAAATAATACATACTATGTATTCTTCGTATTCGCGAAAGGCTCCACCGAACAGACGTATCAGTTATATGTCGGTCCCGGCTTCAGTGCGACGCCCACCAACGATCAAGTCTTCTTTTCGAGAGTCAATGTCTCTGACGCTCCGGTTAACCCTTCGAAGGGCACTGCGGATGACTGGACTAATTCAGGATGGATGAAATCGTACGACTCGGGCACTGGCATTCTGACGGTTCACATCGACATGACCAAATTCGCGAAAAAGCTGAATCCCCTGCTTAAGTCCACCGGTCTCTGCAAGCCGGACAGCTTCTGCGGGTGGAAGGGAACCGAGGGTAAGGAAACTTGCGGCTGCACAGCGACCAATGCCGACTATCCGGTTCTGAGTACTGATACGACGCTCAAGGACGAGTGCGATGCGGTCTGCAGTACGTGGGCCGTCAAAGATCTCGATTGCCCGGATGACGGCTGCTACGGTTTCGGCGTGACGCTTCCCGATGGATTCGACACCGCCATCGGCAATCATCCCACTCCAACGGTAAGTCCGACACCGATTCCTGTAACTCCGACCCCACCGGCAACGCCGACACCCATTATGGCGACGCCAACCCCAACTTTGGGGATTACGCCGTCTCCCAAGGAAACGCCGACGCCAGCCTGCTTCCCAACCAGCACGGCCTGGACCAGTCCGGGATTTGTCATTGCACCCACACCTGTCGCCGGAGCGCAGTGCTTCTATTCAGGAACACCGCCGAATAAATTCTGCAAATGACCAAGAGTATTGAGCGATCGTTCGTTCGAGCATCCGTCAAACCCGGAGCCGCAATGCGGCTCCGGGTTTGATCGTTGCCGCTGGCCCAATATGCCTGACCCAACTCCCAATCCTTCCGCCGAAACGCTGATCGTTCGCCGCGAGGCTCCCCTTGGCTGGCTCGTGCTCAATCGACCGGAGGCGCGCAATGCACTCAATCTTAGCGCCTGGAACCGAATCGCGGAGGGCATGAAGGAGCTTGCGGCGGACGATTCCATCCGCGTAATAATCATCCGCGGCTCGACGCCCGCCGCGTTTATCGCTGGAGCCGACATCAAAGAATTTCCCGCATTGCGCGCCGATGCCAGCCAGGCGCATGCATATCGTGAAGCGCCCAACCGCGCGGTGGTGGCGATGACCGAATGCTCCAAACCGGTGATCGCGATGATCTCCGGCGTATGCATCGGTGGCGGCGTGCAGGTTGCCCTAGCCTGCGATATTCGAATCGCGGCGCACGGCACCCGCTTCGGAGTACCGGCTGCAAATTTGGGGCTCGCCTATCCACTGGACGGCGTACTCGCGCTCGTACATACCGTCGGCGCCGCCAACGCCCGCGACATTCTTCTGTCCGCACGGCTGTTCGACGCCGAGGAAGCGCTGCGGATGGGGCTGGTCAACCGGCTCTGCGATCCCGATCGGCTCGAAGACGAGGTCCGCGCCTACACGCTCAAGATGGCCGCAAACGCACCGCTGACCTTGGCCGCCGCGAAGATGGCAATTCGGGAAGGGCTCAAGGATCGCGAAGAACGCGACTCCGCGGCAGTCAACGCGGTGGTCGCACGATGCTTTGACAGCGACGACTACCGCGAGGGTGTTCGCGCGTTCCTCGAAAAGCGTCCGCCGAAATTTTCCGGCCGCTAGGTGCGGGCGGACCCCTGCGTCAGGCCGGAGGCCGCCGCCTTCACGATCGAGGAGGCCTCGGGATCATGCTTTAATAGTTGGACGGCACCATGCCACTTGACTTGTTTCCCGATTTTTCCGGACCGTGACACGCGGCCACCTTGTCAACCGGAGCGCCAAGGTCCGCTGCGATCTGAGCATCGGTCTTGCCGTCCTGAAGCTGTACCTTGACCACGTTGCAATCGATTGGAGCGTTGGACGGCGACATTGTGCCGCATCCAGCCAGTCCCCCCATTGCAACGAGCACGCCGAAACCGCCGATCACACTGATCCTGCCAAGCAATCCCCTCACGTGAATTCTCCTCCCGCTTCTCGTGATTTTCCTGCTGCCAAACGGCCGCACTTCAACGGCATCCCCTATACCCAATTGGCCGTGCAATCAAACTTGCACCAACTTTGGCCGATTGGCAAACACAAAGTTTGAATTTCATGCAGCAATCAAACTCAATCGGCACCGCCTCGGATCGATTCCGTACCGTTCGATTCATTGGGAACAATTTCGTATGATGTCGCACGGAGCGATCCGCAGGCACTGAGGATGCCGCGCGGCCAGGTAGCACGGTTGAATATTTGTGCGCGAGTAATGAGAATCAAGGACGACCCAGAATGAGCGAAACCAATAAAAGCGTCTACTTTAATCCATGGGATCCCGCGTTCCGCACGAATCCATATCCGTCATATGAACCGCTGCTCGCGGGTTCACCGCAGTTTTTTGAACTGTTCGGCCGCGTGTTGCTAACCGCACGCTTTGACGATGTAACCACGATATTGAAGGATTATGAGCATTTTCGCGCCACGCGGCCGCCGATGCCGGCGAGCTTCCGCGATCAGGGTCCATTCAAAGGCGCGACGGTGATGCTGTTTGCCGATCCGCCCGTGCATACGCGATTGCGCGGCTTGGTTTCGCGCGACTTCACCCCGCGCCGCATCCGCGAGATGGAGCCGCGGATCCGCGCGATCGCGGACCAACTTATGGAAGGCGTCGCGCGCAAGGGCGAGCTTGACGTGATGTCGGATGTCGCTGACGTACTGCCGGTAATGGTAATCGCGGAAATGCTCGGCGTGCCCCCGGAATTGTATCCCCAGTTCAAACAATGGTCCGACACCGTCGTCGCGGGTGGAAATACCTTCCCCGGAATGCCGGTGCCGCCGGACTTCAAGAAAGCTACCGATGAACTGCGCGCTTATCTGGCCGCACAAATCGAGATGCGCCGGTCGAAGCCTGGCTCTGATCTGATCAGTGCCCTTGTCGCCGCCCACGCCGATGGTGAGGCGCTCACCGAAGCGGAACTGCTCGCATTCGTCGTGTTGCTACTGCTCGCAGGTAATGAAACGACCACCAACCTGATCGGCAATGGGATGCTGGCGCTAGGCCGAAATCCCGATCAAATGGACCTGGTGCGGCGTAACCCCGAGCTAACCCCGCGCGCAATTGAGGAGATTCTCCGCTACGACGGCCCGGTGCAGGCCACGGTCCGGTTCGCCGCGCAGGGTGCGGAAGTCGGCGGTGTTCAAGTTCCGCCCGGAACCGGATGCTTTGCAATACTGGCGGCGGCCAACCGCGATCCGTCCCGATGGGAGAATCCGGGCCGCTTCGACGTCACCCGCGAGCCCAAGGACCATGTCGCGTTCGGCGATGGCATCCACTTTTGTATCGGCGCCCCATTGGCGCGCCTTGAGGGTACGATCGCAATCGGATCGATGCTCAAGCGCTTTCCAAAGTTGCGCCTGAAAGATCCCGGTTTGGAACCCAAGCACAAAGGCTCGTACTTCTTGCGTGGCTTGGAATCCCTTCCGATGGCATTCGATTGATGAGTATCGGGCGAGCGGATATGCTCGCCAATCCGGTCCAATCCAGATGACTGAACCCATCGGCGCCACTGTGCGCGCAGAGGAAACTGCCCCCGAAGAGGAGCGTCGCAGCTTTAATCTGTGGCTGTTCGGCAGTACCCCGCCGTTTACCATGCGGCAATGGCGGATCTTCGCGATCGCGATTACCGCGGGTTTCTTCAATCAATATGATCATGCTCTGCTCAGCCTTGCCCTTAAGCAAATCCAGCTGGGATTGAACATCGCCGAATCGAATCTTGGTTCGATGTTGTCGATGATTCGCTTGGGATACATACTGTCGCTGTTTATCACTCCGCTCGCCGACATTTTCGGCCGGCGGCGCTTGCTGCTCTACACGATTATCGCTTACACCATCTTCACAGGATTAAGTGCTGTCGCACCGGGCGAGGGCAGCTTCATCATGTTTCAAATTCTGGCCCGGGCATTCGCCGGCGCGGAATCGACGATTGCACTGGTGATTTTGGTGGAGGAAGTCGATGCCGCTAATCGCGGATGGGCGGTGGGATTGCTCGCCGCGATCGGTGCCACCGGCTACGGCCTCGCCGCGATCGCCTTTTCAACCATCGACGTGATCCCGTTTGGATGGCGCGGCCTGTATGCGATCGCGCTCGTGCCGCTCTTCCTCCTGATACCGTTGCGCCGCTCCCTGCCCGAAAGCCACCGGTTCGAGGAAGAGGATCTGGCACGTACCGAACGCGTCCAGATATGGGAGCCGATGGTACACCTGTTACGCACATATCCGCGTCGCATTATGCTGATGGTATGGGTTGCGTTTCTGGCCTCGATGGGAGCGAATTCCGCCGGGGAATTTTTCCCGAAGTTCCTGCAGGAAGCACACGGTTACAAGCCATTTAATGTGACCTTGCTGTTTTTCTTCGGTGGAGCGATCGGCATCATGGGCAGCATCTTTTCCGGCCGCATTAGCGATCGCTTTGGACGCCGCCCGGTCGGCGCGTTTTTTCTGGCGGCGGCCCCCCTGCTCACGATTTGGTTTTATTCGGCACCCGGACTTTCGCTTATCCCGGCTTGGATCCTCGAACTCTTCTGCGACATTGGTGCAGGCACTATCCTGGCGACCTACAGCGCGGAGGTGTTTCCAACCGCATACCGCTCCACCGCCGGCTCGGTTCTTGCGGTGGCTGGAACCACCGGCGGCGCACTGGGCCTGTTCCTCGAAAGCAGACTGTATCTCGTCACGCATTCGCACTGGATTGCGGTGAAATATCTGACCGTGTTCTGGATGCTCTCGCCGCTTGCGGTGATATTCCTGCCCGAAACCGCCGGCCGCGAACTGGAAGCCATCTCCACCGACGTCGATTGAGGCAGAATTGGCCAGCCGATACCTTGGTTGGTCCGCATGATGTCGATCGATGGAACTCCCGAGCGCAAAAAATCGCGACGGTGACGCACCAAACGCGGCACGCTCAGCCGCAGGTTTCGGCACGAGACTAATTGCGCTGGGCCAACTACCTCCGTTCACGCCACGCCAGCAGCGAGTTTTTCTAATTGCTCTGACTGCAGGATTTTTTGACCAATACGATCGGGCATTGCTCAGCCTCGCCCTCAAGCAGATTCAGACCGCCCTAAGAATTGCCGAATCGAGCCTGGGCGCAATGCTTTCTTTAATCCGCCTGGGCTTCGCCCTGTCGCTCCTGGTAACGCCATTGGCCGATGTCTTCGGACGCCGCCGGCTGCTGCTATATACAATCGTCGGATACACGGTGTTCACGGCGATCAGCGCCATTGCCCCGGGCGATCGCAGCTTCGTGGCGTCGCAGGTAATCGCCCGCGCATTCGCCGGCGCCGAAGCGACAATCGCTCTAGTAATCCTGGTTGAAGAAGTCGATGCGAATAATCGCGGGTGGGCCGTCGGTATGCTCGCCGCCGTAGCGAGTTGCGGGGATGCCCTGGCCGCGGTCGCGTTTATGGTAATAAATGAAATTCCGTACGGATGGCGTGGGCTATACGCAATTGCGCTGGTACCGCTGGCATTGCTCATTCCGCTGCGCCGCATTCTGCCCGAAAGCCATCGCTTCGAAGCTCAAGAACTCGCGCATGCGGCGCCACCGGCGATTTGGGACCCGATGAGACGACTATTTCGTGCGCATCCGGGGCGACTTGCCATGATGCTGATGGTCGCGTTCCTGGCCGCAGCAGGCGGAAATACGGCGGGACTCTTTCTTTCGAAATTTCTGCAGGAAGTCCATGGCTATTCGCCTTCCAAGGTTAGTCTGCTGTTTCTGGCCGGCGGCGGATTGGGAATTGCGGGAAATGTATTTGCCGGCCGGCTTAGCGATCAACTCGGGCGGCGTTCGATGGGCGCCCTGTTCAATTTGCTCGCGCCGCTAGTGACGATAATGGCATATTCGACGACCGGATTTTCGGTCGTGGCAGCCGTTCCACTTGCAATGTTTGCATACACGGCGGGCGCGACAATACTCGCCGCCTATAGCACGGAGCTGTTTCCAACCTCATACCGGTCGACGGCGGGTGCCGCGCTGATGGTGGCGGGAACAATTGGCGGTGCAACCGGCCTCCTATTGGAGACGGTGCTATATCATTTCACACATTCGCACTGGACTTCGGTCCGCTACCTTGAGGTAATCTGGATGCTCGCGCCCGCAATCATGATGTTTCTGCCCGAGACCGCCGGCCGCGAACTGGAAGATATCTCGCCAGAAACGGTTTAGCATGAATCACCGCCACTTGATGCTGGTCTTTGGAGTCTTAGCGAGCCTGATCGCCGCATGCTCTCATGCGCCATCGATTTCAATCATCACGCCCGACGGAAAGCAGCTTGCAACCGTTCAAGTCGAGATCGCCAACACGCCGCAGCAGCGCGAATTGGGCCTTATGTACCGCAAACAACTGGATCAAGATGCGGGCATGATTTTCATCTTCAAATCGCCGAAGCAGCAGGCCTTCTGGATGCACAACACCGAAATCCCCCTCGATATGATTTTCGCCGGCGAGAATCGCCGTATTCTTGGAATCGTCGCGAATGCCGAGCCGCATACCGATACGCCGCGCTCGGTGGACGGCGAATCGCTCTATGTCCTGGAGGTGAACGGCGGCTATGCGGCCCGCCATAACATTCAAGCCGGAGACCGCCTCGATTTTTCGGGCTTTCCAACTATATCGGCGCAATGATTTGCCCGCTTTAACCGGCGCCCAACATAGGATATCTATTCCATCGGATTTGCTCCAAAATTCTCAAAGCATATGAGCCTTAAGGAAAACCTCGAAAGATTGCATCGCCTGTCACGCGAGGCCGAGGCCGGCGGCGGCGACGAGCGTCTCAAAAAGCAGCGCGCCAATGGCCGAATGTCGGCGCGCGAGCGTGTCGAATACCTGCTCGACCCGGGGTCATTCGTCGAGTTGGACAAGTTTAAGACCCACCGGATCTCCGACTTCGACATGGCGAACAAGAAGATCCCGGGCGACGGCGTCGTGACCGGCTACGGCACGATCGGCGGGCGTCAAGTCTGTATCTTTTCGCACGACTTCACCGTCTTCGGCGGCAGCTTGTCGGGCGCGTTCGCCGAGAAAGTCTGCAAGGTTATGGACCTTGCGATGAAAACCGGCTGCCCATTCATCGGGCTTAACGACGGCAGCGGCGCCCGCATTCAGGAAGGTGTCGTTTCGCTGGCCGGCTACGCTGACATTTTCCTGCGCAACGTGCAGGCCTCGGGCGTAATTCCGCAAATCTCAGCGATTATGGGGCCGTGCGCGGGTGGAGCAGTCTATTCGCCGGCGATGACCGACTTTATCGTGATGGTGCGAGACACCTCGTACATGTTCATCACCGGGCCCGACGTGATTCGCGCCACCACCCATGAGGAAGTGACGATGCAGGAGTTGGGCGGCGCCGACGCACACTCGCAAAAATCCGGCGTCTGCCATCTGGAAGCCGACGACGATCGCGGCGCGCTCGATATGATCCGGGAGCTGCTCTCCTACCTGCCGCCGAACAACGTCGAAGATCCGCCGCTGGTTCCCACCGGCGACGATCCGACGCGTGCTGATGCCGAACTCGATTCGATCGTCCCGGAAAATCCCAACAAACCCTACGACATGGCCGATATCATCCGACGGGTGGTCGATGACGGCCATTTTCTGGAAATTCAGAAGGACTACGCGCACAACATGCTGGTCGGTTTCGCGCGCTTGGGCGGCCGATCGGTCGGAATCGTCGCCAACCAGCCCGCATATCTGGCCGGATGCCTGGATATCGACGCTTCCGTAAAGGCTGCCCGTTTCGTCCGCGTGTGCGACGCATTCAATGTTCCAATCGTCACTTTCGTCGACGTACCCGGCTTTCTGCCCGGTACCTCGCAAGAGTACGGCGGGATCATTCGGCATGGCGCCAAGCTTTTGTATGCATTCTGCGAGGCTACGGTGCCCAAGGTAACGGTAATCACGCGCAAGGCTTACGGCGGCGCATACGACGTTATGTCATCCAAGCACATCCGCGGTGACTTCAACTTCGCATATCCGAGCGCCGAGATCGCAGTGATGGGCCCCGAGCAGGCCATTAATATCGTGTTCCGCAATGAACTGGCTGCCGCCAAGGACGCCGCCGCAGAGCGCGTGCGGCTGGCGGAAGAATATCGCAAGACTTTCGCCAATCCGTTCAAAGCCGCGGAACTGGGCTATATCGACGAGGTCATAATGCCGCGGCAGACCCGGACCAAACTGATTTCCTCATTAAAGGCGCTCGAAAACAAACGCGATCGCAACCCCCCGCGCAAGCACGGCAATATTCCGCTTTGACAGTTAGCCGACGCGGCCAGAATTAAGTAGAATTGCCAAATTGAATTGCCCGGTCCGACCGGGTGGGTAGCCTAAAGTTTCGATGTTCAAGCGAATCTTAATCGCCAACCGCGGCGAAATTGCGGTGCGAGTCATCCGGGCATGCCGGGATTTGGGAATCGAATCGGTCGCCGTTTATTCGGACGCCGATCGTGCCGCACTGCACGTTTTGAAAGCCGACCGCGCTTATCCTGTCGGTCCCGCGCCGGCCGCGCAGAGTTACCTCAACGTCGAAAAAATTCTCGAGGCCGCAGCGGCCACAGGCGCCGATGCGATCCACCCCGGCTATGGCTTTTTCTCCGAAAATGCCGCCTTCGCCCGCGCGGTCGAAAAGGCCGGGCTTACCTGGATCGGTCCCCCTCCGGACGCGATTCATCGGATGGGCGACAAGGTCGAAGCGCGCAAGCTGATGGCGGCGGCGGGGGTGCCGGTCGTTCCGGGTTCACCCGGAACGCTGGAGACCGAGGATGAAGTACGCGCGATTGCCGCGAAAATTGGCTTTCCGATCATGGTAAAGGCCGCGGCCGGTGGCGGCGGCAAAGGCTTGCGCTTCGTCGAGAATGACAAGGACCTGGCCTCGGTCGTTCGCACGGTCGCGAGCGAAGCGAAGTCGTCATTCGGCGACGGCCGCTTCTATGTCGAAAAATTCCTCAAGCAGCCGCGCCATATCGAGGTGCAGGTGCTCGCCGACAAGCACGGCAACACGGTTCACGTCTTCGAACGCGAATGTTCGATCCAGCGGCGCAACCAGAAAGTCGTCGAAGAGTCCCCTTCGCCATTCATCACCGACAAGCTGCGCCGCGAAATGGGCGAGGTCGCCGTCCGGGCGGCCAAAGCGGTCGATTACGTCAGCGCCGGCACAATCGAATTTCTGGCCGACGCGGACCACAATTTCTATTTCATGGAAATGAACACCCGCATCCAGGTCGAACATCCGGTGACGGAACTGGTGACGGGCATCGACCTGGTTCGCACGCAGATCGAGATTGCCGCCGGAGCAAAGCTGCCCTTCAAGCAAAAGGACCTTGCGCAGCGCGGATGGGCAATCGAATGCCGGATTTATGCCGAAGACCCGGAAGCCGGATTCGCTCCCGCCCCGGGCAAAATCGAAACGCTGCGCTTCCCGAGCGGACCCGGAGTCCGTAACGACCCGGGAGTATATCCGGGCGCGGAGGTGCCGATCTTTTACGACCCCATGATCTCGAAGCTTTCCGTATGGGGCGCGGACCGCAGGCAAGCAATCGACCGGATGCGCCGGGCGCTCGGCGAATTGGTAATTTCCGGCGAACTCCGCACCAACGTGGGGTTCCACCGCTGGATCGTGACGCATCCCAAGTTTATCGCCGGCGATTTCGATACCGGGTTCATCGGCCGCGAATTTCATCCGGAGTCCAATGGCGCGGTAACCGATCGCGCCGAGTTGGCGGCGATCCTGGTTGCCGCGATCGCCACTCACAATGGCCGCCCACGGGCCAGCCTCGCCGCTGGTGCGCCCGCCGCGCCGCAACCAGCGTCCGCATGGCGTATGCTCGGCCGCATCGATTCGTTGCGCAGGTAGAGGGAAACGCGAGATGGCGCGGTACGTCGCAACGCTTCACGGCGAAGAACACGAGATCGAAGTCGAAGAGACGGAGGCGGGATCGTATGCGATCCGGATGGGCAGCAATCGATTCGAAGCCGATCTGCGCCGGCTGGGCCCCGCCTCGTTTTCAATAATCGTTGAAAATCGCTCGTTTGATTTCGATGTGGTCCGCGACGGCGAAGAAACCGTTGTCGCCTCGCGCGACCGCTCGACACGATTGACCGTCACTGACGCGGCGCGCCGCGCGGGCCACGCTTCCGCCGGGAAGCGGCAAATGACCGGACGCGCCGAAATCAAGGCTGCGATGCCCGGGCGCGTGGTCAACGTCCTGGTTGCTCCCGGCGATTCCGTGCAGGCCAACCAGGGCGTGGTCCTCGTCGAGGCGATGAAGATGGAGAACGAAGTCAAATCTCCCAAAGCCGGCAAGGTTCTCGAGGTAAAAGTCGTGGCCGGCCAGACCGTCGAAAAGGGCGACCTGATGGTGGTAATCGAATAGGCGGGACTACCCATATGTCCGAAGAAAAAAATCGCGACGTCACCGCCGCCCGCAGGGATTGGGAGCGGCGCAAGCTGGAACCGGCGTTAAAGCGCGGACCCGAGCGCAAACCGGAATTCGCCACGAGCTCGGGAATCGAGATCAAACGCGATTACGATCCCGACGATCTGAACGGCTTCGACTTTCTGACCGATCTCGGCTTTCCCGGCGAATACCCGTTCACGCGCGGCGTTCAGCCAACGATGTATCGCGGCCGGTTGTGGACGATGCGCCAGTACGCCGGTTTCGGCACCGCCGAAGAATCCAATCGCCGCTACCGCTACCTGTTCGAACAAGGGCAGACCGGCCTGTCCGTGGCTTTCGACCTGCCCACCCAGATGGGCCGCGATGCGGACCATCAGCTCGCCGGAGGCGAAGTCGGGCGCGTTGGAGTATCGATCTGCTCGCTCGCCGATATGGAGACACTGCTCGACGGATTGCCGCTGGACAAGATTTCCACGTCGATGACGATCAATGCGACCGCCTCGATATTGCTGGCGCTCTATCTGGTCGCAGCCGAGCGGCGCAACGTCGGATGGGACAAAGTCAACGGCACGATCCAGAACGATATCCTGAAGGAGTACGTCGCGCGCGGAACTTACATTTATCCGCCGCGCGGCTCGATGCGAATAATCACCGACATCTTCAGCTTCGCATCCAAAGAAGTTCCCAACTGGAATACGATTTCAATTTCCGGCTACCACATCCGGGAGGCCGGCTCGACGGCCGCGCAAGAACTCGCGTTTACAATCGCCGACGGCATCGCGTACGTTGACGCGGCAATAAAGGCGGGATTGGCGATTGACGCGTTCGCAAGCCGGTTGTCGTTCTTCTTCAACGTTCACAACAATTTCTTCGAGGAAATCGCCAAGTTTCGCGCCGCGCGCCGGTTATGGGCGAAGATCATGAAAGAGCGGTTCAAGGCGAAGGACGAGCGCTCGATGATGATGCGGTTCCATGCGCAAACTGCCGGCTCCACGCTCACCGCGCAGCAGGTCGACAACAATGTCGTGCGCGTGGCGATGCAAGCAATGGCGGCGGTGCTGGGCGGAGCGCAATCGCTGCACACAAATTCGAAAGATGAGGCGTTGGCGCTGCCGACCGAGTCGTCTGTGTTGCTCGCATTGCGCACGCAGCAGCTGATCGCGCACGAATCCGACGTAGCCGACACGATCGATCCCCTCGGCGGCTCATATTACGTCGAAACGCTCACCTCCGAGCTGGAAAAGAAGGCCGGCGAATACCTGTCAAAGATCGAAGACTTGGGCGGCGCGGTCGCCGCGATCGAGCGCGGGTATATGCAGCGCGAAATCCAGAACGCCGCCTTCATCTACCAGCGTGAAATCGAGACCAAACGGCGAATCATCGTGGGCGTCAATCAATTCACCGGCAAGGGAGAACCGCCCGGCGAAATCCTGCGGGTCAAACCCGAGCTTGAGGAAAAGCAAAAGCGCGCGGTCGCGCGCGTCCGGGCCGAGCGCAACGCCGGTAATGCCGAATCCGCACTGGCGCGCGTCGAGGTGGCGGCCCGCGATGGCGCAAACCTGATGCCGCCGATTGTCGATGCGGTGCGTAACTGGTGCACGCTGGGGGAAATTTCGGACGCGATGCGCAAGGTGTTCGGCGAATATCAGCCGGTCAATACCTTGTAATCCGCAGGATAGCATCCAACCGCGAGTTTATGTAAAAGAATCGCTCAAGCGCCGCGCGCTCGCGGCTTTTGCGGAGTGAATAGATGGGGCCGATAGGAAAAGGTGTGTTCCTAACCAAGGGCGTGGGCAGGCATCGCGAGAAGCTCACTTCCTTCGAGATGGCCTTGCGCTCGGCAGGCATCGCAGAGTTCAACTTGGTGCGCGTGAAGTCGATCTTTCCGCCCAATTGCAAACTGATTAGCCAGCAGGAGGGGCTCAAGTACCTCTCCCCGGGCCAGATTGTGTTTGCCGTGATGAGCGATAATGCAATCAACGAACCGCATCGGCTGATTGCCGCATCGGTCGGCGTGGCAGTTCCCTCAAATCCCAACCAGTACGGTTACCTTTCCGAGCATCACAGCTTTGGAGAGACCGACCAAAAGGCCGGAGATTACGCGGAGGATCTGGCCGCCACGATGCTCGGAACGATTTTGGGGGTCGATTTCGATCCCAACGCGAGCTACGACGAGCGCAAGGACATCTGGCGTGTGTCGGACAAGATCGTCACGACGCGCAACGTCACCCAGTCGGCAATTGGGGATCGCGATGGCCTGTGGTCGTCGGTCGTCGCCGCGGCGGTGTTTGTCGATCTGCCCAACGGGAAGTAATCAGGGTGGCAGCAGCCGGCCCAAATCCGCGGGGGCAAGCCGGATTCCTACAAAAAAGGGACCGAATTTCGCGTACGATGCGCTCGCTTCGTCAAAGCGCATCTCGTACACGAGTTTCTTGAATACAAGCGGGTCGTCTGCAAACAAATCGACGCCCCATTCCCAGTCGTCGAACCCGATCGATCCCGAGATGATTTGCGTCACCTCGCCGGCAAACCTGCGCCCGACCATCCCATGCTCATGCATCAGGCGCTGCCGATCGTCCATCGGCAGGCGATACCAGTTGTCGGCGCCCTCCCGCTTCTTGTCCATCGGATAGAAACAGACATAGGGACGCTCGGGGATGGAGGGGAACAAGCGCGGCGAAATTTTTTCCCGCTGCCGGTCGATCTCGCCCGTGATTTCGGCCTGCCACTGGGGTGAGCGCGGCGTGATGCCTTTTTCAATCAGGCGGTCGTACAACGCAACCGTCGCTTCGTAAAGACCGATCTCGATCACGGACAGGTACGAGCTCGCCGAATCCATGAAATCGGAGAGCGCCAGCCCTGCGATGGAATGTTCTGCGCGGGATATTTCGTCGAAGCTCCGCCGGAAATGGATCACCATTAAATCGCCTTTGTGGCCCAGAACGGAGAAAAGCGCGGATTCGCCGTCGGCCTGCTTCCCCAATTCGGCGAACAACGCGGATGCTTGATCAAGCACAAACTTGCGGCGGCTGTCCTCAAGGGTACGCCATGCATCGCGCCGCAGATGAAACATCTGATGGAGAACGGCGTAGCCCTCCAGCGTCAGCGGCGCGGCCGGAAAATCCGCCGGAATCTTTCGTGCGCTGGCGATTCGATCCGTGCTCATATCAAGCAATCATAAATCTTCTGGAGCCGAATGTCTTGATTATCGAGCAGTCCGGCCCGGGCAGTTTTGCAACCGCGAAAATCGCCATTGCCGCATTCACTTGGCGAACGGCAAATCGGCCCACGATTGCTGCGCCTTTACGAATGCATCGGGGGTTACGCTTACTTCACCGCGAAATGGCCAGTCGAGCGCGATGATCAGCACTACGACCAGCGCCAACGAAGCCGTCACGGACATCGTCATTGCCATGTGCATCCGAAAATCGTCAAAGCCAAAGAGATACGTGAATCCAATCGTGAGCATTCCGCCGACGATTATGATCCACCAGACTACGTCGGGAATATGCCCACCCACGGCTGAAAGGCGGCTGCCGCGAGCGCTGTAGAGCTCGTTCAACGTTCGCAGGAGCTCGGCCTGCAGAACCTCCTGTCCCATTGTTGTAGGCTGCATCGTCACGATCGCGGTGTGCAGCTTGCGCAGCGCAGCCCATCCCTGATCGGGAGTTTTCCCCTGGCGTTGTACGGGCCATTCGTCGTTAACCACCGTTTTGACGTAAGCCTCCAAATCATCGCGAATACCCGCGCCCATGCTCGCCGGAAGGCCCTGAGTGTCGCGGTACAGGCTGCCGACATAGTCCGCTTCGCTGTCGACGATGCCCTGGGCCTTGCTGAACGATTCCCATGTCGCAACCGCGATAAAGGCCAGCAGGACAGCGTACGCGACGCTAACGACTTCAATCATGGACCCGGCGATTTCATTGTGCCGCTTGCGAATTTCCAGATGCACAAAGCGATGGAAGACAAAAAGTCCTAGTCCCGCTATTCCCGTAGACAGGCCCAGAACAACGACCGCCAACAGCCAAGTGGGATTGTTGTAGATCCAATCCGTGATCATCATTTACCTCGCATCGGTAATGCGATGGTGACCGGGTCCGAACTCGCCACCGGAAAGCTTCGCATCGGCAAAATTTACTCTTGCGGTGACGCTGCCGGGTAGAACGATTTCCCCGCCGCGCTCACAATCCAGCGTGACCTCAATTAAACCATGCGGGGTCGGCACCCGCCCCTCAAGATGCTTGAACAGGCCAAACCGTGGCTCGATCGCGACTTTGGCAAAGCCCGGCGCAACCGGCCGCACGCCCAGAACATGCGCGGTCAAGTCATACGTCGGAGTCGCAGACCATGCATGGCATCGGCTGCCGGTGCCGGGACGGGCGTCCCAGTACTCCTCAAATGCGGTGTTCCCACGCTCGATTTGCGGCCACCATTTCAAGCATCGCGACGGAATTAAATCGGTGCGACCGGCGCGAACGATCGCATCGTGGAGGAAATGCGAGAAATACGGCTGGGCTGCAACGACTTGTTGCTCCGGGTCAAACTCCATGTGCTCGGCCGGATCCATCCGTTGCAATAGATAAGCCGGCAGATTGTCCGAAATCGTGGGCGTTACCACCGGACGCGATTCGCCCAGGATGTAATCGATCATGCGTGCCCATCGCGCTGCGGGTGCGCATCCGCTGACGATTGCGATTGCGTTGGTTTGCTGGCTCACGCGGCGCCGCGGACCGTTGCGATCGGCCGCATCGACATACACGCCGCGAATTTCGTCCCACAACAATTCAAACGCTTCGCGAATGTGATTGGCCCCGGCGCGCGCTTGCATGGCGCCGCGCAAATCCCCCATTACCTTTTCAGCAAGCGATGCGTAATCGTCCAAGGCAGCCGCATAGAGTGCGTTGAATGCGGCGTTGACCTCCGCGCGATCGGTCATCGCCCAATCGATGAATATCCACCCCGGCATCCCGCGAATCAGTCCGTCGGCGCCGCGATAGCGCTCGAAGGCAGCGATTATCCCTGCCGCCGTGGGCATCAATTCGATTATCAGGTTCGCATCCGCGGAATATTCGTAGTAGCGCGCAAGTGCGCGCAGCCAATGAAGCGAATAATCCGGGATTGTGGTGGAGGAGACCGCCAAGTCCCCCACCGCCGCCATCGCAAGCAGGCCGCTGTCGCGGCGCGAATGCGCGCAAATTCGCAGATGCCGCCGGATGATCCGCCAGTCGGTGCTGGCCGTACACGTCAATAACGTATGGATGTAAGAATCGCCCACCCAGGCTCGCTGTTCGCGTCCCGGACAGTCGATGAACGCGTCGGTTGAACAGAGCTCAAGCGTGCGAACGCCAACCCGCCAGATTTTGTTGAGGGCAGGATCGTCGCATTCGAAACGCGCCGCCTCCGCGCGCGGATAGCGCCGCTCAATCGCACCGGCAGACTCGATTTTTGCGCCGTTACGCGCGGCAATTGAGAGGTAGCGGAATCCCACCGGCTCATAGGCTTCCACCCGCTGCGAACCGCCATGCTTCAGGTGATAACGCATCGAATAGCGGCGCGGATTGATTTCGGCGGTCCGGTCGGCGCGGAGATCCTCACCGGCGTAAATATCGACAATCGATCCTGCCGGCCCGTGGACGATTACCAACGGCGTGGCAAGCGTGATGATTCCTGCATCAAAGGTGACAAGCGAATCGGGGCCTGACCCGGCCGCGTCGACTGATGGATAGCCGTCACGCGGATCCTCGCCCTTGATTGCCGGAATGAACCGACGCGACAGCTCGGTGAGCGAAATTGGGATGGCTGTAAGCGCGGCGATTTCGTCCGGCTCCTGCGCCGGGTATGGCTCGACGGGGGGATGAATACGATTAGGGGCAAACGTGCCTGCGGACAGTTCAGCCACGCCCTCCCACTTGGAATCGTCGAATCCAGCCTCGGTCCAGCCATCTGGAACTCCAGCGCCGTCAAGAATTTCGACCGGCGGGACCGGCAACGCATCGATGACCGCGACATCCGCATGGTACGGCGCCGCGCGCCCTTTCCAAGCGGCGTCGGATACGATCTTGATCGCCGGAGCTTCGAAAGCGAACGAACCGAAACCGAGTTGAAAACTGGGCGGCGCCGGCCTCCACCACGGCCCCGGCGATCCGTAATATCGCGCCAATGCGCAGATCGCATTGCGTCCTTTGCGCAGAAACGGTGCAAGATCGATCTCTTTCCACGCCAACCGCTCCGGCACCGACCGAGCCGGTCCACGCATCACCTCGGCGCCATTGACGTAAAGTACGAATCGCGAATCGGCGGTCACGCGCGCCGGAACCGAGTCCGGGACGGCCGCCAAATCGAACTCGCGGCGCAGATAACAGAAACGATTCCATGTCTTCCGCGGCGGGATGGCGGAGGCCGCAATCGGCGACGCGGGATCCGGCGCTGGCGCGGCCCAAATCCAGCGTGCATCCCACGTCGTTGGCCACTTTGATGCTGGCATGCGTGCCTTAGCCCCCAATCTGATCAGAAAGTCGGTACGGTTGATGGCGGCACGGTGGCGGAGTCGGATTTGAAGTATTTTGGCAGAGTATCCAATCCCGCCGGCTCGACGTGCGGCACATCCACTGTGGCACCGGCCGACTTGGTATCGCCGGTGCCATTTGACTGATCCTGTGCGTGCTGTTTCATCGCCGCTTCAGCCTGCTCAGCTGATACAGCAGGCCTGATCCCCTCGCCACGCGCGAATGCCGACCGCTCGTCCCCGTTCATATTGAGCCATATCCGAGTCGCCTCTGCTGAATTACCGTGATTTAGCGCTTCGAGAAACTGCTGCTGCGGAGTCGAAGACGAATCGTGATGCCACGGCCAGCACCCCGAAAGCAGGATGCCAGCCGAGATCAATATTAAAGCCCCTGCGCGGCTCATTTTGCTCTTAGGTAACTTCTACGCGCCATCGCCCTGCAGGTCCACCACCGCCCGATCCGGCAATTCCCCGCAACTCACAGGTACTATAGGATCGACGGTTCGTGAACGCACTTGATGTCGAACATTTGAGCGTCAGCTTCGGCCGGACGGAAGTCCTGACCGACCTGAGCTTCAGCGTTGAGAAAGGTACTTCGCTCGCGATCATTGGTCCAAACGGCGCGGGCAAGAGCGTCCTGTTTCGGGCGTTGATTGGCGCTATTCCGTATCGCGGTTCGATTCGATGGGCGCCCGGCACGCGTCTGGGATACGTGCCGCAAAAATTGGACATCGAACGCGACCTGCCAATTACCGGGCGCGATTTTCTGCACGCAAAAACCGCCGTTTCAAGTGCATCCGCTGAAAACGCCGCACTCGCGGCGACGAGGGTCGGATTGGCGGACGAAATCTTGTCGATGACGATTGGCGCGATGTCGGGCGGACAATTCCAGCGCCTCCTGCTCGCTTTCGCCCTGATTGGAAACCCCGACGTCTTATTGCTCGACGAACCGGCAGCTGGAATCGACACGCCCGGACAGGAGACAATGACTGAGGCGATTCGCCGCGTCCAGACCGAGCATGGCGTTACGGTCCTTCTGATCTCGCACGACCTGAGCGTCGTGTACGAATACGCCAATAATGTCCTATGCCTGGGTGGCGAACATCCATGGTGCGGGCCGCCGCGGACTGCACTCACAACTGAAACCCTTAGCGAACTGTACGGAACTCAGCTGAAGTTCCATGTTCATGACCGCCTCAGAGGCTAGCTCGATCCTTCTGGCGGTCGCGATGTCGGTCGCCGCGGGGCTGGTGGGATGTTTCGCCGTGATGCGGCGGATGACGCTCGCCGCCGACTCGATCTCGCACGTTGCGCTGCCCGGAATCGGCCTTGCGATAATTTTCGGCATCAGCCCGATTCTGGGTGCGACTGCGATGCTGCTGTTCGGCGCAATTCTCATCTGGGCGCTCGAAACACGCACGAAAATTCCCACCGAGGCGATAATCGGCGTAATGTTTTCGGTCGCGCTCGCAATCGGCAGCATGATGGCGAGCGGTGAAGAGCTGATCGACGCGTTGTTCGGCACTACGCGGGAATTAAGCGGATGGGAGATCGCGGTAGGTCTGGCCGGATCGGCTGCCGTTGCGGGCTTTATCCTTAAATTCAAAAGTGAACTGGTGGTCGCATTGGTCTCGCCGGATGTAGCCTCGACCGCCGGAATCGATACCACCCGCCTAAACCTGCTTTTCCTGCTCGTCTTTGCCTTCACCGTCGCACTGGGACTGCGATACTTGGGCGTCCTCTTGATGGGCTCGCTGATAATCATCCCGGCGGTCACCGCGCGGCGGCTTGCGCACAGCCTGAACGAGATGCTGTCGATTTCGGTGGGCGCCGCAATGTTTTCAACCGTGACGGGAACCTACATCGCCGGCGTCCTCAATCGCGCGGCCGGACCGCTGATAATCTCGATTGCTGGAGCGCTGTTCTTCATGAGTCTCCTGCGCGGAACCGAGGATTGATCGACACTGAGCCAAGGCACCCGTTATCGCGAATGCGATGCCTCGCCGGACGGTTCGGTTGAGAGCCGATTGAGCCTGTGTTAATCCGTTAGAGCACGGGGCGTGGCGCAGCCTGGTAGCGCACCTGCCTTGGGAGCAGGGGGTCGGCCGTTCAAATCGGCTCGCCCCGATTCTCGCCACAGGCGGGAATGGAACAGAAGAAGGTGGAAGGTAGAGAGGAGACCCAAGAACGGCCTCGAACATCGCGCCCGCTGCGGCGTGTCATTCGCGGTCCGCTTTCAACTCTCTGCTTTCTTCTTTGCGATTCGCGCCAGTAGCTCAGGTGGAAAGAGCAACGGCCTTCTAAGCCGTGGGTCAGGGGTTCGAATCCCTTCTGGCGCGCCATGGCGGTAATCGAGGTGCGCGCGCGGCGCGAACCGATGAAGAGAAGTGGTGAGTGTAGCTCAGTTGGTAGAGCATCGGATTGTGGCTCCGGCGGTCGAGGGTTCAAATCCCTTCACTCACCCCACACATTCCTGCTACGTAACAGTCTCTAGAGCTGGCCTCTTTCCATTAGCTCTCCCTTTAGGGGGAGAATACAGAGGGGTCACGGTGGGCCGTTAGCTCAGTTGGCAGAGCAGCTGACTCTTAATCAGCGGGTCTGGAGTTCGAATCTCCAACGGCCCACCACACAGTCTCTGAATTTCCGCGCATTGCAGAGAATCGTGCGAAATCCGCGCGTGTGCGCGCGATTTGCGATCGCGCGCGGACCCGGAGAACGTCTACGGGTGCCCGAATTGCGGGAATTTGGCAAATCCTATCCCG
>DATKOZ010000034.1:0-18326 GCA_035524375.1 Binataceae bacterium (SeqCode) | reverse complement strand
ATCGAGTGCCTGCTCGACCTGAGCCGCGCCGCCACCCGGAATCCCGTGATTCAGGAAAGTCTTGGCCGAGAAATCGTGGCGCTGGGAATCGAAGTAAAATCCGCTTGGATCCGCGGGCTCGAATTGACGTGCTCTGCGCCGCATTCGACGCATCAATCGCTGTCGTTGCCCTTCAACCGGCGGCATCGATTCGCTGGACTCGTTTTCATCGCGCGGCCGGGGAATTCCCCATCCGGTCAGGATATGCGCGAGCGCGATTACGTCCTGCTGTGAGTATCCGCCGTTTACGCCCAGCGTATGCAGCTCCATCAACTCGCGTGCGTAGTTCTCGTTAATGCCTTCGAAACGGCCGCGGGCGCCGGGACTGCCCGGCGCGGTATTCAGCCAGTTATCGAGATAGAAGAGCATCGCCGGATGACGCGCAGTCGCACCGAGGAGGGTGCGAAACTTGCCCATCGTATGGGGACGGATGGCCTCCTCCTCGAAGGAGCCGGTCCAGACGGAATCGAGGCCTTTGCCTGCAAAAACGTTGAAGTGATTGAACCAGAACGCGGTCATCACTTCCTGCAGCTGGCGCGTGCCGTAAATCGCGCGCATCAAGCGGGCCTCGACGGCTTCGCGCATGACGATCCGCGCGTGCATTCGTGCGTCGCGGGTGGCATCTCTCAATTCGATATTGCCGTCCGCCTGCGCCCGCGCGGATTTTGCGGCATCACGAATCGGACGCTCATATTCAGCGAACAGGGCAACCGGGCTCATCGTCAGGGTGCGAAAGTCATCAATCCGGCTGGTGAGATTCGGTGGGATAGGAATTGATTCGGGGTGAAGCTGCTCGCGGATATATTTGTCAGGCCCCAGAGCATTTACGCGCTCGACATCTCCGGGACGCGGTCCGAAGGCAAGCCGATTTAGGAGATGCAGCGTCTGATGTCGCCGGGAAGCGTCGCTGATATCGTCCACAGGGTGGCCTCAAAAGATATGTACGACGCTCGCTGCGCCGGGATACGCTCGATTAGGGATTGACGCGAAGAATTTCGGAACGACCAGGCCGCGCTTTACGCCTGGCGACCCGCGACGGCCCCTGACGGCGTTTGGGGCGCGCTTATCATCGAGGCGTCCACGCGCCGCCGCATGAAGAAATCATGCAGCGTCTTGTCCATCCGCGATTCCTGACGGTTTGCTGCGAGGTTATACAGCGTCCGCAGCAGACGCCAGGGCCGGGTTGCGTATTGCATGCCATAGAACCCGACCAGTGCCGCCAGTCGAAGCGCCGCCACCTGGCGATTCGTCATCTTGTCGCACCATGCGGTGGCTACGGTCAGGTCGGTGTAATTGGTTGCCAGCGACAAGAAGTACTCTTCATCCAATTTGGGTATTTTCCCGCACTTGCAAAGTTCATCGAAGAGCTCTGAGCCGGGATATGGGGAAAACAGTCCGACTGAAAGATCGTGCACGCCGAGCAGCGCCATCTTGGTCGAAAAGACTACCGTCTGCCATGCCTCGCCCCGAGTCTCGTCTGGGAATCCCATGACGATGTTGGTCTTGACGATCATGCCCTCCTTCACGGCAGAGCGGATGGACACCTTCATCTTGGCGAGGTCGGCTCTCTTCTTGATCCGCTTGAGCGTCGTGGCCGCACCGCTTTCAGGTGCGTAGGTAAGGTTGGCGCAACCGGCCCGGCGCAGCGCCCGGCATACCTCCGCGTCGAGTACCTCCGATCTCGTGCCCTGCGGAATCTGAAAAGTGAACTTCATCCCACGCTGTTCGATTAAATTGCACAGCTTGAGAACCCAGTCCTTTTTCATCGTGGCGGTCAGGTCGTAGAAATCAATGTTAGCCGCCCGATAGCGATCGATATAATCCTGAATTTCGTCGAGCACCGCCTCGGGTTCTCGCGCCTGCCATCGCGTGGTCCACATCGCCGGGCTCGAACAGAAAGTACATTGATAAGGACAGCCGCGCGTGGCGAGGATCGGCATGGTCCGGCCGCGATTTACGCCGAAGGCCAGTCCATTATCGAGGTAGGCATCGATTGGGACCAAATCCCATGCGGGCCGCGGTATGGCGTCGATGTTCTTCAGGCGAGCGCGTTCCGGCGTCAAAAGGGGCTTGCCGTCGCGCCGGATTGCAATTCCCTTAAGTTGAGACAGGTCGCCATTGTTGGCGACGCAATTTGCGATCTCCACGATCGCTTCTTCGCCTTCGCCAAGCACAGTCAGATCGAACTCGGGGCACGCTTCCAGCGTGTACGCCGCGGTGGCAGTGATATGCTCACCGCCAGCGATCAAGAGCGCCTTGGGAAACTGCTGCCGCAGCGCTTCGGCCAGCCTCTTTACGTACGGCCAGTCCTGCGAAAACATGCAGCTGATTCCAATGATCGCGGTATTTTCCGGGATGCGCGATACCGTCTGCTCGATCGAAAGACCGATGACGATCATCCGATCGTCGAAACACGGCATTTGCTGAAAGGGGGCTTCTCCCAACGCGTCGACGACTGAAACCTGATGTCCGGCGGCCCGCAGGCTCGCGGCCAGATAGGCGGCGCCCAACGGTGGCCCAATCTGCCACTGAATGGAACCTTTGGAAACCAGGGCCGGAGGCCGAATGATCGTAACTTTCACCGGTGAATGGCTCTTGCTCGTCGTCGGCGCTTCTACGGATTGGGATTTAGTCATGGCAGAGCTCCGGCTCGATCGAGAGCGGATGGTTCCGCGTTCCGGGGCGGAGTTCCATTAAGCGTTGGCGCGCGGGCCACGGTGCTGGAGGTTTGAGGTTCAGATAATGCGCGGCGCTTGACTGCGGCGCGGCGCTGCAACAGTTCCTGCAGCAGCTTGTCCAGGCGCGACTTCTGTTTGTTCGATGCGACGTTGTAAAGGGTTCGGACCAGGCGCCATGGACGGATTGCGTACTGCAGGCCATAGAAGGTTGCGTAGCCGACGACGTGCAGGATGCTGACCTCGCGATTCGAAAGATTTTCGCAGTGCGACACGCTCATGCTGATGTCGGTTTGTGAAGCGAGCGACAGGAAATAATCTTCATTCAACTTGGGCAGCTTGCCGCGCTCTCGAAGATGATCGAACAATTCGGAACCGGGGTAGGGTGAGAAAGTTGAAATTCCGATGTCCTGGACTCCCAGTATTGCCAGCTTGGCCAGAAATCCAATCGATTCCCACGCCTCGCGCCGGGTTTCATCCGGGATGCCGATAATCATGTTGGCCTTAACCGACATGCCTTCCTTCACAGCGGCGCGCATTGAGGCCATCATCTTGTCCAGATTGACCCGCTTCTTGATTCGTTTGAGAACCGATGGTGACCCGCTCTCAGGGGCGTAGCTGATATAACGGCAACCGGACCGGTACAGCGCACGGCAAACTTCCGCATCCAGTGCTTCAGAACGGGTACCGCTCGGCGTTTGCCAGGTGAATTTCATCCCACGCTGTTCGATCATCGAGCAGAATTTAACAATCCAATCTTTTTTCAGGATAGCCGTAAGATCGTAGAAGTCGATGTTGGTTGCCTGGTATCGAGCGGCATAGTCCTGAAATTCATCCAGGACCAGCCCCGGATCGCGGGCAACCCAGCGCGTCGTCCACATCACTGGATTCGAGCAGAAGGTGCACTGATAGGGGCACCCGCGCGTGGCGAGCATTGGCATGCTGCGTCCCAAATCGATGCCGTAACCCATTCCGTTGTCCAAATAGTTGTTCATTGGGACCAAGTCCCATGCCGGCGGCGGGATCGCGTCGATATTCCGCACGCGGGCGCGTGCGGGAGTCTGGACAGGCTTTCCGCTGCGGCGCAGCGCGAGCCCATGGAGGTTGCCGAGGTCGCCGCCCTTGTCGACACAAGCGGCGATCTCGACGATCGTCTCTTCGCCTTCGCCGAGCGCGCAGAGGTCGATCTCCGGACAGGACTCCAAAATATACGAGGCCAGCGCGGTGATATGTTCTCCGCCCGCAATGATGAGAACCCGCGGCAAGCGGCTACGAATGGCTTCGACTATCCGTTTCGCATAGGGCCAGTCTTGCGAGAACATGCAACTAATCCCGACGATATCGGTATCTTCGGGAATCCGGGCCACGATCTCGTCAACCGGCAGTCCCGCGGCGATTAGACGATCGTCGAAGCACAGCACCTGATTGAATGGCGCCTCACCCGTGGCGTCGATGACAACCGGCACATGGCCGGCAGCCCGCAGACTCGCCGCCAAGTATGCAACCCCCAAGGGGGGTGTAATCGGCCCCTGCAGGGATCCTTTGGGGACCAGGGCCGGCGGCCGAACGAGAGTGACCTTTGCCATTCAGGACCTGTTATCTCGATTGCTGCGGAACATGAATCAAATCCCTAGGCCTAGTGAGCTGCGTCTGCCATCCCGGCCGCTGACCGCCGCTGAGCAAGACTCAGGAGCGCCTTGTCGAGGTAAGATTCTTCCCGCCTGAACACAAAATTATAAACCATCCGCAGCAGGCGCCACGGCCGCGCCGCATATTGGGTGCCATAAAATACGAAATATCCGACCAGGCGCATGATGCTCAACTCGCGGCTCGACATGTTGGCGCAGCGCGATACAGGCTTTGCCAGATCGTTCATTGACAAGAGCGAAAGGAAATACTCAACGTCGAGATTTGGCAGTTTTCCCTGCTCCCTCAATTGGTTGAACAACTCCGAGCCGGGATAGGGGATGAAAATGTAAATCCGGACGTCGTTGACGCCAGCCATCGCCATTTTCGCCATGAATAGGACGGATTCCCACGCCTCGCGCCGGGAGTCGTCGGGAAAGCCGAAAATAATGTGGGCCATGACGCCAATGCCGGCTTTTTTGGCGGCGCGCATCGAGACCATCATTTTGTCCAAATGCACGCGCTTCTTAATACGATTGAGAACGGACGCGGAGCCGCTTTCGGGAGCGTACGTCAAATTGTGGCATCCGGCTTTGTACAGCGCGCGGCAAACTTCCTCATCCAAAACTTCGGTGCGCGTGCCCTGCGGAACTTGGAAAGTGAACTTCATCCCGCGCTCTTCGATCATGCGGCAGAAATCCAGAGTCCAGTCCCGCTTCACGACGGCGGTCAAATCGTAAAACTCGATATTGGTCACGCCGTAGCGATCGATGTAGCCTTGGGCTTCGTCCAACACCTTGGCCGGATCGCGGGCGACCCAGCGTGTAGTCCACATTGTCGGACTTGAACAAAACGTGCACTGATAGGGGCAGCCGCGCGTGGCGAGCATCGGAATCGTGCGGCCGCGGCCAACGCCGAAGCCGAACCCATTGTCCAAATAAGTGTTCAGGGGAACCAAATCCCACGCCGGCGCCGGGATCGCGTCGACGTCGCGCAGCCGCGCGCGCGGCGGAGTCAGCACCGCCTCGCCGTTGCGCCGTAACGCGATGCCCTTTAGATGGTTGAAATCGCCGCCCGTGGCGGCGCAGTTCGCTATATCGACGATTGCCTCCTCGCCTTCGCCAAGAACGCAGATGTCGATTGCGGGGCAAGAGTCGAGGCTGAACTGCGGAACTGCGGTGATATGCTCGCCGCCTGCGACAATCAAAGTGCGCGGAAACCGCGCGCGAATCGCGGCGGCAATTTGCTGCATATACGGCCAGTCTTGCGAGAACATGCAACTGAGGCCGATGACATCGGAATCTTCCGGGATGCGAGCAACGATTTCATCGATTGGCAGGCCCACCGCCGCAACCCGATCATCGAAGCACGGAGTCCGATTGAACGGATCCTCGCCAAGCGCATCGACGATCACCGGCTGATGCCCCCCTGCCCGCAAGCTGGCGGCCAGGTAGGCCATCGCGATGGGCGGTGTATTGACCCATGAGGCGACTCTTATCTTCGGTATAAGCGCCGGCGGGCGGATCAGGGTAACTTTTGCCATTAGAACGACCTCAACATTTCAAGCCATCGCGCGCGGCGTCAGAGCCAATTTCCCAGCAATCTTTCGCCTCTTTTCCAAGGCGGAATCAAGGCAGAATTCCCCTCAAATCAAATAGCATCACAATGCCGTTCTGGCAAGGAGCAGAACGAGTACAACGCAAGTACGCCAATCACCGCAAGTTGTATCGCAGGTGAGTCTTGGGCTATCGCGGCGCGCGTCCCCAGGCTTCGATGAGCCGCTCGAATGCCGCGCGCAGTTCCGGATCTTTCACCTCCGGCATATTAATCGAGCGCCGCGCCGCGCGCGGGACGGCCCGCAACTTGGGCCGATCGCGGCGGCTCAGCCGTCCTTGTACGAAGCGGATATCGCGCACCGCATCGTCCGCCAATTGCTCCTTGATGCGTGCGAGAATCTGCGTCTTCATCAAGTTTAATTCCTGTATCCACATCGCGCCTGACACTTTGATTACGGCGGTATGGAATTTCAACGATACGACTTCCGTGCGGCGCGCGATTGTTTCGCCAACAATCTCCGGCCACGATTTCGACAGGTGGACAATCGCGAAATGCCCTTCGCGATCCAGGCGTTCCAGCAGCGGCTGCATCGTCCCACCTATCCGTTCCGGAACTTTCCGATCATGCTGCGCCATGATGCTTGCCAACATAGGCGGTACGCGCATCTCCCGCAAACTGTGGCGATGGTTGCGTGGTCGCGAATCGGTCGGAGGTAGAATTAGCGGGACTAATTCCAGTAGCGATTATTTTTACAAATTCTAATTTGGTTGGAGTTCCATCGGAAGTTATCAACAATTCAACCAGTGGTTCATCAACAAGTTGTCCTATACTATAGGTTGGGGGTGGGGCTTGACATTTCCGCTGGTGCCGCGTATTTCAAGGGTCGGCAAGAGGGACATTTGTCGCCTTCGATGCGGCAAACAGTAATCGGGGCTTAATTCAGGCGCAATGTGGGGTGGAGGAGCGGCGATGGCTGGGGAAGCGATCGAAAAGAACTTGGATCAGAACGCCACAAAATCGGGGGAACATGCGGCTGACGCGGCCGTCGCGCCGGCGCGCGGACACGGTATCGTGCTCGAGAGATTTTTCACCAAGCCCGGGTCCGATCCGTACAGCGAAGTCGAATGGGACCTGCGCAGCGCGGTCATCTCGGGTGAAGATGGCCATGTCGTCTTCGAGCAGAAGGACGTCGAAGTGCCGCGCACCTGGTCGCAGACGGCCACCAACGTGGTCGTCTCCAAATATTTTCGCGGCCAGATCGGAACGCCCAAGCGCGAGACCAGTGTCCGTCATCTGATTTCGCGCGTGGTCGATACGATTGCTGGATGGGGCCAGGAACAGGGTTACTTCGCCAATCCCGAAACGCGGGAAATCTTTCACGCCGAGCTGACCCATCTGCTGCTCAACCAAAAGGCCTCGTTCAACAGCCCGGTCTATTTCAATGTCGGCATCGAGGCGAAGCCGCAGTGCTCCGCCTGCTTCATCCTGAAGGTCGACGACAACATGGACTCGATTCTCAACTGGTACCGCAACGAGGGGATGATTTTTAAAGGCGGCTCGGGCTCGGGCGTGAATCTTTCCGCGCTCCGCTCCTGCCGTGAGAAGCTTTCAGCCGGCGGCACCGCGTCGGGCCCGCTTTCCTTTATGAAGGCGGCCGATGCCTCGGCGGGCGTAATCAAGTCGGGCGGGAAGACGCGGCGGGCGGCGAAGATGGTTGTGCTCAATGCCGAGCATCCCGATATCGCCGATTTCATCAAGTGTAAGGTCGAGGAGGAGCGCAAGGCGTGGGCGTTGATCGAGGCGGGTTACGATTCTTCGCTGGATGGCCCCGCATACGGCTCCGTCTTTTTTCAGAACGCTAACAATTCCGTGCGCGTGCCCGACGAATTCATGCGCTCCGTGCTGGACGATGGCAGCTGGCAGACGCATTACGTCAAGTCGGGTGAGGTCGCGCAGGAATATCGCGCGCGCGATTTGATGCGGATGATCGCCGAGGCGGCGCACGCATGCGGCGACCCCGGGATGCAATTCGACACGACGATCAACGGTTGGCATACCTGCCCCGCCAGCGGTCGAATCAACGCGTCCAATCCGTGCAGCGAGTACATGCATCTGGACAACTCGGCCTGCAATCTGGCGTCGCTCAACCTGATGAAGTTCATCGACGATCGCGGCGAATTCGACGTGCGCGCATTCCGCCATGCGGTCGACGTGATGATCACGGCGCAGGATATCGTGGTGGACAAGTCTTCGTATCCGACGCCTGAGATCGCGAAGAACGCGAGCGCATTCCGCGAGCTGGGGTTGGGCTATGCGAACCTGGGCGCGCTGCTGATGGCGCTGGGGATGCCGTACGATTCCGATCAGGGCCGCGGCTATGCGGCGGCGATCACCGCGCTCATGACCGGCGAGGCGTACGCGCAATCGGCGCGGATTGCCGGTGAGATGGGTCCGTTTTCCGGCTATGCGCCAAATCGTGACGCGATGATCAAGGTAATCGAGCGCCACAAAAACGCCGCCTACAAGCTCGATGCTTCGCTGGTCCCGCTCGATTTGCTGCGCGCAGCGCGCGAGTCGTGGGACGACGCGCTCAAGATTGGCACAGGCAATGGCTACCGCAACTCGCAGGCCACCGTGATCGCGCCCACTGGCACGATCGCCTTTATGATGGATTGCGACACCACCGGCATCGAGCCCGACATCGCACTGATCAAGTATAAGAAGCTGGTCGGCGGCGGCATGCTGAAGATCGTCAACGGCACCGTGCCGCGTGCGCTCAAGCGGCTGGGTTACGATTCCAAGGAAGTGCAGGAGATCGTCGAATATCTCGACGAGCACGAGACGATCGAGGGCGCGCCGCATCTGGCGGACGCCAATCTCGCCGTCTTCGATTGTGCGTTCAAGCCGCGTTCCGGCTCGCGCACGATTCATTATCAGGGCCATATCAAGATGATGGGCGCGGTGCAGCCGTTCATCTCGGGCGCGATTTCCAAGACGATCAACATGCCGGCCGAGGCGAGCGTCGATGAAGTTGCGGAAGCCTATATGCTGGCTTGGCGGCTTGGGCTGAAGGCGGTTGCGATTTATCGCGACGGTTCCAAGCGCACCCAGCCCCTCAACACCGGAAAGTCCAAGGCGGAAAAGGCCGCAGATGTGGCACAGGCGGCTGCCGTGGCAATGGCGATCGCCGGCGAGCTCCGCGGAGCGCAGCGCCGCAAGCTGCCCGACGAGCGCCGCTCGATCACGCACAAGTTCGATATCGCCGGCCATGAGGGTTACATCACCGTCGGCCAGTACGAGGACGGCACGCCCGGCGAGATTTTCGTTTCGATGTCGAAGCAGGGCTCGACCATCTCCGGCCTGATGGATTCGTTCGCCACCGCGATTTCATACGCGCTGCAATACGGCGTGCCGCTGCAATTTTTGGTCGACAAGTTCGCGCACATGCGCTTTGAGCCGTCGGGCTTCACCAAGAATCCGCAGATCCCGTACGCGAAGTCGATCGTCGATTACCTGTTCCGCTGGATGGCGTCGAAGTTCCTGGGCGAGGAAGCCCGCCGCGAAGTCGGAGTTATCGAAGCCGAGAAGCCTGCGGAATCGAAGCCCGTCCTGTCGCTGGTGCCGGCTTCGTCCGCGCCCGCGGCGGTCGTCGCGGCGCCGAGCCTGCGCGAGGGCAAGGACAGCGGAATGCGGCAGGCGTTTATCAATCAGGCCGATGCGCCCCCGTGCCCCGATTGCGGGAGCATCATGGTGCGCAACGGCGCCTGCTACAAGTGCATGAATTGTGGAACCACGAGCGGGTGCTCGTGAGCGGAGACGGGGAAAATTATCGAATGGATCTCGTAATCGACCATCATTGCCTTCAGCTTCCCGACGGGAGCTGGATAGCAGGGTTTGAACTGGAGCAGCACCTTGGTGGGTCTCTGATTTCTACTCGATGTTTCGATCCAAGAATTGAACTGACGTTTGAAACAGAGGGCGAGGCTAAACGGCGGAATGTCCTGTTAGCGACGAACTGGGCAAATGCGCACTGTCCCGACGCAAAGCTATGGATGCGGAAGGAGTCGAGTTCTTCAACCTTGGAATTTGAGGAATGAATCTCGCGATTAATGGCAAGGGCCTCTCCGGCGCGCTGAAGGCGCGCCAGGATACTAGCCCAGGGCAACGCCTTGGGTTATCGGTCGATTTCAAAAATCGCGCCCTGAAGGGGCGCGGGGAATCCTCCCGCCCTTACAGGGCGGGAACGGGTTTGTTTCTGGGTAACCCAGGGCGTTGCCCTGGGCTAATTCCCTTCGGCGCTTTCAGCGCCGAGGTTGCGAAGTGAGGAAGGACTAGCGGGGCTAGTGTTGGTGGATGAGGAAGGACACGAGGAGGAGGAAAACACATGGCGGACCTGCATAAGGAGATAGTGAGCGTTCGAGAATCGCACGACGGCCACAAAGTCGCGTCGGCCGGCCATTTCCAGCGCGGGATGACGGCGGCGGTACAGGGGCGGAATCGCTTTCAATACCTGTCGGCGGTGGAGCTTCGATGCGACGATTGCGGCGCCAATTTCACGTTCGAGAACCTGAAATGGCACATCCCCGAGGATCGCAATTGGAAGCTGACCGAATTCTCACGCGCTCAATTGGGAGAATCGTGCGAATCGCGCCGCGGGCGCTCGACGACCGAGTTGGTCCATTTCTCGGTGGACGACGAAATCAAGATGCGGCAGAACGCGACGCGGGCCGCGGGAGGAAGAACCTCGCAACGATTGCATTGAACTAAAGTTACAAGGGTCCCGGGGAAGCGGTGACGGTTGATCGAGGGTTCCGGCGGCGGAGTGAAGTGGGTGCGGCGTGCGGGCTTGAGACTGCGAATCGAAGCGGCGACGGCGAAAATATTGTCTGGCCCCCCGATAATGGCATGAGGACGAAAATTCTCCGGGACCCACCCTGATCGCAAGGCGCGCCCGTCCGGGCTGCGCTATCAAGTGTGGTGGCGGGGTGGCGGATGTGGAGTACGGCAGGAGGGGCGGTGGCAACACCGCCCCTCCTAATTTCTTCTACAAAGTTGCGATATGCGCTCGGCACGATGTGCGCTGCCACGCCGTTCCATTGCCCATCGCTCGCACCAGCATCCAGTTGCAGATTTGACCGCCTGCAAAACCCTCTGATAGCATCGCGCCGACCGATGCCTATCGAAAAAACCGAATTGCGCCGCGTGATGGGCCATTTCGCCACCGGCGTGACCGTAATCACCTCGCGGCGCGCCTCCGGCGAGCTGCATGGCCTGACCGCCAACGCGTTTACCTCCGTCTCGCTCACGCCGCCTTTGGTGCTGGTATGCGTGGACAAGAAGGCGGAGAGCTATCCGTGCTTCGATGAGAGCAAGGTGTTTACTGTCAACATCCTTGCCGCCGATCAGGAATCGGTATCGCGCCGATTTGCGGTCAGCGGCGGCAACAAGTTCGATGGGATCAGCCACCGCCTTGGCGCAAACGGCACCCCGATTCTCGACGGCGTAATCGCATGGGTGGAATGCCGCGTCACGTCCGCCATCGAAGCCGGCGACCATACCATCTACGTCGGAGAAATCGAGCAGTCCGAAACCCCGCGCGAAGCCAAGCCGCTGCTCTTTTATCGCGGCGGTTATCGGGCGCTTGGCGACTAGCAGGATCGAGAAGCCGATGGCCGAATCTCCACGATTACCCGGACTAAGCGTGTTTCTGCCCTCGCACAACGAGGAAGGCAACGTTGAGCGGGTGGTAAACGACTGGCTGAAAGAGATGCCGCGGGCGGCGGAGCGCGCGGAAGTAATCGTTGTCAATGACGGCAGCCGCGATCGCACCGGCGAGATTGCCGATCGCCTTGCGGCGACCGACTCGCGTGTCAAGGTCGTGCATCACCAGGTCAATCGCGGCTATGGCGGAGCGGTGATCTCCGGCATCCGCGCCGCGACGATGCCTTACGTGCTGCTGTGCGACGGCGACGGCCAGTTCGATCCGGCCGACATCGAGTTGATGATTCCGTTCGTGCCGGAGTTCGATGTTGTCGCCGGCCGCCGCGCACGCCGCGCCGATCCGCTGATGCGCCGCATCAACGGCAAGGCATGGACGACGCTGGTGCAAATCGTGCTCGGCATCACGATCAGCGACATCGATTGCGGCTTCAAGCTGTTCAAGCGTGAGTTCCTGGACGGGATGGAATTGAAGGCACATGGCGCGATGATCTCGACCGAACTGATGGCGCGGGTGACGGGCCGCGGCGCGAAAGTTAAAGAGGTCGACGTACAGCATCTGCCGCGGGTGACCGGGGAGCAATCGGGGGCGAATTTGAAGGTGGTAGCGAAGGCATTCAAGGAATTGTTCGCCCTGTATCGCGACCTGAAGGACGAAAATCGGCGCAAAAGGGAGCAAAAACCCAAGTGATTTCGCCGGTTATTGGGACGCCGGACCGACCCAAAGCGGATATCGGATAGACCGATTGGTTCACCGGGGTGTTGCGGTCCCCCGAAAAAGTCCTTATTTTGTAACGGTTCTCATCTTGACAAAGATGGCACGTCTATAGCATTAAGCCCGGTTGAGATATTGCGGCCGATTAACGAGCCGCGCAATTCAAGGAGATCCAAAGAATATGAAGCGCACCCTTTCAGTCCTCGCGGCCGCTCTGCTCGTCACCACGGTGGCGATGCCGGTACTTGCCCAGGATGCCGCGCCAGCCGATTCCAGCGCTCCGGCGGCCGCATCCAAGCATCACCACAAGCGGTCACATAAGAAGAAGACAGCGGCCACCACGGCTGCGGCAGCTCCGGCCCCTGCGGCGCCCGCTCCGGCAGCTCCGGCGCCCGCGCCCGCTCCGAAGCCTGCGGCTCCGGCCCCCGCTGCGGCGGCACCGGCTCCGGCAGCACCGGCAGCTGGCGGCTCGCATTAATTAAGTTTCGGCCCGAAAAGGGTCGGGGGGTGGATTAGGTTCCTCCTCCGGCGCCCGGTCGGATGCTGCCCCGGGGAAACCCGGTGCAATCGGCATCCGGCACGGCGCCTTTTTTTGAAGCGCGCGGCGTGACAGGACGTCGCGCGCTTTTTTTTGGCCGAATTTTCCTGCTAGCATGGATATTTCCCAGCCGGGAGAAGTGATTTGTCGCGCCGTTGCATAATGCAAGCTATCGCCGGGCTGCTGATCGCATTGGTCGTTCAGCCGCCGCATCGCGCTTGGGCCACGGCGCGCGCCTCCGCCTATGAGGATGAGGAAGTCTGCGACTCGCTCGCCGATTATTTTCTAGGTATGGAAGATTATCCCGAAGCGATCCGACGCCATCGTATCGTCGTGCGTGAGCATCCGGACAACGCGCTCGCGCATTACCATCTTGGGTTCGCCTACGGCGTGATGGGCGACCATCGCCACGAACTGTCCGAATATCGCAAAGCGATCGATCTCGGCTTCGGCGACTGGCAGTTGTTTCTCAACTTGGGATTGCTGTACTTGGAGACCGGCAATACCCGCGATGCGACAGAAGTGTTGCGGCTGGCAACATTGCTCGGGCCGAGTCAGCCCGAGACTCATTTCAATCTGGCGCTCGCGTATGAACGCGATGGCGTCCGCGCCAAGAATGGCGCGGGGCGGCGCGGGTCACTGGAGATGGCGGAGCAGGAAGCGCTATTCTCATTGGAGATCGATCCCGATCAGCCCGACGCACGTAATACGCTGGGAACGATCTACGCCGAAGAGGGAGAGTTCGACCGCGCGATGGCAGAATGGACCGAACTGGCCGCGGCAAATCCGGGTTACACGCCGGCACGTACCAATCTTCAGATACTGCGCCGGGCGGAAGCCGAATCCCGCAAGAATCTGCATGACACCTCCTTTACCGGGGCGCAGTGAGCGGGGAGAATTGTGGAGGGCAGGCACGTGGTGGGAATCCTTAACCGAATTGTAAATGCGCGACGGCACTTGTTCAGGGCCGCCGTATTGATCGTTGCGGCGAGCCTGATTCCGGCCGCCACTGCGGGTGCCGTTACGACTGTTCCCGCACATCATCATCACAAAGCGGTCCACGCCGCCCATACGAAAAAAACGCACACATCCACCGGGGCGGCACCGCTCTATCGCGGCGCACTTCTGGAGGATGCCGACAACGGTAACGTCCTGTTCGAATATAACGCCTCGATGGTGTGGCCGCCGGCGTCGATGGCAAAGATGATGCTGCTGCTGGTTGCGCAGGAACGCATCAACTCGGGCCGTGTCAGAGCCACCGATCCGGTACGAATCTCCGAACGCGCGGCGCATACCGGCGGCTCGCGCCTTGGCCTTAGGGAAGGCCAGGTCTATCCGCTGGGCGAGCTGATGAAGGCGGCGCTGGTGAAATCCGCAAATGACGCCGCAGTCGCAGTCGCGGAAAAAATCGGCGGCTCGGTCGAGGCGACCGTCTGGATGATGAACTCGCGCGCGCGCGAACTGGGCATGAAGCACACCGAGTATCATACGGTGGACGGCCTGCCGCCGCGCCCCGCGCACGATCTCGATCGCACGACCGCCTACGATCTCGCGACGGTGGGACGGGCGCTGATTCGCGAAACCTCGCTGCTGCAATGGTCGGGACAGCAACAGATCGAATTCGACGGCGGCGTATGCATGCTGCACAACACCAACCATCTGGTGGGCCATTTCGAAGGATGCGACGGCCTTAAGACCGGGTTTACTTCTCAGGCCGGATTTAATGTCACCGCGACGGCGAAGCGCGGCAACATGCGGCTCATCGCCGTGATCCTCGGCGCGCCGTCGAATCCTCAGCGCTTTGCGCAGGCGGGCAAACTGCTTACCTGGGGTTTCGATAATTTCACCACGGTGCCGCTGCTGCGATCCGGCCAGACATTGCCGGTTGCCGTGCAGGTGCGGTCCGGGCCGTCGATTCAGCCGGTGGCGCCGCGCGACCTCAAAGTCGTCGTGCGGAAGAACGATGTCGGAACCGTGAAAGTCGTATACGATATGCCGGCGACCATCGACGGGCCGGTCAGCGCCGGACAGCCGGTGGGCCGCGTAGTGGTGAACGATCGCAGCGGCATGGTGACCGAAATGTCAGTGCTGTCTCCGATCGACTTCAGGCCGGCCGCGCTCGACGAACCCGCAGGGGCCGATCCGGTCGAGGTGGAGCGGGCTGCCGCGGCCGCGCGCAACTATGGAAACGAGGGGAATTGATTAATGAAGCCAGCTTCGAAAGCCAGAAACCGCCGCAACCGCCGCCTTGCATTAAAGCGCCGCAATGATCCCGTGCAGGCCCGCGCGCGCAAGCGCCGGATGCGCAAGGCCCGCATTCGCGGAAGATAGATACTCGATGCTCAGGTTCCCGTGCCCGACAATGCGACGTTGTGCGGGCTGGTGGGGTCCTGATTCACGCCGATGCCGAGAGTCGCGCTCTCCGGCGCCGCCGATGTCGGCTTGAACTTCACCAGGATCGAGCAGGTCGTTTTTCCCGCCAGCGTCGCTCCGCACGTCCCGCCCGTAATCGTGAAATCGCTTGCATTGGGCCCGCTGATGCCGTCGCTCAGCGATATCGTCAGCGGCGAATTGTTGATCACATAAGCGGCCAGCGTTTGCGACGATGCCTGCGATACATTTCCGTACGCCAAGCTCAGCGGCCAGATTGTGTCAGGGATGGTTCCCGCCGCGCTCAATGGAATGTGGTACGGGCTGCTCGCATCGGGGCTGTCGGAGACATTCAGCGTCGCCGACTCGGACCCCAGCGCACCGGGCGTGAAGGTCACCGCCAGCGAGCATGCGGTGGGCGTGGTTCCGGAAATGGCAGCGCCAAGCGTCGCACCGCAACTCCCGCCGGTCACTTTGAAGTCGGCGGCGTTGGGCCCGGTGATGCTCTCGCTGAGGTTCACCGGAACGTTCTGATGGTTGTACAGGCACAGTCCATTGGCGCAGAAGTTTGCGAGCGGGATCGAATATCCAAACGGGACGTTGCCCCATGACAGGCTCGCGACCGAGGTTGTCAGATCGGCGATTCCGGTCCCGGAGACGGCCACCGTCTGCGTGCCGGTATTGGCGTTGTCGGTCAAGGTAACTATCGCGCTTAGCGGGCCAAGGGTGTTCGGGTGGAAAGTGACCGAGATGGCGCACGTCGCACCCGGGGCAACACCGCCCACCGGACAGGTCGAAGCACCGGGAGGAAACTGCACGGCATCAGTGGAGGTAACACCATCGATGAACAGCGGATGTGCGCCGGTGTTCTTTATGGTGACGCTCTTGGTGAGTGTGTCATTGAGCGCAAGGTTGCCGAAACTCAGCGACGATGCCAAAGCAATTGAAGTCGCCGGTGGAGTAGCGCTGGTGCCTAGGGCATACAGGTAGCCGCCGGGCCCGAGAACTCCGTTTCCTTCTTCCCAATCACTGAAGTAGACGGTCCCATCGGCAGCAATTGCCGGAGACGGGAAGATTACACCGTTGACGGGAAATACCCACTTCTGCGTGCCGTCAGGGTTTAGCGCATAGAAGTGATTGCCGGCGCCAAAGTAAATAGTACCGTCGGCGCCGATCGCTGCCGTCGAGAAAATCGAGGAGTCGGTCTTAAAGCTCCACTTTTGCGTACCGCCGGAATTCATCGCGTATAGATTCCCATCATCGGAACCAAAATAAATCGTGCCGTCAGAACCGATGACAGGTGTAGAGGTCATGCTTAAGTGGCCGGGATTACCTCCGGGAGGAAAGCTCCACTTCTCCGAGCCGTCGGGATTCACCGCGTAAAGCATGTCGAAATCCCCGGCATTCATGCTACCCGCGTAGATTGTGCCGTCCGCGGCAATCGACGGCGAAACGGACGGATAGGAAAGGTTGCTGCCGTAGCCGAATGGAAAACTCCAAGACTGCGTGAGGGATGGGTTAAA
This sequence comes from Binataceae bacterium (SeqCode), assembly GCA_035524375.1. Taxonomy (GTDB): domain Bacteria; phylum Desulfobacterota; class Binatia; order Binatales; family Binataceae; genus Binatus. Next base: position 1,565 of record DATKOZ010000034.1, on the reverse strand, counting down.
CGCGCCTAATTGACGGGTGCCCTCCGCATAAACGATACCGTCGGGGCCAATCGCCGGAGCTGCGGGACTCTCAAGGAGAAGCTGGGAGCCAATTTGGCGGAGGCCGTTTGGACTGAACGTCATGACGAGTTCAAAGTCCGTGGCATAAATCGTACCGTCGGGCCCTATCGTGAGAGGCGCTTCAAAATAGGACGTTCCCGTAATCCATTTTTGCGTGCCGTCGGGATTTGCCGCGTACAGGCTGCCGTACCCGCCCTGGTAAAATGAGGCTACGTAGATCGTACCGTCCGCACCGACTGCAGGCACTGAATAGATCGGCGTGGGTTTGTGCGGCCAGCCAGCAAGATAGGTGGGAAACGCCCACTTTGGGGTGCCATCGGGATTGAATGCGTACAAATTTCCGTCATAGGAGCCGATGTAGATCGTACCGTCGACACCAATTACGGGCGAGGAAGCTGCTTCGTGCGCGCTGTAGTCGCCATTAAACGGAAACGATAACAGCGGAACTTTCCACTTGAGCGTGCCCGGATTGGTGCTGGTGTCGTATGGGCTGCGCCCGGTGTGCTGCGCGTCATGCGCGAACATCGGCCACGGGGAATCGGCCAACTGCGCATGCGCGAAACGCACGGTTACGAGAATTGAAATTGAGAGCGCGATCAACCCAAGAATCGCGACCGCACCGTTCCGGATTTTTCCGCCGGGCTGCTTCATGGTTTGCACCTCCCCGTGCAAGCAGGCTGCCAGACAAATCCCGTATGCGTGCGATCGTGATGATCAGGATGGCAAAGCGGCCAAATTAAGGCAAGGGGGAACCGTCGGATTGCCGTCCGGCAATGCCGATTGCCATGCCGATTTCGTTAAAAGCGGCGGTTTGTCCCGCAATGCTACAACCCCACCGTCGCCAATTTGTGAAATCGCGCATAGCGCCTTTGTCTGAATCCGCGCATTCCGCGCCGAGGGAGATTGGGACCCTACCCGTCCACCTTTGAGATGGCGCGAAGCCGCATCGTTCGACTAAAATATTTGCGGCGCATCCGTGCGTATTCTCGAAACGCCTGCGAGGGCGGATATGAATAAGACGAAACCCGGTGTCCTCACGGCTGTAATTCTCGGAATCTTATGGGCGGGAACGGCCACTGCAAGTAAAATAGAATTTAAGGTTTCGCCGTCGACGCTCAGCTTCGGCCGAGTTCATTCCGGGCAAGCGTCGGCGGTGAAGACGGTCACAATCACGAATCAATCGAGTTCATCCGTAGATATCTCGTCGATCGCTCCCAGCGGGCCGTATGTAGTGACCGCCGATGATTGCACACCGGCAGTCGCCGCAGGTGCGAAATGCCACGTCTCTGTAAAGTTCGCCCCGGTGAGCGCGAGTAATCTGAAAGGCTCCGCTGAGACGGGAACGCTCTCGATATCCAGCGGCCTGGGTCCCGCGGCGGTTCGCCTGACCGGCACCGCATTTGGCGCCGAGGGTCTTTTCGTGGCGAATTTTTTCAACGATTCGGTAAACGTTTTTCCGTTCGGCGAATTCGGCAACGTTTCTCCAATCCGGATTATCGGCGGTG
>DATKOZ010000033.1:0-188038 GCA_035524375.1 Binataceae bacterium (SeqCode) | reverse complement strand
GTGAAGTCACAGCGCGAAACCATCAGCGATCGCCAGTGAAATTGAGCCGCTGGCACAACTTTTCCATATGAGCCTAATTGTGCGCGTTTCGCCATTGGCGGAAGTTGGCACGAAAGGAAACCATAATCAGATGGATGAACTGCTGATCAGTCAGGATGCATGGCTCGTTTCATTAATTTTAGCCCTGCTGATGCTAGTGACGTGGGGCGCGGGTCTATGGATGGGGCGGTTGCTGCGAACGCGAGACCGCAAGGCGCGTTGGTCCAAGTTCGACGAGGCGAGTCTTGCGATGCTGGGGCTTTTGATCGCGTTCTCGTTCGGCGTGTCGATCAGCCAGTACGATGCGCGCCGGGAAATGGTCATTCACGATAGCAATGCGATTGGCGATCTCTACACCTGCGCGAGCCTGCTTAACGAGCCGGTACGATCGAAGCTACAAACCGTAATCCGCGAGTATGCCGCGCTCCGGCTCAAGGCGGCCCGCAATACAAATCTCGACCCCAAAGGCTTCGAAGCGATGCTGAAACAGTTTCAGCAGATGCAGGATCAAATGACTGAATTGACCGGCGAAGCAATCCGCGCTGAAACGCCGATTTCATTTTCGCTAACTGAATCTCTCAACCGGCTGATCAGCATGCATGCCGAGCGCGTTGGCGCGATCGAAGATCGGCTGCCGGGCGCCGTCGCGATGTTGCTGTTCGTCGGCGCGCTGATCGCCACGTTCCTGGTGGGCCGCGAGCAGGGGTACGAAGACAAGAGCGAAGTCCCGGCGACGTTGTGTTTCATTTTGTTGGTGGCCATCTCGGTGTACGTGACGCTGGACCTCAATCAGCCCCAACGCGGCTTGGTGACGGTGAGCCAAGCTCCGATTGAGCGGCTACTATCCTCGATGACGCCGCCGCCTCCGGCAACGAAGTAGCGCTGGTGGCATCAACACCTCAAGGGTCGATTTCGTCCGCAGGCACCGCAAGTGTGTCGATCCGTGGCGGCCGACTGTAGCGATCGGATGCACGATAGTTTTCGCCGCACGCAAAGTAAGGAATTTAAGCCTGTCCGGTGTGCATATCGTTTTGGCATGTGCTGTGCTGTATTTGCCGAGCCTGCTATTGAGGAGCGCGAATATCCAGCGAGAACGGTCAAAGGTGAAAAGTTAACAAGGGGCGGAAACAAGGTTCCGCTGCCAAAGGAAAATGGAGGATTGCGAAATGATAAAAAAGGCACAGGTCAGGACGTTTACTGGCATCGGCGTAGCGTTGACACTTGCCGCTGTCCTGACGGCGGGATTGATGGCTGGCTGTTCGACCACGGTTGAAAGCAAGCCGGAAGCCGCGAAGGCATTGGAGACTGGCGGGAGTCTGCCGGAAAATGTAACCAGCTTCTTTGGCGCCAACGCATCGAAACTGGCACCCGGTCCGGAGGGTGGGGCGGCGCTTGTTTATATCGATCCCAACGTCCAATGGAGCCAGTACACAAAGATTCAGTTGATGCCGGTCGAATTCTGGGACAGCGCCGATTCCAAAGTGTCCGCATCCGATCAGCAGACGCTGTCCAGCTATTTCTACAATGTGCTTCAAACCGATTTGGGCAAGAACTTCACGATCGTCAATCAGCCGGGTCCAGGTGTCTTGACGCTGCGAGTCGCTCTGATGAACGCGACCACGGCGACGCCCGGCCTGCGCAGCATCTCGGTGATCGTGCCGCAAGCGAAGGTGATCAATATGGCCCAATCGCTGGTAACGGGCAGCTATGCATTTGTCGGGTCCGCCGAAGCCGAAATGATGGCTACCGATTCGGTTACGGGAGCATTTCTGGCCGGTGCAGTCGATCAGCGCGCTGGCGGCGCCGGACTCAAGGGCGCGGCGTCATTTCAATGGGGCGACTCCGAGAACGCGATGGATTATTGGGCGCAAAAGATTAACAGCCGATTGCTCGAAGTGCAGGGCCGTCAGCCCGCGAATTCATAATCCGCCGCCGGAGCCAGACAGGCCGGCAATGAGGAGATACGTATGAGTAACTCGAAAGGGAAATTAATCACCACGATGCTGCTTGGCGGTCTCCTCGGCATTGTGCTGGCCAACTCCGCGATGGCCGGCGACAAGCCAAACATTATCGTTATCATGGGTGACGACGTCGGCTGGTCCAACATCGGCGCCTATAACCTGGGCAACATGATGGCCGGCCGGACACCGAACCTCGACAAGCTCGCCAAAGAGGGCATGAGGTTCACGGACTACTACGCCGAGGCGAGTTGCACTGCGGGCCGCGCGAACTTCATCACCGGCGAACTGCCCATCCGCACCGGCATGACCACGGTCGGTCAGGCGGGCGCGAAAATCGGCCTGCCGGCGAAAGCCGTCACGATTGCCACCGCGCTCAAGGCGCTGGGTTACGCCACCGGCCAATTCGGCAAGAATCACCTCGGTGACCGCAATGAGTTCCTGCCCACGGTCCACGGCTTCGACGAATTCTTCGGCTATCTGTATCACCTGGACGCGATGGAAGATCCTTTTCACCCCGGCTACCCGCGGCAGGCGTTGAACACCGTGGGCCCGCGCAACATCATCCACAGCTGGGCGACCGACACGGACGATTCCACCGAGCAGCCGCGCTGGGGCAAGATCGGCAAACAGAAGATTGAAGACGATGGCCCACTGCCGCCGCATCCCATGCAGGGCATCAAATACAACATGGAGACGGTCGACGACGCGTTTCTCGCCGCTTCGATTGCATTCATGGACAAAGCCAGGGCCGCCAATCAGCCGTTTTTCCTTTGGCTCAACCCAACGCGCATGCACGTCTTGACGCATCTCTCGCCCAAGTATGAAGCGATGCGGACTCCGGAGAATAATTGGACCGTTTACGAAGCCGGTATGGCCCAGCTCGACGATAATGTTGGCTCCGTAATGCAGTACCTCAAGGACAACGGCTTGGCTGACAACACTATCGTCATCTTCACTACCGACAACGGCGCAGAGAACTTCACGTGGCCCGATGGCGGCCAGACACCGTTTGCCGGCGCCAAAGGAACGGTTTTGGAAGGTGGTTTCCGCGTGCCCTGCATTCTGCGCTGGCCCGGCCACGTTCCCGCAGACTCCATTCAGAATGGCATCTTCTCGGGCCTGGACTGGTTGCCCACCCTTCTTGATGCCGCAGGCAACCCGAACATCAGCGACCAGTTGCTCAAGGGCGTGAAACTCGGCGACCAGACTTATAAGAACCATTTGGACGGCTACGACCAAATGGCAGCCATCACCGGCAAAGGCCCGTCCGCTCGCCACGAAATCCTTTACTTTGCGGAGTCCACGCTAGGCGCGGTGCGCATTGACGATTTCAAGTATCGTTTCGTTGACCAGCCAAACGGATGGTTCGGTGGAACCGTCAAGCCAAGCTGGCCGATTCTCGTCAACCTCCGAGAGGATCCATACGAGCGGTCGGGTTTGACTGAATCAATCGACTATTACAACTGGTTTGCATTTGAATTCTGGCGGTTCGTTTATGTGCAGCAGCAACTCGGCAAGGAAGCCCAAACCTTTCTTGATTACCCGCCTATGCAGTCGGGTGCGAGCTTCAACCTTTCCGCGCTGAAGGCAGAGCTTCAAAAGAAAATGGAAGAGGCTAAAAGCCACGGCCAAGGCGACTAAACGGTTGACCCTCACGCAGGCGGTGAGCAAAGGCACTGGCGAGTAATTGGAAATGAAGGAAAGCGACGAAAAAAAAACTGTTCAGCGCAAAAGCGAGCTAAACCGCCGCGACATGCTCAAGGGCGCGATTGCGGGCGCGGCAGCGGCTGGCGTGGCAGCGGCGGCCGGCATCGCGGCAGTGGCCGTGTCCCCAGCGGAAGCAGCCGAATCACAGGCAGGTGCGGACCAGCCCACGAATCCATACGGCGGCGGGCCGGGCACCGGCCTGCAGTTTCCGCCGTACTATCGGCCAACGCCATCCGTCCGGAGCCGGATGAACTACTTCCCCGGCAGTGAGACGATCGGGTCGGACGAGATGCGAATCTCGTTCGTCGGCAGTTGTCCCTTTCCGCCCAGGCGCGACCAGGCCGGCACTTGCATCATGGTTGAACTGGGTAACGGCGAGCGCTTCTTCTTCGACTTCGGACCCGGCTGCGTCAAGAACATTCTCGCCATGGGCGTCCCGGTGCCGGAGATTAACGACATCTTCATCACCCACCTGCACGTGGACCACTACCACGACCTGTCTTACCTCCTTCCGTTCTCGGCATGGGCCGGACGGTGGAAACAGCCGCTGCGGGTGACCGGCCCCTCAGGGCGCCGGCCGGACCTGGGGACCAAGGCGATGGTCGCCGGCATGAAGCAGATGCTCAAGTGGCACTTGGAAGCGTTCGACGCCTGCCCGATCGGGGACGGCTACGAGGTCGAGGTCAACGAGTTCGACTGGAAGGATGAAAACGGCATTTGCTACGACAAGAACGGCGTAACAATCCGCCATTGGCGGCGCTCGCACGTCAAGGATGGCGCCTCGGCCTATCGGTTGGATTGGAACGGCCTTTCGTTCGTGTGGACGGGCGACGGCCGGCCTGACGAACTGACGGAGAAGTACGCCAAGGGCGTCGATGTCTTTGTCACCGAGTTCCAGCCCGATTTGGCACGAATCAATTTGCTCAAGTACGGGCTGCCCGAATTTCTCTTCAACTATACCGTGGACATCCACCATACGCTGAATTATGCGGCGGGTTACCTGATCAAGAAGGTCAACCCGCGATGCGGCATGGTCACGCACTTTGCGTTCGATAATGACACGCTCAACGAGGCAAGCGCCGACGTTCGCGCCCACTGGGATGGGCTCTTCCTGTACGGCGCGCCGGATGTGGTGGTTGTGAACGTGACCAAGGACGCGATCTGGCATCGGGAGGCTGCTCTGCCGGGATTCTCGGGCCAGTCCTTGCCAAACCCCAAACTACTCTTCGGCGATCCGCTGCCGCTCGCTACCGGCAGGGGAATCGTACCGCAGCCGAGATTGCCGCGCGAGAAACAGCAGGAGCAACTGACGCGCGATCTCGAAATCGATCCGCATAAGTATTATCCGCCGGACGTTTACCGCGAGCCGCTCACCAAGCTTGCGAACCCGCAGGAGGTCGATCTGATCGAGATGGCGAGGGTGATGGGAATCGACCTGCGTAAATTCAAGAAATAATGGAAATCATAAACGACAGCTGTAAACCCGTTCCGCTGACAATCCTCACCGGTTTTCTTGGGGCGGGAAAAACCACGCTGCTCAATCGCATCATGACCGGGAATCACGGCCTGCGCGTAGGAGTTCTCGTCAACGACTTTGGCTCAATCAATATCGATGCCGAACTCGTGGTCGGTGTGGACGCCAACACGATTAGCCTCGCCAACGGATGCGTTTGCTGCACGATCCGCGACGATTTGGTCGAAACCGTCATCGAGACGATCGATCGGCCTGAAGCACCCGAATACATCCTTCTCGAAGCCAGTGGCGTTGCCGATCCAGCCGGAATTTTCATGACCTTCAACGATTCCGATCTGCGGGACCGTATCCGGCTCGATAGCGTAATCTGCGTCGTCGACGCCGATCAGCTCTTCGCGCACCCCGAGTATCCGCCCCTGATGGAGCTCAAGCTGCGTCAGGTCGGGTTTGCGGACATACTGATCCTGAACAAGGTGGGCGTTGCCGGGCCCGTGCAAGTCGAGAAGGTCCGGACCTGGCTCGACGGCCAATTCAATCGTCTTCGCGTTGTCGAAACCAATCACTGTGATGTCCCGCTGGAGATATTGCTATCGGTCGGTCGCTTTGATCCGGCCAAGCCGAGCCTCGATAGCCACACGTTGGAACCTCTTGGGCGTACCGAGACAAACTGCCGAAACGAGTACCATGCGCACGATCATGATCACGCAAAGACCTTCAGCACTTGGAGTTATGAGACCGACCGGCCGCTCTCGCTCGAAGCGTTGCGTGAGGCGGCCCGCAAGCTGCCCGGAAACATATATCGAGCCAAAGGTGTCATCTACGCTTCGGATGCACCAGAGCAACGTGCGGTGCTGCAAGTCGTCGGCAGGCGTGTGGACATTGCGTTGCATGACGAATGGAGCCAGCGCGCACGGCGTACGCAAATCGTCGCCATCGGTGCGGCCGGCAGCATCGACGCTAGTTTGCTGGAAAAGACTTTTGCCTCGTGCATTTCGGATCGGCCGTGACCCAGCAAGGATGAACAAGGATGAAGCTGCGATGCGCGCGGTTGTCTATTTTACTAGTACTATTGGCGGCTACAGTTGCCTCCCGCGTGTCAGCGCAGACGGCGGGTCAGGAGTCGCTCGACGCAGTTAACAAGCAACTCGCGAACCCGATTTCGAGCACATGGGCGCTTTTTCTCCAACAAAATACCTACTGGCTGAACAAGCCGGAGCGCAATGTCGTCAATCTTCAATTTCAGCCAGTGCTCCCGATCGCGCTGACTGACAATTGGAATCTGATCACCCGTCCAGTACTACAGGTGATGAACTCTACGCCGTACGTGAATGAGAGCGGCAATCTTCATCGCGTGACCGGCTTCGGCGACACGATTCTCACAAGCATGCTTTCGCCGACCGCGAAGCTTACCGGCCCATGGCTGCTGGCTGCCGGGCCAAGTTTCATTTTTCCTACAGCGAGCAACTCGCAGCTGGGTCAGAACAAGTGGCAGTTGGGACCCGCCGGCGTATTCGGCTACCTCGGCGGTAAATGGATCGCGGGAGTATTCCCTCAGCAATGGTTCTCAGTCGGCGGCTCGGGCCCGCAGACTGTCAGTCAAATGAACATCCAATATTTTTTTACTTATCTGCCCGGTAACGGATGGGGGATTGGTACGTCGCCGAACATACTCGTTAATTGGTACGCCAACAAAAGTAGCAACGAGATTACGTTCCCCATCGGCCCGCAGATCAGTAAAGTGATTAAAATCGGCCAATTCCCGGTGAAATTCGCCGTCCAGTTCCAGTATATGCCGGTTCATCCCGATGCGTTCGGGCAAAAGTGGAACCTCCAATTCGCCGTAATCCCGGTCATCCCGAAGCTCATCAAGGGGAATCTCTTCGCCGACTGAATGGCATCTATGGAGCTCGCCCCGCATCGCGGAGAACTTGGCGCCCGCCACGCCCCAATTGCTGCATCGATAAGGACTCATTCGAATGATGAAATCAATTCTGGTTGCTAGGGCGCGGGCCACCGCCTTGGCGCTCGCTCTCCTTGTCCTGCTGACCGCTGGCGCTCACGCCCAATCCACTCCGGATCCTTTGCCCTCGTGGAACGACGGATCGGCCAAGCAGGCCATCGTCAAATTCGTCACGGCCACGACGACCGCCGGCAACCCCGCATTCGTCGCGCCCGGTGCACGCTTCGCCACCTTCGATCAGGATGGCACACTGTGGGTTGAGCAACCGATGTACGTGCAGTTGGATTTCGCGCTCGACCGTGTCCATGTGCTCGCCCCGAGGCATCCCGCCTGGAAGACCACCGAGCCGTTCAAATCCGTGCTCGCCGGCGATCGTGTTGCGATGGCGAAGTTCACGATGAAGGACCTCGAGGAAATCCTCCTCGCAACGCATACCGGGATGACCACCGGCCAGTTCGCCGCGATCGTCAAAGCCTGGCTCGCCACGGCGCGCAATCCGCGCTGGCACCGACCCTATACCGACCTGGTCTATCAACCGATGCTCGAAGTGATGCGCTACCTGCGCGACAACGGCTATCGTACCTATATCGTCACCGGCGGCGGTCAGGCGTTCGTCCGCACCTACGCGCAACAAACCTACGGCGTGCCGCCAGAGCAGATTGTCGGGTCGGCCCTCGAAACCCAGTTCACCTACAACGCGGCGGGCGACGCGATCCTAATGCGGCCGCCGAAACTGCTCATTAACAATGATTTCTCGGGCAAGGCGGAGGACATCTACCTGTTCATCGGTGGTCCTCCGCAGGCCGCGTTCGGCAACTCGGCGGGCGATCGCCAGATGCTTGAATACACCCAGTCAAGCGGCAAAGGCACGCTGATGATGCTCGTGCTGCACGACGACGCGGCGCGCGAATATGGGTATGGACCGGCCGATGGACTGCCCGCGAGCAAGATCGGTGCGTTTCCTCAGGCGCTGTACGACGAGGCTAAAGGGAAGGGCTGGAACGTCATAAGCATGAAGCACGACTGGAAACGGATTTTTTCCTTCGACCAATGAAACCCAATTTAACGATCCCACCCTACGCGGCAAGCAAGCATAACATGCCCGGATATCTGAAAGTTTTGTTAGTGTTCGCCATCTGCCTGGCAGCGCTGCTCGGATTGCAGACCGCGGACGCGACGGCCTCCGAGTACGCATCCAGAAGTTCTTCGTCGGCCTTGAAATTGCCGCTGCTCCGCAAAGGTTCCAGCGGCGCATCGTCCAGAATTCATAATACGCTCGCTTTCATTGACGGTGCCAATACTCCTGACCGTCAATGTAACCATCCTAGCAAGCCTCCGCATGGGCGGACCGGAACGCCGGTCGCGACCCGGTAAATTGCCGCCCCGGCGGCACTGGTCGTCAGTGAAATGCGGCCTCCAAGAACCCTTGCGAACTCGGCGTCGACCGCCTTCGAGAGGACTATCGCGGCCCGGCGGCTAAGCCAAAGTTCAGACTCGAAACCGAACAATTCTGATCGCATTCCAATGTAATGTACATTATCCCTCCGCAGTGCCATCCAAAGTGGGAAAAAGCCGCGAGAATGCTGCGAACAATCGCAAATCCAATGTACAGTACATTACGACCTTTATCTTGCTCTACGAACGAACGGCCTTTCCCACCAACATTTTGTGTACAAAACGCCCCGCTCCGAGCTTCACCAGTCCGCCAGACGATTAGGTCTGGCGATCAAGACAACTCATCGGCAAAACCGTCCTCGGCTCGACCTAATCCGCTGCTGATCGTTTCTACGGATCGAGCGGACTGGCACCGCTCAATCGCGGCCAAGTCGTTGCTGACGCGCCTCGCCGTCTTAGCGATCGCTTCGCGAAGCGTCGCGTTGAAGTCGAAACCGGCGATGGTCGATCGCTCGCGCAACTCGTCGAGCTGCCTCTTGAGGATGTCGGATACGCGGATCGTGATCGTCTGTTCGAGTCTGTGCTTACGCTTTAGAACTTTCATTTTGCTTACCTCGGTATGGTTCTCTTGTGTACGAAACGAATGGTGCCGCTGGTCGTGTGCGTTGAGCGCCGTTGTTCACGATGGAGCGGCGCGTTGGTGTGCCTGAAATGAGCGGCGGAAAATTTCTGGCATATTTCTGGCAAAGTTGGCGGGAAAACGGCAGATATCCACAGGTGGCCAGGGATTGACCAAATGACGAAAACCCTTGTGGGAGAGCGATTACCATCATTCTCGCTCCCCGTCGTTCCCGCCATTCGGTCCCTTCCCAAGCTGGACGTCGCCGGTTCGATCCCGGTCGCCCGCTCCATCTATTTCCTCTCACTTGTTCTCTCGCGCATCGACTGCACGTGAGCCCTTCCGATTAATAGCGATGCATCGGAGCGGCCCGGAAGCTGGATTGTGCGGCGGCGTGGTTTTATGCGATTGATTAGCCATGAAGAAGGCTCTTGCCGCGTTGCTCTCCCTATCGATTAGCCTGTCCGTGCTATCGGTTGCCGCGCTCGCACAGACCACACCGAAGCCGAAACCAACTCCGCGTTTCTCCGCACGCGAAGCAGCCCGCCATCACGAAACGGTCAAAGGCCGCATCGTAAAACTGGATGCCAACGCGGGAACATTCTCGGTTCGCATTGGAGCCACGGGCAGGGTTGTCGATCTCACAGCCGGCGAACGCGTGAAATTGAATCGGCTTCGGCGGGATGAACCGGTGATTGTAACCTTCTCCGGGAAGGTAGCGACCAAGGTTGAAGCGACTTGGTCAGAAAAGTAGCGCGCACCGAATCGCGGCGGGGAATAGGCTTGGACGTGAACGGTTACTTTGATCTGTCCCCACTGCCAGCACATCGTAGGCACACTGAACGCTGATACGAGTTCGGATCAAGTGCTGGTGCGCCCGACATCGACCGTTTGCATCGAGGCGAACCGGAGCGCCGTCTCTCTTGCGCGGCGAACGTGAGGCGCACAGCATCGCGAAAACGGCGTTGACTTGGCGCACGCCGCATCACCGGTCACGTGACTGATAGTCGTTCGGTCGGCGGCAATCTTAAAACTCGTATTTAGCAACTCTCGCCAACCGATTGTTTAATACGGCAGCAATCGTCTATGGCGAGTGAATAGGCATTTGCATTCCCATCGGCTCGAGCCGTGAAGTTATCTCATCCTAAGTTAGCGTTAACTTGGCATGGGCTGTGACCGTCAGCAACGATGCGCCAAATCTGAATGAATCGAGGCAGCGTGCGAGAACAATCGGAAATGAAAAAAATTTTAAGCAACCAAATCGCATATGTGATACCAACACAGGATGGAGGAGCGCGAAATGACCCAAATGGCAAAAATCAGGAAATTCAGCGGTGCCGCGGTAATGGCAATTCTGGGTGCCGCGTTAATAGCCGGATGCTCGACCACCGTCGAGAGCCAGCCCGAAGCCGCCAAGGAGCTGGCATCGAGCGGCACGCTGCCACCTTCGGTTACGGGATTTTTCGGTGCCGACGCGTCGAAGCTGGCGCCGGGACCACAGGGCGGAGCGGCACTCGTCTACATCAACCCGAACGTTCAATGGACCAAGTACACAAAGATTCAGTTGATGCCGGTCGAATTCTGGGCGGCAGCCGAATCGAAAGTGTCGGCGTCCGATCAACAGATGCTCACCGCCTATTTCTTCAATGCGCTCCAGACCGATTTGAGCAAGAGCTTTACGGTCGTGAGTCAGCCGGGACCTGACACGCTGACGCTGCGAATCGCCCTGATGGACGCGACCACCGCGACTCCGGGCCTGCGCAGTATCTCCGTAATCGTGCCGCAGGCGCGGGTGCTCAACGGCCTGCAATCCCTGGCCACCGATAGCTATGCATTCGTCGGCTCGGCCGAGGCGGAAATGAAGGCGACGGACTCGACCAGCGGCGAGTTTCTGGCCGGTGCGGTCGATCAACGCGCGGGCGGCATGGGGATCAAGGGAGCGGCGTCGTTCCAATGGGGTGACGCACAGAACGCGATGGATTACTGGGCGCAGAAGATTACCAGCCGGCTTCTTGAAGTTCAGGGCAAGCCGGCCGCGGCTTCGTAAGAATCCCGGCAGAGTGCCGGGGTCGGAGTATGGCCGAAAACACGGGAGTGAAGTTCCAAGGAGGATCGCCATGGGAAACAGCGTCAAACACTGGAAATTGGCGGCAACCTGCGCAGTGGTCGCAGTTGCTGCACTCGCTGCGATTCCGCGGATTGCGCTTGCCGCCTCCGACAAGCCCAACATCCTAGTCATCATGGGCGACGATGTCGGGTGGTTTAACGTCGGCGCCTACCATCAGGGAATCATGTCGGGCAAAACGCCCAATCTCGACAAGCTGGCCGCTCAAGGCATGCGGTTTACCGACTATTATGCCGAAGCAAGCTGCACGGCGGGTCGCGCCAATTTCATCACCGGCGAATTGCCAATCCGCACGGGATTAACCACCGTGGGGCAGGCCGGCGCCGACGTCGGATTGCCGGCTCAGGCGGTTACGCTGGCCACAGTGCTCAAAGCGCAGGGCTACGTTACCGGCCAGTTCGGGAAAAACCACCTTGGCGACCTGAACAAATTCCTGCCGTGCGTGCACGGGTTCGACGAATTCTTCGGCTATTTGTACCACCTCGATGCGATGTCCGACCCGTACTGGTTCGACTATCCGCAGGATTGGATCGACAAGACCGGTCCGCGCGATCTCGTGCATTGCTGGGCCTCGGATAAGGACGATTCAACCGTGATGCCGCGCTGGGGCAAGGTTGGAAAGCAGGAAATCGTGGACGAAGGGCCGCTGGCGCCATTTCCCAACATGGTCGGGATGCAAAATTGGCAGGTGGGCCGCCCGGCCAAGTACGACATGGAGACCTTCGACAATGTGCTGGTTGAAAACTCCAAGCGCTTCATGGACTCGGCAAAGAAAGCGGGCAAGCCGTTTTTCATATGGCACAACACGACCCGTATGCACGTCTTCACGTACCTGCCGCCCAAGTATCAGGCGATGATGAACGCGGAGAGCAACTACAACGTCGAAGAGGCCGGAATGGCGCAGATGGATGACAACATCGGCGACCTCCTGAAGCACCTTGAAGACATCGGCGAGGCCGACAACACAATTGTCATTTTTACCACTGACAATGGCGCCGAAGTGTTTACATGGCCCGACGGCGGCATGACGCCGTTCCGCGCCACCAAGGGCACCGTATTTGAGGGCGGTTTCCGCGTTCCTGCGATCATCCGATGGCCGGGGCACGTGAAGCCCGGCACGGTTGAGAACGGCATCTTTTCCGGCCTCGATTGGCTGCCCACGCTTTCGGCGGCGGCCGGCAATTCGAACATCACGGAGCAACTCCTGAACGGGGTTACGCTGGAGGGGCGCGAGTACAAGAATCATCTGGATGGATACAACCAGATCGACTTGCTCAACGGCGCGGGGCCGTCGAAACGGCACGAAATCTACTACTTCGGCGGACCGCATTTGGGCGCCATCCGCATCGATGATTTCAAGTTCCAATTCTTCCAGCAGCCGTATGGATGGCCGGGAGAGAAGGTAACCACCGACATGCCGACCATCGTGAACCTCCGGCAGGATCCTTTCGAGCGGACACCGGCAACTCGCGGAGAAACCACCAACGATATGGGCGGGGGCTACTTGAACGATTTCTATGCGCGCGAGTTCTGGCGATTCGTGATGGTGCAGAAGTATATCGGCCAGCTGGCGATGACGGCGATCAAGTATCCGCCGATGCAGGCGCCGGCGTCGTTCAACCTGTCGGCGATCAAGGCCAAGATTGACGAAGCAATCAAGCAACACGAAGGCGAATAGTTGAATTTGCAATCCGGCGGGCGGCCGCTCGGGGCCACCCGCCGGATCGTTGCCTGTATAAAGATGACGTGCGAAGTTAAACGCCGCAGTGACCATACACGATTGGCGAGACGAGGATTCGAGAGGCTGGATTTTGGAAACTAGCCTCGACAAATACCCGAACACGATTGGAATGGATGTCGATGTTGGATTCCGGCAGGCGAGATAAAATACGACTCCTTATTTCCGTCGCGTTCGGCTTCATCTTGCTGGCGTATCAATCGGCGCATGCGCAAGGCGTCGTTCTGCAGATGCCGAATGAAGACCTGCAAATGATTACCGCGCAGCTCGGCCCGATTGTCGGCGATGCACTGCCGAGTCTGCCTATCGACGATGTTTCACGCTATTTCCCGCTTCGAGAGCATGCCGCAACATTCCAAGTCACGGCCGGTCGCCATGTCGGCAACATTCAGACCCTTGCCCTGACGCAGGTGACGCGGCCCAGTGGAAATTCCAGTTGGCGCCTCGATCTGTCGCCTTCGCTTTCCGGGTTTATCCACCAGACCGCGGAGGGTGACCTGATGATGCCCACAGTAGGCGATACCCGCGATGGTGTGATGGTCATTACCACGCCGGCGAATCCATTTCTGATCAAAGGCATCAAGCCGGGCGAAACCCGCTTTTACTCGCAACAGGTAATCGTCAACGCGCTTGACGATCCGACCGATCAGGAATACTCCGGCATCCTCGATGGTACCTATGTCTATCTAGGCACCTACCAAGTCACGGTACCCGCTGGATCGTTCCCGGCAGCCGTGGTTCGACTCAAGTGCGAGGGCAAGGTTGGTCCGGCACATACGCGGGATACGGCATATTATTTCTTTGCGCCCGGCAAAGGCGTTATTGCGATGATCAGCCAGGAGGACGCGACGGCCTTCTGGATCATCCATATCGACAGTACGGCAGGTAGAGTGCTAACCGCCTACTGAACACTTGCGCGGGACTGCGGCTGACGAAGGTTGCCGATGGGCGATCGGTCCGGCGGGCATTGATGAGGGAATTTGTGGGGGCTAAAACTTTTATCCTGATGGGACTGCACTCAACGCGCCGGTATTCGCAAATCGCCGCGATTCGCCGGCTAAATCTGGTTGTAGCCGTCTTGCTGTTAGCGACGCTGTCGCCGCTGCGCGCATGGGGGGCCGCGCTCGAACTGTACGAAACCGGTGCGCCCGATCTAGGCACGGCGAGCGCCGGACGCGCCGCCATGGCGGAGGATGCGTCGACGGCGGCCGCCAATCCCGCCGGAATGACGCAGCTCGGCCGTTCGCAACTTCTGGGAGCATCAGGCGCGTTGCTTCCCACAACCAATTTCGACGTTGATCCGCGCACCCCGACGACACCCTCGGGCGGGGGCGGCGGGAACGCCGGCGTATTTATTCCGATCGGGTCTTTTTACTATGCGCACAAGTTATCCGAGAGACTGTGGCTGGGAGTATCGGTCTTTTCGGACTACGGTCTTAGCGGAAACTACGGTAAGACGTGGGTCGGACGCTATTACTTAACTTACGAATCGCTCATCAGCGGCAAGGTCAATCCGGCAATCGCGTACGAGGTGAACGATTGGTTGTCGGTCGGCGCGGGGTTCAGCTTCGGTGTTGCCCGGCTCAAATTCCAATCAAGGGTTAACAACATCCTGCCGAAGTCCCAGGATGGCGGTCTTGCACTTGAGTCCTGGGACGAAGCGTTCGGCGGCAATGCTGGAATCCTGCTGAAGCCGCTTTCAAATCTGCGCGTCGGACTCACCTATCAGTCACCCGAAGACTACAAGTTCGGCTTTCGACCTCATCTGACGGGTTTAGGTCCATTGCTCAGCCACGTGGCCAAGCGAATCGGCGGCGTAAAGGCCTATGTTCCGCTTACAGAGCCGCAGCAGGTGATGCTGAGCGCAGTTTACGGTATTACCCCGAAACTCAGCCTGATGGGCAACGTCGGATGGCAGAATTGGTCGGCATTTGGAGAGTTTCCGGTGGGAATTTCCGCAAAAGAACAGCGGACGGTCTCCGCCAATCTGCATTTCTCCGACACCTGCCAAATCGCGATCGGCCAGCAATACCAGTTGGCTGAAAAATGGCTGTGGTCCGCCGGATTCGCATACGACAGCTCGTCGGTTTCGAAAACCTATCGCAGCGTTGTTTTGCCCGTCGATCGTCAGCTGCGCTACGGCACCGGCATCGAATATCAAATCAATCAGGATGTATCGGCCGGAGTGTCGGCTGAAATGATGGACGCGGGTCCGGCTCCGCTGACCGCAAGCCGCGGACCACTCGCCGGAACCGTTCAAGGGCATTACTCGTCCAATTACCTCAACTTCGTCGCGGTCAATCTCATTTGGAAATTCTAGGAATTGGCGTTTGAGTTTATCAGGATGCGGCGACTCTCAAGTTTCACCGGAATTCGCCGCTTACAGATTTTCGCCTTCATTTTTGTGATCGCGATGACCGGCGCTGCACGAGGCCAGAATACCGGCACCGGATCTCCGAGCGGCGAGCCGGATGAAGACGAACTGGCGCGCGAGGTCGACGATCCGACCGCGATTTTGACCCAGTTGAAGTTCCAGGACCTATACACGCCGCGAAACTTCCAGAGCTCGGCGCAGACCAACACTTTTCAAATTAGGCCGGTAATTCCCGTCGAGCCATTTCCGTGCTTCCCGTTTAAACAGGTGATACGGCCCACCTTGGAACTGCAAACGCTGGCGACATCGCAGAGCAGCGCGACCACGACCCAATTTGCCGACATGGAGCTGTTCGATCTGTTCATTTCAAATTGGCCCGATCCCAAGACGACGGGATTCGGTTGGGCCATTGGTCCGACTTTCGTGTTTCCAACCGGGAGGGTTCCAAGTGCGGGAAAACACGCATGGCAGGCCGGTCCTGCCGCCGCTGCCGTCTATAAGGGAATTCCACACCTGATGCTCGCGTTCCTGTATCAGAATCCAATCTCGTTTGCCTACACAAATACCTCCGCAACATCCCAAAGCCAGTTCAAATTTCAGCCGTT
This sequence comes from Binataceae bacterium (SeqCode), assembly GCA_035524375.1. GTDB lineage: Bacteria > Desulfobacterota > Binatia > Binatales > Binataceae > Binatus. Next base: position 172,041 of record DATKOZ010000033.1, on the reverse strand, counting down.
GATATCGTATACGCTGGGCCACGGATGGTACGTTAAGTCGGCTGATTCGACTTGGACCGTTGACTTGCGCCACGGAGGTTCGACGAGAATTCCGCTCAGCTTCGGTTTCGGTAAAGTATGGAAATTCGAGGGCGTCGAGCTCAATCCATGGACGGCCGCTGAATGGATGGCATACCGGCAGTACACGTCGATTACGCCGATGTATACTGTGCGGTTCGGGATGACGCTGCTGTTCCCGGATTTTGAACTTTGAAATCGAAGCGGGCCGCCCGCTCCATCTTTCCGCCACGAATTCCGCGATTCTGGCGTTAGGGATTTGGCTGTTCCTGTGCGCGAATTGCCTTAGCGATATCATCGCTAAGTTTCGCCAGCGCGCGGCTGTGTGCGGCGGCAAGCGCCTCGAAGCTGTCGCCATTGACCGTCTCGCGCGCCACGGTGCGGCCTGAGGAAGCGCCGCCAGCCTTGCTGATCGTCCAGACGGCATCGATTAGCGCCGACCGGCCGCGAGTTGATTCGAAATTCTGCACGTTTATTGAAACCCTGTAGTCGGGATTAAAATTTCCAAGCGGTGCGGAAGTTACCGTCGCCTTGCCAAGTTGGATCGCAAGGTCGCCCGCAACCGCGCGCGCGATACTGTCGTCGAGTGGCGCGTCCCAGCGATCGAATTCCTCTACTTCGACGCGATTCGGCGCGACACGGATTACAATTTCCGGCCGGTCGACGGAATCTGGAATGGTAACTGGCCCAACCAAGATCGCCGCCTTGGTGGACGGCACATTTCCGGGCGACGCGGCCGAATCCAGGCTGTAAAAATGCGACGCTGGAGACGTGCCGCATCCCGGCATCGCAACCGTGATCGCCACAATCCCTAACAGGCAAGCGATTGAGCGAAATGTCACTTGGTTTTGGCCTCCTTGCCGCGCAATAGAGCCTCGGGATGCCGTTCCAGGTAATCCGCAAGCACGCGGACCGATCTCGCGGCGCGCTCAATCTCGGCCAACGTCTTATCGAGCTGCACCCGCTGGGCGGAATCGGGCGCGACGATCGTGTTGGCGCTGTCGAGCGTGGTGCGTGCGCTCATTAGAGTCTGATCGAGATCGCCCAGGGTGTGGTTAAGCGATTCGCTGATTTCCTGCAGTGGCAGTTTGTTCAGCTTGGTAATGATGTCCCCAACCCGCTTCTCGGCTGCCTCCAACTCGCCAGGTATGGTTGGCAATTCGACCGGATGCTGTGACCAGTCGATTTTCACCGGCGGAGCGTCCGGGAAGTAGTCAAATGCAATAAAGACCGACCCGGTCAGGAGATTGCCGGTCCGCAATTGCGCCCGAACGCCGCGGGCGACCATCGAATCGATGAACTGTTTGCGAATATTGGCAAGGTCGACCCCGGCATTCGCATCCACAACCTTTATGCCCAGCCGTTGGGCATCCAGCTTGATCGTAACCGGTATCGTGAAATTCATGGTCTTGGCATCGACTTGTGCGCGAATATCTTCCACTTCGCCAATTTTGATGCCGCGTAATTCAACCGGGGCGCCAGGCAGAAGACCCCGCACTGATTCGTTGAAAACCAATTCGTAGGTTTGCGGATTGCGCGCTGGCGGCTCGAATGCCTCAGTACGGGTGGCGAACAGGGTGAACTCGGTGTCGGCATCAGCCTCTGTCAGCAGGCCGCCCGACGATGGCGTCTCGAAAGCGACACCGCCGATCAGAATGGACAGGAGCGATTGAGTCTGAACGCTAAGGCCGCTCGCGCTGAGTTGCATGTCGATGCCGCTGGCCTGCCAGAATCGTGTATTCGCGGCGACGTATTGATCATATGGTGCCTGTACGAAGATTTTCACGTCAAAGTACTGGCCGTTTTTGCTGAGCACATAGGAGGCCACCTGCCCAACCTGCAGCCGGCGAAAAAAAATGGGAGTGCCATTGTCGAGTGAACCAAGGTCTCCCGTCTTAAGCGTGAAGAATCGGCCCGGTACATCACTGCTTATGATCGGTGCGGTCTCCAGCGCAACGAAATCGCGTTTGGGTTCCCCTGAACTTCCGATCTGCATCCCGATGTAGGCGCCGGATATCAAGGTGCCCAGCCCGGTCACATTAGCTCCAGAGATCCGCGGGCGGACCGCCCAGAATTGCGTGTCGGCAACAAAGAAACCGTCGGTATCGGGCGCCATCTGCGCCGCGGCGATAACGTGCTCGTGATCGGGTGACAGACGGATGCCCGTTATTGTGCCGACCTCGACTCCCATGTACCTGATCACCGTCTTACCGGCATCGAGGCCGTCTGCAGAGCGGAAGACAATCGTTATTTTTGGCCCTTTGCTGAGAATTTGAGTAGCTGCGACCCAGACTCCCACGCCAGCGGCGATAATTGGAACAAGCCAAACCAGAGAAAGGCGCCGCCGCTTTTCCGAGACGGTTTTGGAATCGGGTATCGGCTGCACGGGTGGGCGCGGATCAGGCATAGCTGGCCTCCGGCGAGCCGGCGGAATCCCAAATCAAACGCGGGTCGAATGACTCAACGGCCATCATCGTCAACACCACCACTGCCGCAAAAAAGAACAGCCCCGGTCCCGGCTCCACCTCCATCAAGGGCTGCAACTGAATTAACGCTGCGGTGAAAGTATCGACGAACACGTCAACCATTGACCAGCGCCCGATAAATTCAACGGTCCGAAACAGGCGCAACCGTTGCCTGTGGTTTTGCGCCGAGCCGAACTGAACACTGAACAGAAGATAACCCAGCGCCAGGATCTTCGCACTGGGGATCATGATGCTGGCAAAAAGCACAATCAGCGACAGTGGCCAACCCGTAGGCGACCACAGCAGGACAACGCCCTGCAGGATGGTGTCGGATTCGGTGCCGGCGGCGGTGGTGGTCGACAGGACGGGAAGAACGTTGGCCGGAATGTAACAAATTGCGGCAGCGATCAGAAACGCCCACGTGCGCTGGATGCTGCCAGGCTTGCGAAAGGTTAGTTCTTCGTCGCAGCGGGGGCATCGCCCGTCGATAGCGCCCGGCGCCGGCCGCGAGAGCAGGCCGCAGGTTTCGCAATGCTGCAAGCGATCCGACATCGCGGTGATGACCCCCGTGCTCATTGGCCTGCCTTTACCGATGAGCCTTCCGGCCCCGTGCCGTCGAAGTCGGAATCCGCCCATTCGATCCGGCTCCATACTTCGTGCGGATCGAAATTAACTTGAATTGCCGGCAAGACGAAGACCAGAGCGCCCAATACGAAGAGCGCGGTTCCGGGAATTACGGTTGCGTAGTCGGCGATCTTTATCAGTGCGACCAGAATTCCCAGCAGCATAACCTCGAGCATGCTCCAGGTCCGCGTCATCGGATAATGCCGCAGCAGCATCCCGACCCATCTGCGCGGATGCTCGCGCCGGGCGCCAATCGCGACCGCGAGCATAAATCCGATTTGCAGTGCAGGCGCAATTACTGCCGTAAACAGCACCAGCGCGCTGACAGTCTGGCGGCCGTCACTCCACAAACGCTCCGCGCCTCCGAGCACCGTAGTGGATGCCTCGCGGCCGACGATGGTAAGACCTAGCATCGGGACCGAATTTGCCGCCACATACAGAATTGCTGCGGCAATCGTCAATGCCAGCGTTCGATTTAGCGAATCTTCTCGCCGCCGGCATAGTTCCTCGCCGCAGCGTGGGCACCGCGCCGACGCGCGCGGCGGTAAATCGGGCAGCCGCTGCAACAGATCGCAGTAGGGACAACCTATCAGCGATCGATCCGCGACCGGGTGGTTGTACATCAGGAGGCTCCGAAATTCATGCCATCAATGCTCGCGAAGCTGGAGGGTATCACCTTGTAGGCTGATGCGGAATCGAGCCCCCCGGTCTACCGAAACACGTGACGTGGGATATCCAAGCGCTATTGCCCTTCAGGATGAGCCACCGCGATTTGCTGCTTCAACCTGCCAATCGCTTCCGCTAGCTCCGGATCACCGGGCATCAATTGATTGAGGCGTTGGGCATAGCCGAGTGCTTGGACCGGTTGTTGCGATTGCTCAGACAGCGACATCAAGGCGGCCAGAGAATCACGATCGTATGGATGTGCCTTGACGATGGCCTGGAGAACTTCAATGGCCTTGGCGGACTGTCCGGTGTCGCTGAGTGCGATCGCATACACGTACGAGTATCTTGCGTTATCCGGAGCTAATCGTGATGCGTCGGCTAGCAGGGGCAGCGCCTTCTCTAAGCGCTTCTGGCGCACCATCAGGAGACCAAGCGTGTGAATCGCCGACGGATCGTTTGGCGAATGCGTCAACAAGTTCTTGAGGACTTCTTCACCCTCGGCATCTTTTCCGGTTTGTCGATACAGATCGGCGAGGTTAACCGCGGCCGGAGTAAAGGTGGGATCAAGTGACAGTGCGATTTTGTATTCAACCTCGGCGCGATCGGGTTTGCCCTCCTTGGCGTAAAGCAGGCCCAAATTTAGATGCGATTCAGGCCGATCTGCGTTCAGGTTTTGTGCCGCGATATATTCCCCGACCGCATGATTTAACTCAGCACGAAAACTTGCCGAGAGCCCATCCTCCGGTACTCCCGCGGCCGCTTCAGCCGCTTCCAATCGAACTGCTCGAACCGGGTCGCTAAAAAGGCCGCCCAGTCCTGGCACACTCGCGCGCAGGTCGGAATTTGCCAGAGCGCGAGCGGTGGCAGCTCTTACCAATGGTGATGTGTCATTGAGGCCGGCACGAATCGCCGTATCGGTAGGGGAGGGGGCATACGCGGCGAGCAGTGTTAATGCGGTAGCGCGCGCAATTGCCGGCTGATCGCCGTCCTTCACCAGTGCGTTTAGGGCGGCCTGTGCACCCGGCGCACCTTGGGTTCCCGCGCTCAAGGTGTGTGCAAAGCGCTGGAAACCGGATGGCGAATGACCGTACCACTTGCGCACGGTATCGGCAGCCCATTGGGCGGGTCTATTACCGTGGCATTGATTGCAAGCATTGGGCGTCCCGAGTTCAACTGACAAGTCGGGCCGCGGGACGCGGATACTATGGTCGCGCCGTGGGTCAATCACCATGTAAGTCCGGGCCGGCATATGGCATTCCACGCAACGGGAGCCAGGCGAACCGGTTTTGTGAAAATGATGACCGGCTGAGTCGTATTTTGGCGCGGAATGGCAGTTCGTGCATAATCGATTACCCTCCGCCCTAAGCTTGAGGCTGTGTGGCTCGTGACAATCGCTGCAAGTCACGCCGGCGTGGAACATCCTGCTTTGGATGAATGAGCCGTATTCGTAGTCTTCGCCCTTGATCTGGCCATCGGGAAAATAGAGCGCCTCTTCAAGCAGTGAGACGCGATAATCATCCTCCACCGGCTGGCCGTGGACATAGTCTTCGTGAATTTCGCCCCGGCGCGAATGGCACTGCGCGCACATCTGAATTTCCCGCTCGGAGTCGCGCGGCTGTCTCCGGCGTGGATTGCCGGTTCCGGGGTCGGTCGTCCATTCGGATTTCGCGTGTTCGTCCAACGCGATCGTCAGGCCGCGATTTGGCCCGAAGTTTTTCCAATCACCTTTGCGCCTTGCCCACGCTATGTGATCCGATCCGGGACCGTGGCATGCCTCGCAAGCGACATCGACTTCGGCGTACGACGTGGTGTAGCTGCGCGACTTCAGATCGTAATTCTTTCGGACGTTCGTCGAATGGCAATCTGCGCACATGTGGTTCCAGTTCTGATCGATGCCAGTCCAATGGAGCGGATCCGAGGGCGTGATTTTCTGGCCCGGATATAGGAAAAACCAGCGTTGCCCGCCGCGGGCGCGAGGGCGGCTGTCCCACGCAATGCCCAGTGCTTGCAGCCGGCCGCCCGGCAGCGCAATCAAATATTGCTGGAGCGGAGACACTCCGAAGGTGAACTTGATTTCGTAATCATGGAGCGCACCGTCGGGGCCATCGGTTCGTACCATGAATTTCGCGCCCCGGCGGAAAAACGTCGATGTAACTTTACCGTTGGAGAAGTTCGCGTGGTTGAAATTTCCCGATACCGTCTCAGGATTCGCTGGTTGCATCGCGAGTTGATGGTGCGAGCCAGTCCATTGCTTGAGTTCATCGCGATGGCAGCTCCCACAAGTCTTCGCGCCGACAAACGATGGCGCTGGGGTTGACGATTGCGCGTGGGCGCGCGATTCCGGGCCGCCAGCGCGCGAACGAGGGGGATCTATGATGCTGGTTGCGAGAGCCAGTACTACCGATCCAACAACAATATTCCGCCGACGCTTGCCGAGAGAACCCTTCGTGGAGAACGATGGGATCACGCGGATCCTTGGCGTTTCCATGCCGATAGGTCCCGGCCGATTAATTTTTCCAACGCCTCGACCTCAGGACGCCATCGCATGCGCAATCGTGCCGCAACCTCCGGGTCCATCTTTCCGAATGGTTCACCGCGGCCGAAACAATACTCCCATACCCCCATCGCGCCGAGAACATTCAATGTTCGATGGAACCGATTGGTGCGCAGCCAATCACGGGCATTTCTGGCGTTCTGGGCAAGGCGGCGGCTCTTCGGTGCACGCTCTACTTTGTTGATGCGCTCGCCTGCGATGGCGGCGCCGGCAATTGGAATATGCGGGATGCCGATAAAGCCACAAATGCGATCAAGATAGTCCTGTGGATCGGCCTCCAAGTCATCGTAAAAAGTGATAAGAACCTTGTCGGCGCCGAAGTCGTCCTGCCAGGCCTTCAAATAGTGGGCATAGCGGGTTGATTCAAGGATGACCGCGTTGTGTTCTACCGTTTCCTCGAAGCCGACGCGGGTCCACGCATCGCGCCGCATGGTGCGATACGACGACCAAGCGCGCTCGGCCGGATCGCGCAGCGACACGATAATCTTGCACCCGGGAATGTCGTGCTTTATTCGCTCCCGCGCCTTGGGATCGGCGAAGTAGTTCGGATCGACTTCGCCCATCGGACGATCGGGCCGTGGATCGCTGAAGAACGCCAGGTAGTAGTTCCATCCGCGAGCGTAATGCTTGCCGAAAAACCCCGTTTCCTTGATGATCGGCAGCGATGTATGCGGGCTTAGGACCTCGTGCAGCCAGGTGGTGCCGGACCTTTGCGGGCCAACCGCTATGAATTCCGGCATCCGCTGCCGTGTGCCCTTAATCGGCATAGCGACCGGCTGCTACGGCAGATTTCTTCATCGCGAAATGATAAACGGTTCATGGTCGGACGTTCAACCAACGTTTATGGAGGAGCCTCAATGCGATTCAAAATCGCCGCCGCAGTAATTGCCGTTGCCAGCTTCAGTGCTTTCTCGCTTCCTGCCCGCGCCGATACTTGGCAATTCGATCCCTCGCACACCTCGGTCGAATTTTCGATCCGGCACATGATGGTTTCCAACGTAAAGGGCGTGTTTCAAAAAACCAGAGGAACCATCTCTGCCAACGGTACCGACCCGGCATCGGTAAAGATCGATGCCACAATTGACGCCACTTCCATCGATACGCACGTCGCCAAGCGTGACAATCACTTGAAGAGTGCCGATTTTCTCGACGTGGAGAAGTTCCCGACGATTACCTTCAAATCGACCAAGGCGGAAGCGGACGGGCAGGGTAAATGGAAAGTTGCAGGTGATTTAACACTGCACGGAGTGACCAAGCCCGTGGTGCTGGAAGTGGACGGACCGACGCCGACCATCAAAGACCCAATGGGTAACACTCGTGTTGGCGCATCGGCCACGACAACAATTAAACGCAGCGACTTCGGGATCGTATGGAACGCTCCGCTTGAGACCGGCGGCCTGTTAATCGGTGACGAAGTGGCGGTATCGATAGATATCGAAGCGATTAAGAAATAGCGGGCCTACGATTTGGCAATCTGATTCGCTTGCGGTACGGCTTGGTCCGCGCTCGCCCGAGTGGCACCCTGCACGACGACCACACAGCGCTGGCCATCGGCGAATCCTCGCGGCGATAGTCCAACCCGCTCGGCCAGATTTGCCGCAATTATGACCAGTCCGCCTGGCGTTTGCCGGGCGAGCTGGTCGGCGGTGGGTTCCGCCAATACGTCGGTTCGCAGGCGCCGTCCCAAGGCCTGGCCGGCATCGCGAATCATCGCAAGAAGTTCCGAATCCTCCCCGGCGCCCACCTCTGCCGGAACCATCACGGCATGCACGCGAGATTTCTTGTTCGATGCCACGCGCAGAGCAAGGCTAAGCGCGGCGCGTCCATCGCTGGCGCGATCGACAACCGCGAACACGCGATCAAACGGGCGCTTGCCGCCATTAATCACGATCCCGACATGAATTGGCATGGCGCGGGCGTGCTCGAGGATTTTGTGCACCGCACCGCCCATGAAGTCGGTGCCGAATACCGCACGATGGGATCCCAACAGGAGCCATCCGACTTCCGGATGCCGGGCGGCGGTGACAATATCGGTGGCCGGGTCGATGCTCCAAATTGCCTGCGGGCTGATTGCCGCGTTTCGTACGGCGGCAACTCCTATCGCAGCTGAAAGTGCCGGCGAACGAGGGGGGACGCGCGCGTCAGCCTCGCGCAGGCCCGATCGCACTCCGCCGGACGGAGGTTTGACGAGGGCCAGTACGCGCGGCGGCGGAGCGCCTTGGGGCGAAGCGGCAATGGCAAGCTCGACCATGGTTGCGACACCTTCAGGATTTGACACCGGCACCAGGATCGCGCTGCGCTCGACACAAAGCGCGGTTGCGGGGGGCTGCTCTTGGGGGCGCGCAACGCGAATCGAAGGGGTTGGCGCAAAGGCGGCTTCCGGCGCGAAGGTTCCAAGCTCGGGAAATAGTTCCTCGGCGGTCGGCTCCCGCCGCGTGATCATATGGAAAATGGGCGTCGTGGCGAATGTCGTCACCAGCGCCATGATTACCAGCATCGCGAACAGTTCCGGCGAGATTACCTTCATCTCGAGCCCGATATTGATCACGATCAGTTCCATCAGGCCGCGCGTGTTCATAAGGACGCCCAGCGCTGCCGAATCGCGCCAATCCAAGCCGGTTAATTTTGCCGCAACCGCGCTGCCGCCGAATTTGCCCGCTGACGCGACGAGAATAATGGCGCCGCAGATGAGCCATTGATCTAGGCCGTTCACCAGCCCGATTTGCGTGCGAAGTCCGGTGAATGCGAAAAATGCCGGCAGCAGCAGGACAACCACCAGATCTTCCAAGCGGTCGCTCAATTCGCGCGCCATCCCACTGTCGTGTGGAATCACCGCACCCAGCGCGAACGCGCCGAACACCGCGTGGATTCCAATCAATTCGGTTGCGGTGGCCGACAGCATCATCATTACGAATGCCGCCGCAAGGACACCTTGGGTCAAGCGCCCGCGATTGCCGTAGAGCAGCGACAGCCGGACCATTATCGGCCGGACGATGAGAAGCATCGCCGCTATGTAACCGATTGCCATCACCACCGTGACGAGCACGCCCGCTGCCTGTGCTTCCGCCACGCCGACGACGAACGCGAGCAGGCACCATGCGGTGACATCGTCCACGGCCGCGCAGGTTAATGCGATCGCGCCCATTTTGTCTTTGTGAATTTTGCGGTCGGTCAGGATTCTGGCCAGCACTGGAAATGCGGTGACCGACATCGAAACTCCCAGGAACAGCGAAAAACAGGTAAACGGAACATCGCTGGTGGACAGTCGCGGATACAGCGCCAGCGCAAGCACGGCGCCCAGCAGAAACGGCGTGACAATGCTGGCATGAGAGATCGCGATGGTCGTGTGGCCGTGCTTGCGAAGGAGGGCAGGGTCGAGCTCCAAGCCAACCAGAAACATGTAGAGGATGATCCCAACCTGCGAGAGCATGTTGAGATACGGAGCGATCGGCGCTGGAAACAAATATCCGGACGCTCCGGGGGCGAGCCGGCCCAACAAGGAGGGGCCCAGAAGGATTCCCGCTATGATTTCGCCGACTACTGGAGGCTGACCGGCCCTGCCGAACAGCGAGCCCATCGCGCGCGCGGTCGCGATGATAACCGCCAGTGCGAGCAGTACGTGAAACAGATCGCCTTTGCCCGCCGACGCAGTCGTGGTGCCGAAGATTGCGGAAGTTGCCGGAGCAGGCGCCGACAGTTGCTCGCCGAGCGCTCGTATCAACAGGTAGAGGCCGGCCACCCCGGCGAGCATCAGCCCGTATGCTTCAAGCGTCCGCTTGCTAATAGCGGAACTTGGAGGCTCTACATCGGCCATGCGCACAGATTATCAGACCGGCAGCATTGTGCAGAGGGAGGCGACTCTTGACTTTGAAATCCGTTGAGTTATCAGGCCTTTATTCTCCACCCGAATCGGCGTTCCGACCGCTTCGATTGGGCCGCAACCGCTGCTGGTAGCGGCGTACCTAGCCATTGTTATCTTCGGGGGAGTTCGAAGCCTTGCGAGTCCGGCGCCGTGCATCATTCGGAGCGCGGCCGGTCCGCTTTTTTTCCGCGCCCGGATGAGTTCCAGTCGAAGGACGCCGCTTGCGGATTTGTGAGATCGTCGCAGCGATGGCACTTGTATTACCGGGTCCAGCGCCGTTGGTCATATCGCTGAGCGACAGAATTCCAACCAAACGCCCGGATTCGTCGGCAACCAGCAGCCGGTGTATCTCATGCGTACGCATGAGTTCGTGTGCGGTCGCTACGGTGTCTGTTGGAGCGCACGCGATCGCGCCGCGCGACATCGCGATCGTCACCGGCAGCGCGAACAGCGGCAGTCCCTGCGTATAGGAAGCCATGCAGACGTCACGATCCGTGACGACGCCTGCGACACGGCCTCCGTCATCGACGATTGGTACGCATCCGCAGTCGTGCTCCCACATGATGCGGGCGGCCGAGTTCAGCGTCTCGTTGATTCCGCAGCAATGAACATTCGGGGTCATCAATTCTGCCACTAGCATCGCCAGGTCCCTCCTTTTCTCAACCGTTATGCAATTAAGCCTCGAAGGTGCTTACTATTTCCACGTGAAATACGGATGCCTGACAAGGTTGGCGTTGTAATATCGTGAATCGCCGGTGACCTCGGTTTCCACCCAGTCCGGCAGTTCGATTTTCTCTGTTTCGCTGTCCAGTTCAATCTCGGCAATGGTTAAGCCGCGGTTAACGCCGGAAAATTCATCGACTTCCCAAGTATGACCGGCATATGGAATGACGTAGCGCACCTTTTCGATCAACGGATGCTGGCACAGGCGATCGAGCATCGCGTTGCAGTCCGCCAACGGAATTTCATATTCGTACTCGTCGCGTGTGATTCCGACCGTCGCGCTCTTGACTGTGATATAGCCGCGCCCACCGGCAGTTCGGACTCGCACGGTACAGCCGGGTGTCACGCTCAGGTAGCCCTGGCGGACTTCGATTCCCGGTGCCATCGCACTCCAATCGCGATGCCGGGTGAGAAACTTGCGTTCAATTTCCTTGGCCATCGCAGCCCCGATCGCTTGTCGGCCAGTGTACCGCTGGATTTGACGTTGCGCAAAACAATTCACATCGGGACGCGCCCTGGGATCTCGTGTCCCGGATCAAGCCATCCTAACAAGGTTCCCACCCGCTGGGTCGCGGGTGTGTGGACAATTTTCCGCCGTTCAGCCCGGCACAAACGATGCTCTCTTCCTCGCAAGGGAGTTTCGTATGAAGACACGAATCGAAGACATGGAATCCCGGCGAATCCGGCCGGTGACGGAACTAAACCGGCGGGCGGTAGAACTTAAGGCGATGCTTAATCGGGAGCGCGCGGACGCAATCTCCCGAATCGAAGTTTTTCGCCGTGAGCAGCGCGAGGATGCTCCCGCGGTGAGCGGAGACGAAATGGATATTGCGCGCTCGCTGGGCGACGCCGAGACGCGCGCGAGCCTGATCGAACGGGCGCGTGAGCGGCTGCATGGCCTTGATGCCGCGATCGATCGGCTGGAGGCCGGCGAGTACGGGATTTGCGCCGATTGTGGCGAGGAAATTGCGATGGCGCGATTGGTTGCAATCCCATGCGCCGAGCTATGCATCGATTGCCAGCAAATCACCGGGCGTTTCGATCGGCGCCCGGTACCGCAGAGATCGAGCGGGGTATCGGCGGCGGTCGTTGGCAGTCGCTGGTATCAGCCAAGCGAAGCCGCCGTGCCCCGGCAAACATTGGAACAAATTATTTCCAGTGGAGGACAGCAGCCGACTCATTTCGATAGTCCGTTCGGCGCCGAATCTCAGGTCTTTGAAGCGGCAGGGGCGCTGCGGCGCAAACGCGGCAGGCCGCGCAAGACCAGGGATCACAGCGAGAATCGGCCGCATTGACTGTGGTAAGGTGGTCGTACCTGCAGGCTTGCGGACGGAGGTGAACCATCGGATGGCCACCGAAATAAAGCGGATTCTTTGCCCAATCGATTATTTTTCGCATTCGATGGCGGCGCTGGAATACGCCGTCGATCTTGCCAAACAGCACGGCGCAAAGCTGATTCTGCTAAATGTCGCCCCGCTCCCGCTGGGCGAGAGCGTGGTGTCGCCGGTTCCGCTTGAGCCGTTTCCATTTCAGGATGCGGAGCATCGCAAGCAGCTCGAAAAAATCGCGCACGAGCGCGTCGAAGGGAAAGTGTTTTTCGAGATAATGGTTGTAGCTGGCGATCCCGGTCCGGCGATTATGCGCGCGATTCGCAGCTCAACTCCCGACTTGGTTGTATTGGGCACGCATGGGCGCAGGGGCATCGGCCATCTCGTGCTCGGGAGCGTCGCGGAGTTCATCGTGCGCGAATCGCCGGTACCCGTTCTGACGGTCCGCGCCACGGCATTGGGAGAGAAATAGCGGCGATTTGTGGACATACGATTCGCCCGCATTTTGGACCGTTTACTGACATTAGCAGCTTGGGCCCACTCCAGTGGTGCAGGTACGCGCATCGAGCAGGCATCACTAGGCCGGAGAAGCCGATCGAAATTTGATTGCTGCGTTACGCCGCTATGACAGTTTTGGGATGAGGAGGGCGAGACTCTTAGCTAAGCCCCAGGGCTGAATCGTTCAGCTTGATGACCGGTCGCAGCGTGGAGATATCAAAGGCGGTTAAGCCCCGAAAAATCGCATTGACTGCAGGGTCCCCGATGTCCCTGCGCGGCACGAAAGTGTCCCATCGTGGGACAAGAATCGTCGGCATCGGGCGACATCCGGTGTTCGCTGTGAATCGGCATTGCACATCCAACTACGGCAATCGCGCGCTCTGCTTCGCATCGCTCGCGACCGGCACCGCGCGGCACGTCGATTGCTCTGAAATCTCTGGTCGCGAGGTGAGTTCGAATGAATTTGTTGCTGGTTGAAGATAGTCCCACCGACCGAATGGTGATCGAGGCGCGGCTCCGCCGGGCGTTTCCCAAAGCAAACATCATGGTGGCCGACGATTCCCGCCAGTTTGGAAAATGTTTGCAGGAAAATGACTGCGATGTAGTTGTGACCGATTACTGGCTGGGCTGGACGGATGGGTTGTCCGTCTTGCAAAGGGTGCGGGAGAGGTGGCCCAACGTGCGCACGATCATTCTGACCGGGAACGGGGGTGAAGAAGTCGTCGCCAGCGCGTTCAACTACGGCCTGTACCACTATCTGCTGAAACCCGAGGGTTTTGACGAACTCGTCACTGTCACCCGCGCAGCATTCGACGACAAGCGCCTGTCGGACGAGCACCAGATCAAGGCCTCCATTTTCGATTCGATACCCGATGCGGTCTTTGGCGTCGATACGAAAGGAGCCGTGATGGCAATGAATGCCCAAGCGGCTGCCATCCTCGGCTATCCGCCGGAGGAGATTATTGGTGGCGATGCCGAAGCCATTTTTCCGGCCGATGCTCGCGCATCGGTACGCCAACAGCATAAGGAGATACTGGAGGGAAAAGGGGTCGCAAAAATCGATGCGCATCTGATCCGCCGCGGCGGAGAATTATTCAAGGTCAATATGACTATGGTGCCGATTCGAGCCCCCGGCGGTGCGGCATTTGGCGTGGCTTGTGTCGCGAGTCCATCGGATGACTCAGCTGGAGCCGCGGCGATATTGGCCTCGCAGACCGACGGATTTCGGCTGTAATCCAACCCGGCTGAATTTAGTTCCGGAATCGTTTAGAATCCCCGCTCGGTGCAGCGTGGGTCGCGACGCGGAGGATAAGTCGCCCCGGCTGGCCCAATCTGCGATGAATTCACAGGCTCGCGACGCGGTAGCGCACAATCCCGGAATAGATCGCCTGCTCGCGCTTGAGCATCACGATCCGCACGCGATTCTGGGCCTCCATCCCGCGCGCGGAGGAGTCGTCGTACGGGCGTTTCGCCCCGGCGCGGTGGCGGTTGCGCTTTTACCCGACGGCGGCGATGCCATTCCCATGCGACTCGTCGATCCGGCCGGTCTCTTCGAGGCCCGGGTCGAAGGACGCACCGATAGTTTCGGGTATCGGCTCGAAATCCGCTATCCGGAGGGCGAGCCGATTGTAATTCGTGATCCTTATTCGTTCCTGCCGACCCTGGGCGAGATCGACCTGTATCTATGGAGCGAGCAAAAGCATGAGCGGGCCTACGACAAGCTGGGCGCGCACGTCCGTGAGATCGATGGCGTTACGGGAGTGGCGTTCGCGGTGTGGGCGCCCAATGCGCGCGGGGTCAGCGTGGTTGGCGACTTCAACCGATGGGACGGCCGCGTGCACATGATGCGCACGCTGGGCAGTTCCGGGGTTTGGGAACTCTTCATTCCGGAAGTGAGCGCTGGATGGAAATACAAGTTCGAAATCCGCACCCGCGACGGCAATCTGCTAATCAAGAGCGATCCTTTCGCGCAGCGAATGGAACAGCCGCCGGCGACCGCTTCGATTGTCGAACAGTCCTCCTATGAGTTCCGCGACGCAGAATGGATGACGGAGCGGGCGCGTCGCGATCCGCTTCGCGTTCCGATGTCCATCTATGAAATTCATTTGGGCTCATGGCGGCGAGTTCCGGAAGAGAGTAATCGTCCGCTCACATATCGCGAGATGGCGCCCATGCTTGGTGATTACATGACTCAGATGGGCTTTACCCATGTGGAGCTCATGCCCCTGATGGAGCATCCATTTGCCCCCTCATGGGGCTATCAGGTGAGCGGCTATTTTGCCCCGACATCGCGCTACGGTAGCCCGGACGATCTTCGCTACCTCATCGACGAACTCCATCGGCGCGGCATCGGGGTAATTCTCGACTGGGTTCCCGCGCATTTTCCCAAGGACGAGTTCAGCCTGGGCCGGTTCGACGGTACCGCGCTGTTCGAGCACGAGGATCCCCGCCAGGGCCATCATCCTGATTGGGGCACATACATTTTCAATTATGGACGTGCAGAGGTGCGGAGCTTTCTTACGGCCAGCGCGCTTTACTGGCTATCGGAGTTTCATATCGACGGTCTGCGTGTGGATGCGGTCGCCTCGATGATTTACCTCGACTATGGCCGGCGCGAGGGCGAATGGATTCCAAACGCCTATGGCGGCCGCGAAAACCTTGACGCGATTGGGTTCATCAAGCAGCTCAACCAGGATGCCTACCGGTTGAATCCCGGCATCGTGATGATTGCGGAGGAATCTACCGCATGGCCGGGGGTCAGCCGGCCGGTATTTACCGGCGGACTTGGCTTTGGCTTCAAGTGGGACATGGGCTGGATGCACGATACGCTCGAATACATTTCGCTGGACCCGATCTATCGCCGATTCCATCATCGCGATCTCAACTTCGGCCTGCTCTATGCGTGGAGCGAAAATTTCATCCTGCCGTTGTCGCACGATGAAGTCGTGCACGGTAAGCGTGCGCTGCTATCGAAGATGCCGGGCGATCGGTGGCGCCAGTTTGCGAACAATCGTGCTTTGTTCGGTTACATGTGGGCGCGTCCCGGCAAGAAGCTGATCTTCATGGGCGAGGAAATCGGACAGTGGAACGAGTGGAACCACGACGCGAGCCTGGATTGGGACCTACTCGGCTACAATGACCATCGCGGGCTTCAGCTCTTGATGCGAGATTTAAATCGCATATACCGCTCGGAACCAGCCTTGTGGGAGGCCGATACCGAACCGGCGGGATTTCGATGGCTTGAAGCGGATGACGCCGCCAGCAACGCGGTCGCGTTTATGCGGATTGCGCCATCTTCAGGCCGAACGATCATCTGCGTATGCAATTTTTCGCCGGTGGTACGGAAGAGCTACCGAGTTGGTGTGCCGCGCGAGGGGTTCTACCGTGAAATTCTGAATACCGACGCCGAGGTTTACGGCGGCTCGAACGCTGGCAATGCGGGCGGAGTAAATTCGACGCCGGTCCGCCGCCGGAACTTTCAGCACTCGATCGCGATTACGCTGCCTCCGCTGGCGACGGTCTGGTTCGAGGCTCCGTGATGCCGCAGGTTCCCGAGCACGAACGGCGCGCTCGCCCGGAAGAAGTTCCTCCACGCCGCACATCTTCCGATTCTGAAGAGCGACTGATCCGCAGCGAACAATCGACGCTAGCGAAACTATCGCAAGTTGTCAGGCTGGCGGATTTCATGGCGCTCTTGATGGTAATCGCCACGTTGTTCAGCGCTTATGCCACATGGCGTACGGCGATGGTGACGGAGCGGGTATTTTCAGTCACCGACCGGCCCTTCATGGGCATGCAGAGTGTAACGTTCGAGCATACCGAATTGCCAACCCCAACTATAACGGTGAAGGTCGTTAATTTTGGTCAAATCCCTGCCACAGACCTGATTATGAACGTTCACGCTCTTTTGGATGGCAAGCCTTTGGTTCAGCCGAATAAGGCAATGACCGAGCATGAAGTCGGGATCGTGTCTCCCACTGTCCCGCACTATTTCTATTATTATTTGACCCAGGACGCTTATCGCGCAATTACCAGCGGCAAGTCGCGGCTCCAATTGCACGTAAAATTGGAGTACGAAGGAGCGTCTAGAGAACATACGTTCTGCTATTTTGAGCGGGTCATCTACGACCCTCGTGTCGGCGAGTTTCGTGCCGATAGCGGCGGCGATAAATGCGGCACGGACGTTTATTAAGGGCCGAACGGCCACTCAGGGGTACTTGGGTTTTAATCGTCCATGAGGTATGGGATTCATACAACGTGCGACTGGGGAGGTGCTTGATGGCCACTGGAAATAGAATGACGAAATTCGCGGCGATGTTGATCGGCGCGGCCGGGTTGATGGCGATCGGAGGCTGCGCAGATACCAGTGCAGCCAAGCCGGCGACTCCGCCGATGGAAGTCAATTTTGCGCTCGATAAGTGTCAGCAAATCGATATGAACCTGTACAAGTGCCCCGCGATCGACAAGCCCATCTGTACCCCGGAATTCCAGCGTACCGACGTGGATTGCGTGCGGATCGGACCCAAGGGCAGCGTATTCGTTCAGCGCGGTGGCGTTACGATTCCATAAGTTATGGCTTCGTGGGCGCATTATGGAATGCGCGAGCTGAAAATTCCGGATCGATCAACTGTGATGCGGTGTCCAATTTGCAAGAAGCCCGCGGATCCGTCGCCGCAAAATCGGTTTCGCCCCTTCTGTTCCGAACGGTGCCGAACCATCGATTTGGGTGCATGGGCGGCAGGGAATTATCGCGTCGCAGGCAAAACTGCCGGCGACAGCGAGCATCACGACGACCTCAAGAAACGGAAGCTGCTCCATTGAAGCTGGATTCAGCTGTTCTTCTCATAGTCACGGCCGTATTTCGACGAATCGCCGGTAGGCTCGATGTCTGACCAGCCGTCGCCGCAGCCGGCGCGTGTACATCCCAGCTCAGTAGTCGGATCCGAAGTTGAACTTGCAGCGGGCGTGGATGTCGGTCCGCTATGCATGCTTGAGGGGAAAATCCGCATCGGCGCGGGGACCCGGCTGATTGGCCACGTCACGATTCTTGGCATCACCGAACTGGGGGAGGGGAACGTGCTGCACCCCGGTGCGGTGATCGGCGATGAGCCGCAGGACCTCGCGTACACGGGCTCTCCGCGCTCCGTGAAAATCGGCAATCGCAACATTTTTCGAGAAGGGGTGACGGTTCATCGTGGTAGCGAACGTGGTACCGTCACCGTCATCGGAGACGACAACTATCTGATGCAAAATGCGCACGTCGCGCATGACTGCCGGGTCGGAAATTCGACGATCATCGCGGGTGGCGCCCTGCTGGCGGGATGGGTCGAGGTTGCCGACCGGGCCTTGGTTTCCGGCAATTGCGTAGTGCATCAGTTCACCCGGATTGGACGGCTGGCGATGATGCGCGGAGGGGCAAGAACCAGCCGCGACATCCCTCCGTTCTGCGTACTGGACGGAAAGCACACGCTGCACACGATCAACCTGGTTGGGCTTCGTCGCGCCGGATTTTCCACGGCGGCGATTCGATCGGTGCGCCGCGCGTTCGCCGAGTTGTTCGGCACGAGAAAAAATTTGCGCCTGGCGCTGGAGCGGCTCGATAAATCGAGGCCGCTCTCTCCAGAGGTTGCCGAGATGGTCGCCTTCATCCGTGCGAGCAAGCGCGGTGTCGCATTCGGACGCCATGCTGGTCTTGTAGTCGATGAATCCAACGGCGATTGATCGCTGCGCTCCAAATTGGCCCGGTTGCCCCTCCGGCGCCGGATTGCGATGATTGAGCAGTCATGCGAGTTAGACCTCGTTTTCTGATCGGCACAGCGCTGATCGTAGCCGTGATTGCCTACCTGATCGTGTCGGCGGTCAGCTCCACCTCGGAATATTTCCTTACCGTCAGCGAAGTAAATTCCCGCCAAGCCGAGTTGGCTGGACAGCCGCTTCGGATCGCGGGCCGCGTCAAATCGGGTCCAATCGGATGGGATCCCGCCACGCTCACGCTGAGCTTCGAAATCGTGCCGATCCCAGACCCAACCAATGCCAAGGATGGCGCTGCGTCAGCGGATGCATCGATTGCCAAAGTTTCCGCCTCGGAACCGCTGTCGTATCACGTAATATGCGCTGGCCAGCCCAAACCGGATATGTTCGCTGTCGGGCGCGATGTTATCGTCGAGGGCCGATTGGGCAAGGACGGCGTCATTACGGCCACACAGGTGATGACCAGCTGCCCTTCCAAGTACCGGCGCAAGCAAGCACAATGATTGGTTAATGGCCGATCTTGGGAAACTGGCGCTCGCGATAGCGCTTATCCTCGCCGCCTACTCGATCTTCGCCAACGTCTACGGCGCGCGCCGCAATTCGCCCGATTTTCTTGCCAGTGCCCGCCACGCGATTTGGGCGATGTGCGCGATGGTCACGATCGCTATGGCGGCGTTGTGGAACGGGCTGCTGACCAGCGATTTCACGCTCGATTACGTCGCATCACATTCCAGCACCACGCTTCCCACGATCTACAAGATTACTTCGCTATGGGGCGGGCAGGAGGGGTCGCTGCTGTTCTGGTCGTGGCTGCTGACCATTTTCACTTCGATTGCGGCGTTTCAGAACCGGCGACGCAATCCGGAAATTGCACCGTATGCGCTCGCAGTGATGGCGGTCGTTGCCATTTTCTTCCTCGCGATGCTCAATTTCGTCACCCGCCCGTTCAGCCCGATTTCGCCCGTGCCGGTTGAGGGCGCCGACCTGAATCCATTGCTGCAGAACTACTGGATGGCGATTCATCCGCCGTCGCTATACACCGGCTACGTCAGTTCGACGGCGCCGTTCGCATTCGGCGCCGCCGCGCTAATTACCGGCAAGCTCGACGACGCGTGGATTCGCGCCACGCGCCGCTGGGCGATTTTTTCATGGTTTTTTCTTACCTTGGGCAATTTGTTCGGCGCGCGATGGGCGTATGAAGTGCTGGGGTGGGGCGGATATTGGGCATGGGATCCGGTGGAAAATGCCGCATTTATGCCGTGGCTGGTGATGACCGCCTATCTCCATTCGGTGATGATCCAGGAGCGCAAGGACATGCTGAAGGTGTGGAATCTTGCGCTGATAGGGTTGGCCTTCGCACTCACTATTTTTGGCACGTTCCTGACTCGCAGCGGCGTGATCTCGTCTGTTCATTCATTCACGCAATCGGGATTGGGTCCATACTTTCTAAGCTTCCTGATCGTCGTTGTGATTGCTTATACCGCTTTGCTGATTTTCCGTTCCGGCGTGCTGCGCAGTCCCGCTGAAATTGAATCGTACTTGTCGCGAGAAGCAGCCTTCCTGTTCAACAACCTGGTGTTGGTCGGGATCGCATTTGCGGTCTTCTGGGGCACCATTTTCCCGGTGCTGTCGGAGGCGGTGCGCGGCGTAAAGATTACTGTCGGGCCGCCTTTTTTCAACAAGGTGAACGGACCGCTCGCGCTCGGCCTGATATTTCTGATGGGGGTAGGGCCCCTGATCGCGTGGCGCCGCTCGACGCCCGCTAATCTGGCCCGCAATTTTGCAATACCGCTGATCCTCGGCATCGCCACCGGTGCGATTGTCTTCTTAGAGGGCGTGCGCCAATGGTATGCCCTATCCGGATTCTCGCTGGCGGCGTTTGTCGCCGGAACGATTATCGTGGAGTTCGCCCGCGGCATCGGTGCGCGGCGGCATCTTGCGGGAGAAACGGCGGCGCGTGCTACGGCGAACCTTATCGCCAAGAATAATCGGCGCTACGGCGGCTATATCATCCATGTCGGCGTGATTGTCGCGTTTGCCGGGATTATCGGGTCTGCATTTTTCAAGATCGATGTCAAAAAGAGCGTGCGTGCGGGTGAGAGCTTCGCGGTAGGACCCTACTCGATTCATTATCTGAAACTTGAAGAATCCGCAGATGCGCACATTGAAAGCGCGATTGCGCAGGTCGAAGTGACGCGTGGTGACGAAGAAGTCGCGCTGATGACACCCGGCAGGGTCTTCTACAAACGGCCTCAGCAGCCCGCCACCAAGGTCGCCATCCGCTCGACGCCATTGAGCGATTTGTACGTTGTGCTGGCCGGCTTCGACGAGGACACCAATACTGCCACGTTTGAGGTGTTTCTCACCCCGCTGGTTTTCTGGCTGTGGGCGGGTGGATTGCTGATGGCAATCGGGACCGTGATCGTGATGTGGCCAAATGTTCGCGAGCGGGCCGCAATCGCCGCCGCGCTCGGGCGAACCGCGGAAGATCAAATCGCCACGGAGCCAGCTCCGGGAGGTCAATGACGTTGCGGGCACGCCTGAGGCCAGTTCAATTTCTTGTCTGGGCTGTGCTCACCGCATGTGCGCTGATACTGGTCGAGTACAGCTATTCACGCCAGGCTTCGGCCGGGGAGCGGCTCACTGTCGCGAGGATTACGGAGGGGCTGACCTGCCAGTGCGGATGCGGCCTGACGGTTTCGAATTGCAACCATCCGACTTGCGGATTTGCCGTGCCGTTGCGCGACGATATCGACAAGATGATCGCAAAGGGGATGAGCGCCGATCAAATAACCGCATTTTATCGCCGCAAGTACGGCGAGAAGATACTATCGGCGCCGACTACCGAGGGCTTTAATTTGCTCGCATGGATAATGCCGTTTGCCGCAATCATTGCTGGTGGCGGGCTGATTGCTCTGCGGCTGGGAAGGTGGCGTACAGCGCCGGACCAGGAAGCGGAGCAAATTGTGCCTCTCTTTGATGACGACTTACGGCGCCGGCTTGAATCCGATCTCAAGGATGGCCTTTAGCCGGTGCTGTTCATCGCTTCCGCATTGATTATAGCCGGAGTTGCGCTGTTCGTGGCGGCGCCGCTGGGCGGCGGCCTGCTCGCAGCGCGCCGCAAGTCCGACTCGGAGCTCGAAGTTGCGCGGCTGGAGCGGGAGCGCGGGATGGCTGTGCAGGGACTGCGCGAGCTCGACTTCGATCGCGAGATGGGCAAGGTTGGCGATGCCGATTTCAATTCGATGCATGCGGCGCTGGAAGCTCGCGCGCTAAACGCGATGACCGAAATTGAAAAGCTGCGCACCCAGCCCAAGCGTCCGCAAATCGTGCTGCTAACGGCGGTTGCGCCTCCGCCGCGTGTCGAAAGCCCGTCACCGCAGCCGGTCGCAGCGCGACCTGAACAGCCTCGGCCGGCGGCGGCGCGCCGGGTTCGTTTCTGCCCGCGATGCGGCGAGCGCGCCAAGGCCGGGGCAAACTTCTGCGCGGAATGCGGCGGGAGCCTCAAGCTCACGCCGGTGGCATCCGCCGGGAAAGATTGATGTCTGCGCCGGTAGTCGAAACGCACAAATTAAGCATGCTCTACGGCCAGAGTCCGGTCCTGCGCGAGATCGATTTCAAGCTGCTGCCGGGATATGGCGCGTTCGTGATCGGCGGCAACGGCGCCGGCAAATCGACCCTGCTGCGGATTCTGGCTGGGATGGCTGCGCCCACAGCCGGCGGCGCTCTGATCTTCGGCCGGGATACCCGACGGATGTCGGCTCGCTACCGGCGGCGCATCGGTATGATGGCGCATCAGAGCTTCCTATATCCGAACCTCACCGCGCGCGAAAACCTGGAGTTTTATGCGGCACTTTACGGGCTCCCGGAGCCGCGCGTTTCCGCCGAAACATGGCTGGACAAAGTTGGCATGGCCCAGTTCGCCGATGCGCGTGTGCGCGCAGTATCGCGCGGGATGGAGCAGCGATTGTCCGCCGCGCGCGCGCTAATCGCCGATCCATTGCTGGTGCTGCTTGATGAGCCGTTTGCGTCGCTCGACTCCGATGGCGCAGCGATCATGGCCCGCTTGATTCGAGAAGCGCTGGACCGTGGCGCCTCGGTGGTTGCAGCAATGCACGGAGTGCCGGCAATTGCCGGCACCGATTTTCAGGTTTTTGAATTGGCGCGCGGCCACCTTGGGCCGTTTACGCCAAAAGAGGAGGAGACGACGGCGTGGACGGGCGCGCGAATCCGCTCGCTGCTCCATCGCTGAACCGCCATGTCACCGTTCGCCGCCGTGCTTCGCAAAGATCTGCGCCTGGAACTCCGGGGCGGCAACAGCACGCTGTCGCTAGTCGCGTTGTCCCTGATGGTAATGGCGGTGATGGTTTTCACTCAGGCCGAGGCCAAATCGCACGATGCTGAATCGGCGGCTGCCGCCATATGGATCGCAATGGTCTTCTCCGGAGTAATCGGCGCAACCCGTGTCCTAACCGCCGAGCGCGAGAACGGATGCATCCGCGGTCTATTGCTATGCCCGATCGATCCGGCCGGCCTGTATGCCGCGAAGCTGTGCGCCGCATTTATCTTCATGGCGATCGCGGAGGCGGCCGCGATGTTGATGATGGTCCTGTTTTTCAATTTAGATTTCGGCGTTCCACTGCTCCGTACCGCTCCAATCCTGATGCTTGGCGCGCTCGGATTCGCCGCCGCCGCCACGTTGCTGGCAGCGATATCAAGCCGCACTCGCGCTGGGGATATGATCCTTCCGATCCTGGCGGTTCCGATCTATGTGCCCGCGCTGATTGCAGGTGTCCGGGCGACCGCCGCTGCGCTAGGTGGCGCACCGATGGGGGCGATCGCACAATGGCTCAAAATCATGGTTGCATTCGACATCCTGCTGGTCACCGCCGGATGCCTGCTGTTCGAATACGCGGCGCGCGAGGATTGAGGCTTCGATGAACCGGAACATTCGCACGATCGTGGCCGCTGCGACTTTCATACTGATGATTGCGGCGCTGTTCATGGTTTTCGATTACGCGCCGACCGAAGCGGACCAGGGCATCGTCCAGCGGATATTTTATTTCCACGTTCCATGCGCATGGGTGGCGTTCGCATCGTTCGGCATCGCCGCGTTGTCCGGCATCCTCTACCTGTGGCTGGGCGATCGAATTTGGGACGATTTGGAATACGCCGCCGCCGAGACCGGGATGGTCTTTTGCACGCTGGTGCTGGTGACCGGATCGTTATGGGCCAAACCCATTTGGGGCACTTGGTGGACATGGGATTCCCGGCTGACGACGACGTTCATCCTTTGGCTGATGTACGGCGGATATATGATGATGCGCGCGAGCGCTGACGACACGGCGCAGACCGCGCGTTTTGGAGCGGTAATTGCGATCGTGGCGGCGGCTGATGTGCCGGTGGTAATTGCGTCGGTGCGCCTGTGGCGCACGATTCATCCCGCGGTGATTGTTACAAAAGAGGGCGGCCACGGTCTTGAAGATCCGCGGATGGTCGCGGCGCTGCTGGTGTCGCTGGCGGCATTCACGGCGCTGTATGGATGGCTGCTGATGCTGCGCTTTGCGCAATTGCGGGCGCGGACGCGGCTGGGCGCGTTGGCGCGCGAGATCGCGCTGGCGTATGCGGCGGCGGGGGACGATTGATGGAACATTTGGGATTTTTATTCGCCGCCTACGCAATAATATTTTCGGTGATATTCGTGTACGTCGTGTTTTTGTGGCGCCGGCAAGCCGCGCTCGACGCGGAAGTTAGCGCTCTTGAGGCTCGACTTCATGCGCTAAAAGATGCGGCATCGAAATCCGAGGCGTCGCCACGTCCCAAGTGACCCTTCACTTGCTGCCATGATCGGTCGCGATCAAAACGCATTCTGGATTCGCGGGTCGCGTTCAGCGAGAATGCACCGATCACAATGAACCAGGAGAGCGAACCAGCATCTTCCAACCCGCTTCTTGCACCCTTGATTGTCGGGTGTGCGCTGTTCATGGAGATGCTCGATTCGACCGTCATCGCGACCGCGCTGCCCGCAATTGCCCGTTCGCTGCATCAGGACCCGATCCGGCTCAACCTCGCGATCACGGTGTACATGCTCAGTTTGGCTGTGTTCGTGCCGATCAGCGGTTGGATGGCCGATCGGTATGGTGCACGGAGCGTGTTTCGAGCCGCGATCGTGATCTTCACTCTCGGGTCGATCTTGTGCGGAATTTCCGGGTCGCTCTCGCAGATAGTCGCCGCGCGAATCCTGCAGGGCTTCGGCGGTGCGATGATGGTGCCGGTGGGCCGCCTGATCGTTCTACGGACGGTTCCCAAGGCCGACCTCATCACCGCGATGTCGTACTTAACAGTGCCGGCAGTATTGGGCCCGGTCGTGGGCCCGCCGCTGGGCGGATTTATCGTGACCTACTGGTCGTGGCGATGGATTTTCTTCATCAATGTGCCGATCGGGCTGATCGGTATTACGCTGGTCTCCCGCTTCATCGCAAATGTCCGCGAATGCGAAGTGCCGCCATTCGATATGGCCGGATTCATGCTCACCGGAATCGCGCTGGCGGGGCTCATTTTCGGATTTGAAACTGTGGGCCGCGGAGTGCTGCCGGTCTGGGTCACCCTCGGTGCAATTGCGATGGGCGGGGTGTGCGCGGCGACCTATGTCCGCCATGCGCGCCGCACTCCGAACCCCATCGTCGATATCAGCTTGATGAGGATCCCGACATTCGCGGTCTCGACTCTCGGCGGGGGGCTGTTTCGGATTGGAATCGGCGCATTGCCGTTCCTGCTCCCAATGATGTTCCAGCTGGTGTTCGGATTGACGCCGTTTGCATCGGGAATGTTGACGTTTACCAGCGCATGCGGCGCGCTGTTGATGAAACCGACCGCCGGTCCGATTATTCGGCGGCTGGGATTCCGGACGGTACTGACCGGAAACGGCGCGATCTGTGCAATTATTCTCGCGAGCTATGCATTGTTTCGGCAATCCACGCCGCACACAATCATAATTTCGACGTTGTTCATTGGCGGATTTTTGCGTTCGCTACAGTTCACTTCATTGAACTCTATTGCCTACGCCGATGTAGAGCAGAGCATGATGAGCAGCGCTTCGACACTAACCAGCATGGCGCAGCAGTTCTTTTTGAGCTTGGGCGTGACGGTTGCAGCGATGATTCTCCATTTGAGTTTGTGGATCGACGGGTCGAAGACCCTAACCGTGCATGACTTCACACCCGCATTCCTGATCACCGGCGCCTTGGCGCTTCTGTCCGCATTTTCGTATACGGTTTTGGAGCATCACGCGGGCGCGGAGGTTTCGGGCCGGCACGCGATGGTCATCGATCCGGACGAAGATGCAAAGGCGATTCCTGCTGACTGATCCGGCCTACTGGTTCATGCCGATCGACGCTGGCAAAATGGGCCGGTGCAGATCTCGGCTCGTATGGTGAAGTGCACGGCACCCTGAATGGAATTTCGCGACTACTATAAGACGCTAGGGATTGAGCGGTCCGCGGCCGAGGCGGATATCAAGAGCGCCTACCGCAAGCTCGCGCGCAAGCATCATCCGGACCTGAATCCGAACAACAAGGAGGCCGAGGCACGTTTCAAGGAGATAAATGAGGCCTACCAGGTGCTCAGCGATCCCGAAAAGCGCAAAAAGTACGACGAGCTGGGCGCGGACTGGGAGCGTGGCGCCTCGCAGGAAGAAATGTATCGTCGCTACTCGCGCGAGCGCGCCGGTGCGGGAGCGGGTGCAGCGCGCGGCTTTGAGGCGGGCGAATTCAGTGATTTCTTTTCGCAATTTTTCGGCGGCGCAGGTCACGGCCATGGCGCGGGGCGCGGATTCTCCGGGTTTGACTTCGGCGGCGAGCCGATGCGCGCGCCCGATCTGCGCGCGGAAGTTTCGATAACGATTGCCGAAGCGATAAAGGGCGCAAAGCGCAGACTCGATTTAGCCGCCGAAGATGAATGCACCACATGCGGCGGCAGCGGAATGATTGCCCACGAAGAACGGCAGGGAAAGGCGCGTGTGATCAGGTCCGCATCGCCATGTCCAACCTGCGGCGGCACCGGCGCGATTCCGGCGCATCGCACGCTGGAGGTGACGATTCCGGCCGGTTCGGCGGATGGGACCGTACTTCGATTGCGAGGGCAGGGTGGGCGTGCGCCGCAGCCCGATCTCAACGGAGACCTGTATCTGACGGTGCGCGTCGAGCCGAATCCCGTGTTTTCCGTGTCAGGCCGCGACGTTCGGTGCATCCTGCCGGTGTGGGATTACGAGGCGGCATTGGGCGGGGAAATCACCGCGCCAGCGGTTGACGGAAAAATCGCGCTTAAGGTTCCCGCCGGAAGCCAGACCGGACGCGTGATGCGAGTGCGCGGACGCGGACTTCCTGCCCGCGGACGCGAGCCGGCGGGCGACTTGTTGTACGAACTAAAAGTGCTTGTTCCAACCGATCTGAATGCTTCCGAGCGGGCGCTTATGGAAGAACTTGCGGAGAAGCTTATGGCGCGTGGAATTGCCGATCCGCGCGCCGGGATGATGAGGAGCTGACGCGATGGCGCGCCGCCGCATAGCCGGGATAAGCCGAATTCACCGCCGCACCGCTCGTGGCGGAAACGTGCTGCTCAGCCGATCGGTGCTGTGCACGATCGGAGGGGTGAGCGAGCGCCAGCTCGCAGTCTGGGAGCGTGAGGAATTGCTCGCGCCCGAGCGCGTTCCACAGCGAGGTCTCCGCGCGGAGCCGCTATACGGGCGCGACGCGCTTCATCGGATACGCGTAATTCGCACACTGGCCGAGGAGTTCGAGGTGAACCTCCCCGGCATCGGCGTGATCCTGCATCTACTCGATCAGCTTGAACGTTAGGGCGACGGCGGCGGCATCCCCTTAAGCGCAGGAGTGGTGCTTGAGTAGCACCGGCAGTAGTCAGCCATTCCCTTCAGTTGCGCTTCGCACTGATCCTTTGTCGGCAGCGCCTTGAAAATCAGCCATCGCGAGATTGGCGCGCTCGTATCAACGCGAAAATTACCATGCTCGTCCTGTGTTGGAGGCATCATCGGGGGCGGCAGCATCAAGTACCACCGCTCGCCGGGAGTTGCCACCGCAACCGGCGGCGATGAGGCCGGCGAAGAGGCACTGGGCTGCGTCGCCGCGCACGAGGAAAGGAAAGTGGCGCCTAGCATCAAAACCGAGAGGGTAACTCTAGCCATTGTTCCAAGAGAATCGGAAAGAATCTTTCGCATGCCAGAAGCGTATAGCGGATTTCGTAGGGGTATTTCCAGTGGTGGGGGCTATCGGATCAGGCGAGTTGCGGTGTCGTGAGGTCGAGGCGCACGTCCGCGCCGCTGGTTCGTGTGGCATAGCGCGTAAGCAGCCGGACCACTGCTGGAGTGACTTCGTTGATGGCTTCGGATCGAAATCCGACGGTTTCAGGGCCGCGCGTGCGCATCATTCCCATCATCGAGAGGCGGAGCAGCGCCGCGACTGCCTGACAATAGCGAAAACGCTCGAAGTCCATCGGTGCCATCGCGTGATACAGCGGCAGGTACATCAGGGCGAATGAACTGCGCAGCCCGTTGCCGAGGGCATTATCGCGCATCCAAATGGGACCCTCCAGCGCCGACGACGAAAGAATCACTGCGGTCATTGCGGCGTCGAGATGGCGATCGCCAACGTCGGCGTTCACCCAATCGATGATGCCGGTGACACGAAATCGCTTAACCATCACGTTGATCGGATGGTAGTCCATGTGCAGCAGCGAGGGCGTAGCGGCTTTAAACGACGGCGCGCGTTCGGTAACGCGGCGGAGCGCCGCGCGCAGTCCGGGCAGCGGTCCATTTTCGACACGCTCCGCGATAATCGCCAGTACGCGATCGAGCAGCGGGGCATCGGGAGAGGCACCGGGAGTGAGGTAGGCGTGCTGAATGTCCCGCAGGCCGGGCATCGCCGGATCGAACTTATGCAGCCGTGCGTGATGCTGTACGAATGAGAAGAAGCCCATCGAGAAGGTTGCGAACGATTCAGGGAAACTTCGAATCGAAAACAGCGGTCCGCCCTCAAGCCGTTCCATTATCAGGAAAGGAGCGCCGAGAGCGCCGTGATCGGGTTCAAAGGCATACGGATGCGGCACGCGAAACCCGGCAATCGACAAGCGCTCGATCGTCGTATGCTCGCGCCGCCATTTCGCGTCGGCCTGGGAGCCTTGATAGAAGCGCAGCGCGAGCGGCTTTCCCACCGGCAGCGCGGGACACGATGTGGACCGCGAGCTAAGCACGAATTCGAACACCGTAGTTTCCCAGCCGCTGGCGAGAATGCTGGTGCGGGCGATTTTGGCGCCCAGGTAAGCGGACAGGCGCTGTTCGATTACGTGTGGATCAAGCATGACGTTCGGGTGCCTTCATCAAGCCGGTGCGCCGAGAGCGTAATACAACCCTAACGATGCCGCAATTGAAAGGTGCTGGGGCTATCGAGGAGAATTCGGCGCGGGAGCAATTTCCTGGATCGTATGTTGTTCGCCATTCGGCGGCGCCGCGCCAATTTCATGAGAATTTTCAATGGGGACCGGCGGTACCGTTAGGCGTTCATTGGGGAGGGTCTGGCCCCCGCGCTCAAAACTATGCTGCACCATGGAGGTCAATAGCGGGCCGGTGCGATCGGCAGTATCGATCGAGACTTCCACCGACAGCCCAAGGCGCAACGGCTGATTGGCGGGAATCTCGGAATCGAGCGAAATTTTCACTGGCACCCGCTGCACAACTTTAACCCAGTTTCCGGTGGCATTTTCGGCGGGCAGCAGCGCAAATGCGGAGCCGGTGCCCATGCTGATTGAATCGACATGGCCGCGAAATGTGGCGCCGGGGTAGATGTCTGCCTCGATCTCGGCGGGCTGGCCCACGCGGACGTCGGTGAGTTGGGTTTCCTTAAAATTGGCGGTGACGTAAAGCTTCGTCATCGGCACGATTGCCATCAGCGGCTCGCCGGGCTGGACGCGCTGCCCGGCGTGAACGCTTTTGTGCGTGACGACACCGGAAAACGGCGCTGAGATCTTCGTATAGGCAAGGTCAAGTTTGGCTGCATCCAGCGCGGCATTGGCCTGTTCCACGACCGGGCGATCATAGGGTGAATGGTCGGGGCCGACTTGAGGGCCAAGGGCCGCTTCGGCCTGTGTCAACTGATGCTTTGCCAGTGCAACATCGGCCATTGCGATCCGCAGCCCGGTGGTTGCCTGGTCGTACTGCTCGGCGGAAACGATTCCTTCCTTCTTGAGCAATTTTGCGCGGTCGAAATCAATCTGTGCCTGTGTCAATTGCGAGTCGGCCAATGCGACGCCGGCCTTGGCGGCATTCACCCCCGCCGCAAGTTCGTCAATTGACTGGCGGGCTCGTTCGAGCTGCGCACCGGCCTGCTTGACGCGGACTTCGAAGTCGCGCGGGTCAAGTTCCAGCAGTTGCTCGCCTTCCTTCACAGTCCAATTTTCTTCGACATAAACCGCGGCGACAGTGCCGGCGACACGCGAGGAGACCAGCGCGACGGTACCATCGACGTAGGCATCGTCGGTGGTGATGTGATGGCCAAGATAGACGTAGTAGCGCCAGGCGGGTAATGCGGCCGCAATAATTACGAGTGCGACTATCGCCATCACAATCCGGCGCATCAACTGCGAGTTCATAAATTATTTTCGAGGTCGGGGAGGACCAAACGTGTTAGCTCGCCGCGGTGGCTCCTAATAAGGAAAATTATGACGAATACGGCGACCAGTCAAAAGCGGTCGCCGGCTCACGAAGCAACCGAGCCTATGGTTCCTGGATCGTGACGGTTGGCGCGCCGGTCGCCGTAGCCACTACATTGCCATCAAGGGACATGCTGACGGTGAAGGCGCCAAAATTTTGAATCTGCATGAATTGGCCGTCGACTTTCCCATTGGGCGTTTCATACATAAACATCGCGGGTGCGTTGGTCTGTCCAATGAAGCCTTGCGACTGATCTTCGACCAGATAGCTGAACCGCTCCAACGCGGGTCCGCTCACGAAGATTCGCAAGTCTGGGTTGGCCGGCGGCGCGATGCGATCGAAACCGGGCTTGGTCCGAAGCGACACCTGTCCACCCGGAGTGGATGTCGAACCAGTCTGGACGACGGCAGTGCCGCGGGTGATTTGAACGCTGAGAAGATTCGTATCGCTGCCGGTATGAGTTGCCTCGACCGCGGCGGGATTGCTGTTGTTGCAAATCAGGACGCGCAGGGGGGTTACGCCCTGCACATTCCACGACGCGATAGCGTCAGTCATTGTGGCCGTAAACGGTTCACCGGCAGTGCCGAAAAAACCAAAGGTCAGGCCAACAATCCGATTAGGTGTATTGCCGACGCTGCCGCCAAATCCCCCCTGGCTATTGTTGCAGGCGGCTGCGACGACAGCCGCAGCGGCCGCAACGATGCCCAACACGAGAAGATTGACGGAATGCCGCGTCCGTTTGCGCACGATCGTCATCATAGCGGATTCGGGTTTGCACTCGCACATACGCCCGGGCATGACCCACCGGGATTTGTGCAAATTGTCGGACACGGCGGCGGTTCATTAGTCGGCGTGGGGGATGCGTGTGCAGTGGGCGTCGCGACGAGCTGCGGAGTCGGGATTGTGACGCTGACTTGATTGCCGTCGGGAACCGGGGTTGGAACGATCGTTGGCGCGACTGACGCCGTCGGCGTCGGCAACTCGTACCGCTGCAAAGTGTAGGTGTCGGCCGGAGCACAGAACGAATAACTGTTACTGGGCGGGAATGGCAACACAGGATTGACGTTTTGGAGGGGCGTCGTCGCCAGTTGCACGCCATTCTTCGACAGCACGACAGAAGCGCCAAGGTCAGGGTTGATGACCGTGCCGACGATGCTTCCATGGCCGACGCAGGTAAGTTCGGGAAAATCGGGTACCGTAACTGGCGCGTTGCATTGCGGGGACGGCTCCAGCGGTGGAGGGGCGATGTTTGGAAGCACTTCGATAGTGTGGCCGGAGTAGGGGTCGGCGGCACCTTGGTACAAGTCGATAGTAGTTGCGATTAGGTCCAGGTTGCCGGACTGCGTCGGAACCCGGAGCGTATAGGCTTTCGTATAATTGAATGAGCTTTTCAAAATCAGTGGTGTGGACAGTGTGCTCACTAAGGTGCCGGTGCCGGCCTGTTCGGCGAAGACTTGGGCGAGGATGTCGCTCCCTGACGTTGGACCGCTCACCTGTATCATCCCCGAAATAAATCCACTGGTCAGTGAGAGATCGCACGACTGAAATTTAGAAGAGGTCCCGCAATTGACGCCCTTGGCCGCCGAATCCGGCAATACCGGCGATCTAATCAGCGTGTCGTACCCCGATGCGGATACCATCAAGGTGTATGGGAAATCCTTTTGGGGCTGCGGAACGCGGTCGAGTGCGGCTGGAATCTTGAAGGTCCCCGGCAATGGAAAGTGCCCGAGGTCGTCGGTGCTTCCCGAGGCGACCACGACGCACGCCTCCGGTGTGGAGGAGCAATCCGCCGTCGGATTGTTTAAGGGCGCGATCAGCAATTCTGCGATCGCGCCGATGATGGGCTTGCCGGTGCACGCATCGACGACAGTGCCCGAGATGGTGCTGAGCGTCTTATTTGTGTTGGTTTTGAAATTTTGCGTGTAACTGTTTCCCGTGAGCATTGGCAGTCGGACGGCTTGGTAGTTCGACGTGCCGCCTGAGACGTAAAGGTCGTAGTAACTTCCAAACGTACCTGCGACCGGCAATTGAAGCGTATAGCCGTTGTTGGATTGGACTCCGTCGGTTGTAACGACGGTATCGGTTCCGCCGACCTCCGCGGTAACGCTGAGCACCCGGTTACGAGGAGTTGGGGTCGCGGTCGCCGCCGCCTGCGGCATGGCAGTAGCGGTTTCTGGGCCCGGCGCGACCGCGACCGGGGTGGGTGTGGTAGTCGGAGTTGGCTGAGATTCAACCGAACCAGTCACTGCTGAAAGGAATTGGCCGGTGGGGAGTACAGTTGAATTGCTCAAAGGAAGGATCGAGACGTTGACGACGTATGGCGCGCCGGATACCGCAGGCGGCTGGACCACCTGCAACGAAATCTGCAGGATTTGCCACGAAGTTTTGTGGTCGGCTACCGACATCACCAAGCTTCCTTCCGGCGTAAGAATCTGATTTCCGGAATTGAATAAAGTTATCGGGTAGATGATGCAGCCCTCGTTGGAGCCGGCTTGCGGGCAGTTAGTGACAATGGATCCGGGATTGGCCGAATCGAGCAGAAGCTCTGCCGTCTGATAGGTATCCTTGCGGACCGATGCGCCGTTGAACAGGACCGGAACGTTTTGAACTGAATTCAGATCGAGCTGCAACTCGGCGTCGCTTCCGCCCTGCGTGGCGCCAGCCTGCGATGGCGCCGGGACTAGCTGCCATTTTGGATCGGATGGACCCGGGTTCTTTTTGGGGCTGAGCCTGACCCCGGTGATGTTGAGGTACACGTGCTGAAAACCCTGCTGCGGCTGGCCAAAAAATCCGATCTGAGCGGTTCCCTTTGCCGAACCGGCGAAGGCTTGCGCCGCGTGCAGGACCAGCAAAATTGTCGCTACGACGACGATCGCCAGACGCCAATCCGCACAAAAATTTATTCGCAGCACAGGCGGGTGTTTCACTTGGTGCTCATCGTGGAAAACCGGGGTCAGGGTTTGGGATAACCTAATGCGAGCATGAAGGCAAGATTAGTCGTGCCAATATGCCAGGCAACCAATTACTCGATATTACCCGAAGGTGCTTGACTGCCCAAGCCTCCAGTCCGGAGAATCAAGTGTAAGTATGAATCGGCGCCGTGGAACTCCAGCTTTGATCTGGATTGGGGCATTTTTGCTGCTCGGTCTCAGCGCGATTATCGCGTCCGCCGGCGGAGAACTGAAGGTCTCGA
Source organism: Binataceae bacterium (SeqCode) (assembly GCA_035524375.1). Taxonomy (GTDB): domain Bacteria; phylum Desulfobacterota; class Binatia; order Binatales; family Binataceae; genus Binatus. The sequence continues at coordinate 138,601 of DATKOZ010000033.1, read as the reverse complement.
TCGGGAACCCCGGCCTTGAGCATTTTGATTCCGACGGCGGCGTGCAAATCGATTTCGGCCTGACTGATCAGAGCGGCGCTCCGGTCGGCAACCTGCGCCCGGAAAATCTGAAGGTCTACGAAGACGGCAAAGAGGCCAAGATTCTCGACTTTCGCGGCGTTGGGCAGGGCCGCCCGGTTGATATTGTATTCGTGCTGGATGTTACCGAGTCGATGCAGCCGTACATCGATGCGGTCAAGCAAAACGTTATCTCCTTCGCGCAAGATCTCGCGTCAAATAACCGTGATTACCGGCTGGGCCTGGTGACGTTCGAGGATTACGTCATATCGAAGTACCCCGATTGCAACTGCCCGTATCGCAATACGATGACTTCCGACGTGAACCAGTTCACCAACTGGGTTGGCAGCCTGCATGCCGGCGGCGGCGGCGATATTCCTGAGGATCAACTTGACGCACTTGCCTATGCGGCCAGCTTCCCGTTCCGGCCCGAAGCCGAGGGAATCATTATCATCGTGACCGACGCGCCATGCCATCATCAGGGCGACGGCTCGGCAAATTCACAGCATGACGAGGCCTTTTGGAACCATCACGAGCACGGTACAGACGTCACCAATTTGACCGGGTCGGACGTTGCCGCAATGCTCAAGAAGAACGGGCTGACTTTCTACGCAATCGTGCCGCCGCCGTTTATCGCACCAGAGTACAAAGATATCGTCGATGCCACTCACGGTCGGTCCTACAACATCATCACGGAGGAGGGGCGATTTCCCGAGCTGGTGCGCGAGATCGGACACTCGATAGCGACCGAATATTCGCTCACATATCAAACGCCGCGTCCGATCGAGGACGGAACCAATCGGACGGTTGAATTGAAGATTGACTACAACGGCCAAACCGGAGAGGCATCAACGGCATACCAGGTGCGAGGAGTGGGGGGCGCGGCGATCAATATTCCTAACGACACCGGCGGCGCCGGCGGTAACGAGGGCGGGACCGGGCTGCGCGCGTTCTCGTTCAACTGGTGGAATGGCGCTGTTCCGCTGATTGCGATCCTTGGGCTGATCGGTCTGTCGCGAATGCGTTTTGGTGTGTCGCAGGAGGAACTTAAAGCAATCGTGGAAGCTCAGGCGCGCAGTGTTCCGGGGCTTTCCGCGGGTCGCACGGTTCCTCGCCCACCCGCTTCATTGCCAACTGTTCCACCAGTTACCGGAGTGCCGCCACCGGGTCGAACCGGTTATGGCGCACGACTGGTCACGATCGATCGCGCCGATCCGATCGCGGCGGAATACTCGCTTATCAAGGATGAGGTTTCGATCGGCCGCGGCGAAGCCAATGACATCATCATCCCGCACAGCAGCGTTTCTCGATCTCACGCCCGTTTGGTCCGGAAGGGGAATGGGTTCGAGCTCATGGATTTGAACTCGACCAACGGCAGCTTTGTGAATGGGCAGCAAGTAAGCGGCTCGGCGTTTGCGGGCGCCGGCAGCCAAATCCGCGTGGGCGATATACGGTTTGTGTTGCGGATGTAGCGCCCGCGCCGTCATCTGGTGGATGGTGCAGCCCTGCAACCATTCTTTAAAAAATGCTACATTTTGGCGGGTTTCTCTTTTCCTCAGCGCAAATCGATCCTGTCGCGTAAAATGACAGCATATAGCGCTTACGGAAATTCCCTTCGCGCCCGAACCTTTCCGGCCTGACTCTTGCTTCACCAATTGCCGGGTAGTGCTGGACGATGGTGTTCGCCGAGTCCCGGAAATGGCGAGACTCAGCGAGCCCCGGCGGCGGCGGCTTCGATCAATATTGACGGCCCCGATCGAACCGCCACGCCGGGAGGAGGATGCCGATGAAATCCGTAGTTCGAGTCGTCCTGGTTGCCTCGATTCTTGCTTTCGGCGCGATGATCCTCACGCCGTATCCTGCGGCAGCTTCGGGGTTGTTCGTTACCAACACCAGCAGCGGAATGGTGAATGCATTCAAGCTGCGGAGCCGCGGCGATAGCGCGCCGACTGCGACTATCAACTTGCACAATCCGCAAGGTGAAGTCGTCGAGCCTGACTGCATTGCCATCGATCTGACGGGCAAGATTTATGTAACGAGCCAGTTCGGCGGCTCCGCTGGTACCGGGAGCATCGAGATTTATTCAGGCGGCGGAAGCGGCGACGACACACCGATCGCGACGATCGCGGGCGATGCAACCGGACTTGATGGCGCATACGGAATTGCGGTGGACGCCAGCGGCAATATTTATGTGACCAACGCCAAGGCGTCCAGCGTCACCGTCTACGCGCCGGGGAGCGCCGGCAATGCAAAGCCGGTCTCGACAATCGCCGGCCCGAAGACTCACTTGCAGGTTCCGTACGGAATCACGGTCGATCCGCGCGGAGCGATTTACGTTGCGAACTCGGAGGGCGGCCCCGCTCAGACTGGGAGCATCACGGTTTTCGACCCCGGGAGCAGAGGCAATGTCCGTCCGACGGCGATTATTGCGGGTGACCGCACCAAGCTCGACGCGCCTTGGGCGGTGGCTCGGGACTCGGCAGGGAATCTCTGCGTGGCAAACCTCAGCGGCAACAGTGTCACGATTTTTGCTGCGGGCAGCTCCGGTAATGTAAGACCGAGCGCGGCGATCTCCGGTGCGGCGACCGGCCTGAATCATCCGCAGGGGATTGCGGTCGATGCCGCCGGACGAATCTATGTGGCGAACTTCGGCGGCAGCAGCGTCACGGTTTATGCCGCCGGCAGTGATGGTGACATTGTTCCGTCGGCGACGCTGGCAGGAATCAGCACCGGACTTAGCCAGCCGACCGGCATCGCGATCGCCCCGTAGCTGCAAGCGCCGAAACTCACGGATCGGAGGGGCCGACGGTACCTCGATGTTTGCGCCCGATTCTTGACATTCGTACCCAATGCCTTCCAGCGCCATCTGGATGAATCGCAAATTTCCACCCGCGATTCGCCTGCGCAAGGGCCGATATGGGCCAAATGGTACCTGCGTGGCTTGCACGATGATGCCGGTGTGTGCCGAGACCCATCCACATGGTTGGGAAGGGTAACCCTTCGTGATGCCGTCGAGCCGGGCCCAGTCGTCAGGCTGATCCGTTCAGCCATGAACTATCGTTCCAGCTTCGTCAGATTGTCACATAGCTCACTATTTGCTAATCAAACGTCCGATAGCCTGCTTCACTCCAGAATCAGTGGGTCCGCTCCAAGGAAATTGGGACGATGCGAGAGCCTGTTGGGAAATTCCGAGTCGGTGCGATCGCGATCGTAAGCGCGATAATGCTGGTGGTACTTTCAGGAACGTTCATCCCCGCTCCGCGAGCGCAAAGCGTCACCCCGACGCCAACTGCGACGGCGATGTCTGTCTGGCCGATGTTTCATCACGATCTTGCGCACACGGGACTTAGCCAGTATGACACCAGCGGCAACAACGGTTCGCTAAAATGGAAGCTATCAACGGGCAATTTTATCTATGAGTCTTCACCATCAATTGGAGCAGATAATACAATTTACATCGGCTCTGAAGACGATTACCTATATGCCGTCAATTCAAATGGTACTCTAAAATGGAAATACTCTACGGGTGCCGCGATCGACGTATCGTCCCCAGCTGTCGACAATGGCGGTGTAATATATGTTGGATCGACAAACAACAACCTGTACGCAGTAAATTCGAATGGCACACTCAAGTGGATGTATACTACCGGGGGCTGGATCGAGTGTTCGCCAACCATTGGTCCGGATGGAACCATCTTGGTTGGCTCCGATGATGGCAATTTATATGCAATAAACCCTGATGGCACCCTAAGGTGGTTTTTTTCCGCTGGCGCGGCACTTCAGTCATCGCCGGCGGTTGCTCCCGACGGAACTGTGTATGTAGGTTCAACTTCGCCAACATACAGTCTCTATGCAGTTAATTCGGACGGCACTCTCAAATGGAAGCTTGCAATTGGCAGCTGGATGAATTCGTCGCCGGCTATTGGGGCCGATGGCACTGTGTTCATAGGCGGCGGCACAAACCTGTACGCGGTAAATCCTGACGGCACACCAGAATGGACATTCGTGACGAATGCAGCGATATATGTGTCTTCGCCCGCAATCGGAGCCGACGGTACAATCTACATCGGTTCAACGGATGACAAACTTTACGCTGTCAACCGTGACGGTACCCTTAAGTGGAGCTATGTAACGGGTGGTTCGATTTATTCGTCGCCGGTAATCGGTAGCGACGGCTCGATATACGTTGGCTCCGACGACTCAAATCTATATGCTTTAAATCCCGATGGTAGCCAGAAGTGGATCTTTCCGATCGGCAACTTCGTCAGCGGGTCGTCGGCGATTGGCGCTGACGGTACCGTTTACGTAGGATCGCAAGACCATAATCTATATGCGATTGGCGCCGGCTCCGGTCCACCTCCGACAAAAACGGTTACCGCATCGCCGACGCTCACCGTAAGCCGGACCGCAACTCTTAGCCCGACCGGCACGCTCAGCCCTTCGGCGACATTCAGCGCGACCCCAACAGTTAAACCGAAGCCTACCAGAACGCTGTCCCCGACCTTAACGTCGACACCGACAGCGACCTTCTCCCCGACCGCGTCGATCTCTCCAACGGTGACCGTCACGCCATCGCAAACGGCGACTTCGACGGGAACCGCAGCGCCGACCCCGGTAACTCCATCGCCGTCCCCCACCCCAACGGCATGCGCAATAATTCACGTTCCCAGCGAGTATCCGACGATTCAGGCTGCGATTAGCGCCGCAGCTACTTGTGATACGGTTGAAGTGGAACCCGGGACCTACTTTGAGACGATAAACTTCAGCAACAACATTACTGTGACCAGCACTGGCGGCCCCGACGTCACCATTATCGATGGCAGCCGGACAGGAGCACCGGTTGTGACGTTTCCTTCCGGGACAACAAATGCCGCGGAAATATCAGGATTTACAATTACGTCGCGCTGCGCTTCGATTCCATTGGCAGGTGGCGGCATCTCTGTTTTGGGAGGTGCACCCACGATTTCAGGGAATGTGATTACCGATAATTGCGCTTGTGGCGAAGGCGGAGGAATTGCCGTTTCTTCTGGATCGCCAATCATCGAATCAAATGTGATTGCCAATAACGCACAGGGAACCTGCACCGGCGGAGGGGGCGGAGGAATTTATTTAGGGGGTGCCGGCTCGGCAGCGCTAGTCTTCAACACGATTTACGAGAACTCGTGGAAAAGCGGCGATGGTGGTGGCATATGGATGAGCGCCGCCGGAACACCATTCCTTATGGGCAATTTAATCTCACACAATTCCGCAAGTGGGATATCCCCAGCCTCCCGCGGCGGAGGAATCGCGACGGAAAATAATTCGAATCCGATACTGGTGCAGAACGTAATTGCCGAGAATACCTCCGATCGGGGAGGGGGACTTGCGTTTTCCGTCCCGTCCGGAACCGCCGGTCCGCTATTGGTCAACAATACGATCGCGGCGAACTTTGCGACGCAGCAAGGTTCAGCTGTTTATTTCGACGGTTTCGACGGCACATCCCAAGTCATCAACAATCTGATGATCGGAAGTTCCGGTCAGAGCGCTTTATATTGCGATACGACATTCAGCGCTACGCCGCCCGTCCTCAAGAACAATGATGCGTTCAGTTCCGGCGGCAGCGGGTTCCAAGCGGGCTGTGCCGGAGCGCCCGGGCTCAACGGAAATATTTCCGCTGATCCCGCGTTTGTCGATCCTCGCAACGAGAATTTTGAACTTCTTGCCGATTCTCCGGCGATCGATGCGGGTTTGAACAGTGCACCAGATCTTCCTGCGGAGGATTATTTCGGTAACCCCCGAATTTTGGACGGAAACACCGACGGCAATGCGGTAGTGGACATGGGTGCGGCGGAATTCACACCTCCCCCGTCTCCAACCGCGACTTCGACCGCCACAACAACCGCGACCCCCACTGTCACCGCGACACCGACCACATCCGTCTCCTATACCACCGGCGGGAGCACGACGAGCCTGAATTTCCCACCAATGGCAGTCGGAGATACGGCGACGAAGACTCTCACGATCATGAACACCGGCGCATCGAATCCCTTGTTCATTATCGGAACGAGCACCAGCGATCCCGAATATGCGGTCGCGTCCAGTACCTGCCCTCCAACCGGGCTAGCGCCGGGAGGGAGCTGCACAATTGGCGTTAGCTTCACGCCGAACCATGCCGCCAATCCGATAATCGCGTCGCTAACCTTGTCCGACAACACTGGCGGCGCGGGCCATACCAACATCCCGCTGGCGGGGAGTTCGGCCGCCGACCTTGCGCTGGCGCCAAGCATCGGCTTGTCTTATCCGTCGCTTGCGTGGGGAACGTCGAGCACACTGAACGTGACGATCGAGAATTTCCGGACCACTTCGGTGACGTTGACTGGTGGGGTGGGTTTCACCGGCCTAAACGGCGGCGACTTCTCAGTCGTGACCGCGACCAGCGGGGTCGATTGTGGCGGGACGGCCGCGGCGGGCAGCGCGAGCTTGCCGTCGAAGTGCAATATCGGGATCAAGTTCACGCCCGGAGCGCTGGGAGCGGAGTCGGCAATATTGAATGTCTCTGGCAATCCCGACGTTCCCAGCGGAGCCGCGACGCTGCCGCTTACGGCAGGGACGACGATTCCAGCGACGGTTAACCCGCCGCTATCGCTGATATTCGGATCGCTTTCGGTGTCTGCCCACGCATCGCAGATCAAGAGCATCACGATTACTAACAGTGCTAATGCGGCGATTTCGATCGGACCGAACAACATCAGCGGCGGCGGCGCGAATTACAGCATCACAGGCGGCAGTTGCCCTGATCCGGGTCTCTTGGCGGGCGGATCGAGCTGCACGATAAACGTGACGTTTGCGCCGACGGTTACAGGGTCACCGCTCAGCGGCAGCATCAGCGTCGCGGATGGCCCCGATTTCAAGAGTCCGCGCAGTATCACCCTTCTTGGCAACGGCGTACCGTAGGATACGCGAGGCTCGAGGGGGCGATTCGCGCCCCTGTTTTTTCCCTCAGTAATGCTGGGCGGGGGCGTAGGGGCCGGAGCCGGATTCCGTCCCAATCACTTCGAAGTTGCGGTTGAGCGGCGCGTATAGGCCGTTAATAGTCATCGTATCGCCCGGTTTGATCTTCTCGAACGTATCGCTGTTCATGCCGGTAACCATCATGTTCGGAGTGTATTGGCGCACCTGCTGCCAGATGTCGTCCCAATGGATTTTCCCGCTGGGATCGTTGGCCCACGCATCCTTGAGCACGAACTTGTACGTCTTTCCCTCCACGCCCATCGTGATTACCTGGCGATTACCATAAATCTGGCCGGGAGCCGGCTTTGAGATAACGACCGTGGTGGCCAGCGGCGGGCCCATCCGCGGCAATTGCGCGAACGCGGGATGGGGCGCGAGCGCAACTACGATTGCCGCTGCGACGATTCCGGCTATCGGCACCAACACGATGGTTTTTCGCATGCCGCCGATAATAGAGACGGCCGGCCACATCGATCAACCTGCGCTTTAACCCGATACCTAACGGCTGTAAGATGATGCGGGCTTGGGAGGATAACGATGCGACATCTGCGAACCCGGGTTATCACTGTGATGATCGTGATGGGAGCGCAATTGAGCTGGTTTGCGCCGGCTCAAGCGCAGTCCCCTTCGCCTTCGGCCGCATCGCCTACCGTTGTTGCGACTGCGGCGCCGACAACCTCGGCGCAGGTCAAGCCCGGCGACGTCATCACCAAGAGTAATGCCGCATTGGTGGAGAAACTGGTCAGCCCCGGTAATTACGACTTGATCAAGCAGGGCATGGTCCTGAATATAGTCGAGCCGGAAAAGCTCGATTGGCCTCCGCCGTACAAAGTGGCGACTGAGAAATATTCTCCGCAGGTCAAATTATCGCCGACCGGTGCGGTGCTGAACTATGTTGCCGGACTGCCGTTCCCACTGGTTACCGCCAGCGATCCTGATGCGGCAATCAAGATCATGTGGAACTTCAGCTACCGTCCCCTGTATAGCGATGACATCGACTTGCGTTACGGCGAGATCGCAAGTTACGGCAACGATAATTCCGGCACCCCGATCAGCTATTTCACGATCGGTCACTTCGCAATCTACAACAATATCGGACGTATCGATGTGCCGCCGACTCCGACCGATCCCGACGGCGTGTCCAGCGGAATCCGCTTCCGCTTCGGCTACTATCCTTTCATAGAACCTTCCTCGATGCGCGGTTTCGGTCTTGTCGGGCAGCGCCTGCTCGATCCCGACAAGGAAGACAACATTTGGGTGTTCAATCCGTTTACGCGGCGGCTGCGGCGGCTCTCCCCGGCGTTGTTGTCGGACGCGATGGGGATGCTGCCGGGGTTTAGCGGCGGATCCGGCGGTGGCAGAGGCGGGATGGCGGTTGCGGCCGGGGGTGCGGCCTCGGCGAACACGATCGATCCGGATTCGTTTTTTGGCTTTTCGGCGAAGGTCGAGGATTTCACTTACAAGTTCCTCGGTGAAAAGGAGATGCTCGCGCCTGTCAATGCAATCCATTCGCCTGAAACCGGATGCAAATATGACGGGAACCGCTCGATTTGTCCGGAGAACTGGGAAATGCGTCACCTATACGTGATTCAGGCCGACGCCAGACCAAACGGCATCGATCAGACCATCCCGCGACGCATTCTCTACATCGACTCGGAGGGATGGTTCGTGACCGCCACAGACCAGTACGATCGCGATGGCAAGCTATGGAAGACGCTGGCGCTCTTCAATACGTTTCGCGACCGCCCGGTGCCGGACGCACGCGTGGCAATCTATCCCTACAAGCGGATTTTCCAATTGGCGTTGGTCGACCAGGATCTCCAGACCGGGTACAGTTCGGTTGTCTATATGCCCAGCCCGTCGGCCCCGGAGCGCGAATGTTGGTATATCGACATGGGCGTCGTTGACAATCAGTTCTTCACGCCTGAGGCGCTGGAAAACGCCGGCCATTAGACATCAGGAACTTTGAGTCCGAAGCGCGATCTTCCAACCTGTCGGCAAACCCCACGTTGTGCGGCGATTTTCGGTGTTATACGCTGATTGGCTCCGATGTTTTACCGCCAACGCGAAGATCGCTGAATGAAAAAGCTTACTGGAGCGCAAATCGTAATTGAGAGCCTGATTGCCGAGGGCGTCGATGTGATCTTCGGCTACCCGGGCGGCACCATCCTGCCCACCTACGACGCGCTCCTCGATTCCAAAATCAAGCATGTGCTCGTCCGTCACGAGCAGGGCGCCACGCACATGGCGGAGGGCTATGCGCGCGTCACCGGACGGCCGGGCGTCGCGATGGTGACCTCGGGTCCCGGCGCGACCAACACCGTCACCGGAATTGTCGATGCCTACATGGACTCCACGCCGCTGGTGATTCTGTCCGGGCAGGTGCCCACTTCGTTAATCGGCAACGATGCGTTCCAGGAGGCGGACTTCGTCGGCATCACACGGCCGGTCACAAAGCACAATTATCTGGTGAAAGACGTGCGCGACGTCGCACGGGTAATTAAAGAAGCTTTCTATATCGCCGGTACCGGACGGCCCGGCCCGGTGGTCGTCGATTTGCCCAAAGACGTGCAGCAGGCCGAACACACTTTCAAATATCCCGATAACGTCGATCTGCGCGGCTACAAGCCGACGGTGCGCGGCAATCCGCGCCAGATCGAGCGCGCGATCGAGGCGATTGAGACCAGCGCGCGGCCGCTGTTTTACGTTGGCGGCGGTGTGCAATGGTCCGGCGCCGCGGCCGAGTTGCGCGAACTGGTGGATAAGCTCGGCATCCCAACCACGGAAACATTGATGGGCCTCGGCTCGATTGCGGCCTCCGATCCGATGCGGCTGGGGATGCTCGGGATGCACGGTTCGTATGGCGTCAACACGGCGGTGTGCAACACCGATTGCCTGGTCTCAATCGGCGCGCGCTTCGACGATCGCGTGACGGGCAGAATCGCCGACTTCGCGCCCAAGGCCGACACGATCGTTCACGTCGACATCGACCCGTCGTCGATTTCCAAGAACGTGAAGGTGGATATTCCGATCGTCGGCGACATCAAGTCGGTCCTGGTCGACATGATCGAGATGGTCAAGACGCGCGAGAACGTAGCGAAAAAGCGGGCCGAATGGGCCAAATGGCGCAAGCAGATCCGGGAGTGGGAAAAGGAAAAGCCGCTCTATGCCAACGGGCTTGCCGGGCGCAAGGATGGGAGGGTGTCTCCCGTCCAGTTGATGGCCGAGCTGCACAAAATCACCAAGGGCGATTGCATCCTCGCCACCGATGTCGGACAGCATCAGATGTGGGCCGCCCAGCTTTTCCCGTTCGAGAATCCGCGCTCGTGGCTGACCTCGGGCGGGCTGGGCACGATGGGTTACGGCTTTCCCGCCGGCATCGGTGCGAAGTTCGCCGCGCCGGACAAGCGCGTGGTGGTTATTTCCGGCGATGGATCGATCCAGATGAACATTCAGGAGCTTGCGACCGCCGTCGAGTACAAGGTCGATATCACCGTCATCGTCCTGAACAATTACTACCTCGGGATGGTTCGGCAGTGGCAGGAGAAGTTCTACTACGAGCGCTATTCGTACTCCGCGATGTCGGTCCCGAACTTCGTCAAGCTGGCCGACGCGTACGGCGCGCACGGCTTCCGCGTCGAGCACGCAAAGGATCTCGCGCCTACGCTCAAGAAGGCGTTTGCCACGTCCGGACCTGTGATCGTCGATGTGGTTATTCCCGCCGATGAAGTCGTGATGCCGATGATTCCGCCCGGCGGCGCGATGTCCGAAATGCTGTTCGCATAGCCGCCTGCGATGGCCTCCAAGCCGTCGGACGAACTCTTTCAGGAAGGCATCGCGCTGTTTAATGCCGGGAAATTCTTCGAATGCCACGAGGCGTGGGAGCAAATCTGGCTGCGCGCCGAAGGGGCGGACAAGCTGTTTCTACAGGGAATGATTCAAGCCGCCGTCGCAATTCTGCATGCCCAGCGCGGGAATCTGGAAGGCGCGCGCACGCTGCGCGACAAATCGCTGGGAAAGCTCGACCCGCTTGCGGTGAATTATCGAGGTATCGCGCTGGATGAATTACGCGATGCGCTACGGGGATTTTTCGAGGTTGCGCTTCGCGCGGACAGACCGCCGCTGCCCGCTCCTCCGAAAATCAGGCACCCGAACTAGAACGGGATATCTTCGTCGTCCATCGGCGGAATCTCTTCGCCGCCGCCGCCGCCACCGGCACCCGCGCCGCCGCGAGGTTTACCGCCACCGCCGCCGAATCCTCCCCCTTCATCGCCGGCCCCCGGCTTGCCGCCAAGGAACTGCACGCGCATCGCGACGATGTCGGTGACTTTGCGCTTACCGCTGCCGTCCTTGGCTTCGTATTCGCGGTAGGCGATTCGTCCCTCGATATAAACTTGCCGGCCTTTTTTCAGATATTGGCCGCAGTTTTCGGCCTGTTTGCCGTACACGACGACATTGTGCCATTCGGTGCGCTCCTGCTTGGCGCCCTGGCGATCGTTGTAGACTTCAGTGGTTGCAACCGAAAATGACGCAGCCGCTTGTCCGGATGGCAGATAGCGGACTTCGGGATCGCGTCCCAGATTGCCGATTAGAATTACTTTGTTGACGGACGCCATCGATCGCCACCTCTGGGAGCGAAAGCTAATACCCCATTCTTCCAGACGCAAGGGATGGCATGACCAAACGGCAATCCCTGCCCGGCGCATATTCCTTATCCGGAGTAAGGGGCTGACCCCCTTGTTTCGCGGCCGATCCGGGCCGGATATAATTCGAAACTGTGCGGCGGTAGGGGGAGGAGAGGGTGATGGCGGAGAGCACTCTGACAACCGCATCGGTAAGAATAGCTGCGCTGGGCGGGTTGGGCGAAATCGGCCTCAACCTGATGGTGATTGAATGCGCCGGGCGGGCGATCATTATCGATTGCGGCGTGATGTTCCCGGACGAGCCTGCGCTCGGAATGGGGACCTATGTTCCCGATTTGACGTGGCTGGAGCGCGGACAGTTCGCAATCGACGCGATCGTGCTGACTCATGCGCACGAGGATCACATCGGCGCGTTGCCGCATCTCCTGCGCCGCTTCCGCGCTCCCGTATACGGAACGCAGGTTACGCTCGCATTCGCGCGCCGGCGCTTGGTCGAGGCTGAATTTCGCGACTCAACCGACCTGCGCGAGATGGTTCCGCGCCGGACTTTTGAGGCCGGGCCATTCACGATCGAACCCATCGCCGTAACGCATTCGACGCCCGAGTCGGTTGCGCTTGCGATTCGTACGCCCGCCGGAATCATCGTCCATAGCGGCGATTTCAAAATCGATGACGCGCCAGTCGACGGGCAAAAGTTCGACCGCGAACGGTTCGCCGAGCTTGGGCGGGAGGGCGTGGCCCTTCTGCTTTCTGATTCAACCAACGTCGAGCGGCCGGGACGGTCCGGCTCGGAGAGCTCGATCAAGCCGGTCTTGCGCGAGTTGACCTCACGCACACGCGGGCGGTTTTTTCTGTCGGCGTTTTCCTCGCATCTGCATCGCATTCGCCAGGCGGTCGAAGTGTCGCGCGAGTTCGGCCGGATGGTCGTGCCGCTGGGCCGGCGGATGGCCGAAAGCGTCCGGCTGGGCCGTGAGATCGGACAGCTTCAATTCGGGCCCGGCGTATTTGCGGAGCCGGAAGAAGCGGAATTTATCGAGCCGCGCAAACTGAGCTTTCTGGCCAGCGGCAGTCAGGGCGAGCCGCTTTCCGCATTGGCCAAGCTCGCAACAGATTCGCATCCGCATGTGCATATCGAAGCGGGCGACGTGGTGACGCTTTCCTCGCGCTTCATCCCCGGCAACGAGCGCACGATTAATCGGCTCGTCAATCGGCTGTACAAGCAGGGCGCCGACGTGGTTTACGACGCGGTTGCGCCGGTGCATGTCTCCGGCCATGCCAGCCAGGATGAATTGGCCGAGCTAATCACCCTGACCCGGCCGCGCTGGTTTGTTCCGATTCATGGAGAGTATCGCCACTTGTCCCGGCATGTCGCGCTGGCGATCGCTGCCGGTGTGGACGCGTGCGACTGCTTCCTGCTCGAAGACGGCGGCTCGCTCATAATGAATGCGAACGGCGCACGGCGTGGAAATTCGGTTCCTGCCGGCCGGGTGATCCTTGAGGGTGCGGAAGCAGGCGATCCCGCCGTGGTTGACGAACGCCGCGCGCTTGCGCGCGACGGCACCGTCACCGCGATCGTCGTGCTGTCGGCCAAAAGCGGGAAGATCATCGCGGGCCCGGATTTGGTATCGCGGGGACTGGTGACCGGGGACGGAACTTCGGTCCATATGCAGCGCGCGCGCGAGGAATTAATCCGGCGGCTGCGTGCTATGAACGGTTGCTTGGGCGCGAACGAGCCCGAAGTAAAAGATGCAATTGTGCGTTCGGTACGGCGCTATTTCAGCGACGAATTGGGCAAACGCCCGATTGTGATTCCATACGTGACGGAGGTTTAAGGCAATCCCGCGTAAGGAAAAACTCGCTCCGGAGTTGGCTCCTCCTCCAGCACCAGTGGAGGAAGCGCCTCCCACCGCGCCGCGCGACACGAGAATCGTGCGCGAGATCGGAGCGCTTGCGCTGTTGGGCATCGCCGCTTTTGGGATGGCGAGTCTTGCCAGCGTTGACCTTGGCCGCGCGGCAAATCTCGGGGGGCCGGTCGGGACTGCGCTTGCCGCGGCGATCGGAGGAGCAATCGGTCACGAGTCGTACTTGCTGATGGCATTGGTCGCGATGCTCGCGTTCAGAATATGGGCCGGCGCTCCAATCAAATCGATCGTGCGCGAAATTACCGGCGGGATGCTTTTCATCGGATCCGTTGCGACGGCGAGCGCATTATGGGACCTGACCGATCCTCGGATGGGCGGCAACGTCGGCGGCGGAATCGCGGTTGCTCTAAGCGATTCGCTCAACGTTGCCGGCGGTGCGATTGCCGTCACGCTTGGCTTGCTGTGCGCGACCGCGCTGATGCTCAAGCGGGCGCCAACGGAAATCCTGTCGGCGGGCGCGCAAAAACTCCGATTCTCGCGCCGGGACAGCGAAACTATCGCCGAAAATCGCAGCTTCACAATCTCGCTTGGACCTGCCGATCAGGTTCCGCCTGAAGCGGCATCCAACGGCAACGGCACCGGCAAGCCGCATCTCAAGGTGAAGTTGCTCGATTTTCGTGAGGCGCTGTCCCGCGACAAGCGCGACAAGGCGTCCGCAAAGCCGCGCCAGAAGGGGGCATACAAACTCCCTCCGCAGTCGATCCTCGATCTTCCCTCTACCGAACACGCGCAAGTCGATGAAGGACAGCTTGAGCGAAGCGCGCGGGTGCTGGAACAGAAGCTGGCGGATTTCGGCGTCGAAGGACATGTGGTCGAAGTGCAGCCCGGCCCGGTCGTCACGATGTACAAGTTCGAGCCCGGCTCCGGTATCAAGGTGAGCCAGATTGTGAATTTGTCGGACGACTTGTCGATGGCCCTGCGCGCGGCCGCCGTTCGGATCCAAGCGCCGGTCCCGGGCGAAGCGGTCGTCGGCATCGAGGTGCCCAATCGCAAGCGCGAGCGAATTTATCTGCGCGAGATTCTGGAGGCCGACGAGTTTGCCGCCGCGCAGAGCCATCTTACGATTGCGCTTGGCAAAGATATCGCCGGGCGTCCGGTTGCCGCCGATCTGGTCAAGATGCCGCATCTGCTGATCGCGGGCGCGACCGGCGCGGGCAAATCGGTCTCGATCCACACGATGATTGCGTCGATTTTGTTCAACGCGACCGCCGATGACGTTCGCCTTATCCTCGTCGATCCCAAGATGCTCGAGCTCTCGGTGTACGAGGATCTTCCGCATCTGCTGGTTCCGGTTGTTACCGATCCGCAAAAGGCCGCATCGTCACTGCTGTGGGCGACGCAGGAAATGGAGCGGCGCTACCTGATGATGCGCGATTTGGGCGTGCGGAATATCGACGGTTACAACAAAGCGCTCGCCGAAGGCGGCGGCCCCAATGGAGTTAGGTCGGCGGTGCAGCCGCCTTCGCCGGCGGAGGGGCCCACCCCCGAGCCGATTGAGCATCGCAAGTTGCCCAAGATAGTGATCGTAATCGACGAACTTGCCGATCTGCTGCTGAGCGAAGGCAAAACGGTCGAGCGCGACATTACACGGCTTGCTCAGAAAGCGCGTGCTTCGGGAATCCATTTGATTCTTGCCACGCAGCGCCCATCGGTGGATGTCATCACCGGGCTTATCAAGGCGAACCTGCCGGCCCGAATATCGTTTCAAGTGACGTCGCGGGTCGATTCGCGGACGATCCTGGATTCCATCGGGGCTGAGCGATTGTTGGGCGCGGGCGACATGCTTTTTATGCCGCCGGGCAGCGCCAAGCTGCGGCGCCTGCATGGCCCTTTTGTCAGCGAGCATGAGATCCGCAAGCTGACCGATTTCCTGCGCGAGCAGGGCGCGCCAGACTATAGGATGGAGATTCTCGAAACCAAGCCCGAAGGCGGGGAGGGCGATGACTCCGGCGGTGACGACATACAGGACGAGATGTATGACGAGGCGGTGCGGATCGTGATGGAGACCAACCAGGCGTCGATTTCGATGATCCAGCGGCGGCTCCGAATCGGCTACAATCGCGCGGCGCGGATGGTCGAGCAGATGGAGCGCGAGGGTCTCGTTATGCCAGCCGACGGTGCCAAGCCCCGCGAAGTCCGGATGCGCGGCGCCCGGTAAAGCCTCGACAACCTGCTACATCATGAAGACCTGCAAGACCGTAATTTCAATCATATTGGCGATATTATTGTCTTCGCCAGCATTTGGAGCCGGCGAAAAAGGCAGCGGCGATCTGGAACATCTTCTGACGGAAATTCAGCGCCATTACGATCGGACTGCATCGTACTCGGCAAAATTCGAGGAAGAGATTGCGGCGGTCGGCGCGCCCAAGCGCGAGCGATCGGGAAAGGTCTATTTTCGCAAGCCGGGGCGGATGCGATGGGACTTTGCCGGCGAGCAGCCGGAAACGATCGTTAGTGACGGAACCACGCTCTACAATTTCGATCCCGGCCTCAATCAGGTGATCGAAACTCCGCTGTCGCAGGCCCTGAAATCCAGCGGGGCGACGGCCTTTCTGCTCGGAATGGGAAACCTCCGGCGCGATTTCAAGGCCTCGTTCGCTCCCAATTCCGGCGCCGGACAGTCAATTGGGCTGGCGTTGGTTCCAAAGGCAGGGGGATATACGATTCAGATCGGCGTCGATCCTGCAACGTACGATCTGATAACATTGGTTCTTACCGATCAGCTCGGTAATGTTACCCGGGTCAAATTCACCGATATCCACAATAACACGGAATTGGCCGACATCCTGTTTATATTCAAAGTGCCTGCGGGCGTTGATATTGTGACGCCGCCGCCCTCGCCGTAACGCATCTGAAACATAGCTGCACCAGCTAATTTAATCGCCCCGATTGCTTCGGCTATTTCCGGCGAGTACAAATATATGCCCCCAAAACCGGGGGCGATCCGATGGAGAAAGTTTACCTCATCAGCCTTGGATGCCCCAAGAATCTCGCCGATAGCGAGTTGATGCTTGGAGCACTGGTCCGCGCCGGTTTCGAGATCACGCTCGATCCAGCCGAGGCCCAGGTGTTGTTGGTGAATACGTGCGCATTCATTGAGGCAGCCAAGAAAGAATCGATCGACGCGATTCTCGAAGCGGCGGAAACCAAGCGCCGCAACGCCGGAGTTCGGCTGGTTGTGGCGGGGTGCATGGCGCAGCGCTATGGAGCCGATCTCGCGCAATCAATGCCTGAAGTAGACGTCTTTGTCGGCACGGGAAATTTCCTGGAGCTGCCGGAATTGCTGCGCCGGACTGAAACGCCCGAGTCGCGAGAGATTCCGTATGCCGGTGCGGCGCATTTGCTGCCATCGGCGGGCATGGCCCGCATCGCGACTGGGGATTTCTTCACGTCATACTTGAAGATTTCCGAGGGCTGCAATCATAAGTGTTCGTTCTGCATAATCCCGAAGATTCGAGGCCGGCACGAGAGCCGCAAGGTGGCCGACGTGGTTGCCGAGGCGCGTAACCTCGCCGCCGGCGGCGTGCGCGAGCTGAATCTGATTGCGCAGGATTTGACCGCCTACGGGCGTGACCTCGAGCCGCCGGCTTCGCTCGCAACGCTGCTGCGTGAACTGGCAGCGATCGACGAGTTGCGATGGATCAGGTTGCTTTATTGCTATCCCAACTTCGTAACCGATGAGTTGCTGAACACCATTGCGGAACTGCCGAAGGTCGTGAACTACATCGACATGCCGCTGCAGCATGCCGATGACGCGATGTTGCGGGCGATGCGCCGCGAGCGCTCGGGCAAGGCGCTGAGCCATCTGCTTGAACGTATCCGCGAACGGATTCCAGAGGTCGTATTGCGGACCTCGTTTATTGTGGGCTTTCCGGGCGAGACCGACGCGGCATTTGGGCGGCTGGTCGAGTTCGTCCGCAGGCAGGAGTTCGACCGGGTGGGCGTGTTCACCTACTCGCGCGAAGAGAATACCGCCGCCGGTGAGATGCCCGGCCAGGTGCCGGATCGTATCAAGCGAAAGCGGCGCTCCGAACTAATGGCGGCGCAGGCGGAAATTTCGCTCCGCAAGAACCGCGGTCTGGTTGGCCGCGAGATGGAAGTGCTGGTCGAAGGGCCGCGTCCGGATCGCGGCAATCGGTTGCGTGGTCGAACCGCCGGTCAGGCACCCGAGATCGATGGGTCGGTTTTTCTGGCCGGCGAGGCGGAGCCGGGAGAATTTGTGCGTGCGCGAATAGACGGGGCGCTCAGCTATGACCTGCAGGGGACCGTTGCTGGAGCGATGAATTGATATGAAGAAAAAGAGCCGCAAGATCGTCTCAAAGAAGCCGGCGAAACGGCCGGTCAAGAAAATTGCGAAGGCAACGAAGGCATCAGGAAAGAAACCGGTGAAGCGAACCGCGCAGGCTGCCACAGGCAGGAAGAAATTTTTAATCCAGGTCCGCGAGCAATTGCTCGACACCAAGACGCACTTGCTCAACGGCATCGATTCGGAGCTGCGCGCGGAGCGTGAAGGCAACAAGGACGAAGGGATGGATACCTACGATCTCGCCTCCGAGGAGCGCGACCGCGAGATCAATTTCATCCTCTCCGATCGCGAGCGGGTGAAGCTCCAGCAGATCGACGATGCGCTTGAGCGAATCGAGGAATCGACCTACGGCGTCTGCGAGTCATGTGGCCTGGAAATCGCCGAAGAGCGGCTCAGTGCGATGCCGTTTACGCGACTGTGCCGTGACTGCCAGCAGGAATTGGAGCGCGAGTCCCGGTCGCAACGCTCATACGATGATGAACGCAATACCTACCGTAAGCTCGGTTCCACCGATGCCGACGACGAGGGTGGCTGAAAAAATTCTGTTTGATACCTGTCGGCCCCGGGCATGAGCTTGCCCGGATTTCGCAACGATTGAAATTTCAAGCCGCTTTTGGCCTTTTCCAGGATAGCGAGGCGATTCTGCCGCAAGGGATTTCCGGATTGCACGGCATCCGGGCCATTGTTGACGAGCTTTCTCACACATAAAATCGGTACTTGATACACTCCGCCGTGGGGAGGCCGTCCGGGGAATTCCGGGCGGAATCACGGCGAACAAAAAATGAGAATTTTTACCGATTATCCGGCGGGCGCGGCGCCGCCGTTTGATTCTGCTCATGTGCGCGAACGGATTCGCGGCAACCTTGCGGGAGTTCGCTCTGTGATTGCGATTGCCAGCGCAAAGGGCGGCGCGGGAAAAAGCGTCATTTCGATCAATATCGCTGCCGCGCTGGCGCTCAAGGGTCGCAAAGTTGCGATTCTGGATGCCGACCTGAATTCGCCCAGCGTTCCGCGGATGCTTGGAATGAAGCGCGAGCGCCGGCTGCCGATGATCGAAGGAATAGAACCTGGGGCAGGGCCCCACGGCCTCCGTGTCGTATGGAGCGGGATGCTAGCGGGAGGCGAGCCGCCGCCGGTTAGCTTCGTCGAGGAGAACGGCAATTCCATCGCTCCAACAAAAGACGTCACTGCGGAGATGGGCTACTCGGAGGCAATGGTCCGGCTTTTGTCGCAGACTCAATTTGGCGAACTGGACATGGTGATTATCGATCTGGCGCCGGGTCTCGATCGGTTTCACCTCCTGAGCGCGATGGTTGCGCTCGATGCGGTACTATTGGTTTGTCATCCATCCGGCATAGCCGCGGATGCGGCGCGTCATGCGATTGATATTGCCAAGGCGGCAGGATCGCCGCGGGTCGGCATCGCGGAGAACATGGCCGGTTACAACTGCGACGGATGCCGCTCCGTGCGGCCATTGTTTCCGGAGGGGGACCTTCCGGGTGTGGCGCAATCGGGGTCGGTCCCGATCTTGGGTCGCATTCCATTCGAGCCGCGGCTTGCGGAGGCGTCGGATCGAGGAGCGCTGTTCGTTCGGGAATGGGCCGGCACGCCAACCGGCCGGGAACTTGACGCTTTGGCGCAGCGCGTCGAGACGCTGTGTGCGCGCGTGCAAGCTGCGGCCTCCTCCGCGCGAATTTCCGATACAGATTAACAGTTCCGAGCTCTTATGCGGTTCGGCGCGCGGCCAGGCTTTGAATCACGGCCGATGCGATAAAGTAATAGCCAATAAAGCTGAGCGATGCCCACAGCAGCAGGGGATTAACCTGCGGCAGCGCAGGAAGCATCGCAATCGTTATCACGCCCCATAGAATTCCGAACGTCAGCGTGACCGGCCGCATCGCGGTTGTCCGGTTGGGATAAATGTATTTGAGCGGGACGAACACCATCACCGATAAGAACAATAGTACTGCGACGTTAAAGGCGGTCCCGACATTCAGGCAGAAAAGATAAAACGCGACCAGGTTCCAGTAGTTTGGAAAACCCAGAAAGAAATGATCGTCGGTCTTCGCGTTGGTTTGGCAAAAACCATACACGCTCGCGATCATAACGGTGCAGGCCAGAGCCAATCCCCATCGCGTATCGGGAATTATTCCCGACTCGACCATCAGGAACACCGGCGCGACGGTATACGTCAGGTAATCGACGATATTGTCGAGCAGCGCACCGTCGAACGACGGTACCCGAACCTTCACCTTGATTTTGCGCGCGAGCGGGCCGTCGCTGGAGTCAATGAAGATAGCGGCGCCCATCGCCATAAACGAGGCGCGAAAATCGCCCACCGAGGCGAAATAGATCGCGAGCAGGCCCAGCGCCGCCCCGAGCGCCGTATACAGATGCACGCCCCATGCCGCCGCGAGCATCAGTTTCCGCTTCGAAATCGGCTCCGGAAACTCGTGCGCTGCGCCGTGCGATGCCATCTTATGATTCCGGTTTGTAATCGCGCGGCCCGAAGTAGTCTTCGAGCATCGCCATGAACGGTCCGCATGCGCGCCGCCGCTTGACCAGCGCCATTGCCTCGTCAAGCGACATCTTCCGGTACGCGCGCAAATAAGCGATTGCGATTGTCGGCGCGCGGTTCATTCCCGCGTTGCAATGCAGATAAACCCGCTCGCCCGGTCCAATCAGCCGATGCAGCTCCGTGAGCGCGACGTCGAGCCGGTCCCGGACGGCATCTTCGCTGCCATCCTGAATCGGCGTATGGACGAACCTGATTGCATGTTTCTCATACTCGGCTCGAAGTGCCTCGAGATCGATGCCGTTCAGGCTCAGGTCGCGCTCGTCCTGCAGATTGTGAACTGCGGTCACGCGATGCTCCAGCTTGAGCCATTGAGCATCGCCGTGAGCGGGATATTCGCCGATTAACAGGTCATCGGCGATTTCGCTGACACTGGGTCGTCCGCCATGTCGCGCGGGCCGGATATGGCCGTGAGGGGTGGGGCTGAACCAGTCCATCGTTATAAGTTTAGCCGCCGTCCGCGACGCTAATCCAGCATCATCAAGCAGTGCCTACGGTTTGCATTGATCGGGGCTGCCACCGGCCTTCCATTCGAAGATCCAGATCGATGCCAGCACCGAAGCGGCTTGGGCAATCTGATTGTCAAACATATGCCGGCAACTTTCGATCAACAACTTATCGTACTGCTCCTGGTCATCCTTTGCCGATGCGCGCGCATCGCGATCGGCCTGGATCAACTCCTCGACGTGGGAATGCGCGTCGCGCAGTTCAGTGATAATGGCGGGCCATACTGTGCCGATTTCGGTCGCGCTAACTCTCTCCCGAGACTCGCGCCACAGCGACTGTGCGTTATCGTCGGCGGCCCGCTCGATTCGCTGATGA
This sequence comes from Binataceae bacterium (SeqCode), assembly GCA_035524375.1. GTDB lineage: Bacteria > Desulfobacterota > Binatia > Binatales > Binataceae > Binatus. Next base: position 117,286 of record DATKOZ010000033.1, on the reverse strand, counting down.
ATTCCCTTATCCTCCGGATAACCGTCGTAATAGATCGTAGAATGCAGCGGCTGGCTGGCGTCCGCCACATAATGCGCCAGGTAGCCGGCGTGGCGCAGAGCGCCGGCGCAGTCGTGGTTGTCCCATGCGTCGCGCAGCTTGACGGCTTCATCTTCGATCGCCCACGGCAGCGTGCCGGATCGAAGCAGCATATTGAGGCCGTATTTGCGGACCATCTCGTTGTATTCGGGCGTCAGCGCGTCGAACTCGCCCGGCCGGTACAGTTCGATATCGATGTAATGCTTAATCTCCTCGGACTTGCCCAACCGTGGCTTCAATACCGAGTCCGGCTCGACCGCGTACTGTTCCAGCTTCACGTCATTCTTGGAGAAGATGTCGGCGAGCGGGGAGGGCGGCAGCGCCTGAATCGCCAGGCTGACGATGTTCTCGTGCAGCCGGCTGGCCCATGCGTGCGCGGGAGGGCACACCGCCAGCGTCGCGGTAGCCAGCGCAAAGAAGAAGGCAGCGATTGCGGCCCATCGTATTCTCAGGGTTCACCCCGACAAGGAATTCCAAAAGTCGCCAATGCCATGTCACCGGCATATTACGGCGTGTTGCGGAATTCTCCAAACCGGCGCGGCGGCCGCTAGCCGCGGACGCGCTCGCGGGCGAAGATCGCCCGCTCCTCCGCGGTCATCTTTTCGCGGATGCGCGAGCCCTTTCCGATATGCCGGTACTTTCCGCCTTCGGAGAAGTACTCCTCGTATGGCTGCGCCGGGATCGGCTCGGCGGGCGGCGAGTCTGCAACCTTTACGCCCAGCACCTCCTCGACCAGCGACGTGTCGTACATTCGGACCGCATCGTAGTCGGTCAGCAGAGCGCAGACCTCCACGCAGATGTAGCATCCGATGCACTCCTGGAATCGATCCTGCACCGGCTGGACGCCGCGTCCGGGCAGCGTGCCCGGCTTGAGATATTCGATGCATTGAACCGGGCAGAACTCGGGGCATTTGCCGCACGGGAAGCACAGGTTCACGTCCATGAAGGCGACTTCGCGCGGCCGCTTTTTCTTGCGCCCAACTTCATCGGGGGTTTCGGGGACGCGATCTTCCTTCAGCCGGCGTTTGATGATGTCGATGGCGCTCATTGCATCATACTGGCGCCGAACGATGGGCCGGCGTCAAGCGCGAGGAGTGGGCCGAGGGCCTCGCGGTCCACGGATGCCGGCGGAAGCGAGCTTGTCGGATTAGGCCAATTTACGACGCCGGTAGTTTCCAGCACGGAAGTGCAAAAAAATATCCATAATACTCGGGGGGAAATTGGGTTCGTTTTGTAATTTTTTTCGTTCACCTTGATTAAAAACGCCGATTCCATTTCAGTTGTCCTTCATCGGGGGTGAAAACAAAATCGCCTTGGAAACCGATCCCAATCGGACGATACGTCCTCGACGCTCAATTCTCCACGATGCCATGCGATGCGCCGATTCGTCAGGCTGAACGGTTCAGCCATGAACCTTGATGCGCCCGCGCCGAACCGCGCCTGCCTTGCGATGTGTATGATGCTTCTTTAGAATACACATAGAGGCGGCGCAATGCGGACCAACATTGTAATCGACGACAAGCTGATGAAGGATGCGATGCGCGCGACGGGCGCAAAGACCAAGCGCGAGGCGGTCGAGCGCGGCCTTGAGATGCTGGTTGCGCTGAAGCGGCAGGAGCTGATTCGCCGCCTGCGCGGAAAACTCAAATGGCAGGGCGATCTTCGCGCGATGCGCCGCGACCGCTTTCCTAGTCGATGACAGTCGTCGATTCCTCGGTGTGGGTGGACTACTTCAACGGCCGAGCCACTGCCGAAACGGACTTGCTCGACCGTTTGGTCGAAACGGAGCGGCTGCTTGTAGGCGACTTGATTCTGGCCGAGGTCTTGCAGGGCTTTCGCTCCGATCTCGATTTTCACCGCGTCCTTCGGCATCTTGGGGCGTTTGAAATCCGTCCGATCGCCGGCCGGGATATCGCGGTCGCGGCCGCACGGAACTACCGCATGCTGCGGGCGAAGGGCGTAACGGTCCGCAGCACGATCGACGCGCTCATCGCGACGTTCTGCGTCGCCGGCGGCCATGCGCTGCTCCATTCCGACCGCGACTTCGACCCGTTCGAGCGCCACCTCGCCCTGCGCGTTGTCAGAATCTGACCCGCAAACGTGCCTGATTGCCTCTTCGGATTCACCCATCGCGGGGATTAATCCGGCGATGCGATGCGCCGGCAGGCTGAACCGTTCAGCCATGAACTGTTGACGCGCCGCGCTCTAAAATCCCTCGCCCGTTATTTTCACGGGAGAGGTGGCCACCCGTATAAGCGAAGCGCGTAAGATCACCGGCCGGTGAGGGTGCAGGATCATTGCGGCGCCGCCCCTTCCTCGCATTGTCATTCCCGCGCGTGGCCGCCGCGCGAGGAATCCCGGATCATATATTCCCTTCGGCTTCGCCGCGCCTTTCAAGCCAAGATCGATTGCTGTTATTTTAGGGCAGCATCGATGCGTTCCTATGAAATTTGAACTGGACCGCCTCATAGAATATTCCGATGAGGAAATCCTAGCCGAAATTCGGCGCGTCGCGGGCCTCGTCACCTCACCGATCCTGTCGAAGGCCGAGTTCGAGCGGCATGCACCACGAGTTTCCGTTAACACAATTCAAACACACTTTGGCTCGTGGTCGAATGCGCTGGAACGCGCTGACTTGGGTCACCGCAGTTATATTCGTGAACAACCCACTCGCGGGATGTCTAACGGCGATTTGTTGGACGAATTACGAGCCATTGCGCGGGAAAAGGGAAGCAATCCGATTTTAATCACCGACTTAAGAAATGGTAACCGCATCTCGGTCGACACGTTGCGACGCCGCTTCGGTTCTTGGAAGAAAGCTTTGGATGCTGCCGGCCTGAAGCAATCAAAACTTGGAAAGCGACATACCGATGACGAGTGCTTTGAGAACCTATTAACTGTTTGGACGCATTACGGACGGCCGCCGATGTACAGAGAGATGAAGAAGCCGCCCTCCTCGGTTGGAGGGAAGGCTTACGTACTCCGGTTTGGCTCATGGAACCGTGCACTCGCTGCATTCGTTGCGCGAGTGAACGCGGACACAGAAACTCCTTCGCAGAGTGATGCGGCACCATCGCAGGCGGCGCCAATTGCCGCCAAAACAGCCGCAACGCGGTCGCCACGGCCGGAAGACCGTCGCGACGTTCCCCTGGGGCTGAGATTTTTCGTTTTCAAACGGGATCGTTTTCGATGTGTTGTGTGTGGCAACAGTCCCGCAACCGACCTGCACTGCAAACTACACGCGGATCACATCATTCCATTTTCAAAGGGCGGCAAAACGGTCGCGGAGAACCTGCGCGCAGCGTGCGACAAATGTAATATTGGGCGCGGCAACCGCTACTCCGACTAACGGCTCGTCACCATGCGCAGAGGCCGGATTCGGGATTCCTCGCGCGGCAGCCACGCGCGGGAATGACACGGAGAGAAGGACCGAGTAACAGGGCAGCACACGATCCAGCACCCTCACCCGCCAGCGATTTTATGCTCGCTTTGCGAAAGCGGTCGGCGACCTCTCCCGTAAAGTAACGGGCGAGGGGCCATACGAGCGGCGCTGCGCAAGCAAGATCGAAACTTGCCGAGTGCGTGACCGCGCTGGAATCGGGCGGGCGGGTCAATTAGGATCGCATTCCGATGAGCACGGTCGAAGAAATCGAGAGGGCCATCGAGCGGCTCGATGCGAAAGAGCAGGCGCGCCTTTTGCGGGAGTTGCCATCGCACCTGAAGATCGCGCCGGACGATATCGCGCTGCTTAAGCTGGCGGAGCCGGCGTTCGAGTTCTGGGACAATCCCGAAGATGCCGCCTACGACCAGTTATAGGCGCGGCGATGTCGTCCTGGTTCCGTTCCCGTTCACCGATTTGACAGGGGCCAAGCAGCGCCCCGCCGTGGTTGTTTCTCCCGACGCGAACAATGTGAACCGCCCCGATGTCGTGATTGTGGCGATCACCTCTCAAATGCCATCGGCTCTGGCAAGCGATGAAATCGCGGTGCCGCCGGGCGACTTGGCCGCGTGCGGATTGCTGAAGCCGTCGATTGTCAAAGCGGCCAAGCTCGTTACAATCCATCAGGATTTGATTCGCAAACGCATCGGCTTGATGCCTCGCGCGGCCTTGGAGCGAGTCCTCGAAGCCGTTCGCAAACAGTTTGAACAATGAAAGGAGACTCAACGATGGCATCAGCGCCGCTCGAAGGCATCAAAGTAATCGACCTGACCAAGCTCGCACCGGGGCCGTTCTGCACGATGATCCTGGCCGATCTTGGCGCCGACGTCTTGAAGGTCGAGGAGCCCGGCGTCCCCACCGGGCGGCGCGCGGCGCAGGCGGGCTCCGCCGGCGCGATCAATATCGCGGCGGGCTTCGGCGGGAATCCATTCAACGCGCTCAACCGCAACAAGAAATCGATCGGGATAAATCTCAAGAGCGAGCCGGGCAAGGAAATTTATTTCAAGCTTGCCAAGGGCGCCGATATCGTCGTCGAGGAATACCGCCCCGGCGTCGCCAAGCGGCTGGGTATCGACTACGAGACGCTGGCGAAAGAGAATCCGAAACTGATCTACTGCGCGATCACGGGATACGGGCAGACCGGGCCGTATCGCGATCTGGTCGGCCACGATTTGAACTACATTTCGACCGCGGGCGTGCTTTCGATTATGGGCAGGCCGGGGCATGCGCCGACAATCCCGCATAACCTGATCGCCGATTTCGCCGGCGGCGGGATGCATGGCGCGATCGGAATTTTGGCGGCCCTGCAGGCGCGGCATCGGACCGGGCGCGGCCAGTACGTGGATATCTCGATGATGGACGGGAGCGTCGCATTGATGGCGCAGGTGTTCGCGACGTTTTTCGCCAGCGGCCAGATTCCGCACCGCGGCGAGACGATGCTCGACGGCGGCATCCCGAACTACAACACCTACGAAACCAAAGACGGGAAGGTTATCACGATCGGATCGCTGGAGCCCTGGTTCTTCGCGAACCTATGCCGCGTGCTGGGCCGCGAAGATTTGATCCCGCATGAGTTCAATCCGGACAAACGCGCCGAGATTGCAAAGTTTTTCACCGAGACCTTCAAGACCAAGACCCGCGACGAATGGTTCGAAATATTAAGCAAGACCGATATTTGCGCGGGCAAGATGCTGACGCTGGACGAAGTCGGGAGCGATCCGCATGTCAAGGCGCGCGGGATGATCGTCGAGCTCGACGCGCCCGGCGGCGAGAAGGTCAAGCAGGTGGGCGTGTCGATCAAGCTGTCCGATACGCCCGGATCGATTCGGTCGCTGGCGCCCAAGCTGGGGCAGCATACCGATGAGGTGCTGGGCGCGCTCGGCTACAAGGCCGAGCAAATCGCCAAGTGGCGCGACGAGGGCGCGATCCGGTAGGCGTTCGCCACCGAGGCGCAAAGGCATCAGGCAGGATTGGGGTTTCTCGAAAATTCCCTTCCGTGCTTCTTTGTGTCTTGGTGTCTTAGTGGCTAGACTTTCCCTGTATGCCCGGACATCCCGCATTATTCGTTCAGGGTGCTTTCGAGCCGCTTAAGATCGAGCGGGCCGAGGGCGCGTATCTCTATGCGGCCGGGGGGCATCGCATCCTCGATGCCGGTGCGGGCGCGATCGTCGTCAATGTCGGGCAGGGCCGTAAGGAGATTGCGGAGGCCGCTGCGCGTGCGATGGCCAACCTTAGCTATGTCCTGCCGGTGTGGGTCTCGCCCGATCGCGAGCGGCTGGTCGAGCGGTTAAAGGGATGGACCCCGCCGGGGCTGACGCGATTTTTCTTTGCCAGCGGCGGATCGGAGTCGATTGAGGCGGCGCTCAAGTTCGCGATCCTGTATCACAAGGTTCGGGGCAAGGAATCGAAGCGGAAAATTATCGGCCGCCGCTTTTCATATCATGGCAATACCATCGGCGCGCTGTCCGCCGGCGGCAGCGCCCGGCGCGCCGACTACGAGCATGTTCTGCTCGATTGGCCGAAAATCGACCCCTGCTATTGCTACCGATGCCCGTGGGGCAAGACCTATCCCGGCTGCGATCTCGACTGCGCATCGGCGCTGGAAGCGGAGATATCGAAGCATGGTGAGGACTCGATTGCGGGGTTTATCGCTGAGCCGATGATCGGATCGAGCGCCGGAGCGGTGCCGCCCGTCAAGGAATACTGGCCGCGTATCCGCGAAATCTGCACCAAGCACGACGTGCTGCTCATCGCGGACGAAGTGATGACCGGCTTTGGCCGCACCGGGCGAAAATTCGCGCTAGACCATTGGGATGTCATCCCCGATTTGCTGGTGAGCGGCAAGGGGTTATCGGGCGGGTATATGCCGATTGGGATGCTCGCGGTGCGCGAGGAACTGGCGGCTGAAATCGAACGCGCACGCGTGGACTTCATGTTCTATACATATAGCGCCCATCCGGCGGCATGCGCGGTGGCGAACGAAGTGCTCACAATCATGGAGCGGGAGCATCTGGTCGAGCGCTCCGCCGAAGTCGGCGCGCGGCTGGGCGCGTCGATGCGGGAGGAGCTTTCCGGCCATCCGATGGTGGGCGATATTCGCGGCGCTGGGATGTTCTGGGGGGTGGAACTCGTCCGTGACAAGACGACGCACGCCGCATATCCGCCGGAGAAGAAAGTCGCGGCCCGCGTGCTCGCGGAGAGCATCAAACGCGGGCTGTTTTTCTATCCGGCAACCGGGATGGCCGGGAGGGCCGTGGGCGGCGATGCGATGATGATCGCGCCGCCGTTCATTATCGGCGACGAAGAGATCGGATTCATCACCAGCACCCTTCGCGCCGCCCTTGACCAGGTCCAAATCGGTCTCTGAGGGTGCGCCGAGCCCCCGGTTTTCATTGCGCGAAAATGCGAGTATCCTAGCGCTCGATTCGGGGAGGGCATGAGCCGAAACGGTACTGAGAGGGGTAAAGTTGATGACGATTACAAAATTTGACGCCGCCGGATATTCGCCAATGCGCATAATGTTGGGAGTAGCAAGTATTATCGCTGCCGTCAGCATCACGCCGGCCATTTCGAGCGCGAAATCCACGATCGATGCGAGCGCCATCAGGCAAGTTTCGGCCACCGCTCGCCATACCGAGACGAAGCCAGATCACAAGGGTACTTCCGCGGTAGCCGCAAGCTACGCGAAGATACCGCTCAGCTTCGAGCCCAATCACGGGCAGACCGACCCCAGCGTCAAGTATCTCTCCCGGGGCCGAGGCTATTCGCTGTTTCTCACCCCGGGGGAAGCGGTGCTGTCACTGAAGAAGCCGGAAAAACATGCAAACCATGGTGCCGTCGCGGCAACGGACGGCAAACAACCGCACGTTGTTCTGCGCGTCAGCCTGGCCGGTGCGAATCACAATGCTCGTATCGAGGGTGTCGATCGGTTGGCCGGCAAATCGAACTACCTTATCGGCAAGGATCCCAAGAAGTGGCATACGAACGTCCCCACCTTCGCGCAGGTGAAGTACGACGGCGTCTATCCGGGGATCGACCTGGTTTATCACGGCAGTAGTCAGCGTCAGCTGGAATATGACTTTCACGTGGCGCCGGGCGCAAATCCAAAGCAAATCAAGATGGGCTTTTCCGGCGCGAGGAAATTGACCCTCGATTCGCACGGCGACTTGGTTGTGCACATGGCCGATGGTGACGTGATCGAACACGCACCGGTCGTCTATCAGGAAATCAATGGCGGCCGGCGGATGGTGAAGGGCCACTATGCGATGCGCAAGGGAAATAGCGTCGGGTTCATCGTCGCCGCATACGATCGGAGCAAGCCGCTTATTATCGACCCCGTGCTGGCTTATTCGACCTTCCTTGGCGGCGATGACTTTGATTCCGGAAATGCGATCGCGGTGAATTCCGCCGGTAACGCATTCGTAGCCGGTGAGACCGATTCTGACAATTTCCCGACTACTCCTGGCGCATTCGATACGACCCAGCCCGATTTTCGCTCGGCATTTGTAACCGAGTTAAATCCGTCCGGATCGGCGCTCGTGTACTCGACCTACTTGGGCGGCAGCGGCGGAGATGACACAATCGCGTACGGTATCGCAATCGACTCCTCAGGCCACGCATTTGTTACCGGCGCAACCTGCGACGACGATTTTCCGACCACAGTCGGCGCCTTCCAAACGTCGCTTAACGGATGCGATAACGCTTTCGTCACGGAACTGACTCCAGACGGCTCGAGCCTGGTGTATTCGACCTACTTGGGCGGTGGCTTTTTCGACGATGGCTACGCGATCGCGGTCAGCTCCTCCGGCAACGCTTTCGTGACGGGCGATACCTGCTCCGAAGATTTCCCCACAACGGCTGGGGCCTTTCAGACCACGCTCAACGGATGCACCAACGCATTCGTGACGGAATTTACCGTGGATGGGTCGAATCTGGTTTACTCGACCTACTTGGGCGGAGGCGGCAGCGAGGAGTTCAGCGATGGCGATTTTGGCAACAGCATCGCGGTCGATTTCTCCGGTGATGCCTATGTGACGGGCGGCACCTTTTCAGTCGATTTTCCGGTCACTCCCGGCGCGTTTCAAACCACCAACAATGGAGGAATTGCCAATGCCTTCGTGACCAAGATGAATCCGCTTGGCACGGGCCTGGTTTTTTCCACCTACTTGGGCGGCGATTTCTACGATCAGGGAATCGGCATCGCTATCGATCCCACCGGCGACGCGTATGTGGCTGGAATAACCGAGGACGACGACTTCCCTACCACTCCGGGAGCGTTCCAGACTTCCTTTCAAGGCTTCTGTGAAGACGGTTTCATGACGGAGCTTAATCCGGCGGGAAGCGCGCTGGCGTACTCCAGCTATTTCGCCGGCGACGACGGCTGCGATCAGCTCGCGACAGGAATCAGCCTCGATCCCGCCGGTGATGTGTTCATCGCCGGGACAACCGACGATCCCGATGAGTTCCCGATCACCGTCAACGCGTCCTGTGCCGGCGCGGGCAACCCGTTTCTGTGCTGCACCGGCGCCGGCACCGGGGTATGCAGTACGGTGCAGGCAACCTACGGCGGAAACGGAGATGCCTTCTTGGCGGAATTCGAATCGCATCCCAGTTTCAGTCCGCCTCTGGGCGTCGCGCTCTCGACCTATGCCGGCGCCACCGATAGTGACGAGGCATTCGCCGTTGCCTATGGCCCGGCAGGCAGCGTGTACATGACCGGCATAACCGGCTGCGGGGAGCTAGATGAGGCACAGAGTGGCGTCAGCGGTAAAGGTGCGGGAACCACTAAGCCGCCTCAGCCCACCAGATGCGAGGTCAAGCCGTTGCCCGTTCCAGTTCCGGTTCCCACCTCCGGTGGCGCCGCAGGCGATTTCCCGACAACGCCGGGCGCGTTCCAGACAGTGTACGGCGGTGGGCAAGATGACGCGTTTGTCCAAAAGATCGGATGCCTGCCAGTGGCCAATGCAACGATATTCGTTGGCAACAGCTACGATCCGGTGAACAACAGCACCGTGACGACCTACCCGTTCGCAGTCAGCAATTGCGATTCTCCGCCCGCGTTTCCTCCTTTGTTCGGACCTGATACGGGGCTCAATTTCCCGTTCGGGCTGGCTTACAGCACGACCAACCAAAACCTTTACGTGGTGAACTACGGCGGGGCGAGCGTATCGGTCTATTCGATGGCGGAATGGCAGGCCGGTGGCGACCAAATACCGATCGCGACTATCAGCGGTCCCAACACCGGTTTGAACGAGGCATTGGGAATCGCGGTTGACAGTGCGGGCGACGTCTATGTCGCCAACAGCCGCGGTGGCAACGACTACTTCGGCAGCGTAACGATCTATTCCGCCGCGCAGGTCACTGCCGGCGGCGGCAACATACCGCCGGTCGCTACGATCATCGGTACGGTAACGAAATTGTTCAGTCCGCAGGGCATCGCGATCGATCCAAACAACAACCGGATCCTAGTGGCCAACTTGGAAGGGCCCAATGGGACGGGTGGCGACGGCAGCGTGACGATATATCCGTCGCTGGCGAATCTTCCCAGCGCTCCGGGATACCCCAATGTGATGCCGATAGGAGCGATCGGCGGCAGTCTGACGCAGCTCAGCCAGCCCGCGGCGATCGCGGTTGACTCGGCGAATCCCGCGAACATCTATGTCGCCAATAACAGTGGCGACTCGATTGGGCCCAGCGCTAGCGGAAAGATCACGATTTACACGCAGCCGCTCAAGAGTCCGACCAGCAATCCGGCTAACGTGCCGCCCGCGGCAACGATAGTTGGGCCTGACACGCTTTTGAATAACATCGAGGGAATCGCGGTTGATATCAACGGACTGATCTACACCGCGAACTTCGGATACACGGGAAGCGTGACGATTTATCCGCCGCTGGGAAATCTATCGACTGCGGCAGGATATCCCGACGTGGCTCCGATTGCGGATATCACGGGCCCAGATACGGGATTGTTCGGGCCGCGCGGAATAGCGGTCGATCCGCCCGCCGGCCGCACCCGCCGCCAGCGCCAGCGCCGCCGCGCAAAGCGGTAACGCGGAACCACTGCGAAGAAAACGGGCGGCGGCGCGATTATTATCGCGCCGCCGCTCGCAATTTCAGGTAGTATGATCCTCCGGAATGCTGCATGGCGCCGATCGGGCCGGGCCGTCGGTTAAAGCCGGCTATAAGTGTCTTGAAATGGAGAAATTGACAAATGGCCGATAGCATCATCGGACCAACCTCGCATTATTTTTATTCCCAGCGCCTGAAGCTGCATTACGTCGATTGGGGCAATCCCGAAAAGCCGCTCTTGGTGCTCGTCCACGGCAGCCGCGACCATTGCCGGAATTGGGACTGGGTGGCGCTCGACCTCCGCAAGGATTTCCACGTAATCGCGCCTGACCTGCGTGGCCATGGCGACTCCGACTGGGCGATGGGCGCGGGCTATTCGATGATCGACTATGTGCTCGATCTCGCGCAACTGATGACCGCGGTTGCGGCCGAGCCGGCAACTCTGATCGGCCATTCGCTCGGTGGCGCGATCGCTCTGCAGTACACCGGCACCAATCCGAAGGCGCTGCTGAAAGTCGTGTCGATCGAGGGGATGGGGCCGCCGCCCGGCATGATCAAGGAATTGCCCGCGCACGAACGGATGAGCAACTGGATTTCCGAAATGCGCAATCTCGCTGCGCGCAAGGTGCGCGAATACCCCTCGCTGGAAGAGGCGCTTGCACGGATGATCGAAGCCAATCCGCGCCTTAGCCGTGAGCAGGCGCGGCATCTTACGGTATGGGGCAGCCGCCGCAACGAAAACGGCACCTATTCGTGGAAGTTCGACAACTATGTTCACGCGACGTCGCCCTACATGTTTAACATGAAGGATGCACGCGAAATTTGGGGCCGAATCACCTGCCCGACGCTGCTCATCCGCGGCACGGAGTCGTGGGCCGGCGACTGGGTGAAGGACGGCCGCATCGATGTGTTCAAGAACGCCGAGTCGGTCACAATCGAAAAGGCCGGCCACTGGGTGCATCACGATCGGCTCGCCGAGTTCCTAATCGTGGTTCGCCGATTTCTTGGAGTCTGACGGCGGCGTCATCGGCGGGTCGGACTGATGCGTCGGCTGGAACTTGGACTCAGGACAGATCAATTCGATTACGTTAAATTGATCGCGGTGTCGGTGCTGGTCGGCGTGATGGCGGCGCTGGGCAATCTCGGCTTCCGCGTTCTGATCCAGTTCTTTTCCTGGCTCTTTCGCGGCTTTGAATGGGCCGCGCTTGGAATATCGGGTACCGGCGCGCACGCAGTCCTGATTCCGATTGTCCTGATGACCGGAGGTATCGTGATCCTGGCGCTGGATCGGATCTTCCCCGGCGACATCCTGGGGTACGGATTTCCGAATTTCCTTGCGATGGTGAACCTGGGCACGGCCCGGGTGAAACGGCGGTGGATCTTTGCCAAAGCGGCCGGCGCGGCAGTATCGCTGGGAGCAGGAGCGCCGGTGGGACGTGAAGGGCCGATTGCGCAGGTGGGCGGCGCAATCGGATCGGCGATCGCACAATGGTTGGGGATGCCGGCGGACCGCGCTCGGGTGCTCATTGCGGCCGGGGCGGGCGCCGGTATCGCGACCACGTTCAACGCGCCGATGGGCGGGCTGATGTTCGCGCAGGAGATTGTCCTACTCGGCCATGCCGAATTGGGCAATCTAACGCTGTTGATCATCGCGACCACCAGCGCCGTCGTTACCTCGCGCGCGATCATGGGCGACGCAACCGTATTCGTCGCCCCGCAATTTGTCTTGCGCAGCTATTTCGAGATGATCACGTACGCGGTGATGGGCATATCGCTGGGCGTGCTCGCTGCCGCGTACACCCGCTTTTTTCATGCCGTCGCCGCTTGGTTTAAGCGGTTGGATTGGCCGGCATGGCTGAAGCTTGAGGCGGGTTTGGCGATTGCCGGAATCATCGCGATATTCTTGCCGGGCAACCTTTCCGACGGCTACCCGGTGATCAATCAGGTGTTCGATGGCAAGTATGAGGCAAGAACGCTTGCCGCGTTGATGTCCGCGAAGTTCGTTACCAGTTCCATCGCGCTCGGTGCGGGCACGCCCGGCGGATTGTTCGGCCCGACTTTTTTCATCGGAACGATGGCGGGCGGCACGTTCCAGCGAGTCTCGGCGCATTTTCTGCCGCGGCTGACGGGACCCCGCGGATCGTACGCGCTGGTCGGACTGGGTGCGTTTTTGGCCGGCACCTCGCACGCACCGCTAACGGCTCTATTTCTATTATTCGAGATGACCCAGAACTACTCAATCGCGCTGCCGGCGATGATCGCGACGATTTCAGCCCTGGTGACCGCGCGCGTGCTGGAGCCGGAATCGATCGATGAATACGCACTCGCGCGCGAGGGTAAAAACCTCCAGATTGGGCACGATCGAATTGCCCTCACGCTGATTCCGGCTGGCAGCGTGATGAGCACGAATATCGCTGTGGTTTCAGAGGCAACCGCATTGGCTGACGTGCTCCGCGCGGCCGCAGACACGGCACACTCCACATTACCGGTGGTCAATTCCGATGGCGGGCTGGTCGGACTTATCGTTACGAGGGATTTGCTGGTGCTGCTGGGGGAGGGGCGCGAGACGGGACCGTTGGTGAATGCCTTCGATCTCTGCCAGCGGGATTGTCCCGTGGTCTCGCCGGAAGCGAGCCTCGATGAGGCAAGCCAGCTTATGGAGTACGAAAACATTGATGAAATTCCAGTCGTCGAACATGGCAGCCGCCGATTTATTGGTCTCGTGACTCGCCAGCACATCGCGCAGGCGCTCAACCGCGTCGGCATCTCGATGTCCACGATTGCGACGCGTGCGCCGGACATCTATTGGGCAAGCGGATATCGGGTGACGCGGATCGAGGTTCCCGCACGCGCGGCAGGCAGGACCCTTCGAGAGCTCGATCCTCGCGCGCGCTTCAACGTTAGCGTGTTGGGCGCGCAGCCCAGCGGCGATTCTCAAGCGGGGTTTGCGCCGATTGCTCCCGACCGTCCCTTGCGCGAAGGCGATTTGTTAATCGCCGCGGGCCGCTCCGCCGATGTCCGCGCATTCGTGCACGATTTGGAAGGGTGAGGCGTTGCTTCTCTACGGGGCGGCGTAGGCGGGGGCGACCTTAAGCCCGCGATCGTCCATCGCGGTGATTCCGGTGAACATCAGTAACTGGCGCACCAGCATCCGCACTCTCATCCGATCGCTCTCCGATGCGATCAAACCTTTCAACACAATCGTATTGCCGCTAATCGCAAATTGAACCGAATTGTAGCCCGAGGCGTCCAGCGCCATTCGCAGCATCTCAAGGCGCGGATCGCTGTACATCGTTTCGGGCGAATCCGGGATGTCCGGCGCGTCCGACACTCCGGGCATCGGCGGAAACGGGGAGGGCGGTGGCCGCTCGCTTGAAACGAGTATGCGGGTTGCCATAAAGCCGGCCAGTACCGCGCCGGCAATCGCCAGCACGCCCATGCCCATATTTCGGCGGCGATGCGCATGGCGAAGGTGAATGTCCGGACCACGCGGCGGGATTGATGCCGATTCGTATGGTTCGCTCAGTACGATGGTCCGAGAATCCGGCGCGGCCGACGCTGATTGTCCCAGCCTGCCCGTCACATTCGCCGCGCAAAACGAGCAGTAGTTCGAGTCGGTGGGAATACGCCGGCCGCATCGCGGGCATTGAGAATCAATCGCATCGCTGAGCATCGTCGGCGCGGACGAGGTCATGACCGCCGGATTGGACAGAGGCAGGTTCATTTGCGAGCGGCCTTGAATTGCGCCGGCTGACGCACTCGATATGCCGCGCGACGAACCGGCGGGCTTGCCTTCCCGGATCGCGACCAGGCGATCTTTGAATTCGGTCGCGTCGGCAACACGCAATGGAGCGTCGTACTTGAGCGCCTGATCGACCAAATCGGCGAGGGCGGGCGTGATTCCCGGACATAGCGATCGCAGCGGGGGGAAGCTGAACGGCGGTTCAAGGGCGGGGTCGCGGCCGGAGAGCGCATGATGCATCGTTGCGCCCAACGAGTAGAGGTCCGAACGAAATTCGACCTGTCCGCGATACTGCTCCGGCGGCGCGTAACCTTGCGTGCCGATCATCGTCGCATTGCGCATCGGCTGGAAATGACGCGCGATGCCGAAGTCGATCAGCTTGGCCAGCCCGCGCGGCGTGATCATTACGTTCGATGGCTTGAGGTCGCGATAGATTACGGGCGGTTCGAGATGATGCAGGTAATCGAGGGTATCGAGCACCTGGATCGCGATATCGATCACGTCGCTTTCGCCGAGCCGGCCGCCTGCCTCTTTCAGCTTCTGCTCCAGCGTTACGCCCTCGATGAACTCCATCACCAGGTAATGGCGGTTCTCGTCGCTGAAGCGGTCGAATACGCGCGGGATATGCTCGTTGCTGAGCTGCGCGAGCATGTCGGCCTCGCGCATGAAGGCATTGACGGCCTGCTTTTGCTGTTCGGGACTGGTGAAGCTGTCGACCATTTCAGCCAGCGCACAGGGCCGCGCCGCCAGGCGCAGATCCTCGGCCAGATAGACGAGTTTCATCCCCCCGCCACCCAGCGGTCCGGTCACGCGATAACGTCCGCCAACGATGGTGCCGTTCGGGATCATCGATCGATCTTCATCGTGCTCTTGCGATGGTATCCTCGCGGGCCACGCCCGCGAAAGCGGCGTTGGAAGCACAGATCATGTGCATCAATATGCCCAGAGGGGTTCCCATCCCGTATGCGATCAGCACTCCGAAAAACCACAGCATCCCGCGCACCGGCTTGCCCCGGTATGCCTGCCCGGCGCCCGGAACGATACTGAGGGCGGCAGCGGCGGCCGGGCTGAAACGCGGCTCGCGCCTTAAGAGCGTCGGGCGGGCGATCGCCGCTCCGCAATTTTTGCAGAAACCGGCCTGCGCCACCACGATCGGCTGTCCACATCGCGAGCAAAAGCGGGGTGTTTCAGCCGGCGCATCAGCCACGGAATGTGAACTGCGCGTCGCCGAGCCGGACGGCATCGCCGTTGCGCAGCGGTGCATCGGTCACGCGCTTTCCCCCCACGAACGTGCCGTTCTGGCTGTTCAAATCCTTGATGGACACGGCGCCGTTGGATGCCTCAATCGTGGCGTGATGGCGCGAAACGGACGAATGGCCGACCACGATTTCATTATCGAGCGCGCGGCCCATCCGCGTTACCATTCCGGCGCGAAGCGGGAAGGTGTTGCCATTGCCATCGACCAGGTACGGCTCGCCGGGCCGCGACCCCGTCGTCGGTGTCTGAAACTGCGCTCTGGCCGGCGCGGAAGCGGCTTCCTGGCGGAGGTGAAAGACCAGTTCGTAGCCGCCGATGTTGATTCGATCGCCGTCGTGCAATTCGACGCTCTCGATTCGGCTGCCGTTGACCATGGTGCCTTCTTTAACCGCCAGATTCTTGAGCA
This sequence comes from Binataceae bacterium (SeqCode), assembly GCA_035524375.1. Lineage (GTDB taxonomy): Bacteria > Desulfobacterota > Binatia > Binatales > Binataceae > Binatus. Next base: position 101,296 of record DATKOZ010000033.1, on the reverse strand, counting down.
CATAAGCGTCGCCGCTGCGTTCCACAATTGCGTGACGCGCCTGCACCGACGCATCGCCGAACAACCCGACGGGGTTTTCCTCGGCGCGGCCAATCGATGCGCGCGCGCCCTCGATTCGGTACTGGCGTCCTTTGAGCCGTCCTTGAGTAACGGTGACCCATGCGGCCTTGGTCAGCTCCTGCACCAGTCCGATCAGGAGTCCTATCGCGAATCCGATCAGGCTGAACCCGATCAGGCGCGCGAGCAGGCCGCCACCGGTGATCCCGTTGATAAGATCGAAAGTAAGACCGCCTATGAAACCGCCCGCAAAACCGCCCACTGCCCCTTTGGCGGCGTTCTGCATAACGAAAGTCGCCAACCCCACGCCGGCTCCGACGAGCGCTCCATCGATTGCCCATCCGATTGTCCGCGCAAGGACCAGGGTGGCTACAGAGCCGGTGACCAATTGGCCATTGCTGTCGAACCCGACTCCGCCGGAATAGAGCACCAGGTTGAACACGTAGTTGGAGAAATAGGTGGCGATGAACGACAGACCCGCGCAGATTAGAAAGCCGCGTATGAGAAGACGCTGCGCCGGAGGTGTCAGCCGGATCGAGACGCCGTCGACGGCGGTCGTTGCCGCGGTAATGAATCCACCGATCAGACCCGCCTCGATCGCCTGCGTAACGTAGAGCGCAATGGTGTCGAACGTGGTGGGCGCCTGCCCAAGATGAGCGTTGTGAGTGACCAGCTCGATCGGCAGCCATCCGATGGCTCCCCCGGCCAGGCCGGCCAGCGCCTTAAGCGCGAGCTCGCGCCGATTTAGGGAGCCTTGTTTCAACGTCGCAATGAACGGGTTCACGGTGTCCTCAGCTATGCATGCGCCTTGGCGGATATTCTAACGCGCGATGCGGCCGGTAAAAACCGGGGTGAATTGGAATTGCAGTCATTGAGCCACCTTCGACATAAAGGTTTCAGCCGCGCGCGCGAGTTCATTTTCATCCTGATAGCGGCCGAAATCCGCGATGTAGTAGGTCGCACCCGCATCGCGGTCGGCTTCGATTTTTGCGCGCGCGGCGGCGAGGTCATTTAGCTTGGGCCCGCGCCGCACGACGATCTCCGAAATAGACCGCCCCGCAGCCTTGGCCTGCTCGCGCAAATCCTCAACTTTAACTTTAAGTTCAGCCGCCGGCAGCATCGGATGCCATCCGTCGCCGTAGCGCGCCGCCCGCTCGATCGCGGCGGGGCTGTTGCCACCGATCCAGATCGGCGGACGCTTCGGACGGGGCAGAAATACGAACGGTGGAAACTTTACTTGCTTGCCTTCGAAACCGCCCGGCTGGTCGGCCGAAAACAGGTGACGAATCGCTCGGAGGGTTTCGTCGGTAACCGCGCCGCGCATTCGGAAGTCGGCGCCAAGCGCGTTGAATTCCGCTTCCATCCATCCGGATGCGAGCCCAAGGATCATTCGCTCGCCCGATAGTTCCTGAATCGTCGCGATTTGCTTGGCCGTCAGGACGGCAGGGCGGTAGGGCGCGATCATCACCGAAACGCCGAGCCGAATCCGCTCGGTTACGCCGGCGAGGTATGCCAGCGCGGTCAGCACGTCCAGATATCGGCCCCCGGAGCCTTCAGCCTGATCGGCGGGGATGCACAGGTGATCGGAGACGAAAATCGCATCGAAGCCGGCCCGTTCGGCAATCTTCGCGCAGGCGGAAATCGTCGCGCGGCTTGACTGCTCGCCCATGTTTCGGATTGCGACTCCATATTTCATAGACGATTCTCCCGGAAATAAATTCCCGCCGAACGTGGGGCCTTTTACCTATGCCAGAGCGGCCGGCTTACGAATTCAAGCTAACCATAAATGAGAGATCGGCAATGAGAAATTCGGCCGCCGATGCCGATAAGCCGGCGAAACTCCGGAATATCCCGTTCAGTTGCTTCGGCGCCGTGAGGCGGCGAAAATCCGGTAGGCGCCGATGAACAGCAGCAAATAGACTCCGACAAATACTCCGAACTCCTTGAGCGCCAGCTGGATCGAGGGTGGCCCTTGAAACAATTGAAAATGAGGCGCGATGTGGACTGCGGCGAAGTAGCTGACGGCAAGCATCGCCAGGTACAGGAGCAGCCCCACCGGCGTCTTCCAAATGAAAATTCCAAATTCGCCGGCCAGCTTCTTCCGGGATCGAGGGGTGGGTTCCGTCACGATTGTCGGCTCCTCCGAGGCCGGGAAAATGATTCCGATTCAGCCAGTTTTCTGGCGGCGGCGCCGATTTTGCCCGCGCGATGCCATCGGCTGTATTCCTCGGCGGTGAGTCCGTGCGCAAGTTCGAGTGCGACCGACAATCCCGCGATCGCGAAAATTTGTCCAAGCACGCTGATGCGCGGCGCGAGCCCTAAGCCGCCGCCCTCCTGCGCCGTTCCGGCGTGAATCACCAAATCGGCGAGTTGCGCCAGCCCGGAATCCGCGTCACCGGTGATCGCGATAAGCTGCGTACCTTGCTCCTTGATCGCGGTTGCGGTCGATAGCAATTCATCGGTGCTGCCGCTGTTCGATATCGCGATTACCACGTCGCGCGGATGCACCTGGCCAAGGCTGCCGTGAAGCGTCTCGGTTGCGTGCAAAAACGTCGTTGGCGTGCCGATCGAACAGAACAGGCTGGCGGCGTAGCGCGCTACATGTTCCGGCTTGCCGACGCCGGTCACATGCACGCGTCCGCCGCGTCCAAGCGCGGTGCGGATAATGTCGACCGCGCGGGAAACCGCGCCAAGGTTCAACCCTTTGCGCAGCGTCTCCAGCTCCGCGATCGCCAGCTCGAAAAATTCGGAAACCTCGGCCGCTGAACCCGCCTGCGAATTCGATCGCGCCCGTTTGAGCTTCGGCTTAGCCATGGCGATGCGCCGGTCCGACTCTGACCGCCCGTACAGTTCGCGAATCGTATTCGCTCACCCATCCATCCTCAAGCAGCTCCGCGTTCGATTCGCGCACGCGATGCCATCGGCGGGCGAACTCGCGCCGCTCGGTCTCAGCCAATCCCGGCGTGCCGTCGCATAGCGCTTCACTTTCAATCACGCCCATCTCGGCCATCGCTGCCTTCAGGCATGAGATCGACGGATGATAGGGCTTGCCACCGCGCTGAAAGGTGCATGCATGGCGGAAATTCTCGGCCGCTTGCCGGTAAGCGGACATCAACTCGCCGTCCGCCTGCCGGCATACCTGCCATGCGCGCTGCCATTCGCGCGGCATCGCGTTGGCGGCTCCCGCGACGACGCCGTAAGGGCGCGCGCGTTGCGTCAGATAACGGTTCCAGTAGTGGCGCATCCGATCGCCAACGCCCGACGGAGGCGCGAAGAGATCGAAAATCAGATACGGATTGCCGGTAAAGATCGCGAACTCATGGCTGGATTTGAAATGTGAGGCGGCGCGCGTGTAATTGCCGATTACCGCCTTGCCCGCGGTTACTTTGATTCCGCGGACGTACGGCAGGCGGCTCATCTCCTTTACTTCACGAGTATGCAATCGCGTGTGCACGCGCCCCGGGGCCGCGATCTCGGCATTGTCGTACAGGAAAATCGGGATCATCCGGCCTGCGCGCTCAAAAGCCGCACCGATGTCGCGGCGAATAAAATCGACCGGATCCGCCGCATCGCCAATAGATACCGGTGCGACCACTGCGGCGTCAGCGCCAATCTCGATTGCGTAATGCAAGTTTTCGATTGTGTCGGATTTCGCCGACGCGGTTATTCCGGCCCATAGCTCAATTCGCTTGGAAGCTGCCGCGGCCGCGCGGCGGCATTCGTCGGCGGCAATCCGCACGACGGCCTGGCGCTGCGAATTATCCAGCCGGTTCCATTCGCCGGTGGTGCCGGCGGCGAAAATAATGTCCGCGCCGGACCCGTTCTGGATTGCGTACCGCACGGCGGCGCGCTGCTGATCGGAGAGTATCGCGCCGCGGGAGTCCACAATCGTAACGATCGGAATCGCCACGCCGGGCCGCGGGATGTACTGGTCGAGCGAATTCATCGCCGCAAGCTTAGCAGAACTTGGGCACAAACGCCGCGAAAATTACCGACAGTAAAATGTTATAAAAATGAATCGGGGCGGAATCACCGGCCTTCGCCGGTCATCTTTGTAACCATTCTTCGTCCAAGCTCGCTACCCTTGGCGGCAGCCTTGCGGAACCAGTCCAACGCCTTCTCGTAATCCCGTTCCACGCCTTTACCGTTATGGTACATCGCGCCGATATTATATTCCGCGTCAGGGTCGCCCTGGTCGGCGGCCTTTTTGAACCAGTTCAGCGCTTCGCCATAATCGCGCTTCACGCCATCGCCGTTGTAGTACATCGCGCCCAAGGTGGCCTGTGCGGGAACATTTCCCTGGTTGGCCGCTTTCTTAAACCACTCGACCGCCTCGTTGTAATTCTGGTCCACGCCTTCGCCGTGGGCATACATCGTGCCGAGCCGATACTGCGCGTTGGCGTCGCCGTGCTCCGCCGCCTCGCCGCATGATTCGGCGGCGCCATTGTAGTTTTCGCCCTCGTAGTTGCGGTCGCAGAGCGCGGCCATATCGCTAAAATATTTTTGTTTTGGTGCGGTTGGAGCGGGTTGCGCGGCCGGAGCCGGAGCCCACGATTCCTGAGCGTAGGCAGTCGCTATCAGCAGATTGCCGATCGATAGTGCGAGGGCCGGAGATTCGCGCTGTGCCCTCGTAATAAGGGCGCCAGCTAAAAGCGCCGCGGACCCCGCGAGAAAAATGCGCATCATTTTTCTCACTGTTCGAAGCATAGCATTGATTCGGACATCAAAAAAGACGGCTGGACGCCCGTGCCGCGTTTCTCATATAGCTACATTTGGAGACGCCGCCATGCCGTTGATTGTGACAACTTTTGAGCACCAGATTGGAATTATCGCGTTCGATAACTATGCCAAGCGCAACGCGCTGGGCGCGGCGATGATTGGCGAGATGCTCGCGTCGATGGAATCCTTTAAAGCCGAAGGCGCGCGCGCCGTCGTTCTGCGGTCGGCGTCAAATGATTCGGTCTGGTCATCCGGGCACGATGTTGACGAACTGCCCAAGGCGGACGTCGACCCGCTTCCCTACGGCGACCCGCTCGAACAATTATTGCGCGCCGTGAAAGCGTTTCCCGCCCCGGTCATCGCGATGGTCCATGGGTCGGTGTGGGGTGGCGCATGCGATCTGGTGATGGCCTGCGATTTGGTAATCGCCGACGAAACCAGCGCATTCGCGATTACGCCGGCCAAGCTCGGCCTGCCGTACAATGTGGACGGGTTTTTGAATTTTATGAGCCGGCTCCCGCTGGCGATCGTCAAGGAGATGTTCTTGACGGCCGACCCGATTTCAGCGGCGCGAGCGGAGCGCGCCGGGCTGGTCAATCAGATCGTGCCATCGGCGGAGCTTGAAGCGCACACCTATGCGATTGCAAAGACGATATCGACCCGATCGCCTGCGGCAATTGCCGCATTCAAAGAAGCGATGCGGGTACTGAGCGAGGCGGTCGCGATCGGACCCGCGACCTATGAATACCTGCAGGGGCTGCGGCGCGCGGTTTATCGCGGCCCCGATTATCGCGAAGGCATCGAGGCGTTTATCGAAAAGCGTCCGCCAAAGTTTTGAGCGAGCTGGTAGGACTTACCGCTGGTGCAAATTTCCCCATGAGGGTGCGGCCGGGGAGGACGCAGGGCTTGGCTGCGCTTGCGTCACCGGCGCATGAGTTTGCGCTTGAGCGGTCAGCGTTGTTGGCGGCGAAGTTTGTGCTTGCGCGACGGCGTGGCTTGTGGGTTCGAGATGAACGGCGACCATCGTCTGATCGTGGCCCCATGCAGCTCCGTCGGATAAATCAACCACCAACGGAATTACGTAGCAGAGGAAGCTCCATAGCTCGTAGCCCGACCGGAAGGTAGCCGGATCGGACACTTCGTCCGGTTGGTAGCCGTCTTTAGAGACACGAATGTGAAGGTCTTCAGAGGATTTGACATTCGCCACATACGGCGTTTTGCCGCTCCGTTGGCCATTGATATCGACGTCGGCTCCTGCCGGATCGGAACTGACCATGATCTGCTCTTCCGTTCCCTTGAGCATCGTAGCGCAGCCACTCGACGCGACGGCCCCAATCATCAGAAGCGCGCTGAGACGCATCGTCAATCTCATTTCAACCCCTCCCCTGTACGATCATTGAACGCCGGCAAAATCGCACGGCGCAGAATTTGATGTCAAATGCGCTAGGGAAGCAGGCTTAAACTTGGCTATCCGCGGTGACACGCCATGCCACAAACGCAGACGCCGCCAGCAATACAGATCCAAGCACAAATGGAGCGCCGGGCAGGTTCCAATTGTGGAAGGCGCCTCTGTCGAGGAAGGCGGCGAATACCGTCGTGAACAGAATCGGTCCGATCATGAACGCGATTCCCCGCAAGCTGCCGAGCGCGCCCTGCAGTTGGCCTTGCTCCGATTCGCCGACGCATCGTGTCGTCAGGCTCTGCATCGGCGGTCCCGCCAACCCCCACATGCCCGTCAGCGGGATCGCGAGTGCGAACCAGATCGATGTCGCCGCCAGCCCATAGAGCGCAAACCCAGCCACTCCGAACAGCAGTCCAATCGCCATCACGCGTCGTTCCCCCAGCCGCTCGACCAGCGGCTGGACCAGGACCGCGCCGACGACCGCCGAGCATACTCCGATTCCTGCCAGCGCCGTTCCCATCGTGCGCATGCTCCATTGAAACCGGTATGCGGCGTACAAGACGAAGACCGTTGGCAGCGCCTCGTGAGCGATATTCATCAGGAAGCTAACCGCGGCCAGGCCGAAAAGCTCGGCGTTTGCGCGAAGCATCCCGATGGACCCGATGGGATTGGCCGTGTGCCATACGAATTGCCGCGAGCGGCGCTCCGGCGGCAGCGATTCCGGCAGAACGAACAAACCGTACATCGCGTTGGCAAGGCTGAAAGCCGCGGCGACCCAGAACGGGAGGCGCGGTCCGATTGCTCCAAGCCATCCGCCAATCGCGGGCCCTAGAACGAAGCCCAAACCGAATGCCGCGCTCATCATTCCGTAGCTGCCGGCGCGCTTGTCCAGGGGAGTGGTATCGGCGATGTAGGCGGTTGCGGTTGCGAATGTCGCTGCGCAGACGCCGGAGAGAACGCGGCCAATTAGCAGCCACCCCACCGTCGGCGCGACCGCCATCACGATGTAATCGGCGCCGAGCCCAAAACATGAAATTAGAATTACCGCACGCCGCCCAAAGCGGTCCGAAAGCGAGCCCAATATGGGCGACGCAAGGAACTGCATCATTGCCCACACGGTTCCAAACACGCCGTAGATTTCGGCGGCGCGCGCGGTGTTCCCGCCCTCGAAGTTTTGCACCAACATTGGCAGCACAGGCACGATCATGCCAAGCGCCAGCATGTCGAGGACCACCGTGACGAAAATGAATGCGAGCGCCGCGCGGCGCGGTCCGCGCATCGCGTTACCGCCTGATTGCACGTCGTCAATTTGTTCGAGTTTCATCGCACCGTGCAGGCCACCGGGCCTGCCGCACTCTAGTATGGCGAAGCCGGCAAGCGAAGCGGCGGCGTGTGAGTTGGATGCGATCTCGTGGCATTATGAGCGCGGAACCATTGGAGGAATCTATGGCCGGCGGACCATTGTCGGGTGTTACCGTAATCGATCTGACGCATGTTCTTTCGGGACCATTCTGCACGATGCTGATGGCCGAGCTGGGCGCGCGCGTGATCAAGGTCGAACACAAAGGGAAGGGCGACGAGACGCGGCAGTTCCCGCCGTTCGTTGATGGCGTGTCGCTTTATTTTGCGGCTATCAATCGCGGCAAGGAATCGATCGCACTGGATTTTGAACTGCGTTCCGACCATGAACTGCTATTCGAGATGATACGGCGCGGCGACGTCGTAGTTGAGAACCTGATGTACTCAACACTGGAGCGCCTGGGATTGGATTACGATGAGCTCCAACGGATCAACCCGCGCATCATTTATGGCGCGATTGCCGGTTTCGGCCATTCAGGGCCGCTCAAGGGCCGGCCCGCCTACGATCCGATCATTCAGGCAATCAGCGGAATGATGAGCGTCAACGGCCAACCCGATGGTCCGCCCACCAAGGTTGGCGTGTCGATGATGGACTATGTCAGCGGAATGCTGTGTCTGGGCGGCATCAACGCCGCGCTCTACCATCGTGAGAAGACCGGCCGTGGAATGAAAGTCGATATTGCGATGCTCGACGGGCAGATTGCGATTCTGGAGGGTGCGCTGCTGCATGCGCTAAACGGAATGCCGCACGTCGGCCGGCTCGGCAACCGTCATTCATGCGTAACGCCGGCCAATTCCTATGCCACGGCGGATCGCGAGATTTATCTGGCGGCGGCAAGCGATCAGCTGTGGAAGCAGATGTGCGTCGCGATGGATGCACCGGCGCTCGCGGCCGATCCGCGCTTTGATACGGCGGAGCATCGTCATATCAATCAGGATGCTGTCGACCGTGAGATCGCGGCGATCACCAAGACGCGTCCCGCGGATTATTGGGTCGAAGCGATGCGCAAGGCCGGTGTTCCGTGTGCGCGGATCAATACGGTGGAGGAAGCGGCTGCGATGCCGCAGGTGGCAGCGCGCAACATGATCGTCGAGGCCGATGGAATAAAAATGGCCGGGAATCCGATCAAGATGAGCGAATTCCCGGACTCGGCGTCGCGTCAGCCGGCGCCCGCGCTCGACGCCGACGGCGCCCGCATCCGGAAGGAGTTTGCCACGCGCGCGAAGTGAACCTGAGGAGATGACCGTCAAGGTAATTGAGCCGAAATTACTCCAGCCCCAGCCCGATCGACGTTTTGAACGTCCAGTGACCGGTGCCCATCGAGGCATAATTTTCGATCCGGCCCTCGAACTTCATCCGATAAGTGCCGTCGTCGGACAGCGCCGCCACAGGGGGATTACGGAACCACATTCCGCGTTTGCATGCAGTGATGAACAATTTGTCGATTGTGGCGTGCCCCGAATGGCGCTCCAGGATCAGCTCCTTCAGGACTCCGTCCTTGGTCATGATTGCGGTGAGTACGACGGGCTGAATCTCGACCGGTACCTTGATGCGCGCATACTCGTCGGTTGATTCCAACTGTTCGAGCACTGAGTAAATGTGATCCATGATTGCTTGCGAAAAGTTCGCAAACTTCGCGGCCTTTGCGTTGAGGAGCCGCTCCTGGCCAGGAGCATTTTCTTCGCCGACTGGGCGCGATAGACCCGGAGTTTCCTGAAAGGCCCGGAATGCGGTTGCGCGGGAATCCAACGGCCGCATGAGAGATTCGCCACGCGAAGTAATGGGGCTGGGCGCAAGCGGATCGATATGGCCGCCCGGCATCGACGATAGGTCGTTGATGATATGCGGTGACGGGCCACTATCGGATGGGATTGGCTGGACTTGCTCCTGCCCGGAATTCTGACTGCATCCGGCGGCGGCGACGGCGGCGACAAGCAGCACGAGACGGATTCGAGAATAAATGGTCATTTGGCTTTCGCGTCCGTCGAAAGAATAGCAGGGCGCGCATCGTTGTAATCGGCGACGAAGGCGTCGAAGAATTCCTGTCCCAGCGCCCGCTCCTCGGAGCGCACGTTATCGTTTTCCGCTTCCGCAAGGGCGTCCCCGATTCGAGCCAGGAAGCCAAGCGCCGGAGAATAGGCCAATTCCGCGTGCGAGCCGGCCTCCAGTTTGATCGCTCCGTCCCCTGAGTCATTCGACCTGGCATGCGTTCGCATTCCGCCGCTTCCTGTCGCGAGGGTCTGAAGGAATTGCCCCGCGATGATGTCGATCACTTTGTGGATGCCCGGCGGTGCGATCAGTACGGGGGCCGAATCCATGCGATTCTCGAACTTCACTTCGTGCGCTTCGCGGGTGAATTCGGTTGCGAATGACAAATTGTCCAAGCCGAAGTCCATCCCCAGCGCCGTCACTCGCACCGATGCGGTGGTGTGGTAGTTGCCACCATTCATCTTCTCAATGGCGATGCCGGCGCCGGCGGGACGATAATTGGCATCGAACGGCGCAAGCAATCCGCTGCGATCCATGAAGGTGACGCGGATGCGGCCGTGATCGAAGGCGAACTTCGCCCAAAAATTTCCCTGCGGATCGGTAATCGCGGACCGGGCGGACACCGAGTCCGCAAGCTGATCGAAGAATTTCTTCAGATGCGGGTATTTCTCAAGCGCATCGCGCCGCACGTCGAAGTCGAGATTGAACAGCACGACTGGGCCGGAGGGCGAATCGAACTCATCCAGTATGTTGCGATAGTCGGCATAGCGATCGCATACCGCTGCGATGTGCGGCGTCTGGCGATGAAATAGCTCCAGCGCCGCGCGATCGTGATGGTTGAATTCGCCGGCGACGGTGTCCCACGGCGCCTTGAGATCGCCATGGTCATATCGAAGAGTTGCCGCGCCCGCGTCTATCACGCCGCCAAGGCCGACGGTATCGACGGTCATCTGCCCGCCGATGTTGCCGATTACGCTGGAGATTTTCCCGTCATTGCCGGCAACGATCGGTTTCAGGGAAAACGTCCCAAGGAAATGATCCATCGGCGCCTGAACGTCGCATGCATGAGCGAGCGAATAGTAGTAGTCGGCGCCGCGCGGCTCGCCAGTGATGCAAATTTGATGGATTCCGCCGGGCTGAACGATCCACGGAACGTCGCTATCAGAATAAAGAGCGGCGGCGCGAATCAGCGTCGATTGCCGGGGCGAGAGATGGTCGAGCATCGGATCGATCGATTCGGCGAACTCAGGGTGAAACATCACCTTGCGCTGCAGCGCGAGTATCCGCTCGAAAATCGCGACCGCGCGTGCCGCGCGATTGGGTCCCGGCGGCGCCAATTGGATTACCGGGAGAAACGGCGATTCATTGTCTGGTGCGAATCCGGGCGAATTCGCGGATGACTTGGCGGAAACCTGTGCACCCAGCTCCGGAGCCGCTACCGCACCGGCTGTTATCCGGGTTACGGACACCAAGGCCGCTGCGACGGCAGCTGCCAGACGCCGCTTGCTCACGGTTCGGATAGCCTGACGAGGATGGTGCACGTCGTTATCTTGCCGTTCTCCGCCCGGCGTGGAAAGTGAAGGGCGCCGCGCGTGAACTTCGACTACTGGAGACTTTGGATCATTCGCCCGGCCGGGGCGGGATGGCGGCGAAGTTGCCCGGATTGCGCCTCATTTCTTTGAACAGTTCGGGATTTTCGTCGAGCAATTTGGCGAAATCCGGATGTTTATGCAGGTAGTTGGCGTCGTCGAGTAGTTTAGGGTTATACGCAAGGTCGTGTTCGATGTCTGGATGCGATTTTTCGAATTCGCCCCAAATTTTATACAGGTCCATCGGCAAGTCGCTGGTATTGGCAGCCTCAAACACTATCGTCGTATTGCCGCGAACAACCGTGCCATTAACCTGTGGCTGCGAGCCGCTTTCCTGGGCGAATAGGCCAGTTGCCGAAATGGCGACGAATGTCACCGCCGTTAGCAGACCGGGTAGTTTCTTCATCGTCCGTCCTCCATATCGCATTTGGCGAACCTGCGAAATTCTAACCTCGATTTCGGCTCTCATTATACCCTTGGCGATTCGCATGGCGGAGGGTTGGGGCTGGCGAATTCGGAAATCGTGGTTAAAATAACCGGCAAGGACGGAAGGCCGAGGGCCGATTCATCTTAGTAGACAGCATCGGCAGGTGGTTTGAACCGCCGCTGGACCGATGATATCCTTTTGAAAAATCGGTGCGCATGGCCGGAAAGAGACAATGAAAGCTGAAATCCATCCTGATTATCGCCGCTGCATGGTTAGCTGTGCTTGCGGCAACACCTTTGAGACGCGCTCAACGCTGAAAGAGATTCACGTTGAAGTTTGTTCGAAGTGCCATCCGTTTTACACCGGGCAGCAGCGCTTGGTTGATACCGCCGGCCGCGTCGAGCGTTTCAACCGCAAGTACGGCATCAAGAAGTAGCATTGCAACTCCCGCCGCCCGTGTCGCATGATGCGTCCGGGTGCGCGGGGGATATATAACCGGCACGGCCATTTCGGCCGCGCCGTTTTTGTTTTCACTTCACGCGGAAAGCTGCATGTGATGGGGCGATGCTCGACAAGGCAAACGCAATAGTGGAGCGATTTGCGGAGCTGGAGCGCAAGTTTGGCGATCCGGCCGTAATCGCGAACCAGCGCGAATATGCGCGTATCGGCAAGGAACGCTCGCAATTGAGCGAGACGGTCCAATGCGCCCGCGAATACATCCGCCTGTCCGATGAAATCAAGGAGCATCGCGCACTTGCCGAGGGCGCCGACCAGGACCTGAAAGACCTCGCGCGCGCCGAATTGCCGGAGTTGCTCAAACGGCAAGCCGCCCTCGAAGAGCGGCTGAAGGTGCTGATGACTCCGCGCAATCCCAATGACGAAAAGAACGTCATCCTGGAAATTCGCGCCGGAACCGGCGGCGCGGAAGCGTCGCTATTCGCCGGTGACCTATATCGGATGTACACGCGATACGCCGAACGCCACGGGTGGAAGGTCGAACCGCTCAGCATGAGCGACACCGGTTTGGGCGGAATCAAGGAAGTGATCGCCAACATCAGTGGACGCGGCGCCTACTCGCGCCTCAAGTATGAGGGCGGGGTGCATCGCGTGCAGCGGGTGCCGAAGACGGAAGCGTCGGGGCGGATTCATACCTCCGCGGTGACGGTTGCCGTGATGCCCGAAGCCGATGAGGTCGAAGTAAACATCAATGAGGAGAAGGACCTGCGAATCGACGTGATGCGCGCGTCGGGCCCCGGCGGCCAGAGCGTCAACACGACCGACTCCGCGGTGCGCATCACGCACATCCCAAGCGGGATGGTCATCGTTTGCCGCGATGAAAAATCGCAGCACAAGAACAAGGCGCGCGCCCTAAAGGTCTTGCGGGCCCGATTGCTCGAGCAGGCGCAGGCGGAGCAGCACGCGAAGATTGCCGATGCGCGCCGCACAATGATCGGGACGGGGGACCGCTCCGAGCGCATCCGCACCTATAATTTTCCGCAATCGCGCGTGACCGATCATCGCGTGAATCTCACGCTCCATCAATTGGACAAGGTCCTCGACGGTGAGATCGATCCAGTCATCGATGCGCTGGCTGCCTATGATCAGCAGCAAGCTCTCAACCTGCCAACCTGATATGAGCCGGGTGGCGGACGCCGTCGCCGATGCGGCACGGAAACTGACGGCTGCCGGAATCGAAAATGCGGATTTGGACGCATCATTGCTGATGGTCGCGGCTGCCGGCGTCTCACGCGAACGGATATTGGTGCGGGATTTCATTGCGGACGAATCAGCAATTGCTCGATTCGATTCATTTGTCGCACGCCGTGCGGCGCGCGAACCGCTTGCATATATCGTCGGCCACAAGGAGTTCTACTCGCTCGATTTCATCGTGACGCCAGACGTTCTGATTCCGCGCCCGGAAACAGAGATACTCGTTGAGGCGGCGCTAAAGGCGGCTGAAACTCGCGGCAGTATTAGCATGCTCGACATCGGCACAGGATCGGGTGCGATTGCGATCGCAATTGCACATCATGCTCCAGCGGCGCGCGTGACTGCCGTCGATATCTCGCCTGTGGCATTGGAGATCGCCCGCCGCAATGCGGCGAAGCATGGGCTTTCCAGCCGGGTTGATTTGCGAATCGCCGATTTATTTGAGATCCGCGACGATCTCGATCCGCTCGGCAAATTTGACCTGATCGTATCGAATCCTCCGTATATCTCAGCCTCCGAGATCGGTTCACTCGAGCCTGAAGTGCGGGATTACGAACCGCGGATCGCGACTGTCGCCGGGTCCGACGGACTGGAATGCTATCGGCGAATCGCGGCCGGGGCGGGTACGCATCTTGAGCCCGGCGGAACCGTGATCGTCGAGATCGGAGCAGCTCAAAACGCGGCGGTTCGGAAAATTTTCGCGCGCGAGGGTTTCGCCGCCGTCTCGCAGTTGAGCGATCTGGCGGGCCTTCCACGCACACTGGTGATGCGCACCGATTAGAAAAGTTGTGGCCGGCATCCCCCCTCGCGTCGAGAACCCTTTGCTCACGAGGTGGGTATGTCTTACGATGTGGAAAATCCTGGTGGGCGAGGATGAACATGCGTAAACGTTATCGACGCGCGGTCAGCGCCGCATTGGTGGTCTGCTTCGGTATTAATCAGGCCGGAATGGCGCTCGCGGCACCGACGCGGAGCCCGATCAAGCATCTGATCGTGGTGGTCGGCGAAAATCGGAGCTTCGACAACCTGTTTGGAACTTACACGCCGCCCGATCCGACCCAGACGGTCATGAATCTGCTCTCGGAGGGGATCGTTGATGAAACCGGATTTCCTCCCGGAACCTTCAACGGCACCGAATCGTTGTCCTTGCAGAATCAGGCGACCGATACGGCCACCTACGAGATTAGCCCGACGCAGACCGGCCCTTTCGAAAACCTGCCTCAACCAAGTACGGGATTAAACGGCCTTCCCGCGTCGGCATGTTTGCTCTCCAGCCTGACGCTGGCGCTCGGCCTCTCGATGGGACCGGTGAGTTGCACCGACATCGGACTTGCACCGGAGGATCAGTATCTGCTGTCGCTGAGCGGAACCCATCAGTCGTTGTACGAACCGACGGAGCCGCTATGCCTTTCACCGCAGGTGGATTGCCGGTACGAACTGTTGAGGCCAAAGGCAGAAGGGTCAGGAACCGATCCATTCTTGCTGCCTGATGGGCCGTATCCGCTGGTGAATCCGGGCAGAGTCTGGTCGTCGCTCGCAGGCGTACCGCCATTTGACGCTACCAAATGTCAGCCGATAGTGGGCAGTGGAGGCTTCTGTGGCCCGTTGCTCGAAGCCCTTGGAGCTCCGGACTCGCCGCCCACGCCGACCACCGTCACTGACAATACGGGAGATCCGGCGCATCAATTTTTCCAGATGTGGCAGCAGGCCGACTGCAATATCGCCAATGCGACCCCGGCCAACCCCAGCGGATGCATGCATGACCTGGTCACCTGGGTCGCCATCACGCAGGGATGGGGAATTACCGGAACCTGCCAGCCGGCTATCGGCAGCGAGCAATGCCCGCCGCCAACCGATGACGAGGGAACCTATCAGGGCGGGGTCGGAATGGGAATTTATAATATGGCCGCGGGCGAGGTGCCGATCTTGCAATCATTCGCGGAGAATTACGCCCTCAACGATAATTATCATCAGCCGATAATGGGCGGCACCGGGCCCAACTCGCAGGCGATATTTACCGGCGACGTTTATTACTTTGCCGATCCGTCGGGCTCTGGAAATCCGATCGCGCCCGCATCCGACCTGATTGCGAATCCCAACCCCGTCGCCGGGACGAACAATTTCTACACAAACGACACGTTGCCGTTCGCGGACCCCGGAAGCACAAGCTTTGGTGGTGCGGCGGAATGTTCCGACACGAGCCAGCCCGGAATCGCGCCCATCAGGAACTACCTCGGGCAATTGCCGTACTCTCCCTTCAATGGCGGAAATTGCGCGGCCGGCACCTACTATCAAATCAATAACGAATATCCGGCCTACGATCATTTGGGGAACCCGATCGCTACATCGCCGACGCAGAAAGAGGAATTCCCGGCTGGACCTTATTATTCGATCGGCCCGCAGACCATACCGACCATTGGCGATGCGCTCTCCAAGCGGAAGATATCGTGGAAGTATTATGGCGATGGGTACGATCAGGCCGGCGACCCGGAGCCGGGTAATAGCCTCTACTGCGCCATCTGCAACGCCTTTCAGTATTCGAAATCGATCATGACCACGCCGCTGAGGAATAACATCCAGGATATTTCCACCTTCTTCGATGACGTGCAGCACAACACGTTGCCGGCGGTTTCATTCGTCAAGCCAAGCGAGCTGACGGACGGACATCCAGGAACCTCGATGCCGGCGCGGTTCGAGGCATTTGCGAAGAACATCGTTCAGACCGTGCAAAGCAACCCAAAGCTGTGGGCCACAACGGCGATTCTCGTCACCTTCGATGAATCCGGCGGCGAGTACGACAGTGGGTACATTCAGCCGATCGATTTCTTCGGCGACGGTCCGCGCACCGTGATGATCGCAATATCGCCGTTCTCCAAGTACGGCTTCGTCGATCACACCTATTCCGACCATGTGTCGATCCTGAAGTTCATCGAATGGAACTGGGGACTGAAGCCGCTTTCCAAGCGCAGCCGGGATAATTTGCCGAATCCCGTAAGTACAAGCGTAGAACCATACGTTCCGACCAACAGTCCCGCGATCGGCGATCTGCGGAACATGTTCAACTTCGGCAAGAAAAAGTGAGCGTCCTTGAGGACCAGTATCGCGCGTCGGGCATAACCCTAAATGGACAAGATGGTCATTCGCGGCGGTGTTCCTCTGGCGGGAACGGTTGCCGCAAGCGGCAGCAAAAACAGCGCTCTGCCGTGCCTGATTGCCGCGCTGCTGACGGACGAGCCGGTTAAGGTCACCAACGTTCCTCGATTGCGCGATGTGGCGACCACGCTTGGCCTGTTGCGCGACTTGGGCGCGCAGGCCGATTGGTCCGGCGATCACTCGGTTGAAATTCAGACGCGGGAAATCCGCTCGCATGTCGCCCCGTATGAGCTGGTTAAGACGATGCGCGCGTCGTTCCTGGTGCTGGGCCCTTTGCTCGCGCGTGCCGGGCGGGCGCGGGTCTCGACTCCCGGCGGATGCGCCATCGGCGCGCGCCCGGTGAATCTGCACATAACGGGAATGCGCGCGTTGGGGGCTAAGCTTGCGATGCGCGCCGGTTATGTCGAAGCGCACGCGCAACCGCTCAAGGGAGCGCGCATTTGGCTCGACAACCCATCGGTCGGCGCAACTGAAAACATTTTGATGGCCGCGTCGATCGCAGCGGGCCGCACACAGATCGAAAATGCGGCGCGCGAGCCGGAGATTGTCGACCTTGCGGCGATGCTCAACGCGATGGGTGCGAAGATTTCGGGTGCCGGAACGCATGTAATCGAAATCGAAGGAGTAGAGCGGCTGCACGGCGCGGAGCATCGGGTTGCGCCCGACCGAATCGAGGCGGGATCGCTGATGATCGCGGCGGCGGTAACCGGCGGCGATGTCACAATATCCAACGCTCCGGCGCCTCGATTGGATGCTGTAATGGCAAAGCTTGTGGAGGCAGGCGTTGAAGTAACTCCCGTGAACGGCGGCCTGCGGGTGCGTGCCAACGGCAAGCTGCGTCCGGTCGAGTTGCGTACGCTGCCATACCCAGGTTTTCCGACCGACCTGCAGGCGCAAATGATGGCGCTGCTTACGCAGGCGCCGGGGACCTCGGTGATTACCGAAACGATTTTTGAGAATCGGTTCATGCATGCGCAGGAACTCATCCGGATGGGCGCGGATATCGTCATGAAGGGGCCAACCGCGGTGGTGCGCGGACCGTCGAAGCTGGGTGGCGCTCCCGTAATGGCGACCGACCTGCGCGCCAGTATGGGGCTGATCCTGGCGGGGCTGGCCGCCGAAAGCACCACCGAGCTATCGCGCGTTTATCATCTGGATCGCGGCTACGAAAAACTCGACGAGAAATTGTCGGCCTTGGGCGCTCGAATCGAGCGCGTCAAGGACGAAAACGGGTAGCGCTCAACTCTTGGGATGTCTCGCGGGCGCCAATCGTGCGAGCGACTGCAATCCGATTTTCGCCATTCGAATGTCCGACCGCAGCATCATCCCGATTACCCACGGATAATCCCGGCTGATGTCGCTGGTGTAATAGCTGGCGTAGAGGTAACCGTCGCGAACGACTACGCCGGCGTACGAAGTGTCGCCGGCGCTGGGAAGGTCGGAAAGGTATACCAAGCCGTCTTCTTCAACCAGAAAGAGCGATGTGCGCTTGCGGCTGAATGAGCTGCCGAGCCGGGTGAAAAATCCGCGCGGGCCGGGCTGGAACCTGGCGACGGCGAAGATGCGCCCGTCGTAGCGGAAGAGGGCGGGTCCATCCAGGCGCGTCACCCGGCTTTTTGCGTAATGCCATTCGGTGAACGGCGGCGACGCCACTGCGATCAGTGTTGACGCGTTCGCATTGCCAATCGGATTGTCCGGCGTATATTCCAGCCGCGCAGTGGCGAGCACCCGGCCGTCGGGCAGAAACTCGATATCGGTCTCGTCGTTACCTTCGCCGTTGTAGATCTCTGACACGACGGTCCATTTGATGCCGTCGGTCGAGGTCAGCAAGTTCGATTTACCGTGGTGATGCCAGTAGGCCGGAACGTACCAAGTATGTCCGTCGTTGGTTTTCGGCCGCCAGAAAAGCCATCCGGGATGGCCGATAGTTTCAAATTTTGACCAATTCTCGCCATCGTCGGTGGCGGAGTAGACAGTTCCATACGGCATCGCGCGCAAGCCGGCGTTCGGCAACGCGTACATAATCAAGCGATCGCCGATCGCCGCGAACTTCGGGTCGCGGATATCCTCGCCGGGCATGTTCAGTTCGGCCACCGTCTCCCAAGTCCGTGCGTCGGCTGAGCGGCGCACCGTCAATTTGCAGCGGCTGCTGCCCAGATGAAACGGGGAGGCTGCGTGGACGAGGTAAAACCGATCTCGCCAAAAGATCAGATCGGTATTCGAATTATGCAGTCCGTCCGCGACCGCATCCCAAGTGGCCAATTCGAGGCCCGGGTCGACGCGCGACTGATTCCGCCGAATCATCGAATACGCGGCTAGGGCCACCGATGCGGCGGCAATCAATTCGAGCAGGGTTAGCATCGCTTCCGCGCAGATCTATCAGACCTTGAGACGCATAAGACAGATCTATTCTGTTGCGCAAGCGGTCGGCATGAGCGACGCTGATTTGACTTGCCGCCTGAGCCGGTAAAGGATGACGACGCATGAAGCCCAAGGTCCTGAAATCCAACAGCGCTGAATTCCGCGAGTTCATGGCCGCGATGGAGGCGCGTCGCGGCGGTCGCGACAGCGGCGTTGATAATGCGGCGAGCCGCATCGTGGAAGCGGTCCGGAAACGCGGCGACCGCGCGCTTATCGATCTCACCTTCGAGCTGGACAATGTCCGGCTCACGCCGAGGACGCTTCGTGTCCCGGCCGCCGATTTGCGCGCCGCGATGGGCAAAATCACGCGGGAGGACCTCCGCGCACTCAAGCTCGCCGCGCGCCGGATCGCCGATTTCCATCGCCGCACAATGGAGAAATCGTTCGTCTATCGAGATCGGACCGGGATGCGGCTGGGGCAAATCGCAAGTCCGATCAAACGGGTCGGCATCTATGTGCCCGGTGGGATGGGCGCGTATCCGTCGTCGGTGCTGATGAACGCCATTCCCGCCAAGGTCGCCGGCGTCGAGGATATAGTTATGGTGTCGCCGCCGGTGCCGGGTGGGGATCGGCCCGCCGTGCTGGCCGCGGCGGCGATCGCCGGAGTCAGCGAAGTCTATCGCGTGGGCGGAGCGCAATCGATCGCGGCGCTTGCTTACGGGACCGAGTCAATCCGGCCGGTCGATAAAATCGTAGGCCCCGGCAATGCCTTCGTGCAGGCAGCCAAGCGGATGGTCTACGGAATTGTCGATATCGACAAGATGGCCGGGCCGAGCGAAGTGCTGGTGATTGCGGACACCAGTGCGAAACCGGCTTGGGTTGCAGCTGACCTGATAGCCCAGGCCGAGCATGGATCGGGCGATGAGGCTGCAATTTTGCTGACACCGTCGGCGGCTCTGGCGGCGCGGGTAGCTGATGAGTTGGAAAGCGCCCTCAAGACTCTGCCGCGCGGCCGGCAGGCTGGCGCGGCAATCGCACGGCGCGGCGCGATGGTCGTCGTGCGCGACTTGGAAGAAGCGTTCGATCTCAGCAACCGTATCGGGCCGGAACACCTGGAATTGGATATCCGCAAGCCGGCGAAATGGCTTCCAAGGGTGAAGGCGGCCGGAGCGGTCTTTCTGGGTTTACTTACCCCTGCCCCGCTGGGTGACTATCTCGCCGGGCCAAACCACGTCCTGCCGACGGGTGGGACGGCCCGTTTTGCCTCCCCCTTGGGGGCATACGATTTCCTTAAGCGAACGAGTATAATCGAGGCATCGCGGGGGGCGATTGCGGCGCTGGGCGCCAGCGTTGCGCATCTGGCGCGGATGGAAGGATTCGAGGGGCATGCGCGGGCAATTGAGTTGCGGAGCGTAACAGGGAATTCCAAGCGTGGTGGCAGGGGCGGATGAGGGGAGATTAGTTCGACATGCGGAATCGGCGTAAGACCAAAGCTAGCACTCGATCCGTAGCGCCGGCGCGAGTCGCCGCGATTGCGGCGGCGGCGCCCCGGGCGGCCGAAATCGACCGCAAAACGCGCGAGACACAGATAAAAGCCTCCCTTAAGCTCGATGGCTCGGGCGCTTCCACGATCGATACGGGAGTCCCGTTCCTCGACCACATGCTGGACAGCTTTGCCCGCCATGGATTTTTCGACCTCAAGATGGAGGCGCGCGGCGACCTGCATATCGATGAGCATCACACGGTCGAGGACGTCGGGATCGTGCTTGGCCGGGCTTTCCGGCAGGCGCTCGGCGATCGCTCGGGTATTAGGCGGTTTGGCGAGGCGACCGTACCGTTGGACGAGGCGGTCTGCACGGCGATTGTAGATCTGAGCGGGCGCTCGTATTTGGGGTATAATGTGCCAATCGCGCAGGAGCGGGTGGGGAGCTTTCAGACCGAACTGCTTCATGACTTCATGAAGGCGCTGGCCGACGAAACCGGCATGAATTTGCATCTTAATCTGGCCAGCGGACGTAATCCCCATCATATAATCGAAGCGGCATTCAAGGCGCTGGCGCGCGCGATGGATCAGGCGACCGCGCTTGAGCCCCGGCGTTCCGGGGTACCTTCGACCAAGGGAACGCTGACATAAGCGGGATGTTGAGCACCGGTTTTGCATCGAATTAGACCTCCGAGCTGAAGCCGGTTCCCAGCAGCCTGCACGAAACGATGCGGGATGATGGAGGAGGTGACGATTGTGTTCGATCATTTCACGGTTATTCCGGCTATCGATTTGAAAGGCACTCGTGTCGTCCGCCTGATGCAAGGTGACATGAACCAAGCCACCGACTACGAGGCCGATCCCGCGGAAATCGCGCGCCATTTCGAGGGGGAAGGGGCGGAAGTAATCCATATCGTCGATCTCGATGGCGCCGTCGCGGGCGAGCCGCGCGCGCTTCCCACGCTCCGCAAGATTCGAGCGGCAGTGAAATGCTCACTCGACGTCGGGGGCGGGCTGCGGACGATCGAATCGATTCGGTCGGTCCTGACTGCTGGCGCCGATTCCGTATCGATTGGGACCGCCGCAATCGTTAATCCGGAGTTGGTTCGCCGCGCTTGCATGAATCTGCCGGGCCGGGTGATCGGTTCGATCGACGCCCGCGATGGCAAGATGGCAATCAAAGGCTGGAAAGAAACCAGTGAGCTCTCAATTGCCGAGGTCGCGGAACTGTTCAAAACGGCCGGCGTGGCGGCTGTGACGGTAACTGACATTTCGCGAGATGGGGTGCAGTCGGGCGTCGATGCGGCGGAAATGGGGCAGATTGCAAAGTCGATTGGATTGCCGGTAATTGCCTCGGGTGGGGTAGCTACCCTGGATGACATAAAGGCTTTGGCAGACCGGTTCGGCGATGGCTTAGTCGGGGTTATCGTTGGCCGGGCGCTGTATGAGGGGAACTTCACATTAGGAGAGGCAATCGCTGCGGTGGGGAAGGCTTAATAGTTGTCGGCGATATGCGTGGCTGCCACTAATTGTGGCACCCGAGCAACGGGTCGGATTTCCCGCCAGAGAAATATGAGCCTTGACGGGTTTAATTTTGTGGCATATTGTATGCGTAAATCCGAATCGGAGGATAAGATTTGTGGCGCCAGTGACCATATTACGGGTCCTTGGCTCGGCAAATCGTAGGTCGGATGCATAGCGAGGGAGGAAGATCGCGGGAAATTTTGGGAGGGTGTTCCTCAGCCATGAAGGGGCCATCGCCAAAATTCGACACGCGCGATGTGACAGACCTAGGAGGGTGTCATTCATGACAACTGTAGCCAAGCGCAGAGCGGAGGCTGCCTGCAGTATTCTGCCACGCCGGTTGAGAAACCGGCGCTTGGGATCAATGAGCGGGCAGGATGTAGTCGAATTTGCGTTGGTCGCACCGCTATTCTTTTTCCTAACCTTTGCAATTGTCGATTATGGGCGGATGTTTTTTATTCAGCTGAACCTCCAGCAGGCAGTGCAAGAGGCCGGCAGGTTTGCTTCGACAGGCAATAAGCTGCCCAATGGTTCAGGAGGGAATCTGAGCCGGATCAATTCGATTATCTCGTACGCCACAACTGCCGCGTTCGGCGCAACTTCGATGGGTGCCTCGGTTGCCAACATTACGGTAAACAGCGTGAACTCGGCGGGCCAGACCAGCAATAACAACGGCGGAGGGCCGCTGGATGTCGTAACAATAACGCTGACCACCACGGTGCCGTTCATCACTCCGTTTGTGGCGAATATATTTCCCGGCGGCCAATATACAATCGTCGCGAGTACCACCATCAAGAACGAGCCGTTCCCGCCGGGTCAGAATCCCTAACGGGGCGGCCAAGCTTGGAGAGTACTATGGCTTCAAAACGTCGAGATGGAGTTAGGATTAGAACGCGGACGCAGTCATCCGGCCAAGCTGCGGTTGAATTCGCGATGGTCGTGATGATTCTTCTGAGCCTGATGTGCGGATTGATTGAGTTCGGCCGGGCGCTGAATTACGAACAGGAGATGGTTGGTTTGAGCCGCGAGGGCTCCAGCATCACGTGCCGCGGGACGGACGTTGCAACTGCGGCCACCGCTTTGGTTTCCGGTGGTGCGCCGTTGGATATGGCCCACTATGGCGGCGTTATTTTAACGACGGTGCAGCAGATTTCGAACTCGAACAAGATCACCGCCCAAGCCTCTGGCGGCGGCTATCATTGCACGAGCCATGTCGGCACTGGCGTCGGGTCCAGTGCGACAGTTCCAACCAACGCGGCTACTCTACTCAATTCGGGAATGACGGTTTACATTACCGAAGTGTGCTACCAGTTCACGCCAATCACGCCAATCGGCACCATGCTAAATATTGTGATGCCAACGCAGATGTATCAGGCGGCGTATTTCTAGGAGGGGTATGATTATGTCGGCTCGCTGGAAGCAAAAGATTAAAGAGAGCAAACCCGGCCAGATCCTAGTGATGCTGGCGCTCATGATTCCGGTCCTTATCGTTTTTGCCGGCATGGCGATCGACTTTGGCATGATCTATGTCGAGCAGTCGGCGTTATCCCGGGCGCTAGATGCCGCGGCGCTGGAAGGGATGCGCAATCTTTATCAGGGCAATTCCACCGCGCAAAGTCTTGCTCAGACGGCCTACACCTTGAACATGAGCTCGACCTCGCAATTTACTAATAACAGCATTACCCCGACTTTTTCATTCTCGGTTGGAACAGATTCCAACGGCAACAAACTGGTCAATGTCAGCGGCACAGTTACCGTCAACCCGTTCTTTCTTGCAATTTTTAACCAATTTAATCAGGTATCGGTCAGCGGGAGCGCCCAAGCCACCCGCGCCAAGCTGGTCATGTCGCTGGTCCTGGATAATTCGGCATCGATGACAAGGAACGGAGGCTCCACGGCGCTTCCTCCCGCAGTTGATAGTTTCATCAACTATTTCGACGATACGCAGGATCACGTGGCCGAAATTCATTTTGGGACGGTCGCAACCACCGGCGTGGCCATGACCCAGCCCTTCAAATCAGCCATCATCTCAAACGTTGGCTCGATATCATTCCAGGGTGGAACGTTCGCGGAAGCTGCACTGGCGGCTGGGCAAACTCAAATTAATACTATTGCGATTCCAGCTGGACAGAACACAGTGCGGGTTGCGGTTTTTTTCACCGACGGCTGGGCCAACATGATCGAGGACACCTTGACCTGTAAGTCGGGAGGTGGCTGCAGTGGTAGTTCCGGCAGTCACCTCACAATTTACGGCGGCTGCGCACCTCCGGAAGCGGCTGTCGGCTGGTGTCACGGGGCTAATAGCTTCTGTGCAATGCCGGGGAGCTCGGACAGCACCTGCAGCAGCAATGCATGCAGCAGTTGCCCACCGACCACCTTCCCTTCGCAATTGTCACCGCCGACGATGACTCAGAATAATACCAACGTGTCTAATGAAGCAAAATATCGTGCTGAGCAAGTGGCGCTGTCGATGCAGGAGGAGAATCCTGGAGTCGAGATTTACGCTCTAGGCATGGGCGATAAGGTGGATATGACCTACCTGCAAGAAATTGCCAACGATCCTGCCAGCCCCAGCTACAACCCGAATCTACCCCAAGGGGCGGCAATCTTGGCGCAAACCTCAGCGGATCTTAACAACGCATTTTTGTTAATCGCCTCCAAGATTCTGCTGCGCTTGACGCATTAAGACGCCGAGCGGGTGCGGGCGCTGTGCGGCGTCCGCACCCGAAATTCCATCCGATTTGCGGAAAAACCAAGTCTGAACCGCGGGCGGAGTGGCCGGTTGATTCTAATCGGCGGTCGCCTCTGCTATATGCGTTTGCTGTGAATGCCTCCGATATTTCCGCGCTCATCGCGTCCGTTCAGGCTTCTGGACGCACCGCTTTAACTGAGATCGAAAGCAAACGGCTGCTGGCCGCTGCAGGGCTGCCGGCCTCGGTCCCCGAGACCGCAATTGACGCGGCTTCTGCAGTGCGGGTAGCGAATGGAATCGGCTATCCTGTTGTACTGAAGGTAATCTCCCCACAGATTAGCCATAAGAGCGAAATTGGCGGTGTTGAGCTCAACCTTGCCGACGACGATGCGGTGCGAGCAGCCCTTGAACGTATCCGCCTTTCGCTGCTGAAGTGCGCGCCGGCGGCGCAGTTTGAAGGTGTAACGATCGATGCAATGGCTCGTCCGGGTGTCGAGCTGATAGCGGGAGTGATGCGCGATGAAAGCTTCGGTCCGGCCGTACTCATTGGCCTGGGCGGCATTTTTACCGAAGTCATCCGAGATACTGCGATTCGCCTTGCGCCGATCGGCCGGGCCGAGGCGGCCGAAATGATCGCGGAATTGCGCGGCGAAGCGGTGCTGCGCGGAACGCGAGGCCAGCCAGGCATTAATAAGGAGATGGTTGCCTCGGTTCTGGCGGAGGTATCCGAGCTGGCGTCGGCGCATCCGGAAATTGCCGAAATGGACTTGAACCCGATAATTGCCTACCCGGATAAAGTGGCGATTCTTGACGCCCGAATCGTGGTCCGGACGCCTTCAGCTGGAGATGATTCCGACCCGCATCGCGCGATGCGTTTGGCAAACCTGAGGCGTGCCTTTGATCCACGCGCCGTGGCTGTAATCGGCGACAAGCGTGCCGGTGGATATCTATGGCTGCGTGCGATGCGGGAGCTTAAGGTGAAGGTTTACTCCATTCAAATCGACCCGAACGAAATTCCGGGCATCGAGGCGATGGGCGTGGAGAACCGGAAAAGCCTTGCGGAAATCGACGGACCGATCGATTACGCGGTTAGCGCGGTGCCGCGCAACGTTGCACCGCGCATCCTGAAAGATTGCACCGCAAACCGGGTTGGAGCGATTTCTTTCTTTACTTCGGGCTTTTCCGAGACTGCGGAAGAAGAAGGAATACGCCTGGAGGAGGCGCTCCGGCAAGTCGCGCTTGATTCCGAGATCGCATTGGTCGGACCCAATTGTATGGGACTGTACAACCCCGCCGCCGGACTTTGCAATTATCCCGGCGAGGCGACCGGCGAAGCGGGAAACGTATGTTTCATCTCGCAGAGCGGCACCCACACGGTCAATTTTTGCCTGCAGGCTCCCGTGCGCGGCATCAAGGTCAATAAGGCGGCCTCGATCGGAAATGCGACCGTAGTGGAAGCGGCGGACTACATCGATCTAATGGCGGACGATCCCGCAACTGCCGCCATTGGCATGTATATCGAGGGCGTGCGTCACGGCCGTCATTTCTTTGAGAGCGTACAGCGGGCCGCGGGACGCCATCCGGTCGTGATATGGAAGGGCGGGGCTACGGAGGCGGGAGCGCGCGCGGCATTGTCGCACACCGGGGCAATGACCTCGCGGGCGGCGGTTTGGCAAGCGATGGTTCGGCAGGCCGGTGCAGTGGAGGTCGACGGCTTCGACGCGATGCTCGACGCGATGGAGCTATTCTCGCGCGGGAGACGTCATTCCGGCCGAAAAATGGGGCTGGTGGCGATGACCGGTGGGCAATCGGTGGCAATAACCGACGCATTTTCCACAGCCGGATTGGAAGTTCCCGCCCTGTCGCCGCGCTCGTATGAGGAACTGAAACAATTCTTCAACATCATCGGCGGCAGTTGCCGAAATCCCCTGGATGCGGGCGGAACGATTGGCTTTGTCTCCGATGGCGGGAATCTCGACCGTATACTCGGCATCCTCGAACGCGATCCGGTTATCGACGGGATGATCGTCGAGCTGGGAAGCGGTCTGCGCGCGGGTCTGTGGGCGGCGCAAGAAGCCGCGTTAAGCGGGCTTCTGGATCAATTGGCGGCATTCAATAGCCGCTCGCAGAAGCCCTTCGCGACAGTGATTCAGCCAGCGCACCTTGAAGCCGTTGTGGCGCGGGCTAGGGAACAGGCTCGCGCGCGAGGATTGGTCGTGTTTGAGAGCTTCGAACGCGCAGGGCGGGCTTTCAAAGTTGCGGCGGAATACTGGGAGCATCGCGCGCGTTGAGCCATCCAAGCTCGCGCGAATGCCACGGGATTACAACGGGGACCTGTTATCGAGGCGGCGCGAGAATCGCCATTGCGGTGCCTGACGCAGCGTCACCATCCAGAACCGCCAGCCAGCGTCCCTTTGGCGACCATGCCATCGTGACGGTTCCGCTCGCGGGGCCGGTTCCGACCATGTAGGCGGTGCCGCTGGTCATCGAATAGTTGATTATTTTACGCCATGGGATCGGCACGCTTGGCGAGAAGGTTTGGATTGCGGCCTCATCCGCCTGCTTGGAATATGCAATCGAGCTCTGATCCAGCATCGCGGGCGTGGTTTGAAAAGCAAGCGATTTTATGTCGATTTCGCTTTGATCGGAGCGGGCCAGCGCGATTTGTGCGGTTAGCGGTTGTGTAGGGCGCTCGGTGGCTACGCGAAAATTTAGCTTTTGGTTGCCCAAGATTAAGACCTGGCCTCCGCTGGTGAAGGCCGCGGCGGCCGATGACAGGCCCATCAGATTTTCAGTGCCGGTGGCGATGTTGTATTTGTAGACGCTGACTACACGATTGGCGACATCGGTTCCGGCGTAGAGAAAAGTTCCTTCATCGGCCAAATCCCAATCAAGCACGCGAATCGGCCGGTTCGTATGAAATGGCTTGCAGGCTGAGGTTCGCCGGTCGATCAGAATCGGCGGGGCTCCCGCATCTCCCTCGCCAACGGCATAAATTCCATGCGGGCTCCACGACAGCCGCGACATTGGGCAAGTGAGCGTGATAGGCGCCGCCGAGCCGGCTCCGGAAAGGACCACCAGCTGAAGGCCGTCCGGACCGGCGCCATTCGCGTTAGGGGTGGAATCAGGATGGCGGCGTAGCGCCACGGCGATAGTTGCTGAGTTCAGCCAAGCGATTGAAATCGAATCGAAGCTGCCGTCAAATACGGCGACCGAATGGCCGGCTCCGTTGGCTATCAAGTCACGGACGACGATATCCAGTTGATTGCCGTCGGGCGATACCACGGCGGTCGCAAGAGCGAACCCGTCCGGGCTGGAGGCGGCGTCGACCAGCGAACCGGGAACAGCAGCAGCCGGGCCGCTCTCCGCGGCCAATACTCGCCCGGTTTTCCATCCGGCGCCACTCAAGCCATAGACCACTGAGTGGCCATCTTGAATGCCAGCGACGGCAATTTCTTCGCCGTTCTGAACCCACATTGGCGGCCGGTCCGCAATCGGAGCAAATCCCTTTGGCAGCGACATCACGGAAATCACGTTCATATTGCTGGCAAAATCGAGCGTCGCTGCGCGACCCATATAGGGCCGGAGGGGGGTTGCCGTGGGCTTCCCGGTGGAACACGCTGCGGCGCCTAAGAGCGCCAATCCCAGCGCGAAATTTAAGGCAGACTTTGCCATCGAAATTCGATAGTGTAGATGGAGCCGACGAAAAAGGCGACTGCCGAATCGATGAAGATAACTGTTCCGGATCGCTTGTGGATAAGCCGGGAAGCACGCTTGGCCATCGTGGTCGCACTCTTGTGCGCCGCCGGCGCCGTAGAATGCGCCAGCGAGAACTGGTCGACCGGAATCGAACTGATTGGGATTGCTGGGGCGCTTTCGGCGGCGTTCTGGTTCTTCGTATTGCGGCCGGCGCACATCCCGCACGACGCCGTACTGGCATTCAAATTGACCGGGCCGATCCAGGAAGCACCCCGGCGCTCGCCGCTGGAGCAGCTCCTGCGCCGAGGCCCGCTCAGCCTCGATCAAGTCCGCTATGCGCTTGACGCGGCCGCCACCGACCCACAGATACGGGCGGTCGTCGTTCAGATTGCGGGGCTCGAGACTGGAATTGCGACTGCGCATGAGATTTACCGCGGCCTGCGCGCGGTGCAGACGGCCGGCAAGCGAGTGATTGCGCTCCTACGCGGCGACACAGCCGCATTAGGAGAGTATCTGGCTGCGGCGGGTGCGGGTGAGATTGTAATCAACCCGGATACGACGCTCGCATTGCACGGCATTGCCACTCGGGGCGTTTTTCTCAAGTCCGTGCTGGACAAACTGAAAGTGCAGGCTCAAACCCTGCAGTGGAAGGAATACAAGGGTGCGGGGGAAACGCTTAGCCGGGATACGATGTCACCGGTGCTGCGCGAAAGTATCGCGGCGGTGGTTGGCGACTGGGAAAAAATCATTATCGAAGCGATTTCCTCGGCCCGCAAGATCGATCCAGCGCGGATTCGCGAGCTACTGGCATCGGGATTTGTTACCGCCAAGTTCGGTGTGGACCATGGACTGGTAGATCGCGAAGGCTATATCGAAGATATCCACGCGGACCTGGATTCGGAAGGCAAGGGCCATCCATTTGTCAGCATAGGCCGCTATTGCCGTCACGCGGCCCTTCCTCGGGCGCCTGGACGACCGGCAAAGATTGCTTTGATTCACGCGTGCGGCCCAATTATTGGAGGAAACGCCCCTGCCGCCGGCGAGTTCGTCAGCGGACCGGCAACCGCTTTGCAATTCGAGCGCGCCTCCCGCGATGAGCGGATAAAGGCAATCGTATTTCGCGTCAATTCGCCAGGAGGTTCGGCGGTCGGCTCCGATCTCGTGTGGCGCGCTGTGCGTGAAGCTCAGCATCGCGGCAAGCCAGTGGTGGTTTCAATGGGTGACGTTGCGGGGTCGGGGGGCTATTACGTCGCAGCCGGGGCGGATGCGATCGTCGCCGAGGCTGCTACGGTTACGGGTTCAATCGGAGTCGTTTACGCGAAATTCAATTTTGCCCGGGTTCTCGACGAACTCGGCGTTCGCATCGAGTACGTAAAGACGGCCGAGAACAGCGACTCGATGTCGATTACGCGTCCGTTGACCGAGGCCGAGCTGACGCAGGTGAATGACACGCTGGGGCACCTCTACGGCAATTTCACGGCAAAGGTAGCCCAAGGGCGGCATCTCTTGCCCGAACGAACCGAGGAGCTTGCGCGAGGGCGAATCTGGAGCGGAATAGCGGCGCGTGAGAACGGCTTGGTCGACGAAATCGGTGGCATGGATGCGGCAATCCGGCTTGCACGCCGGCGGGCAAATATTCCCGATGATCGGCGGCACGAGTTGGTGACCTACCATCATGAACGGCGGTTGTTGGGACTGCCCTTGGGCATCATGCCCGCCGGGCCGACGTGGCCGATGCGTACACTTGCTGAATTGCTGGGGATTCCAGCACGATGGGCTCCAGCGATGGCTGAGTTAGCCGTGCGGGGAGGGATCATGCTCCTTTGCCCCTGGTTCGATCTGTAGCCCCGGTTAGAGTGGCGATCGCTGCAATTCTTCGCGAATCGAATACATTTTCTGGCGGGCTTCGGTGATGTAGCCGTCCAAGTTGCGGCGATGGTTTGCGAACAAGCCGTCCGGAGAGCCATTCATAATCACCAGCGGCTTGAGGACTGCGGCCTTGCCGAGCGCGTCGATAGTGTCGTCGAACAAGGTCGCCAGCGTCGGATCGCTTTTGATCACTTCGGCATATTCCCGCTTTAGCGCGATCATCATGTGATACATCACGTGCGCGTAGCCCTGCGCGTGATAAAAGTCACGCGCGCTGCTCCACCATCGAATCGGCGAACCGTCATCTTTTGTAGTTCGGTACAGGTTGGCGTGAGCGTCCCCTAAAAGGTCGGTCCACGCCTGAAACAGCCGCACCAGTTCGACTGCGCGCACATTTAGTTCGCGGGATGATTCCGGGCTGGTATGAAGGCCTTGAGCATACAGTTGGAGATGCTGAACGCCATCGTCGTACTTGCCTTCCGGTGCGGGCAGGACCCACTTCTCAGCGTCGTTGCGGAAATCGGTATCGGCGATTACCAGATTTTTGTCGTACTGATTCGACGACACCTTCGTGAGATCGTCTTTGAAAACGCGGGTGGTTTCGCGGACCGCCATAATGATTCCCAATTGCCGATTCGCATTATTGTCCGGACCAATCGCAGGTCCCCACAGGAAAAAATCATTCGGACGCCATCCAAAACCGGTGTGGAGCTCATGATCCATGATTGCGGCCAGTGTGGAGGCGAAGATTTCACCGGGCACAACCGGTTTGCCGGGCGGAAAGTGCTCGTCGATATCGTAGCCGAGATTGTCGTGATGCTTTTGGCCGAAATGGAGTGCCAGGACGCTTCCAAACCAAATGGCCACCAGTGCCGCTGCGATGATTACAATTCGATTGCGCATAACTAGAATCGGTCCGACATCCAATAAACTGAACCGGGGTCGGAAAATATCTTGAATGCGCGGGCGGTGGCCGATTCCGGAGAGACATTCAAGCGCTTCGCCAGCTTTTCGGGCGCGAGCACTGTCCACATGAAATTATTGTCCGTGTAATACGACACTTGAGATCCGGCGGCGGCGAATTGGCGCTCCAGATCGGGATCGTGCGCGGTATGCGACGCGATAATTCCGGCGGGAGCGGTTCCCCGGGCCGGCATCAGCATCGCGGCCCGCGAATGATTGCCGGCGGTCTTGAACGACGGCGCCCGGCCGGCAGCTACTTCACCAAGATATTTGAATATCGAAAGTAATGCGGATCTCGCGCCGGGAACATAGCCAAATTCCATGACGCCGGGAACTCCGTACAAGCGCATCACGCGAGCATAAGCTACGATCCGTTTTTC
This sequence comes from Binataceae bacterium (SeqCode), assembly GCA_035524375.1. Classification (GTDB taxonomy): domain Bacteria; phylum Desulfobacterota; class Binatia; order Binatales; family Binataceae; genus Binatus. The sequence continues at coordinate 69,919 of DATKOZ010000033.1, read as the reverse complement.
ATTGCGGCACAGAATGAAGTATTCGTCAGAAGCCTCGCCGTGATGGAGTGGCTGATTAGCGGAGAATTTGAGGCTGCCGCTCCATGCGGCGGGGTCGCGCGCCGCGGTCAAATTGAACCGGCCGCTGTATCCGCGGTGGATGGAATCCACCTCCGTAAGGTCGCGTTCAGGATCAAAGACATCAATGAGGTAATTACCGGGAGCTGAAAGCCTCTCCGTGCCGGGAAGCATACTGATTTTGCGTTCGACTTCGCGCCATCCGAATTGGTTGTAAAACGTGATCCGCTCGGCGAACAGCAGCGAAACTTCAAAACTCGCATTACGCATCGTCTCGACCGCAAGCCGCATGAGTTCGGACGCAACGCCTTTGTGCCGATAATCCTCGCGCGTGAAGACCGAACCAATTCCGCCCATCGGAACAGCTTGACCCGCCAGGTTGATCTTACGGTCGAAAATTTGAACAGTTGACGCCAGTTGGCCACCGTCACGAGCGATCAGGCAGAAATTGTCCCGATAGCTCGGGTCATTTTGGTTGTAGCGGGCAAAAAACTCCCGATCGCCGTACCACAGCGAAAGTAGGTCCAGGACCTCGTCACGCTCGCTGGGACGCGCGGCTCGATATTCCATAACTAGCGCAGAGTGAGGTGAAGCTGGATCGGAAAACCGTTGCGGGTAACCGTCATGTCGATTGCCGAACGATTAGGGATCGACTGAAGGAAAATGATTCCTTGGGCAGGATTTGTAACCGGTTGCCCATCAAGCGCAGTGATTGTGTCTCCAACCTTCAGGCCTAGTTTATCGAAGACCGAATCTGCGCTGACTTGGGAAACCGAATATCCTTCAACTTTGCCACCGACCATGTGCGGATCCACGTGGATTTGCGAGGAGAGTTTTTCTGGAGACAAGTTTGACGCAGGGAACTTCGAGTGCCCCGATCCGCCGGTCGCCGGTCCAAAGCTGGGTGGAGCGATCATTCCCAGGCGTTCGCGAGGCGATGCCGCATCACCTTCCGGCTCGCCCGAATCGTCACCCCGGTGGTGGTGACGGCTGCGCAGGCGCCGCTTCAATCGTTCTTTGTCGGCTAGCGGGTGTGGTGCGGGACGGGGTGGGGCTTCTGATGCTCCCGAAGACAGACCTGACGGTTCAGTAGAGGACAATTCTTCTTTTGGAAGCTCCAACGCAACCCGGTGACCATTGTGATCGATTAACACCCGGCTATGCTCAATCGCGGCGAGCGTGCCGGCACTTTCGACTTGGTCGCCGATTCGATACAGAACTTGGGAATTGGTGCCTTCAGCCTCGATGATTGCGTACGGCTTGGATGCCGTCAGTTGGGACGTGCCAATCAGCACCAAGTGCAAATCTTCGTCTACTACCGGCGGAGCCGCCGCCGGAGCCAGCGGGACGAGATTGAAAATATCGCGCTTGACGATTTCATCGTAAGTGGCGCGGGTTCGCTCGCCGGCCTCGGTGGCGCCGGCACGCTGCGAGACGTGCTTTGGGTTAATCTCGCCGGTCGGCGTAAAGTTACGAATATCCAAGAAGCACAGCCATGCGACGTAAAAGAGCGCCGCGCCAAGGAGGATGTTGGCTGCCATAAAGTGGCGTTGTGTCAGCCGAAATTCCATCTACTCGATCGCCTCAATTTGATAGGCCATAGCTTCGATCAGCCGTTTTACGTCGGAATTCCAAGCGCCTTTCCAGCGGTCGATCGTCCATCGGGCCAAATTGTCTCCGCTGCGGATCATTTCCATCAAACGTGACAAGTAAATGGTCTCATCCCGGCCCCGATTGTTCAACGCCCTCTGCCGGGTGAGGCCGTGCGCCGCTATTGACAAAAGCTCGTTGGCCAGCTCTTGCAGACGGACCTTGCCCGCTCGTGCATCGAGGCCGAATTTCTGCGCAGCGTCGGCCAACTCCAGACGGTCACTGAAGCTCAATTGCTTGACGAGATCCCACGCGCCAGTCAGGCAATCGTCGTCATATAGCACCCCTTTGAGAAGTGCGGGCAGTGCCAGCATCAGGGCCGGCGGCTGGCTATCAGGGGTGCGAACCTCAAGGTAGCTCTTTAATCGCACTTCAGTGAATATGGTTGTGAGATGATTGCTCCAGTCATCCAAGGTCGCGCGCTCCGCGCCGAATCCGCGCTCCATGAACTGGCGGAATGTAATTCCGGGGGTACGCGTGAGGTCGATATATTCGTGATCGCGGATGAGAAAATACATCGGAACGTCGAGCGCATACTCGGCGTAATCTTCGAATGAGCAGCCGCCACGGAATATAAACTCGAGGATGCCGCACCGATCGGGATCGGTATCAGTCCAGATATGGCCGCGGAAACTTTGATACCCGTTAAGGCCGCCATCGCTCAGCGGTGAATTCGCAAAAATCGCGTGGAGGATCGGCACCAAACCCATGCTGGTGCGAACCTTACGCATTGCGTCAGCCTCGTCAGAGTAATCCAAGTTGGCCTGCACTCCCGCCGTCTGCTTCATCATCCGCTGCCCCAGAGTCCCCTTGCGGGCCATGTATGGGTACATGATGTGGTAGCGGGCCTTGGGAAGAAGCTCGATTTCATCGATGCGGCTGATTGGCTGCATTCCCAACCCAAGTACCTTGGCGCCGATTTCGGCGCCGACATCGATGACTTGTCGCGCGTGGCTCAGAAACTCAGCGTAGGCCTCATGGATCGTCTCGCATTGCGACCCTGACAACTCAATTTGTCCGCCCGGCTCCAGAGTAATCGCGCCATGCGGACCGGCAAGCGCAAGGATTCGGCCGTGTTCGATCTCCGGCTCCAAGCCGTAATGTTCGGCCATCCGGCGCAGAAGCTCTTCGACGCCGCATGGGCCGGAGAAGGGCAGGGCGCGGCCGTCTTCGGCGCGGACCAACACTTTTTCGAACTCCGAGCCAATGCGCCACGCCGATCGAGGCTTTGAGCCGGCCTCGAAGTAGCGGATCAAATCCTCTTTCTTTTCAACCAGTTCGCTCAATGGGTGAGGCTCCTGAACAGAGGTGGATCGGCGAGTCCGCCTATAATGACCTTGGACAAAATTCGAGGCAAGTCTCGAATGTTGCCTCAAATTTGCCGAAAAGAGTTGTCGGGCCTGCCAATGCACAATAGGATGCCCACGGCGGATAATCACCGCACGGAAAATGGCCCAAGCCGTATTAGCGATCGATCAAGGGACCACCGGCACCACTGTGTTCGTCGTGGACGGTCGCGGGCGCATATTGGGCCGCGCGTACGGCGAGATTCGGCAGTTCTACCCCAGAGCAGGATGGGTCGAGCACGATCCGGAGGAAATCTACCGGTCCGCCGTGACACTGGCGAAGAAGGCAATTAAAGACGCCCGGCTCGCACCGACCGACCTGCGCGGGATCGGAATTACGAATCAGCGCGAAACATTCGTGGTCTGGGAGCGACGCACTGGCCGCCCGCTCCATCGCGCGATTGTATGGCAATGCCGCCGGAGCGCCGAAATCTGCAACGCACTTCGCGAGCGCGAAAGCGAAGTCTCGCGCCGCACCGGGCTACTGCTCGACCCTTATTTTTCCGGCACCAAGCTCAAATGGCTCCTTGACGAGAACCCGGAACTACGCGGACGCGGCGCCCGCAGGGAGCTATGCTTCGGTACTATCGACACCTGGCTGATCTTCAAGTTGTCACGCGGTAGCGGGTTTGTCACCGATTTTACGAATGCATCGCGCACGATGATGTTCAATCTCGCGCGTCTGGAATGGGACGACGAGATGCTTGCAATGCTGGAGGTTCCAGACAGCATGATGCCGGCCGCGGTCAGTTCGCGCGGGCCGCTTGCCGAGGCCGCTCCAGGAACCGTCGGGCCGCGAGCGATTCCGATCGCGTCGGTGATAGGAGATCAGCAGTCCGCATTGTTCGGGCAGGGCGCCACTGCTGCGGGCGATTCCAAGGCAACCTATGGTACCGGCGCCTTCCTGCTAATGAACACCGGCAAAGAAATCGTACCGTCGAAAAACCGGCTGCTTACGACCGCAGCGTTGGGTAAGCAGGGGGAGCCGGCCTATGCTTTGGAGGGGTCGGTCTTTGTGGCCGGTGCGGCTGTTCAATGGCTGCGCGACGGGCTGGGGCTGATTAAGAAGGCGGGCGATTCGGAAGCGTTGGCGCGTGGCAGCAAAGACAATTCCGCGCCCTATGTCGTTCCGGCATTTGTAGGTCTTGGTGCGCCATATTGGGACAGTGGAGCGCGGGGCGGAATTTTTGGGATTACACGAGGTACCACCCGCGCTGACTTGGTGCGCGCGACAATTGATAGCATCGCATATCAGGTGCGCGACGTGATCGCGGCAATGGAATCTGACACCGGCCATGCGCTCGCGGAATTACGCGCCGATGGCGGCGCTACCGCCAATCGCTACCTGATGCAATTTCAGGCCGATATCTTGGGGAAACCGGTGCGGCCCGCAAAGATGGCGGAAACCACCGCGATGGGTGCCGCGATACTGGCGGGGATGGCTGTCGGAATGTGGAAGTCGATGGACGAGGCCGCGGCGCTCAAGGGAACCGCAAAGTTATTTAAACCGAAGATGTCCGTCGCTGAGCGTGCGCGACTGATAGCCGGATGGCATGATGCGGTTGCGCGTGTGCGAACCGCGCCATCCGCCTCTACTGGAGACTCAAATGGCTGACAACGGCAAGCCCACCGTTACGATATTGTACCCGGAGCAGCACGAGCAGGCGGCGGTCGCGCTCGGACGAGCGTTCATTAACGATCCGTCATTCAAGCCGGTGGTGCGAGAGGTAGCCGATCCCGTTATTCGGGCCCGTCTGCTTGCGGAAATATTCCGCGCGATGTTGGCGGTGGAGCGGCATCATGGGCAGCCCGTGTTTGGAGTGGTCGACAATGGCCAAGTGGTCGGAGTCGCGGCAACCGAGGGTACTTCGATTGTTTCAGTATTAAGCATGATGGTCACCGGCATCGGTCAGCTGCCGCGAATGCTGCGGGCGGCGGGGTGGGGTGGAATGTTGCGCGGATTTAACATGATGGACGTGCTGGCACGAAATCATCCCAAGGAGCCGCACCTGTATCTGCAAGCGCTCGGGGTCGATCCGGATTTCCAGAAAAAGCACTACGGCAAGGCGCTGCTCGAACGGCTACGTCTTGAGGCCGCCATCCGAACGGATGTTGCCGGTGTATATCTTGAGACTGCGACCGAAGCGAATGTCGCCTTTTACAGCGCGCACGGCTACGAAGTGATTGGCGAACTCTTTCCTCAAGGCGTTAGAATCTGGCGAATGTATCAGCGTAAGCGCTGATTAGGTGAGTGTCAGGCGGTCTGACCGCCTCCGGAAGCGGAAGCGGCACCAGAGGGTGGTTGTATGGTGGTGACGCGGAGCCCCTTGGATGTCCACCCGACGTCGAATCCGATTACATCGCCTTCGCGGATCAGGTCGATTCCCGGCATCTTTCCGCCGATTTCCGCGCCCACCACCGATACGAAAGGAAACTCGAAAGATATCTCCCTTCCGCTATGCGAACGAACGATTCCCCGGCCGCGCGCGCGGTCGAGCTTGAGGATCATTCCCTGGTAGAAATTACCGGGGAATCGCTCGTTATCGTACTCACCATCCACGCCTGAACGAATAGCACCCTGCGCCAAGATTGGCCATCGGGCGTCCATCCCATTACTGGCACTGGCACCCTGGGCCTCCAGTATTCGTGCAGGTTCCGGAGTCTATCAGGCACGACTGGCCGGAGAAGCCCGGATTGGATTGCGTCGAATCGCACGCCCCGCTCGAAGCGGTGTAGCAATCTCCATCCGGTGTTATCCCCGACACTCCGTACCCGGTCAGGCTCACCGTCTGCGGACTACCAGCCGTGTTGTCAGTCACCGTCAGCGTTCCGGTGATCGTCTGGTCAACGTTTGACGCATCCGAAGTCAGGTTAATTGCCAATATGCAGCTTGCGCCTGGTCCCAGCCCCGCGGGCGCAGTCGGACAGTTCGAATCCGCAGGCACCAATGCAAATTCATTGGCGCCCGTGTAACCCGGCGTCGTGTCCGTAACGTTCAACGTCTGCAGCACCAACGGATTGGTAAATCCGGTGTTGGTTACTGTCAGGAATGCCTCCGTCGGCTGCGCTACCGGCGCGCCGCCGAAGTCCAAGGGATTCGGCAGCAGCGTGTCGGTGGTGTTTGGGGGCATCGTTCCAGTCCCCGTTACTGTCACTGTTTGCGGACTGGACAACGCGTTATCGGTGATATTCATGTGGATCGTGTACGGCCCAAGGGTCTGTGGAGTGAACGCCACATTGATTGAGCATTGCGACTGTGCGGGGGTTCCGCCCGGCGCCTGGCAATCGGTGAAGAACACCCCGGAATCCAGCGAGTCGTCGAGGGCAATGTTGCTCACGAGCATATGATTCACAAAGCCGGTGTTGCTCACCGTGAATACGCAGAACGTTGACGTGTTTCCCTCCACCACGGCGCCCGCAAAGCACGAAGCCGGGCTCACGCTTACAGTCGTTATGCCGGTGCCGGTCCCAGTCATGGATACGTTCAGGGGCCCGCCGGTGATGTTGCCATTTATCGACAACTGGCCGGTGATGCTCGTCCCATTGCCATTGATCGGTTGAGGAGACAGCGTCACCTGAACCGTGCAGGAGGCTCCCGGAGCAAGCGGATTGGAGCCATCGGTGGCAGTGCTACAGGTGCCTCCGGTGACGGAGAATTCATCCGGACCCGTGTAGCCAGCGGTGGTATCGGTAGGCGTTATCGAGGTGAGGTATAGCGGGTTGGTAGCATCTTCATTTTTGATCGTCAGTGTTTTAGTCACTGGAGCCCCGACGTTTACTGCGCCGAAGGCGAGCGGAGTAGGAGATGGAGATGCGACGACCTGCGGCCATTCGCCGGTCCCCGTCAGGTTGACCGTCGTCGTTCCGCCGGTCGTATTATCACCTATGGTGAGGGTTCCGGTGATGGTCGTGTTGTCGCCGTTCGATACCGATGGATCCAAGCTCACGACGAGAGTACAAGAGCTTCCCGGGGGAATGCTGGCAGGAGCCACGGGGCACGGATTAATTCCTCCGCTGGTCACTCCCCACTCGTTGGTTCCAGTATAGCCACTGGTGGTGTCGGTAGTTCCGGTGCTCGTGATGAACAGCGGATTTGTTCCGGTGTTCGTAATCGTCAGTATGCCGGTTCCCGTAGTTCCGACGAAAACCGTTCCAATGTTCAACGGATTGGAACTGGGCGATACGGTGGTATTGGGCCATTGGCCGGTTCCGGTCATCGCCACATTGAGCGGTCCGCCGGTCAGATTCCCGTTCACGGACAACTGGCCGGTAATGCTTGCGCCATTGCCATTGACCGTATTGGGCGAGAGTTGCGCGATCACCGTGCACGAGCCGCCCGGAGGTACCGGATTGGAACCGTTGGTTGCCGCCGTGCAGGTACCGCCCACGATCGAAAATTCATTGGGACCGGTGTAGCCGGCGGTCGTATCCGATGCTCCCAGCGATGTGATGTAGAGCGGATTGGTTGCGTCGGTATTCGTGATGGTCAGGGTCTTAGTCTGCGGAGTCCCAACCTGCACAGTTCCGAATGCGATCGGTGTAGGCGAGGCGGTCGCGGCGACTGAAGGCCACTGGCCGGTTCCCGTCATTGAGACATCCAACGGTCCGCCCGTCAGGTTGCCATTCACCGCTAGTTGGCCTGTGACGCCCACCCCGTCGCCGTTGGCGGCATTCGGTGCTAGCTGCACGACTACTGTGCATGAGCCGCCCGGAGCCACCGGATTGGACCCATCGGTCGCCGCACTGCAAGTTCCACCGACAATTGAGAACTCATCGGGGCCAGAGTAGCCGGCAGTGGTGTCGGATGCGCCCAGCGAGGTGATGTAGAGCGGATTGGTGGCGTCGGTGTTGGTGATGGTCAAAGTCTTAGTCTGAGGAGTCCCAACCTGAACCGTTCCGAACGCGAGCGGCGTGGGCGAGGCGGTCGCGCTGACGTTGGCCCATTGCCCAGTCCCATGCAGCGAAATTGTGGTTGAGCCGCCCGGCGAGATGTTGCCGTTCAGCGTCAGATTACCGGTAACCGTGACGTCATCTCCGTTGGCTGCGTTTGGAGACAGCGTAACCTGCAGAGCGCAGGAAGTTCCCGGCGGCACAGGTGTTCCCGCAACACATGCCGGGATGGCGCCATCGACGGCTCCGGTCACGCTCCATTCGTTTGGCGTACTTCCGGTCGCGGTCGTGTCAGTCGTATTGAAAGAACTAAAGACAAGCGGATTCGTAGGATCGGAATTCGTAATGACAACGAACTGAGACTGCGGAGTGCCAATCGTTACCGTTGGGAAAGCGACGGGCGTCGGCGTAACCGAAATGTTTACCAGCGGCGTCGATGTTGAAGTGGCTGTTGGCGTCGCGGTCGTGGTCGAAGTCGCGGTGATACTTGAGGTCGGCGAAATTGTCGCCGTAGTAGTAATGGTCGGCGATAGAGTTGCGGTCACTGTAGCGGTCGAAGTCGCAGTAGCCGTTGATGTGGCTGTCCGCGTAAGCGTCGATGTGGCGGTGACTGTGGAAGTCGGAGAAAGCGTCGCGGTCCTGGTTGCCGTGGTCGTTGGCGAAACGGTAGCCGTCGGCGTCCGGGTGATTGTCGCGGTCGGCGTCCGTGTTGCAGAAGCCGTCGCTGTAGTGGTTGGAGTCCGTGTAATCGACGGTGTCAACGTTGTAGTCGAAGTTGCCGTCGGAGTCGGAGTGGCGCATTCCTGTCCCTGGGCAGCAAAGAAATTGAACAGATTGGTCTGTTCAAACGACCCACCGGTCGAAGAAGTGAATCCAACCCACGCCGAGTTGCCACCGGTCAAACTCAGGAGGGTTGCCAAATCAACCGGCACCTGAAGTACCGGCGTTGCGCCGTTGTCATAATAGATTTCCAACGTGCCCGGATCGTATACGATCGTGGCGGTATGCACGGCGCCGTCCGACATCGTATTGGGCAGCGTCGCCTGAATGCCCAGTTGGCAGGCCGGGTTTGGCCCGTTGGCGGCGGTGCCGCAACTTTGTACTGCGATGTGATTTGCGTTGGGGTCGTTATAGCAAGTGGGGCAAGTTCCGCCCACGCCGTTATTGAATACATCGAACTCGACGGTGAGTGCGTCGGTTATATCGTTATAACCGATGCCGCCGCCGCCGGCCAAAGTATCGCCGATCGCGGTCAGAGCCTCGTTCTGAATCGTGAAAGTGATGCCGTCGGCCGGAGGGGTCGAGGGATTAGTGAGTGAAAATGCGAAACTCGCGATAAATCCGTCCGCAACATCGATTTGACTGGAGCCCCATAGTGCCCCTAGCTGGTTGCCGCTGGCCGGCGTCAACTCCAGCGCATTGCCGTTCTGGATCGTGCTGCCGAGCAAGGTTAGCCCCGAGGTGGAACTGAAGTCGCCGTAGTTGAGCGCAGTGCAAGCTCCGGGCGTAACCGACGGCTGCAGGGCGATCTGTTCGCCGACCATTCTGCCGTTGGTGCCATTGTTGGTGCACGCCTGTGCGGCGGGAGCGGTCGTGGTCGCATCAACTCCCGTATATGCGGCGGCGTCAGCGTGCGTACCCGCTACGATTCCGGCTCCGGCCGTGCCGACGCTCTGCGTCGTAAACACACCTACCGGAATCGCCGGGCTTGTGTATGTGCCGGCTCCGTTGGCGATCGAGCAGTTCAGGATAACGGTGTCACCGGCGCGGTTTAGCGTACCCAGCGCTGGAACGGTGACAGTTCCGACGTTGGCGCTGCCGCCGTTGACGCCGCTTCCGGTTGGATTCAGCGAATCGATCGGCACGTTGGCATCGACTCCTTTGAAGCATTGGATCCATCCGACCAAATCGGCGTAATTCGCATTCAATACCCAAGTGGCCGTTGTGCCTCCCTCGGTCCCGCTCGCGCCGCCGTTCTTATACCAGTAAATGAAGCCCTGCTGGTTGGCATTGGTGCCATTATTCGTACCGGTGGCGGTATCGGTCCGGACCAGAGTCCATCCAGTAGGAACAGTATTCACCGTGCGGGTGTTGCCGGCACCGCTGGACGAACTGAAATTGATACCCGCGACACAAATATCGCCCGCAGTCACGGAAGTTGGAAAATTTAATACGATATTGGCGCTGGCGGTTGTGCTAGTTGTGACTCGGGCTGACCCGTCGGGAGCGATTGCGGGCGGCAGAAACGGTCTAAAAGGCAAACTAGGGGTTGCTGACGCGGCCGCGACTGCATTCTGCTGGGCGCGCGGTGTAGTCAGAATCGCGGTAGCAAATATGACCATTGCGACCGCGCTAAAGATCGCGATCGTTCCAAGCCGGACCCGTCCTTCAGTACTCTTCATCACATCAACCTTCATCGACGGCAATTTGCACGAGGTCTCCCAGCACGGCCGTTCAATCGCGCCGCTCGCGCGTCCAAGCCCCCCGAAGGTATGGTCTCAGAAGGGGAAAGGGGTGAGCTAAGAACGGCTAAATGCTAGCAGAGCAAAAATCATGGGTCAAACTCTCAAAAAAACTATAATTCTTAAAGAGATGAATAGTTTGCCTAATTGAGTCATTAGGGCATCGCCAAGTTCATGGGAATTTTCTACAAATGCGATACCAATGGGATCAAAGGGGGACAGAGGTGCGAAAAAGGATGAACCGGCTTAGCATTTCTCCAACTAATACTGACATTACCGCAATATAAAGTAATCCGGTCGCTGCCATCGTCTGCGGGATTTTGAGCGTCTGCCAGCACATCCACACTAGTACGATTGTTGCCGCCGGCCCTAATGCAAACCACATCGTACCGAGCATAAGATTGGGGCCTAACAGCGATCCAACTGCACCTGCGCCCATGGTTCCTCCGGCCAGCCACAGGAGCACCACCGAGACGAGTGTAGCGCCAATGTTTGCGATGATCGCACCTACCAATACCCTCATAAAAGTGCGCAGATAGTCGACCGGCATCTCCAAGTCGATCAGGTACCAATGGCCAAACAGCATCGCGCCGCTGGTCAGGCCCAGTACCAAGCCGGAAGTGAGGGCCGTAAGTACGGCTCCGACATCAGCGGCAATGCCGAATCCTGCCGGCGTCAGGATAATCGCATTGAACGCCAGTGCCATGATTCCCATGCCCAAGCCTAGAGTAAACGACCGCGCCCGCAGCCATCCATTGTCGAACCACAGCGTGTAAAGGTATGTCGCAAAGACGGCGGAAAAGAGCGTCCAAAATCCCGCTGCCGTCCAGAGCGCGGCCGCACTCGGGCCTTCGGAGGCTCCGCCCCGAATGGCCAGAAAAGCCAACCCGATCGCTGTCACAAGCCCGGCTACGAGATAAACCGACGCGCTCGATTTATAAAAACCTCGCTCGACCTTGAAGAAGGGCGGAATTGCGAGCGCGAACATTCCGCCGAGCGCGAGCTCGCCGAACACCAATAGGAAGCAGGCCGCAAATCTGGTCACGGCGAAATCTTACCGATCGAGGCATCGGCCTGACAGTCCCGTCGAACGGCTGGACAGTTAGACATCGAGACTGATTTAGTTATAATTGTGTCAAACACAACGGGGGAGATTGGAAGGAGACATATGCGTTCATTCAGAATTCTTCCGGTTATCGCGATTGGGCTTGCGATCGGAATTTCGGGCTGTTCCGCAATTGAGGCGGAGCGCCAGGAACACGAACAGAAGCAGCAGGAGTTCGCGCAGCACGTCGACATGGCGCACATTTGGGTGACCACCGATACACCGCCGCCGGGCAAGCCTTACACTGTGCTTGGCGAATTGAAATATACCGAGCCGTTCTCGCCTGATGCGATCGAAGAAGACTACATCAAGGACAAGCTCAAGAAGATGGCGCTGGCCAAGTGGCCTGATACCATCGATGCGATCGTAAAGATGAACCACGACACCTCGGCTGACGGGTCCCAGATCACCGTGACGGCTGAAGCCATCCAGTATGAATCGTCTGTCGATCGCGCAGCGTTGCATGGAATGAACGAAGGGATGGTAGCGTCGCCCAACGACAACCAGTAATCCGAACGGACGGTATTGCGGGCGCCTCTCCGAATCGGGAGGCGCCCGCTTCTTTTGGATGATTCGGCGCCCCCGGCTCGATTAAGCTGGAGCTGGCTCTGCGAGGATGCCGTCGAGCAGCCCTTGATCGTCAAGCCGTTTGAGTTCGTCGAAGCCGCCGATCAGTTTGCCGTTTACAAAGATTTCCGGGACGGTGCGGCGACCGCCCGCAAGCTCGACCATTTTCGCGCGCAATGCATCGTCATCGGTAACGTCTATTTCATCGAAGCCGACGCCCTTGCTCTTGAGCAAACTCTTTGCTCGCGTGCAGAATGGGCAGTAGGTGGTGGTATAGATTTCTACTCTCGCCACGGATCATCTCCTAAAATTATCTTCCAACCGCGGCACTGCCGAGTCCAGTAGGGTCAGGGCCTGATCATTTAATAACCGGCGGATTGACCAGCGGCGCCGACGTTGACCCGGGCGCATCGCCTTTGATGATTACCTTCCGTCCCTGAATCTCCAGACGCCCTTCCTGATAGAGGCGAATCGCGTATGGGTAAATCCGATGCTCCTGCTCCAGGATGCGTGCCGCTAGCCGCTCCTCATCGTCGTCGGGCATGACCGGCACCGCCGCCTGAATGATAATGGGGCCGTCGTCCACACCCGGTGCAACGAAAAATACCGTGCATCCTGCTATGCGGACGCCGCTTTCGAAGGCGTCCTTCTGCGCATGCGTGCCTGGGAATGAAGGCAACAGCCCGGGATGTATGTTCATGATCCGATCGGGAAACGCATCCAGCATCGCTGGCGACAGCAGCCGCATGAAGCCGGCGCAAGCCACCAACTCGACGCCGCGCTCGCGCAATGCTTCTGCCACTGCGCGGTCGAAATCCTCGCGCGAGGCAAACTTTCGATGCTCGATGGTCAGGGCTTGGATTCCATTGCGCCGCGCCCGCTCCAATCCGAATGCATCGGGGCGATTGGATATCACCAGCCCGATCTCCGCCTTAAGGTCGCCACAAGCGATTGCGTCGATAATCGCCTGCAGATTTGTTCCAGAGCCTGAGATCAGGATGCCGAGTTTGACTGGAGGACGGTCCGCCATCGATAGTTCACCTGTACAGCGCACCCATATTCATAGCATCCTTGCGAGAGTAAAGACGTCAACCCGGACCGCGCCGGCGGCGAGAATAGCACGTGCGCATTCATTGACGGTGGCTCCCGTGGTCATTACGTCATCTACCAGAAGCACTCGCCGCCCCTTGATGCGATCGCGCCGCTTAACGACAAAAGCGCTCCTGACGTTGCGGACACGTTCATCGTGATGGCGTGAGGTCTGCGGCGAAGTGTATCGCTTTCGCGCCATCACGGTTGCATCGAGCGGGCGGCCCAATCGCGCCGCAATTTCTTCGCCGAGAAGAGCCGCCTGATTAAAGCCCCGCCACCACAGCCGCCGCCAATGGAGAGGAACCGGAATCACGATGTCGTAGGCGTCTGCTGAGAGCGGTAATCCCGCGCCGAGAAACTCAATCAGTGCCCGTCCCGCCGCTTGATCGAGCCCATACTTATGCCGCCGGATAAGCCGAGGCAGGCTGCCCGGCTCGTCCTCCGCCGATGGCCGGTAGCGTGCGATTGCATACGCGGCACCAAAGTGCGGCCGCATCGTCATACATCGGGAGCATCGCGGAGCATCCCCGGTTGCGGAATCGAGCGATCCGGAACAGATTTCGCATCGATGTTCCGGTAATGGCTCAAGCCGAGCGAGGCAATTGGAGCACACCCGGGCGGCCGTGTCCGCGGCAAGCGGCGCATCGCATGCGGCGCATCGCGGCGGGTAGAGAAAATTGAGGAGCGGAACGAGGATTGCCACATCAAATTGTCGATGCCATCGCAGTGAAACTCAAGCCCACCGGATTCGACCAAGCCTGTGGTATATTGCGGGCAGTCGAAGAAACTAAGAGAGGGTTGGCCGATGCGATTTAGTGGAACCGTTGAGGATCGCGAAGAGATACGGGAGCTGTATGCACGATATTGCCTGGCGATCGACCAGGCGCGATACGACGATTGGCGCGCGTGTTTCACAGAGGATGGCGTCTTTGAAAGCCCGCGATTCGGACGCTGCGCCGGTCAAGCCGGATTGCGCCATTTTTGCTCGCAGTACCAGGAATCGCTGGGGGGCGCGCGATCACTGCACGTGGTCGCGAATATATCGCTCGAAATCACCGGCGATACCGCCACCGGCTCGGCTTATTTTCTCTACAGTCACTGCAAAGATGGCCGGGTGCAGCAAGCCTCGGTGGGCGTCTATGCCGATGAGTTGCGCAAAACCCCTGCTGGATGGCGATTCGCGAGCCGCCTCGTGTCGATTTGGGGACATAACTGACCCCGGGCTAGAAGGCCGCGTACCACGGCGTGTCGTGCGGGTCCTTCACGTCGAAATCGATCTGAAATGATTGCAACAGCGTGCCGGTTGCGTGGCCCATCGCGAGCTTCGCGTTCTCCAAATCGACCTCAGCCTGCACCTGGTTACCCTCCGCGCTGACTTCTTCCTCCTGGAATTGCAGCAGGTCGTGGGTTGTCGCCAACCCCACGCGGAAACGAACTTCCTCGTCATGCAGTGATTGGCGCGCATAGTAGGTTGCCTGCGCGGTCGCGGTGGCGCGCTTCTGGTCGGCGTACAGATTGGACAGGGCGCTCTGCACGTCAACGACCGCCTGTGCCAGCGCGGCACGATATTGTGCGCGCTGCTGTTCGTACTGGATGCGAGCCTGGGACAGCGCGGCGCGGGCGGTGGCGTTATCCAGCGGCACCTGGAAGGTCAGCACGGCGGCATAATTGTAGAAGCTGAACCCCCACAGGCGATTGAGAGCGTCGCCATAGATTCCACCGAAAGGAAGCTGGCTGCCCGTACCACCGCCCAGTGGGGTGCAATTCCCAACTGCGGAGCTGGTACTAAGGCAAGGAGTCGTTCCGGCGGTTGAATTGATTCCGAACTGCGTGCCGAGGTTCAACTGCGGCAGTACCTGGTTTTCGGAGAATTTTTCCTGCATAAGCGCGCCACGGATCGCCTCGCGCATTCCGGCCAGCGAGGGCCGGTATTGAACGGCAAGCTCAAGCGCCCGGTTCTCGTCCATTGTCATTTTCTCCTCCGGAGCCGGCCGCGTAATCGGCTCAAGTTCCGCAGGAAGGAACGTGCCGTAAGGATTAAACATCACATCCTCGCGCAACTGGCTGCGCGTATTCTTCAGGTTGGCCTCGGCGGTAAACACATTGGCCTCCGCGGTGGCGGCCGCCGATTGCGCCTCCTGCAGGTCGATTGGCGCAAGGGTTCCAACCTTCACGCTAATCGCATTCTGGCGGACTAGGTCCTGATTGAAGCGCAGTGCCGCGCGAGCGACGTCCAGGTTTTCCTCGGCGAGCACGACGTTCCAATATTCGCCGCCGATCCTCTCCACGAAGTCTTGCAACGTCTGGCCGAAATTCCATTGCGCCTGGCGTTGGCCCGACTCGGCGATGCGAACATTGATCGTTGCGAATTTCCATCCGAAGTTCTGCAACAGCGGCTGCGAAAGCGACAGGGCGAGCGTAGGAGTGTAAGAGGGGTTCACGCCGGCGAACGACGAGTTCGACAACGAGCGATCGTTGTTGAAAGTCACGCCCCAAGTGCCGTTGGTAATCGACGACACCTTGTTGATGCCGAAATTCCAGTCGTAGTTTTTCTGGGTATACGTCTCGACGTGGTTGCCGGTTTGCAGGATGTTGGTCGTGGGCTGGACGTTCTTGATGATGTCGCCCTGCGAGGTGATGTTCGGGTCGAATGCGCCGTTGGCCTGCCGAACCGATTCCATCGATGCGATCGGATCCAGCGCCGACGCCTGCAGCCCCGGGTTGTTGCGCAGCGCAATATAGATGGACTCTTTGAGTGTAACTCCGCGGGCATTTGAATCCTGCGAGCGCAAGTATCGCTCGCTGATGAGGCTTTCCGGCGCGGACTCCTTGGTCAACGACCATTGGTGGCCAAAGATGGCCGGAAGATCGAGCGCCGAATCGCGCTGTTCAAACGGCGCCGTCAACACCGACGGAGAAAGGTTTTCCGGCGGAGCCTGTTGCGGCGCAATCGGCTGGGCGTTGAGCTGAATTGTTCCGGACGTGGCCGGCGCGGGCAGCGGTGAGGTGGGCAACGCCCCGGTCACCTTAAGAGAATCATCGGCCGGCGCCATCGTGCCGCCCGCAAATATTATCGATAAAATCGTCAACGTAAGCAGAAGACGTTTGCGACTCGACATCGTCTGAGAGACCTCCTCGTCGGTACGATATACGGCTGGACCGGAAAATCGGTTCAGGTGGCAAGGCTTGTGCAGCTCCGGCCGGTCGGGGATTATATCCAACGGGGCAAGCCCTGTCTGCTGTTTCTACTATGCGTGCGATTCGGATATTGGCGGTGTCGTCGGTGGCGTTCGGGGCGCTTGTGCTCGTAATCGGACCGGTGAACATATTGCGGCCGGCCGATGCGCAAGTGGCTGCACCCACCCCGGTGCAATTGACAGTTCCGGCGGTGCCCGGCCAGCCCCAACCGTTCGCGACCATCGGGGCGCTTCCAGCGCTGATGCCGGCGCCGGGTACCGGCCAGATCCTAAAAGCGACTGTCATGGCTACGATTCGAGTCTTCCGATGCTCCTGTTCTGGTCCCGGATTCCCGACGGCATGGGTGGGGACTGTTTCCGCAACGAACTACACCAATGCCAGCCAGGCGGCCACCGGCCAATGCATCGGTTACAACACGAACGATCATGTGCCATCTCCTTACATCGCGCCCAGGCAAAATGCGCTCACCCAATCTCCGACGTTCTACAATGGGACCGCTTTCAATTCGCGCGGCCAGGTCAGCTCGTCGGCAATCGTCACGGATCCGGTTCAGGCGGCGCAGGGCCAAATCGCGGGCGAATGCTCGAACTGCGCTTGCAACTGACTGCCACGGCTAGGCGATCAATTTATTCAAATCCGATGGAAGCGGCGCTGCCACTTTGACGTGGCCTACCGCCGGCGAATCGAAGGCCACTTCGCACAGATGAAGCCAGAAGCGGCCGCGGGGGAGGGCATCTGAGGCCGGTCCGCCGTACAGCGTGTCACCGACAATTGGATGATCCGCGCCGGCCAGATGCACGCGAATCTGATGCCGGCTGCCGGTCGATGGAGTAACTGAGACAAGGGTGAAATTGCCGATTCGCCGAATCGGCTCGATTATCGTGCGCGCCGGGCGGCCAAAGCGTTTCGGATTCGAACTTGAAAGATCGCCGGCCACCATTTTGCGCGCGTTCTTTGGATGATGCGCGATTGGCAGATCGATCTCCATACGGCGGTCAATCTCGCCTGCGGCCAGCGCCTCGTAGCGCCGTGCAATTTGGCCGATCCGGATCGCATCGCGCAGCTTCTCGAATGTCGCGCGGTTGCGCGCGATGATTAGCGCGCCGGAAGTGCCGTTGTCGAGGCGATGGACCAGCCCGCCTTCCAGCGGCTTGATTCCAACATTTGCGGTGTCGGGGAAACGCGCGACAACGGCATTCATTACGCAGTCGCGCTCCTCGGGCCGCAGGGGATGACACGGCATCCCGCCGGGCTTGTTTACGACGACGACGGCCGCATCTTCATGGAGAACTTCAAGCGGGAGCGCCGGGTTGGATGCGATTGGACACGGCGCATGGCTCGTCCCGGGCGCTTCGACTTTATCTGCCGCGCCGATCAGATCGCTTTTCTTGGCGCGCGCGCCGTTAACCCGCACCTTTCCGCGCGAGATCAATTCCTGCGCGGCGCGCCGCGACGGCGCAAGTCCTGTCCGGACCAGGTAGCGGTCGAGCCGCTCGTCCGCCCGATTCACGAGATGCGCAACTGGCGAGTCGAATTGCTGCCGAGCTTCGCCCGAGCGGGTGAACTATAGACGGGGAACTGTAAGTAAGCGACGCACGCAAGAATCGCGAGCAGGATGAGTGCCGTTAGAATATCGAGGAATCGGGGTGTTGTTCCTCCTCGTTCAAGCTTAAGAATTTTTCGCATCGTCTTCAGCCCTCTGTTCTCAACCTATGCTCCGGCCGCCACCCGCACCGCGGAGCGTGCCCGCCTCACATTTTCCGGCAGCCCCAGCATTCGGCGAAGTTCACGGCCCGTTTCCGATTTGGCACATGCGGCGATATCAAGCGGACCACCGGCCGCGACCAGCCGCCCGCCATCGTCTCCCCCGCCGGGTCCGAGGTCAATGACATAGTCGGCGTGCGCGATGAACTCCAGATTGTGCTCGATAACGACCAGCGTGTTGCCCTCCGAAACCAGACGGCCGAGCACCTTAAGGAGCCTGCGGATATCCGTCGCGCTGAGCCCGGTCGTCGGTTCGTCGAGCAGAAACATCCGGGGCAGGGCGCGCGCTTCATCGTCGCGCGGCACTGGTTCGAGATCGGCGAGCAAAAAGCGCGCGAGTTTGAGGCGCTGCGCTTCTCCACCCGACAGCGTGGAGGTTGTCTGGCCAAGCCGCAGGTACCCCAGACCAACCGCGATCAGCGCGTCGAGCCGCTTGACGATCGCGGGATGACCGGCGAAAAACGCGCGCGCCTGTTCGGCGGTCAGGTCGAGGACCTGCTTGATGTTCAGCCGATTGTGGCGAATCGCGAGAATATGGCTCTGGAAACATCGCCCGTCGCACGCATCGCAATTAACTTCGAGATCGGCCATGAAATGCATCTCGATCGTAACCGTACCCCGGCCATGGCATTTTTCGCATCGGCCGCCGGTGGCGTTAAATGAGAAATGGCGCGGCGTGACTCCGAGCCGGCGGGCCTCGGCGCCGGAAGCGAAGACCTTGCGGATGTCGTCGTACAGCTTCAGGTATGTCGCGGGATTCGATCGCATCGAGCGCGCCGGTAGCTCCTGCCCCATGTGGATCATCGCGCCGATCCGCTCGAACCCCAGGATCCGATCGCATTCGCCCGGCTCTGCCGAGGCATCGCCATTGCGGCGCAGCCAATGATTGTAAAGGACGTCTTCAATCAGAGTTGATTTTCCCGAGCCCGAAACTCCCGTAACGCAAACCATCCGGCCGATCGGAATCGTGGCATCGACTCCCGCCAGATTGTGCTCACGGGCGCCGATAATCCGAATCGCCGGGTCGTTGCGGTTTAATTTTCGCCTCCGCGATATCGCGCGCATCAGCAATACGCGCTCGGGGGTTACGGCCATGCTCTCAAGCCGGGCCTTTGAGGCCGCGCCGGCATATATAAGCTTGCCGCCTTCGCTGCCGCCGCCGGGGCCAAGCTCGACTGCATAGTCGGCGCCGGAAATGATCGATGCATCATGCTCCACGACAACCACGGTGTTGCCGAGATCGCGCAGATGGCAGAGTACGGATAGCAGGCGGCGCGCATCGGCGGCATGCAGCCCCACGGTGGGTTCATCAAGGGCGTAGAGCGTTCCGATCAGCAAGCTGCCAAGCGCGCTGGCAAGATGAATCCGCTGCGCCTCGCCGCCGGAGAGGGTGCGCGCCTGCCGCTCAATCGTGAGATAGCCCAGCCCGACCTGGGTCAGGTATCCGGCGCGATTTTTGAGTTCGCGCATCACCGTCGCCGCACGCTCGGCCACGCCGGGCCGGCCGTCGATTTCACCGAGCCACTCCGCAAATTCGACCACTGACATTCGTCCTACATCGACTATCGACTTCCCAACGATGCGGACGTTAAGGGCCTCGGGCTTTAATTTCGCGCCCTTGCATGAAGAGCAGGATACGAAGCGGCGATACTTTGCCAGTAAAATCCGGACGTGGGTTTTGTAACGCCGCCCCTCCATCCATTTGAAAAAGCCGCGCACCCCCGGCCATCGATCTTCGTCCCAGTCCCCGCGTGGGCCATCTTCGCCGTCGAGCAGCCACCGGCGCTCCTCCGCGGTCATCGAGTTAAACGGCGCTGTGGTGCGAATTCTGGCGCGCCGAGCCAGCTTTAACATCCACTCGCTCATCTCGTGGTATGCCGGCGTGCGCCACGGGGCGACCAATCCCTGCCTGATCGACAGGCGGGGGTTGGGAATCACCTTCTCGATGTCCAGTTCCACCGTGCGGCCAAAACCTTCGCATTCGGAGCATGCGCCGATGGGGCTGTTGGCGGAGAACATCGCCGGGGTTGGTTCGGCGAAGCAATCGCCGCATCGAGAGCAATTGAAACGCCGATCGAAATCGAGCGATTCGATCGCGTGGAAATCGCCGTTTGAGCGCTCGGCGCGGACCACCCGGGCGCGGCCGCCGCCAAGGTAGAAGGCCTTTTCCAGCGCCTCGCGGACCCGCTCGGCATCGCCAGCGCCCGTGACCGACAGTCGATCGATTACCACCATCATCGGACCGGAAACCGCACCCTGCCGCGCTGCGAACTCCGCGGTCTCGGTGATCGCGCCGCCCTCGTATAGCCGATGGTACCCATTCTGGACGAGAAAATTTCCGGCATCCACGAGCGATCGCGATCCGGTCTCGAATGGCGCAAGCACGATGTAAAGTCCGGGCGCGGCCATGATCGCACCTGCCGCACTCTCGACGCTGTCGCGGCCGACCTCGCCGCCGCATTTCGGGCATATGGTCCGGCCGGCGGTCGCGAACAGGATGCGGAGGTAGTCGCTGATTTCCGTGACCGTGCCGACGGTCGAACGCGCGTTCTTGATCGTATTTTTTTGGCGGAGCGCGAGTGCCGGCGGGATGTTTGAAATCGAATCCACGTCCGGCCGGTCCATTCGCTCCAGGAACAGACGGGCATACGTGGAAAGGCTCTGTACGTAGCGCCGCTGCCCTTCGGCGTAAATGGTATCGAACACGAGGCTCGACTTGCCGGATCCCGAGACTCCAGTCACGACGGTAAACTTGTTGCGCGGAATTTCCAGCGAAATGCCCGCGAGATTGTGGGTGCGCGCACCCCGGATGCTGATCGATCCGTTCAAGAGGTTGTTGAACCTCAACCGGATGCGGTTGTTAGAAAAAAAGCGTCCATAATCATTGGCAAAATTGGGTTCGTTTTGTAATTTTTTGATTCATCTGAAATAAAACCGCGCTTGGCTTGTACTCCCTGTCCCCCGGAATGCGCCTAAAATCCGTTACGGGACGTTTTATTGAGAACCGTCATTGCCATTCATCGCGGGTCGGCGATTGGGCGGGCCTTCTTCTTTCGCTCGCCCGGATATTCCTCGGCCACTTGGGCGTACAGTTCGGCAAGCTTCGCGTCGAATTCGGCCTCCAGACGGTGGGTTTCCGCCTCCCGCTGCGGGGCGGGCATAGGAACCAGCAGCTTTAGGTCATCCTCAAGCTGCTGCATCAGGCGGTTGCGCGCGATGAGATATTGATAGCCGTTCATAGGCGCTCCAGAAGTTAAATTCCAAAGAGTGGAATTATACGATATTCTGCGAGTGGCGAACAACGTGGCGTTGCGTTTGTCCAGTGGGCTACTTTGGATTGCCACGAACGGCGGTTATCGGTGAGCTGGAAAGTTTGTTTCAACGCGATTTGGCTCGGAGCTGTTGCAGTTTGCGTCTTAGCCTCCGGCTGTAAACCAACCTTGGACGACTTGACGATTTGGAAGGCAGAAGTTCCATCCCCGGATGGGAGTTGGATTGCCAGTGTTCGCACAATACAAGACGGCGGGGTTGGATCGGCGCGTATTGATACCGTCGTGTCCCTAAAGCCGAGCCCTGACTCACAGCCTCCGTTTGAGGTCTTGGCGTTCAATTGTGATGGTCCAGCGCCTCACCCCTACGTCTTGGATGACGCCAACGCTGGTGGAACCATAGCTCTCACGATGAAATGGTTAAGCCCATCGCATCTACAAGTGACATATGACAATCACCCGGATCTCTATTTCCAAGTGGTCAAATACCACGGCATCAGCATCTCTGTGCAGGACCTTTCAAGTCAGCCTACCAGCGGTAAGATTCAAAGTAGCCCACTGTTGCCATTTCAATCATCGTCGAAATCCGGGAAACCGATGTGAAAGTCCAAGAAGATACGATCTTCAACGGTTCCCCGTTACTTCCAGTCCTCTGCGCCGACTGGGGCATTCCCGGCCCGCCTCATGGATTCATCGGACGAAGAGGCGGCACAAGCAAGGGGCCGTTCGCATCGCTGAATCTATCGCACTGGGTGGGCGACGACGACCGCGCGGTCGATGAGAACTGGGTGCGATTGCGGTGTGCGACGGGGATTCCGAAGCTCGTTGCGCGGCTGAATCAGGTGCATGGCATCGATGTTCACGCCGTCACGCGCGAGACCGCAAAATTGCGCCCGCCGGGAGACGGGATGGTCACGGCGCAGCCGGGCGTCGCTCTGGGAATTTTCACCGCCGATTGCGTGCCAATCCTGATGGTCGATCCGAATCGGAAAGTTGCCGGCGCACTCCACGCGGGATGGCGCGGCGTTATCGGCGATATCGCGAAAATGGGCGTGCATGCGATGGTCCAGCTTGGCGCTGAGCCCGCCGATATCCGCGCCGCGCTGGGGCCGTCGATTGGGCCGTGCTGTTTTGAGGTCGATGAGGCGTTAGCGGACAGATTCGTAAATGAGATTGCCGGTGCGGGAAGACATCGCAGGGCAGGGCGTCCCGGCAAGGCGTATCTCGATTTGCGTGGAGTCGCCGGCGATCAACTGGAGCGCGCCGGCGTCGCGCCCGCGAATATCCTTAGCGTCGGCCCGTGCACGCGATGCGCCGCCGATGAATTCTTTTCCCGGCGCGCGGCGGGCGGCGCAACCACGGGCCTGCAGATGAGCTTTATAGGATTCCTTGACCCGACCGAGCTACGCAGGTGGTATTGGGCCGAGCTGCGCAGGCGCTACTTGACGAGGATTTTGCCTTGGAGATGAGTTTTATCGGGTTCGGCGACTGAATCCTGATGTCACCGCGTAAAAGGAAGAAAAAGCCCCGCAGGGGGCTGATCGCGAAGATTCGCAAGCCGATGGCGCCGCCGTCGCGCACGCTGCAGGACGAATCGGTATACAGCCGCAAACGCGAGCAGGAACAGATGCGGCGGGAGACGAAGTCGGGATCATAGCCATAGCGAAACCCCGGCGCGGGTGGAGCCTGCCCTGAGCGAAGCCGAAGGGTCAGGGGTTTCGGGAAGGCTATGATTAAGGGCTGCGTTCGATGATCAAATTGAACCAATGCAGGGCATTTTGCAGGGCTGGCACTGCGCCTTGAAGCGGTCTATATGTATCCGATTAACCCTTACGGCTGCGATTTGCCCCGCGGCGGCGCAGACCTGAAGGACCATTTTTACAGCCAGCGAGGTTACCGATTGATCCATGGTTGATTTCGAACTTAGTGAAGAACAGCAGATGATCCGCGACACGGTCGGAGCGTTTGCGCGCGAGCAGATTCGGCCCGCCGCGCGGCCCGCCGACGAAAGCGGAAAAATCCCCGGCGAATTGATCGAGCAGGCCTGGCAATTGGGCCTGGTCCGCGGCGCAATCCCCGAGAAATTCGGCGGCGACGGCGACACCCGGTCGGCGATTACCGGCGCGGTGGTCGCGGAGGAGCTCGGGTACGGCGATTTGTCGATCGCGATCCATGTGCTGGCGCCCCGTTTGCTCGCATTCCCGGTCCTTGAATTCGGGACCGACGATCAGCGCGCGCAGCAATTGAAGCGGTTTGGCGCCAACAGCTTTGCGCCGGCGACGGCCGCCGTCGTGGAGCCACGGTTCGATTTCGATCTTACGGCGATGCAGGTGACCGCCAAGGCGGACGGCGGCGGATACGTGCTCAATGGCACCAAATGCTTCGTGCCGATTGCCAATGAATCGGGAGCGATCCTGGTGTATGCCGCGACCAAGCAGGATTCGGGCTTTGCGGGCGTGGATGGATTCCTAATCCAGAAGGGCGCCAAGGGGATGGAAATTTCCGAGCGCGAAAAGAACATGGGGCTCAAACCCCTTGCGACCTATGAAATTGCGCTCAAGGATTGCCGCGTCGATGGAGCAGCGCGATTGGGCGGAGAGAAGGGAATCGATTTCTCGCGCCTGATGAGCCAGGCGCGGGTGGCAATTGGGGCGCTTGGGATCGGAATGGCGCGCGCGTCGTTCGAATATTCACGCGATTACGCCAAGGAGCGCAAGGCGTTCGGCGTGCCGATCGCGACCAAGCAGGCGATCGCATTCATGCTGGCCGACATGGCGATCGAGATCGACGCATCGCGATTACTGGTATGGGAGGCGGCCTCCCAGCTCGACAAGGGCAAGGACGGCCTGAAGGAAAGCTACCTGGCCAAGAACTATGTATCGGCAAGCGCGCTTAAAGTTGCCGATAACTCCGTGCAGTGCCTGGGCGGCCACGGTTACATCCGCGAGCATCCGGTCGAGCTGTACCTGCGCAACGCGCGTGGACTGGCAACGATCGACGGAATCGCGACGGTTTAGCTGGAGGAGATCATGATCGATTTTGAATTGGAACCGCAGGTAATCG
The DNA here is from genome assembly GCA_035524375.1 of Binataceae bacterium (SeqCode). Taxonomy (GTDB): domain Bacteria; phylum Desulfobacterota; class Binatia; order Binatales; family Binataceae; genus Binatus. Next base: position 45,456 of record DATKOZ010000033.1, on the reverse strand, counting down.
ACCGGTTGAAGCTCTATCACGGCGTCGCGCGCGACGTGCTGCGCCCGATCTCGCGTGAATTCGACGAGAACGAACATACCAAGCCAACCAATTATTACGAGTTGATCTGGGCGGCCTCGTCCAGCTCCGACGTGCAGCCCGGCGGCGGCACCACCGGACCGGCAGATACGACCTCCAAAGGCCCCAAGCTGCGCAATCTATACACGGTGATCAGCACCGAGGAGATGTGCTGGGGCGACGCTGGTCTCTTCCTTTCGACACCGAATGCGGGACTGGGCGGCGCGGCGATCATGGCCGCCGGCACGCCCGCACAGAAGGAGCGCTTTCTAAAGCGCTTCCGGGAAGGCAAGCCGAAGTGGGGCGCGATGGCGATTACGGAGCCGGGGTGCGGATCCGATTCGGCGGCAGTTACCACTACGGCCACCCGCGACGGCGACCATTGGGTGATCAACGGCACAAAAATCTTCTGCACCGCCGGACAAATGGCGGCGGAGAAGTCCGATGGCCTGATTGTCGTGTGGGCAACCGTCGATAAGAGCGCCGGCCGCGCGGGAATCAAACCGTTCGTGGTCGAGCATCACACGCCCGGCATGACGGTTGCGCGCGTCGAGAACAAGCTCGGCATCCGCGCTTCCGACACCGCCGCGATTATCTTCGACAACTGCCGCATCCCGTACGATCACATCCTCGGCAGCGCCGAAGTGAAGAAAGAGGGCGGTTTCAAGGACGTAATGGCGACCTTCGACGCCACCCGCCCAATCGTCGCCGCGATGGCGCTCGGCGTCGGGCGCGCCGCACTCGATTTCGTGCGCGATTTTCTGAAGCAGAACAACATCCCCGTTCGCTATGGAATATCGCCGCGCCGACTGACCGCGCTCGAGCGCGACTTCATGGACATGGAGGTGCAGTTAAAGGCCGCCCGTCTGCTCACCTGGCGGGCCGCATGGATGCTCGACACCGGCAAGCACAACAACCTTGAAGCCTCGATGGCCAAGGCCAAGGCGGGACTGGCCGTCACACAGATTACCCAGAAAGCCGTGGAAGTGCTGGGCCCGCTGGGTTACTCGCGCAAGAATCTCGTCGAGAAGTGGATGCGCGATGCCAAAATCAACGACATCTTCGAGGGCACGCAGCAGGTAAATATGATCATCGTGGGCCGGCGCATCCTTGGCTACAGCAGCAAGGAACTAAACTAAGCGGGAAGAGTTGCACGCAAAACGGGCCGCTGGTTGCACCAGCGGCCCGTTTTTATTTCTAGTTAAGCGGCGTGCTTTGAAAACCGGCGAAAGGTGGAACTGCGACTTCTAGTAGAACCATTGGCCCTTGTCCCAGCGAAAGATCTCCGTCGTATAGGTTGTGCTGACGGGCTTGGGAGCGGCATGGCGGGCCTCAGCGGGGCTCTTACCCGTGATGTAGTAGACATATTCCTTGTACGCGAGCTTGCCGATCGCGAAGCCATCCTTCGATTGGTGCGCCTCGCAGGACTCGATCTTTCCGTAGCCGGTGTAGGTCGCGACCTTGTACCCGTCCTTATCTGTGAAAGTGAGCTGGGACAGGTTGTTGGTCTCGCGATCGCGCAAATCCTGCTGCCAATGGTCGCAAAAGTGCGGGAACAGCGCAGCGGCCTTTTTGAACTCGCGGTCCATTTCGACCCGGGTCGGGGTAAAGCTTTCGACCAGCGCCTTTACCTTCTGTTTTACGCGCTGGCGCAGCGTCTTCTTTGCGGCGGATGGGGCCGCTGGTTGCGCAGCGTCGGGATTAACGGAAGCGGCGGTCTGAGCGAGAGCGGAAGTGGAGGGTATCGATATTGCGATTACAAGTGCGGCGGCACCGAATGCCGCTATGAACCTCCCCGGCAACATGTTCGCTTTTTATACCAGATTTAAGGTTTGGTGTCAGCCATTAACTTCGTCAGGCCGCATCGAAATGGAACGGCCGCAGCCCCTGTTAGGGACTGCGGCCGTCCTGGCATTCCGTTCGGGTCGTGTTACTGGATAGGTACCAACTCGACCCGGCGGTTCTGGGCGCGGCCTTCCTCGGTCTTGTTGGTCGCGACGAAGTCGGTCTTACCATAGCCGCGAGGCAGGAACTGGCTGGGATACAAGCCCTGTCTCATCAGGTAGTCCGTAACCGAACCGGCGCGGGCCTGCGACAACTTTTGGTTGGCCTCCACTGAGCCGATGATGTCGCAATAGCCATTGACGTGAATCATCACGCCGGGATTCGCCTTGAGCGTTGGTACGGCTTCGTCCAGCACCGCGGCATCGCCGGGGCGAATGTTCCACATATTGAAATCGAAATGAACTCCGCGCAGCACGATTTTTTGCTGCATCGGGGCCGGTGGTGGTGGTGGTGGCGCAGCGGCGGCAACCGGAGCCGGCGGGGGTGCCGGCGGCGTCAACGTGCAGCCGCATCCCGACACGAACAGCAGGGCTGCGATCATTGCGCCGCCGCCCAGCCCTTTCATGATTGATTTTCCTTGATTTGACATTGACTCTTACCCTCCCAACTTCACGTTATTGCGGAATTCTGGTGCGCCGTTAATCGGTCTTAACCAAGCGCCCCGCCTTATTGCACCGGTACCAGCTCTACGCGCCGGTTCTGAGCCCGGCCTTCGTCGGTATCATTGGTCGCCACAAAATCGGTCTTGCCGAAGCCGTGCGGAATCAGCTGAGTGGCCGGGATGCCCTGTTTTACAAGGTAATCGACCGCCGCGCCAGCGCGCTTGTCTGACAACTTGAGGTTGTACTCGACGCTTCCGATTGCGTCGCAGTAGCCGTTGACGTTCACCGTCACGGTCGGATTAGCCTTGAGGGTGCCGGCGGCTTCATCTAGCACAGCAGCATCGCCGGGCCGGATATCGTACTTGTTAAAATCGAAATGGATGCCTCGCAGGACGAGCTTTTGCTTTACCGGCTCGGCAGGAGGCGGTGGAGGTGGTGGTGGCGGGGGAGGAGGCGGCGGCGGTGGTGGAATAATTTCGTCGCACAGGAAATGTCCGGTCAAGCCGCCGATTAGGGCGCCTGCCGCTGCGCCGCCGATTCCGCCGAATGCGCGGGCGTCGGTTGAGCTGCTGCCGCTGCCATGGGCGTTGTCGGCAATCACGATGCCACTGGCCGCACCGGCCGCAGCACCCGCCAGTGCGCCCATCACAGTGCATTTGCCCCATTCGCGGGGCTGGCGCATCGACGCGCAACCGGTCAATCCGCCCGTTAAAAGGGCGGCACCCGCAATCGCGGCTATCGATTTGGCCAATCCCGGCTTTCCTTTCATCAAGCTGCTCCTCACCACATGCAAGTTTTCGCCCAACCCTGGCCGGCTCCACTGTTACGCTGGCAGGCCGCCAAAGGTCCATATTGACCGGGAAATATAGTGATATCAGGCGGTAAAAAGCAACAGGCCCCGGGGAAAGTTACGAACTTGTTTCGTGATGGTTATCCTGCAGCGAATTACTGGCCCAGGTTGAGGTTCAGTCTTCCGACTGCCGCTTGTCCGGCGGGGGCCCGCTTTAGTATCCCCGCCGGACGGAGCTCATTTATTAGTGGTGATCGTGCCCATGGTCGCCATGATGATCGTGATGATCATTGTCGTGCCCATGATCGTGATGGTGTTCCTGCTGCATCTCGTGGTGATGCTCCTCAATTGCCTCTTTGTTGGCATACCACTCAGGATGATGCTTGCGTGCCCAATTGGGATGATGCTCCTGCCACCAGCCGTAGTCGTGCCATTCATGATGATCGTCATAGTCACCCCAGCCATGAGGAGCTGAAGGAGGGATGGGATATTCAGGCCGGCCGGCCTTAACTTCGATGGTGCGTAACACTTGAGGGTGAGTCTTCAAATATTCCGCAACCCGGGGATGGCTCGAAATCCAAGCCCGATTATAGATTAGGTCGGGATTGGCAAGTAGCTCAGCGCCCGCCTTCTTCTGGCCATTCATGAAATTGCGGAAATTCGGATCCCAATAATTTGGCGCTTGGTTGCGAATTGCATACCAAGTCTGCGGATGATTCTGGAAATATTGCTCCAAGTAGGGATGCTGTGATCGCCAATTGGGATTGAAAATTTCACCCGGCTTGCTCTGCAATTGCTGAAGCATGTCGGGATGCTGCTCCGCGAACATCCGGAAATCTTTGCTTTCCGGCAAATTCGCGAAATATGGAATCGAAGAATATCCTCCGTGTGGAGCCGGGTATTGAGCCATTGCCGGCGCCGTGGTTGCCAAAAGCAAAATCGCGATGATTGCGAAAAGTTTGCCTCGTTTCATAAGTTTTTCCCGCTGGGCCTCCTGTTTGGCCGGGCGACGCGATGAATTGTGCGTTCCGCTCGGTAGTTATCCGTTATTACGTAACACAAATTCTCCTGATACACGCTCGGTCAATGCGCTCGCATCGAATCCGCAGCTTTGGCGCCTGAGAAGTGGGGCGATGAATAAACGTCGCAAAGCACGTCTCGATGCGTACGCAGAAATGCTTTGACTTTGGGGTTTTTTGCGAGCCATTTGTCGTCGTACATCAATTCAGGGTTGTTCCTCAGTTCCGCTGCCAGCTTCGGCTTGTCATCCATAAACTTTGAGAACTCTGGGGTCCAGTAGTACTGCACTGCGGAGAGTGCGGCCTTCCAGGCGTCGGGGTGGCGTTGCAGAAACTCGTTTAGCTCCCGTGGTTGGCGCGCTCGCCACTTTGGATTGAGCAGCAAATATTTGTTCTGCGCTTGATCGTATGATTTTGGATTGGTCTTTTTGTATGTAATGACAAATTCCTGAAGCTCTTTTCCGAAATCCGGATGCTCGTTGTAATATTTTTGAAAGGGATCCACCGGCTCAGGTACCGGAACCATGTGCAGCATATGAAGTTTTTGCGCACGCATGAGGATGCCGAAACCCGGCGGCGCACCCTGTGCATGCGCAGGCGGTGTCAGCGACAACGATAGTATTGCGCCGGCGACGATGGATTGAAGGCAGCGATTTCTCAATTGCGCATTCCAGTCGGTCTGCTAGTGCGTCGGCACGGGGGCGGGTTCGCTGGCGGAAGCCGGCGAAGCTGGTGGCGGTTGTTCGTGATGTGATTTGGTCATGTTGGAAAGCTGCTTTTCGCGCCGCTTGATTCTCTCCCGTCGGCGCTGTTCGCGCTCGTTCACCGTCGAAGAACTCGATTCCGTTCCCGGTTGCACGCCCTTTCTGAAGTTTGGATGTGCGTCGAGGAAATCGCTGAAATCCTGGTTCTTTAGCAGAAAATCTTTGTCGTAGATCAGGTTTGGGTTCCTTTCCAGTTCTGCTTTCAACTTTGGGCGGCGGCGAAGAAATCGCTTGTATTCCTCGCGCTCGCGATGGGTGACCTTTGGCACAGCCGGCGACGATGGACTGCTGGCCGGAGTAGCGGCCGCTGGTTTCAATGGGATTTCTTGCGCCAGAGAAGTTGCCGTCATCGCGGATGCGATTACCGCCGACGCCGCCATAACCCGCGCGATTTTCATATCCCGATCCCGACTCTTCCCCGCCTAAATCCGCCGATCCGCAGTCGCATCCGAGGCTGCTCTTACACCTACCCACCACAGCAACCCGCATGCCATCGCTACCACGCAATCTATTGCATTCTTGAGGCCTGTTCTACTGGGCATTTTTCGTTCGTTTTCCATATGCGGCTCCTCATTCTGTCCTGGGGATTAGACGATTTGGGATACGCGCCAATTCGGAACGGACTGAAAACCCTGCTAGAGTGGGGCTTTAATCATGCTGTCACAATCGCGCGGCAGGGGTGGAACCTTTCAACTGGTATCGGGCTATCAGCCCGAGGGTGACCAGCCCGCCGCTATCGAAGCGATCGTAAAGAACGTTCGGGCCGCAGTGCCGCATCAGGTGCTGTTGGGTGTCACCGGTTCCGGAAAAACCTTTACGATGGCTAATGTCATCGCGCAGATAAATCGGCCTGCGCTGGTGATGGCGCCGAACAAGACGCTCGCAGCGCAGCTTTACAACGAGTTCAAGAGCTTGTTTCCCGAAAATGCGGTCCGGTACTTCGTCTCGTACTACGACTACTACCAGCCGGAGGCGTACGTCCCGTCAACGGATACCTACATCGAGAAAGATTCCAGCATCAATGACGAGATCGACAAGCTGCGCCATTCCGCTACCAAGGCGTTGCTCGAGCGCAACGATGTCCTGATCGTCGCGTCGGTTTCTTGCATCTACGGCTTGGGCGAGCCGGAAGTGTACTTCGAGATGCTGGTGTTTCTGGAGGAAGGCCAGACGATCGAACGAGATCGGGTGCTGCGCAAGCTGGTGGACATCCACTACCAGCGCAACGATTACGATTTTCATCGTGGCACTTTCCGCGTGCGCGGCGACACAATTGAAATTTTTCCCGCCTACGAAGAGCGCGCGGCGGTGCGGATCGAATTTTTCGGCGACCAGGTCGAGGCAATCCATGAAATCGATGCGTTGCGGGGAAAGTCGCTGCGCCGCTTGAAGAGCATCGCGATCTACCCGGCCTCGCACTATGTGACGACCTCCGATCGGATGGAAACCGCAGTGCGAAACATCCGCGCCGAACTTAAGGAGCGGCTCGAATTCTTTCGCAAGGATAACCGCCTAGTCGAGGCACAGCGCCTGGAACAACGTACGATGTACGACCTTGAGTTGCTGGCCGAGATGGGCTTCTGCACCGGAATCGAAAACTATTCACGGCATTTGACGGGCCGCGCGCCGGGGCAGGCTCCCCCAACGCTGCTGGATTATTTCCCAAAGGAGTCGCTGTTCTTCATCGACGAAAGCCACGTGACGATTCCGCAGGTGGGCGGGATGTATCGCGGCGACAGATCGCGCAAGCAGGTGCTCGTCGATTTTGGGTTTCGATTGCCTTCGGCACTGGATAATCGCCCGCTGAATTTCGAGGAATGGGAACAGCACGTGAACCAGGCCGTGTACGTCTCGGCAACACCCGGCGATTACGAACTGAAAAAATCCGAGGGGCTGGTCGTCGAACAGCTGATTCGCCCAACCGGCCTGATCGATCCGGAGATCGAAGTCCGCAAGGCCGGAACGCAGGTCGACGATCTCCTCGAAGAAATCCGCAAGCGGGTCGCCGCCTCCGAGCGCGTGCTCGTCACTTGCCTGACCAAAAAGATGGCCGAGGACCTGACCGACTACTACCACGACCTGGGCGTGCGCGTCCGCTACCTCCATTCGGACATCGAGACTATCGAACGCGTCGAGATTATCCGCAGCCTGCGCGGCGGCGAGTTCGACGTGCTCGTGGGAATCAATCTTTTGCGCGAAGGACTGGACCTGCCCGAAGTTTCACTGGTTGCGATTCTCGATGCCGACAAGGAGGGCTACCTGAGATCGGCTCGTTCGCTGATTCAGACAATCGGGCGTGCGGCCCGCAACGTCAACGGCCGCGTCATCATGTATGCGGATGCCGTTACCGGCTCGATGAAGCAGGCAATCGATGAAACCAACCGCCGGCGCGCCAAGCAGCTGGCATACAACCGCGAGCATGGGATAACACCGAAATCGATCGTCAAAGCGATCGATGCGTCCCTGGTCGAAATGTATTCGCCCGAATGGGCGATCGTGCCCGAAGTCGATGGCAAGCCGGCCAAGGACGAAGAGGCGATTCCCGCGCACGATCTGCCGGATCGAATTACGGATCTCCGGCGCGAGATGATGGAAGCGGCAGAGGCGCTTGATTACGAACGGGCGGCGGAGCTGCGCGACAAAATTAAACGGCTGGAGCGCAAGGTATTTGGCATGGATACGGCCGCCCAAGAGGCGGAGCAGCGGCGCGCCGCGAAGGCTTCGACTCCTCCCGGCTCGGCCCATCGCCACGCCAGCGAATCGGCGCGCGGCCGCCTTGAAGCGCACAAGATCAAAGGCCTCGGCGACGACGTCGCTCCCCTGATCAAGACTCGCGGCCGCAAGGGAGCCGGTGCCGCCACCGGTGCGGCGGCCGGCGCGGCAGGGCGGGGGACGCGCTCCCCAAAACCCGGCAAAGTAAGAATGGTTCCGGACCAGAGGGAATAAGCGGCGCACACCCGGGGATCACCGCATGGACGCACTGACGGCGGATCGCATTCTCTTCGGCTTCACTGCCGTTTTTCATTACATCTTTCCGCAACTCACGATGGGCCTCGCGCTGCTTATCGTGATCCTCAAAACCGCCGCGCTCCGAACCGGCGACGACAAATACAACCAGGCGGCGCGATTCTGGGCGCGCATCTTCGCGATTAATTTCGCGATAGGTGTCGTCACCGGCATCCCGATGGAGTTTCAGTTTGGGACGAACTGGGCGGCATTTTCCAAAAGATCGGGCGGCGTTATCGGGCAGACGCTCGCGATGGAAGGCGTATTTTCGTTCTTTCTCGAGTCCAGTTTCTTAGGGCTATTTTTGTTTGGCGAGAAGCGCCTCGGACCCCGACTTCATTGGGCGGCCGCATTTCTCGTGTTTGCAGGCTCGTGGATGTCGGGTTTCTTCATCATCGCGACCAATGCATGGATGCAGCATCCCGTCGGCTATCGCGTCATGCCCGATGGCGCAATTGAGTTGGAGAGTTTTTGGAGCCTACTGACGAATCCGTGGCTGTTCTGGCAGTACCCGCATAACATGTGCGCCGCCGTCGTTACCGGAAGCACCGCGATGAGTGCCGCCGGCGCATTTTATCTCCTGGACGGACGCCATCAGGTTCAGGCGAAGATTTTTCTGCGGACCGGCGTTATTGCTGGCGCGATCGCGTCGTGCCTGATGATGTATCCGCTGGGCGATGGGCAAGGCCGCAATGTCGTCCGCTATCAGCCGGCTTCCTTCGCCGCGATGGAAGGGCTGTTTCATACCGAAGACGGCGCGTCGCTTACGATCCTCGGGCAGCCGGATATGCAGACTCAGACGCTCGATAATCCGCTTGAGGTTCCCGACGTCCTGAGCATTTTGACTTATCGGCGTTGGAATGCGGAGGTCAAGGGACTCGACACATTCCCACGCCAGCAATGGCCCGACAATGTTCCATTGCTCTACTATGCCTACCACAACATGGTGGGGCTTGGGACGATGTTTATCGCGGTGCTGGGGTTCGCCCTGTTCGCACTGTGGCGCGGATGGCTGTTCGAGTCGCGGCTGCTTTTGTGGGGGCTAATGTTGATGGCGCCGTTTCCATACCTTGCGACAACCTTCGGCTGGATGACGGCGGAACTTGGCCGCCAGCCGTGGGTCATCTATGGACTGATGCGCACGGAGCAGGCCGCCTCGCCGCATGTATCGGAGGGCAACGTCCTGTTTACTCTGATCGGTTTCGCTGGGATGTACAGCGTCCTTGCGGTGCTGTTCCTGTTCCTAATCTACCAGGAAGTAAGCCGTGGTCCGGTTGCAACCGCGGCAGCGGACTGAATGAGGCGCTGATGGCCACGTTCTGGTTCTGGGCGGTCGCGGCGATGCTGGCGATATACGCCTCGCTCGACGGCTTCGACATCGGCGCCGGCATCATCCATCTGCTGGTCGCGCAAACCGAAGCGGAGAGGCGGGCGGTGCTTCGCTCGATCGGCCCGGTATGGGACGGCAATGAAGTGTGGCTCATTGCGGGGGGCGGGGTCCTGTTTATGGCGTTTCCCACGCTGTACGCATCAAGCTTCAGCGGATTTTATCTGCCGCTGATGATCGTACTTTGGCTCTTGATCTTCCGCGGCATCGCAATCGAGTTTCGCAATCGAATCGAGAGCCCCGTATGGTCGCCGCTCTGGGATGTCGTTTTTGCAGGCGCGAGCGCGGCGTTGGCCCTCTTTTACGGAGTCGCGATCGGCAACGTGGTTCGGGGGGTTCCTCTCGACAGTAGCGGTTATTTCTTTCTACCGCTGTGGACCAACTTGCTACCTGGCAAGAATGCGGGCGTTTTGGATTGGTTTACCATTTTGGTCGGCATCGCCGGGTTCTTCGCGATGGCTCATCACGGCGCGATGTGGGTCGCAGTGAAGACAGATGGCGAGCTGGAAGCGAGATGCCGCCGGCTTGCTGCGATAATCTGGTGGCCGGTCCTCATCTTCACGGTGTTGGTCGCAATCGTTAGTCCCGTCATTCAGCCGCAACTGCTCGACCGGATTGCGCATCATCAGTGGGGCTATGTTCTGTCGGCGGCAGCCCTGACCGGACTTCTGGGGACGCGCTATTTCAATCGCACTGCAAGCGGAGCAGGCGCGTTTGGATGTTCCTGCGCGTACATGATGGGTATCGCGGCATGCACGGCCTTTGGAATCTATCCCTATGTATTGGCATCCAATCTAGACCCCAAAGCCGGCCTGACGATATTCCAGGCGGCTGCACCTCCTCATGCCCTCGAAGTCGGACTGGCGTGGTTTATTCCGGGCATGGCGATCGCGGCGATCTACGTGTTCATCGCTTATCGCGGCTTTGCCGGAAAGGTCGGCATCGAGGGAGGTGGGCACTGACTTGCCCGATGTTCGCCGTAGCTGGAAAATAAGACTGCTGTGGATTCAGCGTAGCTTGCGCATCTGAGCTCGTGCTGAATGCCACAACCGGTGACACTGCATCGTCTATAGCCATGAGGACGCGATGCGATCGACCATTGCAACAATTCTAGGCGTCCTGCTCGCGGCAAACGGCGTGCTGATGCTCGTCGCGCCGGCGCCATGGTACGCGCTGACTCCGGGCGTCGTCGCGACCGGACCGTTTAACCCTCATTTCGTGCGCGACATCGGATGCGCCTATTTTGTAGCGGGCGCATCATTGGTATGGCTCGCAATGGATCCGCGTGCATGGCGTGCCGCGATGACAGGGGCGGCGTTTCTTTCGCTGCACGCGATGGTCCACGTTTGGGATGCCGCCTCGGGCCGCGAGACCTTGGGCCGGCTGATTGGCGATTTACCCGGAGTATTTGCGCCGCCTGCGCTGGCGATCTGGCTTGCGTGGCCGCGCAACTCAAAGGAGTGACGACGATGTTCAAGCGGCTGCTTCGATGGCGGATGGACAAGTTCGAACGCGACTTCAATTACGACATGAGCTACGCGCGCGAGATCGCCGAGTACTGTCCCGGTGCGATGCTCAAGATCAACGCCGTGAGCGGGCTTGCCGCTTATCGCCGGGACCTGCCGCTCGACGTATTCCATGCTGCGCATATCGCGACCGCCCTGGCCGAAGATTGCGGCCCGTGCACGCAATTGTGCGTGACGATGGCTGAGCGAGAGGGCGTGAAGCCCGCGACGATTCGCGCAATCCTGGCCCGCGATGAAACCGCAATGCCGCCGGAAATCGCACTCGCCGTCCGCTTTACCCGCGCGGTCTATAATCGTGACTTGAGAGCGGATGAATTTCGCGAAGAGATCGTAAAACTATACGGCAAGCGCGGGCTGGTGAGCCTGGCAATCTCGATGTCGGCCGGACGATTTTTCCCGTTCGCCAAGTATGCCCTCGGCTATGGCCACGCCTGCAGCCGCGTAGTCGTCGGCGGAGCGGAGACTGTCGTTCCAAAGCACGCCGCATAAACTACGGCGGCTCAATAGCGTCAGATCTGACCGCATTCGGCTTCGGCACGGTTTGCTCTTCGCAATCCGATTCCCGCCGCGCAGGGACTTCTATACTCGGTAGGTGACTTCCACTTGCTCGAGATATTGGGCGATCTCCCGGGTCAAGCGGAGCGCACGCTCGCGATCGGCACTTGCGGCTGCTTCTTCCAAATCCCGCCCCAGATCGGTAACGGCGGGAAACCCATAGGAGCCGCCTTCACCCTTCAATTGATGGCCGACCGTGGAGGCCAACGCATAGTCGCCGCTTTCGAGGGCGGCGAGAACGGCGGCCACGTCGGTCCGTTTGCTTTGCAGGAAGTCCGGAATCAAATCGCGCAATTCTGGGTCGACGACGGCAGTCGGCCTATTCCCGTCTCCCGGTTGGGAGCGAGGCGCCGATCTAACCACGTCGGTGATCGCGGTCAGCAGCCCGAGCCGCCGAACCGGTTTGCTGACGTGCAAATCGCATCCTGCGGCGACGCATTCTTTGACCGCTTCCTCAAGCGCGGACGCAGTCAACGCGATGATCGGAGTGCGGGCCAATTTGTGTTCCTGTTCCCATTCGCGAATCGTACGGGTCGCCGTGCATCCGTCCATGACCGGCATCCGCATGTCCATCAGGACCACGTCAAACTTGCCGTTTTTGAAGACGTCGACCGCCTCGCTCCCGTTTTCCACCGCAGTGATTTGGACGGGATTACCAGCAAGAAACGCCTTCACCAGCATGCGGTTGTCTTGGGAATCGTCGGCCAGCAGCACCCTGAGCGGAGGCAATTCCGCCCCGGCCACCGCTTCGCGAGCGACACCATCAGCTTCTCTGGCGCCGGTTAGCGCTGTTCGGACGGCACGCAGCAACTCCAACCGCCGGACCGGTTTGACGATATAGGCGCGAACGCCGAATTCGCCAAGCCGCGCGGGCATCGTGGCCAAGTCGCCGGAGGTGAGCATAGCAACGACTTCCGGTCCGCCACCGACCCTTTGGCCGTTCAAATTTCGCAAATTCGAAATTAGATCGATTCCGGCAGTATCGCGCGTCCGGCAAGCGATCAGGGCCAGGCGGTAAGGGTTGCCGGCGTCCGCCGCGCGCCTTAATTCGCCGGCTGCTTGGGCAGGGCCTTCGGCTTCCGAGACGCGGCCCCCACCCGCCGCCAAGATTTCCTTCACGACGGTTCGGTTAATTGGGAGGGTATCGACAACGAGAGCGTTGATGCCGCGCAAATCGACGATCGGCTTCGCGGATGCCGCCGCCACCGGGGCCTGAGTCCCTAACCTTGCGGTAAAGATGAAGCAACTGCCGGTACCGGGTTCGCTTTCAACCTTGATTTCGCCGCCGTAAAGTTCAACCAGCCGCTTTACTATTGTAAGACCGAGTCCAGTGCCGCCGTAATTTCGGGTTGTGGAAGCGTCGGCCTGCGTGAAGCTGGAAAAGATGTCGCCGAGCTTGTCTTTAGGGATTCCAATGCCCGTGTCGCGGACTGAGAACTTCAGTAGCAATCCGTCGGCGGCCGCGGCGCGTTCGACGGTCAGCGAAATCTGACCGCGCCTGGTGAATTTGATTGCGTTGCCGAAAAGATTAACCAGGATTTGCCGCAATCGGAGCGGATCGCCGACCAGATTGACCGGCACATCGGGCGCGATACGAATCGCAAGCTCAAGTCCCTTTTCGTGCGCCCGGATGCCCATCATCTCGCCCAGCTTGCCGATCACGTCCTCAAGGTCGAAGTTGACGCGTTCCAGGCTCAAACGGCCGCTTTCGATCTTCGCGAGGTCGAGAATGTCGTTGATTAGATCGATGAGGGCGTCGCCGTTGGCCTTCATGATATCGACGTAGCGGCGCTGTTCCGGACTTAGCGAGCTTGACGAGAGCAATTCCGACATGCCGATAACGGCGTTCATCGGAGTTCGGATTTCATGCGACATATTGGACAGGAACTCGGACTTGGCGCGCGTCGCCGCCATCGCCTCCTCGCGCGCGGCCGTGAGCTTGCCCATCATGTCGGTAAGCCGCCGCCGATTCCGGGCGGCAACTTCATGACACCAATGCACGACAGCAACGCTCGCCAGCACGGCGAACGCTTCGTTGCTGCTTGAGCCGGCCCAGTCGATCGCACTCGAAGTGAAATACAGGGCGGCCAACCCGGCGACCTCCAGCGTGCCTTGCCAGAGCCGGTTCCACGGAAACATGATTCCGATCCCGAGCAGAATCAGCACGATCATAACGATGGTTAAGAACAGCGGCCCATATGTGCTTTCATTACCGGACAGTCCGAAGCTCAAAAGCGAACTCTCGTCTCCGCCCTCGGGGAGCATCCCGTATTCCCCCTCGACTTTTACGATCAAGCAGGCGAAGGTGAAGAGCCAGGCATTTGCAATCCATGCTACGGGCTTCCAATGACGGCGGAACCATGGCGTCCATGTGAGGAGGAAAACAATCCCCATCGGCACGCCCAGCGCCACTTTTACCGGAAATACCTGCCTTGCCACCTGCGCCGGCAGCGGATGACGAACATACAGCGCGAAGATTGCTTGCACGATTAGCACGGCAAGCATGCCAATCCGGATCACCGGCAGTGCTTCAGATGCGTCCAGTTCATCGGCGTTGAATTGGGAGGGAAGGGATGATTGCCCACTGGCGATCGGCCCCGTATTCGGACCATCCAGATGTCCGCCATCACTTGCCGATATCGTTGCCATGGCTTCGATTATCCCTACAGATCGAATTATCACGAAACAGGATTTAGGCAAAGACGGGGTTTGAAGGGTTTTATTGCATCAAGGCGCGGCCAAACGGCTGGAAGCTGTGGAGGCAGGCGTAGGCGGCCGACGCGGCAAGATCGAATTGATTCCAGACCGGAGAGAGTGACTTCGCGACGGCTTCGGCCTCCTAATGTTCCCTCGCCCGCTGCTTTTGCGGGAGAGGGCAGGCGCAGGTGAAATGGCGACGCGCAGGCATCAAGGACATGGTGGTTGCTCCAATCAAGAGCCGCGTGGGTGAGGGTGCTGTCGCGCCTTTCTAATCAGGGGTTGTCGCCCCCTTTTTGGCGCGGCGCTCCGCTCCGCACGAACTTCCCGCACGGCTTTGTCGATAAGGGCCTGCAATTTTTCCGGATAGGTGACGGGTGAGCTTCATATCGCTCCGGTCCTGCGACGATCCAATCGCAGGGAGGGGGAAGCGGGCCCTTTGCGAAGTACAAACAAAGCCGAGTCATTCGGCGGCGCCGATGCTGCACGAACCCTGCGTCCGCGCGGCACCGCATTCGTCGGTCGGCAGGCAACCCGAGCCGGTGGAGCCAATCTTTCCGGTAAGCTTACCTGGATTCCCTTTTCCAATTATCGGACTCCCTGCCAGCGGCGTTTGAACCTCAAGCGAGCTGGACGCGCACGCTGCAAGCGAACTCAGTTCGGGGTCGGTTCCCGCAGCCAGATCGGTTTTGCCCAACTTGATCGTGCAGGCCGACGGGTCTTCGATCAGGTTATGGCCCTTCGATTTGACGCCGGTCCCCGGCGCAAAGCAGTCCGGCCCGGAAGGCAGGCTGCCGGCCACCGTATTGTTCGCAATCACCGTATTGGAGATCGACACCTTGCCGGGGTAATCAACCCAAATTCCGCCTCCTTGGGTTGGGGATTGCCCGTGCCCGGAGCCTCCCACGCAATGGTTGTCCGTGATCGTAACATTGTTGAGGACAATCGTGCCCGAAGAAATATGGATTCCGCATCCGGTTGCATTTCCATTGTTGCCGGTAGTGTCATTGCCACTGATTGTCGTGTCGGTAATGAACACGTGTGGCGCCCCGTTTATGAGCAGCCCTTGGTCGGTATTGTTCGTGATACTGGAGGAATCGATGATTAGCGTCTTTCCGGCGAAGTTGACCGCACCTTCCGGGAGAATGTTGGAAGGCCGTACGCCGCCGGTTATCTCGCAATTTTCAATCGTAAGGGTTCCAACGCCTTTGCTGCCTTTTGAAGCAAACTGGGTGAAGTCCACGTTGCTGCCTTGACCGCCATTGCCGTTCTCTATCGTCATCCCGTGCAACTCGCCGTTCGAACTGTTTTGAAACAGAAAGGTCGGAATGCCGGAACTGTTGGCGCCGTCCACGATGGTCATTCCCGCGCCGCCGCCTATAAAGCTAACGGTGATGTTGGAGACACTGACATCTTCCGCGTACGGAGTGACGCTGGCAGCAATCGTGATAACCGCGCTGCCCCCGGGCGGTACTATGTCCACCGCGTCCTGAATCGTGGTTGAACAGCCACCGGAGCCGCTATGATTGACGCACAGCGCAAGCGGGGTCGTCTTCGCGCTCGCCGCTCCCCCGGCCAAGATTATGAGGCCGCCAAGCGTCGCGGCTAGAGTTAGACTCGAACATTGATTGCGGTTGCATGCGTTGCGGCGTGGCATCGTGCCTCCATACTTGGTCGCGGATTCTCCACCTCTGTCCGAAGTTACCTTTGGCGGAGCGGTTTCGTCGAACGAATTGCGTAGCGGATAATCTGGAAATTCCTTCAGAGTCCAATCTAGGCTCGCATTAAGGCCGTGCGTATGCAATCGTCAATTTCGATTCGATTTTGGCGCGATTCTTGATTCATATCGCCCGGCTGATCTAGGTTCCGCGCTGGCATTGATTTATGCCTCAACCCAAAAATCTTGCTTCCAACCTCTGGGTTGTCGACCAGCCCGATTTCGATCCGGGTGCCGGGCGGCTCGGAACGCGAATGACGATCGTTCGCCTGCCCAACGGCGGATTGTTTCTCCATTCGCCAACCAAACTCGATGATGAAACCAAAACGGCGCTCACCGCGCTCGGCGAGGTCCGCGATGTCGTCGCGCCGTCCCGCGCACACCATCTGTTTGTGGGCGATTATGCGAAGGCGTTTCCCGGCGCGAAGCTGCATGCCGCCCCCGGAATCGCCGGCGAAATTAACGATATCCGCGCATGGCTCGGCGCGCGCCGCGATCTAAAGTTCGATTCGATTTTGAGCGATGAGCCGCATCCCGATTGGGCGGGCGCAATCGACCAGCATTTTTTCCGGGGCGCGAGCTTTCTGAATGAGATTGTGTTCTTTCATCCGTCCAGCCGCACGGTCATGTTCACCGACCTCGTATTCAATATTCCCGCCGACTACGAGGCCGCCAACTGGTTCCTCAAGCTGCGTGGCACCCCGGGCCATTTTGGTCCCGACGCTTTCATTCGCCTGCTGATCCGCGATCGCGCCGCGGCGGCCAAATCTGTCGAGCGAACTCTCAGGTGGGATTTCGATCGCGTGATTGTCACCCACGGCGACATCCTGGAATCGGGCGGCCATGCGAAGATCGCCGAAGCCTTCGCCTATCTTACAGGAAATTCCCGAAACCCCTGACGGGTTTCGGACTTCCCGCAGTGCCGCAAACGGCGCGCCGCGCCGTTTGCGGACGGTTTCGGGTAAAACAGGAAACCCGTGAGGGGTTTCGGGAAGGCTGCCGGATTCATCGTGCGCCTGCCTCAGCGATTGCGATACAATAGCCGCCAATGAATGCGGAACGCGCAATCGATATCGCCGAGGCGGCCCATTTGCCGGACATCCGCAGCCTGACGATCGAGGAGCTTGAGGCGGCGGTCGCCGAGGCCGGCGACCGGAAATTTCGCGCGCGCCAGATTCTCGATTGGGTATGGCGGCGCGGCGCGGAAACATTCGATGCAATGCAGGGTCTGCCGGCGGCGCCGCGCGAGTACTTAAAGCGTCACTTTAAGATTGGGCCTGCCCCGCAAGCGCTGGTGGTTCGCTCAAGCGACGGCACCCGCAAGCTGCTCATCCGGCTTGCCGGCGGCGAAGCGATCGAGTCGGTGATAATCCCAACCGAAAAGCGCGTCACCCTGTGCATGTCGAGCCAGGTGGGATGCGCGATGGCGTGCGAATTTTGCGCGACGGCGCAAATGGGGTTGCATCGCAATCTCACCGCGTCGGAGATCATCGGGCAGATTCTTGCCGCTCGCCGCGAACTTGCAGCGGGCGAGGACATCACCAACTACGTCTTCATGGGCATGGGTGAGCCGCTGGCCAACTACCAGCAATTGGTCCGCGCACTTAAAATTATGACGGCGGAGTGGGGGATGGATATTTCGCAACGGCGTATCACCGTATCGACGGTGGGCCTGGTTCCCAACATGACGCGATTACTGGAAGAGACGCCGGTGAATCTGGCGGTGTCGCTGCATGCGACCACCGACGAGCTGAGGGATCGGCTTGCGCCGATCAACAAACGCTACCCGCTCGATACGCTGCTTGCCGCATGCCGCGATCTGCCGATCAAGCGGCGCAGCCGAATCACATTCGAATATGTGATGCTTGCGGGCGTGAACGATTCCGCCGCCGACGCGAAACGATTGGCCAAGCTGCTCGCGCCGATCCGCGCGAAGGTCAACCTGATTTTCTTTAATCCGTTTGCCGGCTCGGCATTGCACGGCAGTTCGCGTGACGCCGTGGAGGCCTTTCAAGCAATCCTCAAGCGCGGTAATTTGACCGCCACCATCCGCGAGAGCAGGGGCTTGGATATCGCCGCGGCTTGCGGCCAGCTCTACGCGGAGCGCCACGGAAATTAAGATGGAAAATGTACTTGGAATTATCGGCGGAAGCGGCTTTTACCAAATGCCCGGCCTCGAAAAGGTCGAAATGATGGAGTTGGAGACGCCGTTCGGCCATCCGTCCGATCCCTTCTACCAAGGCCGCATCGGAGATACCGAGGTGGTATTTCTCTCGCGCCACGGGCGCGGCCATCGCGTGCTGCCTTCCGAGATCAACTTCCGCGCGAACATCTTCGGGATGAAACTGCTCGACGTGACGCATCTGATCTCCGTGTCGACCGCTGGCAGCCTTAAGGAGGAGATTCATCCGGGCGAGCTTGTGATCCCGGATCAGTTCATCGATCGCACCTTCAAGCGTCCCGAGACGTTTTTCGGTGGCGGCATCGTCGTGCACGTGTCACTGGCCGATCCCGTATGCGCCGATCTCGCGCGCGATCTTACCTCGGCGGCACGGAAGGGCGGTGCGACAGTCCATCCGGGCGGCACCTATCTGTGCATGGAGGGGCCGCAATTTTCGACCCGCGCCGAATCCAACTATTATCGATCGATGGGCGCGAGCGTCATCAGCATGACCGCCATGCAGGAGGCGCGCCTCGCTCGCGAAGCGGAGATGTGTTACGCGACGCTGGTGCTGGTAACGGACTACGACTGTTGGCATCAAAGCGCCGGTCCGGTGGATATTGCGGAAATTCTGCGCGTGATGAAAGCCAACGTCGACAAGGCGCAGCATGCGGTTTCGAATCTGGCGCATGGACTGGGCCGTCACCCGCGCAACTGCGGATGCAAGGATGCGCTCAAGGGCACGGTTATCACCGAGCGCGCGACAATCCCGCACAAGCTGGTCGACGACTTGCGCCCGCTGGTTGGGAAATATTTGTAGGGCTGAATGGCGTCACTCGATGAACGCCGCAACCCGCAAGCTCGCCACAATCGCGATTCTGGGTGTCGCGGTTTCATCGCCAGCGATCGCCGCATCTTCGACGACGCCGACCTCAGCCGCTACAGCACTTCCGACCGCCTGCACTATCGGTGGCGATTGGGCATCGCCGCCTGCCGCGTATGTGCCCGTTCCAAGTTCGGCGGCTTCAAACGGTGAGGCAGTCGTCACGGTAACGCTAACCGCCAATCCCAAATTGAAAAAAGATAGCGTCGTGCTTCTTAGTGTCGATGCGCACGGCAAGCCGCTCGGGACGCTCGGGACGATGCAGGAAAAGGAACTTGGGGCGGGGTGGGAGGACTACAACAAATTCACAGGAAAATTCGATATCAGTGAACTACCGGCCGGCCACGTCCTTCTCGCAATCCGAGCAGCATTTGACGATAAGCCTGCATGCCGTCAATCCGATTCCCTGTTTCTTGGTGATTTCCCGTGGCTTTCCGCGTCTCAAATTTCCTCGGCGGTACGAACTCAGCAAGAGATCGCTCAGTTTTTTAAGTTCGCACGCGCTAAAATCGGTGACGCCAATGGGCAAACCGCAGCCGCAGTGTTTGCACGCAAGCAACCGGGCGTTGCGGATGCGGTTGCTTTATCAGACGGCATCTCCACTTTGATAAAATATGCGTCTGGAATTCAAGGCTTGGTTTCGCCGAACCAATTGCAACTTGGCGATGTATCGGAACACGAAGATGTCAGGTCGTGGATATCGGTGAATGGAAGCATAGAAGTCCTTGGCAGTGACGGGCAGCCAACGATTCGCAGTCGTTCTGAGGAAAACGCCCAGCGCATCACTGTTGGCATGGTGCGTAGCTCCATGGCGTTTTCTGAAGGCGACGCTGAAATGAGTATTCAGGATGACGGTGAAAAGCTTTACCGTGCGCGAGTTTCAGAGGAAGGACGCGACCAAGCGCGGACCGATTTGATTGAATACCTTCTAACACAGCCGGTAGTTGCAGGAGTCGAAGTCTCGTCGTACGGCCGCTGGACGGCCGCACTGTTCAAAAGCGGACGCCACGGTGATCTCCAGACCGGCAAGCCGGCCGCATGGCACCTATTGCCGTTGACACCAGGCAGGTGTGCGGCTCGAAACGGACTTGTTGTTTCTGAGCCCGGTTGTATCGATGGCACGAACATCGGCGGTGTCTTGGGAATGGCATGCTCGTGTGTATGCTGCGTGGGAGAAAAGGTTATCGATTGCGAAAGGAATAAAGTCGAAATTTCCGATGCTTGCGATGCGGGTACGGAGTTGCACATTCATCTCAAGGCCATGGGTCCAGAAACTCCAATCAGCATCATCAGGGTTTTTCTTGATGGTCCCGATTTCTGGGGCGGGTTTGATTCGTTCCCGATCGAGTCCCATGATGAGACACTTCGAATCCCGAAGGCTCTAATCCGTTCCCACGATGGGGTAGGCGATCTAAACGCAATATCTGCGCGAATTCGCTCTTACACCGTGGATTACAAGAATGCGCCGCTTTCCGGCTGTAACTTCGATTTGTGGACGCAAAAAAAGGAGATTCCCATCAAAAAGTGCGCGCCGTGATGGTGCGTTGTCCGCCATCAATCGTTATGCAAAGCTCCTTGGGATGTTGAGAGGACACCTTTCAT
Organism: Binataceae bacterium (SeqCode); assembly: GCA_035524375.1. Lineage (GTDB taxonomy): Bacteria > Desulfobacterota > Binatia > Binatales > Binataceae > Binatus. The sequence continues at coordinate 24,845 of DATKOZ010000033.1, read as the reverse complement.
GAGCATCGTGGTGGTTGGGTCCGTCGCGTACGACACCGTCGAAGCCGGGGGCGAGACGGCTGTCGACGCGCTCGGCGGCTCGGCATCGTATTTTTCCGTCGCGGCGCGCTTCTTCACGCCGGTGAGCATCGTTGCTGTGGTCGGCCAGGACTTCAAGGACGAGGACCGCGCCCGGCTTGCCGATCGCGGCATCGATCTGCGCGCGCTGGAGACGCAGCCGGGCAAGACGATGCGCTGGAGCGGCCGGTATCACGAGGACATGAACCGGCGCGACACGCTGTCGTTGGAATTGAATGTATTTCAGAATTTCAAGCCGGCGCTGCTGCCCGACCAGCGGCGATGCGATTACCTGTTCCTGGGCAATATCGCGCCCTCCCTGCAGGAGCACGTGCTGAGCCAGGTCTCGACGCCCAAGCTGGTGGCGGGAGACACGATGAACCACTGGATCGCCGAGACTCGCAACGATTTGATTCGCCTGCTGCCGCAGGTCGGTATCCTGACCGTCAACGACGAAGAGGCGCGCCTTTTGTCGGGCGAGCACAATCTCGTGAAGGCCGGACGCGCGATCCTGTCGATGGGACCGCAGATGCTGCTGGTAAAGCGGGGCGAGTACGGCGTCCTCCAATTCAGCAAGGAGGGGATGTTCGCGGTGCCGGCATATCCGCTGGAGGAAGTCCTCGATCCGACCGGCGCAGGCGATACGTTCGCGGGCGGGATGATGGGATTCCTCGCGCGCCAGGGCCGCATCACCGAATCGGCGCTGCGCACGGCGGTCGTTTACGGCAGCGTAATGGCGTCGTTCGTGGTGGAAAAGTTTTCGCTCGGACGGCTGTTCGATCTTACGTGGGAAGACATCGACGCGCGCTACCGCGCCTTCATCGACCTGATCGATTCGCATCATTCACGATGGATTTCTCAGTAGTCATTCCCGTTTTCAATGAGCGGGACAGCGTTGCCCCGCTGCACGAGGAACTCGATCGCGTGATGCGCTCGATGGCGGGGTCGTATGAACTCATCTTCGTGGACGACGGGAGCATCGACGGCACCGCGGACGTGCTGCGCAAGCTCAAGGAATCGAATCCGAACATGCGCGGGATACGGCTCGCACGAAATTCCGGGCAGACCGCCGCGCTGGTCTGCGGCCTGCAGCATGCGACCGGAGACATAGTTGTCGCAATCGACGGCGACGGCGAGAACGATCCCGCCGACATACCCAAGCTGGCTGCCAAGTTGAAGGAAGGCTACGACCTCGTTACGGGATGGCGCACGCAGCGATGGAAGGGCGCAACGCTGACGCGGCGGATTCCGTCGGAGGCGGCCAACGCACTCATTTCGCGCATCACTCGCGTGCGGCTGCATGACTATGGATGTACGCTCAAAGCCTATCGCCGCGACTTGGCGCATTCGCTCAAGCTGTACGGCGAGATGCATCGCTTCATCCCGGCGATCGCGGCGGAGCAGGGCGCGCAGATTGCCGAAATCGAGGTGAACTTTCGCCCGCGCCGCGCGGGAGTGTCGAAGTATGGATTGGGCCGAATCCTGCGCACGCTGCTCGATCTCATCACGGTGAAATTCCTGTCGGCATACTCGACGCGGCCAATCCAGGTATTTGGCGCAATCGGCATCGTGCTGGGCGGGCTGGGATCGGCGTGGACACTGATGCTGGTGCTCGAGAAGATTCTCCTTGGCTATCATCTCGGCGATCGGCCTGCGCTCCTGCTCGCTATCCTGCTGGTGGTGGTCGGTGTACAGCTCGTCTCGATTGGCCTGCTCGGCGAAATGATCGCGCGTACCTACCACGAATCGCAGGGCAAACCGGTTTACGTGATCAAAGAAGAGTTCTAGGCGCCGCCGGAACACGCAGGCCTGCCGGCCTGTAGCGATCGGATACACACTACGCGTTTCTGGCGCGTCTAGTCACAGTCCGAGGGGAATTCTACAGCGGACCATTCGCTAAAATCTCTTGTAATTGGCTCGACGCGTCACGGCACGCCTATTGCTGTCTGAATTCGGCAATTGAGCAGCAGTGCCGATGCGAGAATCGTGGGGAAAGATCCGAGCAAGCGCGCTTTTGTTACTTTGCGCGGTGGCCTTCGCAGTATTGATTTTTTCGGTTTTGACGGTGACGCACGCGCAACTGGCTACCGCTCCATGGCCGATGTTCCATCATGACGCCACCCACAGCGGACTCAGCCAGTACGACACCAGCGGTAACTTTGGCGGCGAAAAATGGCATTTCACTACCGGCGGGGCTGTTTATTCATCGCCGGCGATCGGCGCTGACGGCACCGTTTATATTGGCTCCGATGACGGTAACCTGTACGCAATCAATCCCGACGGCACCAAGAAATGGATATTCGCGACCAGCGGTTCCGAAGGCTCCTCCCCTGCGGTCGGGACCGACGGCACGATCTATATCAGGACCGGTAGCGACATTCTGTACGCAATCAATCCCGACGGAACAAAGAAATGGCAATTCGCAACCGGAATTTCGACGGCCTCGTTCCCTGTGATGTCCTCACCCGCGATTGGGACCGATGGCACAATTTACGTTGGAGCTGACGACGGTAAGCTCTATGCCGTGAATCCCGGCGGAACTCAGAAGTGGGCGTTCACTACGAGCTTTGGCATACATTCGTCGCCGGTAGTAGGGGCCGACGGTACGATCTACGTCGGATCCGACGACGAAAATCTTTACGCCATCAACCCAGACGGCTCCCAAAAGTGGGCTTTTTGGACTGGCGACAATGTGTGGGCATCCCCTGCGATCGGCGCCGACGGCACGATCTACGTCTGTTCTGTCGATGGAAATCTCCACGCGGTGACCGATGGAGGGGAGGGCAGTGTTACGCAGCGGTGGGCATTCCCAACCGGCGGTGTCGATTATGAATCGTCGCCCGCGATCGGAGTTGACGGCACGATCTACATCGGATCCGGATCCGACAAACTGTACGCCATTAACTCCGACGGCACTCAAAGGTGGGCATTCGCCGCTGGCGGTGCCGTATGGCTCTCTTCTCCAGCGATCGGAGCGGACGGCACGATTTTCGTCGGTTCCGATGATTTCGACCTTTACGCCATCAACCCGTACGGCGCCAAGAAGTGGATGTTCGTAACCAGTGACCGTGTGTGGTCTTCGCCGGCGATTGGCAGCGATGGAACAATTTATGTCGGCTCTTCCGACACGAACCTTTATGCTCTGAACAGCGCATCTTTGCCAACGCCAACTGCCACTGTGTCGCCGGCGCCAACTATCTCTCCGACGCCGACCATTATCGCAACGATGACAGTAACACCGTCCCCAACCGCAACCTTGTCACCGACTAAAACTCTCTCGCCGACCCCGACCGTAACGCCAACGCCGACCGCCACCGTTAGCCAAACTGCGACGATTAGCCCAACGCTATCGATGACATCGACATCAACTCAAACCGTATCGCCTACGGCAACCATCAGTCCGACGGCAACTTTCAGCCCTACGGCGACTTCGACTGTGACCAACACTGCGACTGCAACGCCAACCTGCGGCGGGACGACGAGCGTATCGCCGGGAACGGTGTACTTCAGCGGCGCTCCTCCTCAGTCCCAGAACGTGAAGGTGACCAATACCGGCGCAGTGAACGTAACTATGGGCAGCTCCTATGTAAGCACCGGAAGCCCCTTCGAACTCAGCGACTTATGCTCCGGTATCGTGCTTTCCGCCGGGCAGAGTTGTCTGATCGGCGTTGATTATGCCGGAATTTATGCTGGATACCCGAACCCCTCGACTTGGGAGTTGTACGTTCAGGACAGCGAGTGCGACAGTCCGCCGGATCACCTGGTCACTCTCGACATTAACCTAGCGACACCGGTGCCCACTTCGACCACGACGGCCACGCCGGTGCGGACAGCAACCGCGACCGTTACATCCACGCCGAGTGCCACTCCGACGGGCCCCACACTTACAGCCACCGCGTCACCGACGGCCACAGTGTCGACAACCCGTACGGCGATAGTGACTCAAACCGCCACTCTTTCGCCGACGGTAACAGAAACCGCGACTGCCACTGGGACGGTCGCACCGAGCACTACGCTCAGTCCAACGGCAACGATTAGCCCGACCTCGACGATCAGCCCAACCGCTACGGTCAGTCCAAGCCCGACCGCAACAGCCAGTCAAACTGCGACGGGAAGTCCGACAGCAACGGGAACCTTCACCGCAACGGTGACCACGTCGACATCGCTGACCGCGACACCGAGCTCCACGATCACGGTCACGCGGACTGCGACAGTATCGGTGACGTCTACCCCGACCGCAACCGCCACTGCGACCCAATCGGCAACCACAACATCCACCCGTACCGTCACGCCGTCCGGGACGGCAACGCTGACCGCCACACGGACCGCAACCGCGACGACCACCCCGACGCCGACTGGGGGCTGCACTGCCACGTGTGCTCAGATCAGCGTAACGCCGACTTTCTACCGTTTTCCATTCGTGGGCACGGGAACGGCAGTGAGAGTGACTAATACGGGGTCGACGAATGCCTGCATGTATGGCACCCAACTTACCGGCAGTTCGTGCTTCTCCATCGACGCTGACAATTGCTCCGGCAAGACGATTGCCCCTGGAGCGAACTGCGATATCGGGGTCAATCTGGCTGGCAGTATCTTTTGCATCATGACCGAAAGCGCGACGCTGTCCATCAACGATAATGGATGCGATAGCCCGCAGAAGGCCAACTTCCAGTTCACGCCGTTCAATCCCTTCACCCCGACTTCTACCCCCACTCCCGGTGTTAGCATCACGAGCGTGAAGGTCGTGCAGCAGGGCGGGACGACGACCAGCCTGATCTACCCGCCGACCGCGGTCGGAGACACGGCCAGCAAGACGCTTGAGGTCATCAATACCGGCAGTGTCAACGGAATGTGGGTCACCGGCGTGAACATCGGCGATGCGGCTGAGTACGCGGTCACCAACAACACCTGCCCGACCGGACCTCCGGGAGTTGCGCCGGGCGGCAACTGCCTGATCACGATTGGCTTCACGCCAAACCATGTGGCCAACCCGATCGTGTCGTCGATTCAGATCACGGACAACAGCCCGACGGCCATCACCAATACCTCGGCCGGCGGCACTGGAGTGGCGGATCTGACCTTGGCGCCGAGCATCGGCCTGACCTACGGCCAGATCCTGTGGGGCACTTCGAGCACCCTGAACGTGACGGTGCAGAACTTCACGGTAAACCCCGTGACTCTGACTGGCGGCGACACCTTCACGGGCTCCAACCCGGCTGATTTCTCGGTAGGTGCGCCTACGAGCGGAACGCCTTGCGGCGCTTCGATCCCGGCTGGAACGGGCAGCTCGCCTGCGAAGTGCAACATCGGCATCACGTTTACCCCGGGCGCACTGGGGGCTGAATCCGCGACGCTAAATGTTGCGGGCAACCCGAGGGTTCCAAGCGGAGAGGCGACGCTCGGCTTGAGCACCGGCCCGACCATCCCGGCGACGGTATCCCCGGCGCTGGTGCTTGGGTTCCCGTCGGTGAAGGTTGGGAACAACGTGACTGAGAACGTCACGATCAACAACCTGAGCAACGTGCCGATTGCGATTGGACCGAACTCGATCAGCAACAGCGGCGGCGGCAGCTACACGCTAAACGGCGGGACCTGCGGCTCAGTCCTGCCGGGCGGATCGAGCTGCACGGTTGGCATTGAGTTCGCGCCAGCGGCACCTGGATCGCCGATCAATGGCGCTGTCAGCATTGGCGACAGCCCGGATCCGAAGAGCCCGCGCAGCATCACGCTGTCGGGTAACGGGCTGCCGTAAAAGATTAGACCTTATCGGCACTTTCTCCGGATTTTCCGGACATTCGATGATGGGCGGCGGTTCCGAGTGGAACCGCCGCTCTTCGGTTTATGCTTGCCCTATCCAGTCCAGTTGTGCTAGATGAGGTCGCTATTCGCATTCGCGAGGGACAATCGCCATGAAGAAAATAATCGGAGCGGCAATCCTGTTCGCTGTCTGTATGTCTGGTGTGGCGCGGGCCGAATGTCCAGCCAACCTGAAAGGCCAGGACGTCAATCTTTCCGGGACGGTAACCGATCATCTCCGCAACCCGCACTACCTGACGATGACTGGCCAATGGTCGCTGGGCGTCGAAATTCCCGATGGACCGTGCGCGGGACATGTGGTGGTTCGTACCGATGAAAAGCCGGTCTGCTACGCTGGGCAGAAGGTATCGCTCTCCGGGAAGGTTGTCTCCAAGACCTTCTTCGGCAGTTCAACGGCGATTGAAGGCGATCACAACATCATGTGCAGCAATTCGGTCGTGAGCCACGCCAAAAAGCCGTAGCATTCCAAGTCTTCAGCGATAATCAGGACTATCGCGGCGGACGTTTCCGCGGCGGGTTCTATTTCCTTCGCTAAAGTGTTCGGCTAACGGCCACTTCCTTCCGCTTTCCTTAACGGCTATTTCTACCGCGATTGAGGATGGCGTACGGTAGCTGATTGCATTCGAATTTCAGGTATAATTCTTCAGTTTGAAGGCGATAGCAATTGGCAACTTATACCGCTTGATTCGCGGCGAATTGAGATTCCGTTCACCAGTCATTAATCCGAAGAGGACTTCATGAATATCGCAGTCGTGGGAACCGGTTACGTAGGGCTGGTCAGTGGCACCTGCTATGCGGAAAGCGGCAACGAAGTCATTTGCGTCGATATCGACGAGCGGCGAATCGCGGCGCTAAACGAAGGGAAGATTCCGATCTACGAGCCCGGGCTGGAGGAATTGGTCCGTCGCAACGTCAAAGAGGGACGGCTTCATTTTACGACCGACATTAAATCCGCAATCGCCCAGTCGATGGTCTCCTACATCGCGGTGGGCACTCCAATGAGCGCCGCCGGCGCCGCCGATCTGACGGCGATTTTCAAGGCCGCCGAGGATGTGGCCAAGGCCGTCACCGCCTACCATATCATCGCTGTAAAGAGCACCGTGCCCGTGGGGACCAACGATCGCGTGCGCGAGCTGGTGGGCCGCATCGCAAAACATCAGGTGGATGTTTGTTCGGTGCCTGAATTCCTCAAGGAAGGTTCCGCAATCGAGGATTTCATGCGTCCCGATCGTGTGGTGATTGGCAGCTTGAGCGACCGTGCGACCGCGATTCTGAAAGAAATCCACAACCCGTTCGTACGCACCGACAACCCGATTCTGATCATGGACCCCAGATCGTCAGAATTGACCAAATACGCATCCAATTCGATGCTCGCGCTGCGAATTTCATTTATCAATGAAATCGCCAATCTGTGCGACGCGATCGGCGCCGATATCAACTCGGTCCGGCGCGGGTTGGGGGCCGACCGGCGTATCGGCTCGGCGTTCCTGTTTCCGGGGGTCGGCTATGGGGGCTCATGCTTTCCCAAGGATGTGCAAGCGCTGATTCATACCGCATCGGAATACAATCTCGATTTCGCGCTACTGAGGGCGGCCGAGGCGGTGAACGAGCGCCAAAAGCGGCTCATCCCGGCGCGCATCAAGCAACATTTCGGCCAGGACTTGGGCGGGCGGAACTTCGCGATATGGGGGCTGGCGTTCAAGCCGCGAACCGACGATATGCGTGAAGCACCCGCGCTGATTGTAATTGAGGAATTGCTTCAGGCCGGAGCCAAATGCCACGTTCACGATCCCGAAGCGCTTGAGAACGCCCGCAAATACCTCGGCAATCGGGTGACCTATCACAAGACCAACTACGAGGCGTTAGACAACGCCGACGCGCTGATCATCCTTACTGAGTGGAACGAATTCCGGCATCCCAATTTCCAGCGGATAAAGTCCGCGCTCAAGCAGCCGGTGATATTCGACGGCCGAAACCTGTATGATCCGGATTTAATGAAGGCGCTGGACTTTCGCTATTTCTCGGTCGGACGGCGCCCGGTTTAGGTTCAGGTGTTCAAATGAGAATTCTGGTTACCGGCGGGGCCGGGTTTATCGGATCGAACACGGTCGATGCACTGGTGCGGGAGGGTGCCGGACCGGTCACAGTGCTGGACAATCTCTCCGCAGGCAAACGCCATCAGGTGAATCCGAAGGCGACGTTTTACGATGTCGACCTGCGCGACGGCAAGAAGGTCACCGAGGTGATCGGATGGTCCAAACCGGAGGTTATCATTCACTTGGCTGCGCAAATGGATGTCCGCCGCTCAGTGGCGGATCCGGCCTTTGACGCGCAGGTGAATCTGGTAGGGTTTCTCAACCTGATGGAAGCGGCGCGCAGCCATAGCTTAAAGCGCGTCATCTTCTCCTCGACCGGCGGCGCGATTTACGGCGAGCAGGAGAAATTTCCATGCAATGAAAATCATCCGCGGCGCCCGGTCAGCCCATACGGCGTGGCCAAGCTTTCGACCGAAGCCTACCTGTTCTTCTACCATGCACAGTACGGCATCGATTATTTGGCTCTGCGTTACGCCAATGTCTACGGTCCGCGGCAAGACCCGCACGGAGAGGCGGGGGTGGTGGCAATCTTTTGCGGGCGGCTGCTCGACGGCGAGCGATGCGCGATCTATGGCGGCGGCAAGCAGACCCGCGATTATGTTTATGTCGGCGACGTGGTGCGGGCCAATCTAGCCGCGCTGAATGCAAAGGCTACCGGTGCGATCAATATCGGTACCGGCGTCGAGACCAGCGTTAATCAGTTGTACAAGACGCTCGCCGCAGTCGCGGGCGTAAAATCCGCGCCCGTCTATCAGCCCGCCCGCCCGGGCGAGCAAAGCCGCTCGGTGATTTCTCCCGCGCGCGCCAAGAAGGAGCTGGGATGGCGTCCTGAAAAGAAACTTGCCGACGGCCTGGCCGAAACCTTCAAGTATTTCAAGGAACGGCGGGACGCCACGGCATGAAATGACCGACATCAATTCGATCCGCAACTTTTCGATTATCGCGCACATCGATCACGGCAAATCCACGCTTGCCGATCGCATCTTGGAGCGCACCGGTGCGATCAGCCGGCGCGAGATGCAGGCGCAGTTCCTGGACTCCATGGACTTGGAGCGCGAGCGGGGGATTACCATCAAGGCGCGCTCCGTCCGCCTGAATTATGCCGCGAAAGATGGCCATACCTATATCTTGAACTTGATCGATACTCCTGGGCACGTCGATTTCGCGTACGAAGTCTCGCGCAGTCTGGCCGCTTGCGAAGGTGCGCTGCTGGTCGTCGATGCGAGCCAGGGCGTCGAAGCGCAAACGCTGGCGAACGTTTATTTGGCGCTCGATCACGGGTTGGAGATCGTCCCGGTCATCAACAAAATAGATCTGCCGGGCGCAGACGTGGACCGCACCCGCCATCAGATCGAAGAAGTCATCGGCTTGGACGCCTCCGATGCAATCCTCACGAGTGCCAAGGAAGGAATCGGGATCGAAGAGGTACTCGAAGCAATCGTAACCCGCATCCCGGCGCCGAAGCCGCAGTCGGGCAGCATGCGGGCGCTGATTTTCGACAGTTGGTACGACGCGTATGAGGGCGTAATCGGCCTTATCCGAGTGTTCGCTGGTGAACTGCGCCCGGCAATGAAGGTCCGCTTGATGGCGACCGATAAAACCGGCGAGGTCATGCGTTTGGGCCATTTTACTCCGCATGAGCGTGCGGCGGAGTCCTTGGGACCTGGCGAGGTCGGCTTCGTGGTTGCCGGAATTAAGACGGTCGCGGATATGCGCGTTGGCGATACGATCACCGACGCCGAAAATCCCGCTGCCGCGCCGCTGCCGGGATTCAAGGAATTGAAGCCGATGGTATTCGCGGGCCTGTATCCAACCGAGGCCAACCAATACGGTGCGCTTCGCGACGCGATCGAAAAGCTTCGGCTCAACGATGCAAGCCTGCTTTGCGAACCCGAAACCTCGCAGGCACTGGGCTTCGGATTTCGGGCCGGCTTCCTTGGGTTGCTGCACATGGAAATTACCCAGGAGCGCCTGGAGCGTGAATTTGGAATCAACCTGATCGCGACGGCGCCCACGGTCGCCTATCGTGTAAGGACGACGACTGGCGATACAAAGATGGTCGACAACCCGGCGCTTTTGCCGGATGCAAACGAGATCGAGGCCATCGAGGAGCCGTTCATTCTCGCGTCGATCCATCTGCCGGAGGAGTTCGTCGGAGCGGTTATGAAGCTGTGCGAGGATCGGCGCGGCGTGCAGCGCGACTTGAAATTTCTCGGCGAGCGTCGCGCGATTCTGCATTACGAATTGCCGCTGGCCGAAATTGTCTTTGACTTTTACGATCGCTTGAAATCCGGCAGCCGCGGCTATGCATCGCTTGATTATGAGTTTCTGGACTTCCGGGCCGGGCCTCTGATTAAATTGGACATACGGATTAACGGCGAGGTAGTGGACGCGCTGTCGATGATCGTGCACCGCGACCGGGCCTACGACAGAGGCCGCGCGCTGTGCGAAAAGATGCGCCAACTTATCCCGCGTCAGATGTTCGACGTGGCGATTCAGGCCGCGATTGGCGCTAAAATAATCGCACGAGAATCGGTAAAGGCGCTAAGGAAAAATGTCACCGCAAAGTGTTACGGCGGCGACATTACACGCAAACGCAAACTGCTTGAGAAACAAAAGGAAGGCAAGAAACGCATGAAGCAGGTGGGGCGGGTTGAAATTCCGCAGGAGGCCTTTTTGGCGCTCCTCAAGGCGGGCGAGTAGGGCGTGATGACCCAGCCGGCGCACAATTTCCCAGGCCCGCCACCGTCAACCGCGATCAAGGCGGCTGCGCCCGCCAAGGCCGAGAAATCCGCGACGCGCGAGTATATCGAAGCTCTGATTATCGCGTTGGCGTTGGCGCTGTTTATTCGCACGTTTCTAATTCAAGCGTACAAGATTCCGTCCGGTTCGATGGAACCGACGCTGCTCGTCGGCGATCACATACTTGTGAACAAAATGGCTTATGGGATTCGGATGCCGGACTCGATATTCGGCATCGACACTGGCCCGTTCCATCTTGGGAAGTACTTGATGCATTTTTCGCAAGTGCAGCGCGGCGATGTGATCGTGTTTGTGTTTCCTGGCGATCGGACCAAGGATTTTATTAAGCGCGTGATTGGAGTCCCGGGGGATGTCGTTCAGGTCAAACAAGGACAGGTATGGCTGAACGGCCAGCCGATGCCCGACCCACACGCACATTTCGAAATCAGCGCATCCGACCGCACCGACACCAATGCGCGCGACCATTCGCAACCGCTTACGGTACCGCCCGGCAAGCTATTCATGATGGGCGACAATCGCGACCGCAGCTTTGACAGCCGCTACTGGGGATTTGTCGACGAGAACGATGTCGAAGGGCGTGCGGTCGTGATCTACTTTCCTTGGAATGAGGAAAAGGCGGAGATGCATCCATTTTGGAACCGGACGCTCGAATGGTTCAAGTACGTTAACTGGGATCGCTTGGGCATGCTTGTGCACTAGTTGAAGGATGGCTCAAGTGGCGGACGAATCGGTAAACAGAATCGGCGCGATGGTCGAGGAACTGGGCGCTCGCATTCAGCTCGTAATCGAAGCGATTACCGGTTTCGGCGGCCGTTTCGACAAGCTGCGCGATGAGATTTTCGGCCAGTTCGCGGAAGTCGGCGGACAAATGCGTTTTCTGTCGGAGCAGATTGCGGAAGGCAAGCGCGGGGTCGCGATCGTCCGCGAAGATCTCGGGCTTGAGATTGCCCGGCTCGGAGAGATGATAAATCAAGCGCGCGTGGAATTTCGGACCGACGCCGGGGCGCCTCGCGCGGTTATGGCGGCAGAGCGCGCCGGAGAAAATGCCGCCGCCGCACGCGAGGAGTTGGGCCGCGAAATCGGCGAGAGTTCCAAGATGCTGAAGCGGGAAATCGCCGCATCCACTGAGATGACCGCAAAGCGGCTCGCCGTTGAACTCAAGCAGACCAGCAAGGCATTGACCAACCTCGCCCGCAAGTTCGACCGCTTCGACGATCGGATCACGATTCAGACTCGCGACCAGGACCAGCGCCTCCGCAAACTCGAGCGCCGGGGCCGCGCCTGATTTTTCTTGACGGCGGCTCCGGTCGCCTGTAACATAGTGGTTGCCTTTAATCCGACCCTGAGAGGTTGGAAAGGAATGAAAATGAAAGTGTACAATTTTAGTCCCGGTTGCGTCCGCAGCCGGGCTTTTTTTTGGTCCGCGCGATGACCGCGCCAAAGCAAGTCGCCATCGACGCGGCCCATCTGGCACGCTCGGTGAAGCGGATCGCGATGGAAATTTCCGAGCGCAACGGCGGCACCGCCAATGTGGTGTTGGTTGGAATCGTCCGCCGGGGCGCGATGCTTGCGGAGCGCATCGCGACGGAACTGCGGACCGTCGGCCGGGGCGAAGTCCCGGTCGGAACGCTTGATATTTCCTCCTACCGGGACGACGGCCGCGGCACCCCGGGCGACCCGCGCCTTATCGGCCGAGATATTCCCTTTTCTCTCGACGGCAAATGCGTCGTTCTGGTCGACGATGTGCTCTACACCGGGCGCACCGTACGTGCTGCGCTCGATGCGATTTCCGATTTGGGCCACGCGGACTCGATACAGTTGGCAGTATTGGTCGATCGCGGCGAGCGTGAGCTGCCAATCCGCGCCGATTACATCGGCAAAAATATTTCGGCGCCGCATGGCCAGCGGGTTTATGTTCGTTTGACGGAAATCGACGGGACCGACGCGGTGGTGGTGGGGGACGGCAAGTAATGCGCTTTAAGATGCGAGGTGCGCAAATCCGGTGATGTCGCGGCTGCCTAAAATCGACGTCGTCTCGATAGAGGATCTCGAAATCTCCGAGATCGAGCGCATCTTCACGCTGGCGGACGATTTCGCAGACCGCCTTGCCGCGGGAAAGCCAATTGATACAGCCACCGGCTTGATCATGGCGACGCTCTTTTATGAACCGTCGACCCGCACGCGCCTAAGCTTCGAATCCGCGATGCATCGGTTGGGCGGCGCGGTAATCAGCTCCGCCGACATGCGCGCCAGTTCCGCGGCGAAGGGCGAAAGCCTGGCCGACACGGTTCGGGTAGTGGGCGGGTATGCGGACCTGATTGTGCTTCGCCATCCGCATGACGGAGCCGCGCGCGTCGCCGCCGATTATGCTCCCTGTCCGGTGCTGAACGCGGGCGACGGCAGCCGCGAGCATCCCACGCAAACGCTTTGCGACCTTTACATCCTGCGGCGCAAAAAGGGCCACCTTAAGGGACTGACCATCGCGCTGTGCGGCGATCTGAAATTCGGACGCACGGTTCATTCGCTGATGTATGCGCTGGCTCGTTTCGGGGCCAACATTCTTGCCGTGCCAACCGGCGGGATGGAGGTTCCCGCATACGTCCTTGAACGTCTTGCCGCCGATCGCAACTACGGATTCTCGACCGTCACGATGGATGAGCTGAAGGGGCTCGCAGGCGGGCTCGACGCACTTTACCTGACCCCCAGCGGACCGCATCAAATGGCTTTATTTACCGGCGGTGAAACAGCCGGAAAAATTCCCGCAGGTGTGCCGCCCGCCGCACTAGACGCCTTCTATATCACGCGATTACAAAAGGAACGGATGGGCAGCGGGGATCGCAAACCCGAAGATTACGTGCGCTTCGATGCGCGCGCGCTCAAGAGCGGACGCACTCATGAGGCAGTTGTGATGCATCCGCTGCCCCGCACCGGTGAGCTCGCCTACGAGCTCGACACGGACCCGCGCGCAGTCTACTTCGAGCAGGCCGCTGCCGGGGTACCGATGCGAATGGCGCTGGTCGCGTGGCTAATCGAGCAGGGCGCGCAGGCAAGCAAGCGAACCCGGCCAGTTGAGCAGCCGATTCGATTCAAGGCGGAGCAGCCTCCGCGATGCGCCAATCCCAATTGCATCACTCGTTTTGAAGGGCTGCATCTCGCGCCGCGGTTTACGCTGGGAGGGCGGGTCGATCGGACCGTGCTTGCGCTCAAGTGCGGATATTGCGAACAGGAACTGCGAATCGAGTATGTCGGCCACTCTCGATCGCATCGATATTACCGTTTCGACGACAACCTGCAGGGCTACGTCGGCCAATGGATCGAGGAAGGCACGCTGGCGGTTTTCGAGAGCGTCAAGCAGGCGGAGGAGGGCGGTTACGAGCCGTACAAGCGCGGACCACAGCGCGAGATCATGAAAGAGTCGGATGTCGCGATTGCGATTGAGGCGCTTGCCGATCAGTTGATCGCCGATGTGCCCGACCTCGCGGATGTATCGATTGTTGGTGTGGTGAGCCACGGCGCGGCGCTGGCGGTCCGTATGCGCGATCATATCGAATTGAAGTCTCAGATCCGGCTGCCGTGTGCCGCGGTGGATGTATACGACCCTGCCGAGGCAATTCACCCCATCGATGGCGCGGAAACCTTCAGCGCCGAGGGTCGCACGATAATTCTGGTCGATGACGTAATTAACAGCGGATGGACCGTTCAGCGCGCGATGACCGCGATATGGCGTCGCGGACGCCCGGCAGCGGTCAAGCTCGCGGTCCTGATCGATCGCGGCCATCGCGCGGTTCCGATTCGCCCGAACTATGTCGGCAAAAACATCCCGACCTCCCGCACCGAGCGCGTGCAGGTGCGCCTTGCGGCGCCCGGCGCCGATCCCAAGCTCCGCACGCACGACCGGGTAACAATCTACTCGATGGTCGAGCCACCGAAGGAAAAGCATGCGGAGGCGACGCCATGAACGTGCTGTTCATCCGCGGCGGACGCGTCATCGATCCCGTATCGGGGATGAACGGTCCCTTTGACGTGTTGATGCGCAATGGGAAGATAGAAGCGGTTGCGCCCGCAGATTCGCTCTCTGCACCGCTTGCAGCGATTACGATCGATGCGAGCGGAAAATGGGTCGTTCCGGGACTGGTCGATCCGCACGTTCATTTGCGCGATCCCGGCTTTCCGGAAAAAGAAACGATCGCATCCGGCCTGCGCGCCGCTGCCGCCGGCGGATTCACCACGGTAGCCGCGATGGCAAATACACGGCCGGTGAATGACACGCCCGAAATCACGCGTTACATGATCGAGCACGCACAACAAGCCCACGCGGCACGGCTGATTCCGGTTTCGGCTGTGACCAGGGGGCTCGGCGGCACCGAACTCGTGAACTTCGACGAGATGTACGCTGCGGGTGCGCGGATGTTCTCCGACGACGGTATGTCAATCGAGGACACGGAACTCCTTGTGCGCGCGCTTAGGGAAGCCGATCGCCTGGAATGCGCCGTGTCGCTTCACGAAGAGGATCGCTCGCTGTCGTGCGATGGTGCGCTGAATGCCGGCCCGGTGGCCGAGCATCTTGGCGTGACCGGCTACTCCGATGATGCCGAATCGGCGCGCGTCGATCGCGACCTTGAGTTCGCGCCCCGGCCTTGCGGCTCGATGCACTTCGCCCATGTTTCGACCGCCGAGTCGCTCGATATCATCCGCGAGACTCGCACGACGATGGAGCGTGTCACATGCGAAGTGACGCCGCATCATTTCACACTCGATGACACCGCCGCGCTCACCTGGGGACCGAATGCAAAGATGAATCCTCCGTTGCGCAGCCGGGACGATGTTCAAGCGGTTCGCGCCGCAATCGCCGATGGCACCGTCGATATCATTGCCAGCGACCATGCTCCGCACGATCCGAAGTCCAAGCGGATGGACGCGCTGGCGGGCCATTTCGGACCCGGCCACATCTCGCCCCAGCTGGATGGACATACGGCGGAAATCTTCGCGCAGGCGGCCAATGGAATCGTCGGGCTTGAAACGTCGTTGGGGCTGGCGCTTGGGCTGGTTCATCTCTCGGTGATTGATGAAGTGCGATTGATCGAACTAATGTCCGTGAACCCGGCCGAACTGTTGGGGCTGGCGCCGTACTCGATTGCGAACGGCGCCGTCGCGGATGTCACGGTGATCGATCCAGATCTGGAATGGACCATTGACCCGGAAAAGTTTTTATCCAAAAGCCGCAATACCCCGTACGCCGGAATGAAGCTGAAGGGCAGGGCAATCGTAACGATCGTCGGCGGCGAGATTGTTTTCGACGGGAGGCGATAAAGGGGCATAGATGGGCACGCGGGGCGAAGCGATACTGGCGCTGGCGGACGGCAGGATTTTCCGGGGCCGGGCGTTCGGCGCAGTCGGAGAGGCGGTTGGCGAGGTCGTATTCAACACCGCGATGACCGGCTACCAGGAGGTGCTGACCGATCCTTCTTATAAGGGACAGTTGGTCTGCATGACCTATCCGGAGATCGGCAACGTCGGCATCAATCAAGAGGATGTCGAATCCCGCCGCGTCTATGTCGAGGGCTTCATCGTCCGGGAATATTGGGAACGGCCCTCCAACTGGCGCTCCGAGATGCCGCTGGCGAAATATCTGGAAGACGCCCGCGTGCCGGGAATTGAGGGAATCGACACGCGCGCTCTGGTGCGCCATCTCCGGACCCATGGCGCGCAGGAGGCCGTAATTTCCAGTGTCGATCTGAATCCTGATTCGCTCGTCCGCAAAGCGAAAGCATCGCCGGGGTTGGTCGGCCGCGACCTCGTGAAGGAGGTCACGTGCAAGGCGCCGTACGACTGGAGCATCGGCGACTGGTCGCTCGGTAGCGGCTATGCAAGCCAATCCAAAGAGGCGCTCCGCGATGCGCCCCTGGTCGTCGCAATGGATTATGGAATCAAGCTCAACATCCTGCGCCGGCTGGTTGCGACGGGCTTTCGCGTCAAGGTGATGCCGGCGACCTCAACTGCGGAGCAGATTCTCGCGCAGAACCCCGACGGGATTTTCCTCTCCAACGGCCCCGCCGATCCCGCCGCGCTGCCGTATGCATACAATGCCGTTGCCGGCGTGCTCGGAAAAAAGCCGGTATTCGGGATTTGCCTCGGCCATCAGATATTGGGCCTGGCGCTGGGCGGAAAGACTTACAAGCTCGGCTTCGGCCATCACGGCGCGAACCATCCGGTGATGGACCTACGGACGCGGCGCATCGAAATCACGTCGCAGAATCATGGCTTCGCCGTAGATACCGATTCGGTCAAAGGCCGTGCGGCGCTGTCACACGTGAATCTGAACGACCGGACGGTCGAGGGGCTGATTGGCGAGGGCGCGCCGTATTTCTCCGTGCAATATCATCCGGAGGCATCCCCCGGCCCGCACGATTCGAGCTACCTGTTCACGCGATTCAAGAAACTGGTCGAGTCGTTCCCGCGCCACGGCGCCGATGCGCTCGACCGGATTATTACCCAAGAGACTGTGACGCGATGACCGCTTGCAAGGACGACTGACGTGCCACTTCGAAAAGACCTTAAATCCGTTTTGTTGATTGGTTCCGGGCCGATCGTGATCGGGCAGGCGTGCGAGTTCGATTATTCCGGCACGCAGGCGGTGAAGGCCCTGCGTGAGGAAGGCTTGCGCATCATCCTCATCAACTCGAACCCGGCCACGATCATGACCGATCCCGAGCTGGCCGACCGCACCTACATCGAGCCGATGACGGTTGGCGCGATCGCCAAGATCATCGAGCGGGAACGTCCCGATGCGCTGTTGCCGACCGTCGGCGGACAGACCGCGCTCAACCTTGCGATCGAACTGGCGGAATCGGGCGTGCTCGATAAATTCAAATGCGAGCTAATCGGCGCCAAGCTGGACGCAATCAAGAAGGCCGAGGATCGCGACCTGTTTAAGAAGGCGATGCTCAACATCGGGCTCGACGTGCCGCGCTCCGCGATCGCGCATTCGCTCGACGACTCCAAAAAGATCGCGAAAGAAATCGGCCTGCCGGTGATCATCCGCCCCTCACGCACCCTTGGCGGCACGGGCGGCTCGATTGCGCATGGGATGGACGACTACCTTGCAAAGGTCGCGTACGGGCTGGACGAATCTCCCACGCATGAGGTGCTGATCGAGCAATCCGTTGAGGGATGGAAGGAATTCGAGCTTGAGGTGATGCGTGACGGCGCCGACAACGTCGTGATCATCTGCTCGATCGAGAACCTCGATCCGATGGGCGTGCATACCGGAGATTCGATTACGGTTGCACCCGCGCAAACGCTGACCGACAAGGAATATCAGATCATGCGCGACGCCGCGCTCCGGATTATTCGCGAGATCGGCGTCGATACCGGCGGTTCGAACATTCAGTTCGCGATCGATCCGGACACCGGCAAAATGGTGATAATCGAGATGAACCCGCGCGTGTCGCGCAGCTCGGCGCTCGCCTCGAAGGCGACGGGATTCCCGATCGCGAAGATTGCGGCCCGTCTTGCGGTCGGATACCGGCTCGATGAGATCGCCAACGACATCACGAAAAAGACCCCGGCATGCTTCGAGCCGACGATCGATTACGTGGTGACGAAAATCCCGCGCTTTACGTTCGAGAAATTCCGTGGCGCCGCCGACGAGCTGGGCCCGCAAATGAAATCGGTGGGCGAGGCGATGGCGATCGGACGGACGTTTTCCGAATCGCTGCAAAAGGCGCTCCGGTCGCTGGAAATCGGATCGTATGGATTCGAGAACCGAATTGGCGAGATGCCCCGCGAGCAGGCAGTCACCGAGTTGCGCAAGCGGCTGGCGATTCCGAGCAGCCACCGCTTGTACGATCTTGCCGATGCGCTTCGTTTGGGCGTATCGGAGGCCGAGGCTTATCAACTGAGCAAAATCGATCCGTGGTTCATCGATGCGATAGCCGGCGTCGTCACATCGGAAAACCGCGTCGCATCTGAAGCGTTATCGGAGACCTTTTTCCGGGAATTCAAGGCGGCAGGCTTCTCCGATCGGCGGATCGCTGAATTGCGCGGCGTCGATGAAGCGGCGATAGCCGCTGAGCGGCGCAATGCCGGCGTGATACCAGTGTTCAAGTCCGTCGATACCTGCGGCGCGGAGTTCGAGGCGTTCACGCCGTACCTCTACTCCACATACGAAGGCGAGGACGAGGCGTTGCCGACTGCCAATAAGAAGGTGATGATTTTGGGCGGCGGACCGAATCGAATCGGGCAGGGGATCGAGTTCGACTACTGCTGCGTGCACGCCAGCCTTGCGCTGAAAGAAAACGGCTTCGAAACGATCATGGTCAATTGCAATCCGGAGACCGTTTCGACCGATTACGACATTTCCGATCGGCTGTACTTTGAGCCGCTGACATTCGAGGACGTGCTCGCGATTGCCGCGCGTGAAAAGCCGTTTGGCGTTATCGTTCAGTTCGGCGGCCAGACTCCGCTGAAGCTGGCGGTGCCGCTGTCGCGGGCGGGGGTGAAAATCCTGGGCACCACCCCGGACGCAATCGATCGCGCCGAGGACCGCGAGCGGTTCAATGAAATGGTGGCGCGCCTGGGGCTGAAGCAGCCTCAGGGTATCCTCGCACGTACACTTGAGGAGGCGGTCGCGGGCGCGGCGAAGGTTGGCTACCCGGTGCTGATTCGCCCGTCGTATGTCCTGGGCGGACGCGCGATGGAAGTGATTGCCAACGAAGAATCGCTCCGCCGATACGTTACACACGCTCTGCAAGCCTCCGAGCGCCATCCGCTGCTGATAGATCGTTACCTGCAGGGCGCGATCGAGGTGGACGTGGACGCGATATGCGACGGCGAGACCGCCGTGATTGGCGGGATCATGGAGCACGTCGAGCACGCGGGAATTCATTCGGGTGACAGCGCATGCGCATTGCCGCCCAGCTCGCTCGGAGCGGACCTGCAGGCGGAATTGTCGCGGCAAACCAAAATGCTCGCGAAAGAGCTCGGCGTCGTCGGCTTAATCAACGTTCAGTACGCAATTTTCAAGGGCGAGGTATTCATCCTTGAGGTGAACCCGCGCGCCTCCCGTACGATTCCATTCGTCAGCAAGGCGATTGGCGTTCCGCTTGCGAAGTATGCAGCGCTCGTGATGGCCGGCAAGAAGCTGTCCGAGATCGGATTCACTACGGAGAAAGTGCCGGCTCATGTCGCCGTCAAAGAGTCCGTGTTCCCATTTGGACGGTTCCCCGGCGTCGATACGATTCTCGGTCCCGAAATGAAATCGACCGGCGAGGTGATGGGCATCGATCGCAACTTTGCGATGGCTTTCGCGAAGGCGGAACTGGCGGCTTCATCGAATCTGCCGGCGGGCGGGATGGTGTTCATCAGCGTTCGCGACGAGGACAAAGGCCATCTCGAGCCGATCGTGCGCGGATTGCATTCGATGGGATTTACGCTCGTCGCTACGCATGGGACCGCGAAGTACATCGCCAAATTCGGAATTACGTGCGAAGGGATTAACAAGGTGAGAGAAGGCAGCCCGCACGTGGTCGAGGCGATGAAGGCGGGGCGCATCGCGATGGTGATCAACACTCCGGACGCGTCTGGAACGAACGATTCCTTTTCGATTCGCCGCACCGCGCTGGAGTTAAGGCTGCCGTACTTCACGACGATGGCCGGTGCGGTAGCGGCGGTCGCGGGAATTCGCGCGCTCAAGGAAACCTCGCTCGATGTCCGCCCGCTCCAAGACTACCATCGCGCCTGAGAAATCGCCCGGCGTCGTCGCGGCGGCCTCCGCGGAACGTGCCCGGCCTAAACTTCCAATTCGACTCGATACTCCCGTCGCGGAGTTGGTGGGAATCGGCCCCAAGCGCGCCGAGGCGCTGGCCGCGCGCGGAATCGCAGTCGCGGGCGATTTGCTGTTTCATCTTCCCACTCGATATCAGGATTGGCGCGAACGTACGCCCCTTGAAGATCTTCGGCCGGGAATAACCGCGGTCGTCGAGGGAGAGCTGGGCAAGGTTTCCGAACGTCCGATGCGCGCGGCGCGATGGCGGCGGCTCGCATCGGGATGGCTCGACCTGGGGAGCCGGAAAATTCGCGTCGTATGGTTCAATCTGCCCGCCTACATGCGCGGCTATCTCCCCGGCGGCGAGCGCGTTCTGGTCAGGGGCCGGGTAGCCGAAGGGCAGGAAGGCGACATGGAGATTGTCCAGCCGGAGGTGCATCCGCTGTCGCAAGGTCCACCCGCACCGATTCGCCCCGTTTACCGGCTGCCGGGAATTGTCGGCCAGCGCCTGTTTTCCGGACTGATTGCGCATACTCTCGCCGATACCGGCGCGTCGATTCAGGGTGCGGTGCCAGCCTCGCTTGCCGGTGGAATTCTGTCGATCAAAGATGCGCTTTGTTTCATCCACTCGCCGCCGGCAGATGCCGATTTCACCGTACTTGCAGCCGGAGAATCGCCGGCTCACGTTGCGCTCGCGTTCGATGAGTTGTTCGCATTCGAGTTGGCACTTTTAATCGAACGTTCGCGCGCCGCGCGCCGTCCGGGATTTGCGATGACGGGCTCCGATAAGCTGGCGCCCCGGTTGCTCGCCGAAAGCCCGTTTCAATTGACGCGCGCTCAGCGAATCGCGATTGATGAAATCGGCGCCGACCTCGCACGCGAGGGACAGATGAACCGGATGCTGATGGGCGATGTCGGCAGCGGCAAAACGATCGTCGCGTTTTGGGCCGCGATCCGAACGATCGAGTGTGGTTATCAGGCGGCGATGATGGCGCCGACGGAATTGCTGGCCGAGCAGCACTACCGAAGCTTCGAGCGTCTGTGCGGACGCCTCGGCATCCGGAGCGCGCTGCTTACGGGCCGTGTGACTGGGGCCGCTCGCACTAACATTCTGAGCGACCTCGCAAGCGGCCAAACCAGAATCGCATTCGGCACCCATGCGCTGATTCAGGAACGGGTGCGGCTTCGCCAACTCGGCCTTGGCATCATCGATGAACAGCATCGCTTCGGGGTGTTCGATCGCGCAAAGCTGAAGGCGCTGGGGCCGCGAGCGAATTTGCTCATGATGACTGCGACGCCGATTCCCCGCAGTCTGGCGATGAGCCTGTTTGGGAATCTCGACGTTTCATTTCTAGATGAAATCCCGCCGGGCCGCACGCCCATCACGACGGAACTTTACTCAGAAGATGCCACTGCGCAGGTTCATAAGCTGATGGCGGCGGAAATTGAGGATGACGGGCGCGTCTACTATGTCGTTCCGCTAATCGACGGCGATGACGACGAATCGCGCTCAGTTGCGGCAACGGCGAACCGTTTGTCACGCGGCGCATTGAAGGGCGCCCGAATCGGCACGATGCATGGGCGGATGGCCGCGGAGGAAAAGGACCGCGCGATGCGCGCGTTTCGTGACGGCGAACTGGACGTGCTGGTATGCACGACTGTGGTCGAGGTCGGCATCGACGTGCCCGAAGCGAGCTTGATCGTCGTCGATTGCGCGGAACGCTATGGTCTTGCGCAATTGCATCAGCTGCGGGGCAGGGTGGGGCGGGGGACGCGTCCGTCACGATGCTGCCTGATCGCTTCACGCGATGCCGATGAAGCCGCAATCGGGCGGCTAACCGTAATGCGCGAATGCGCCACCGGTGCGGCGGTCGCCGAGGCGGACCTGAAACTGCGTGGCCCCGGCGATCTGCTCGGTTCGCGCCAGACCGGAGCACTGCCGTTGCGCTTCATAGAGCTCATTCGTGACTATCGGACGATCGAGCAAGCCCGCACGCTGGCCGAAGAATGGCTTCGCCGCGATCCGACCCTCGAGACTGGTCAGTCCGCCGGCGCGCGCGCGGCGTTAAAGAAGATGCTCGCGCTGGGCTTCAGCCTCGGCGACGTGGGGTAGGGGGCGATCCTTGCTCTGGTTGTGCTCCAAGTAGGAGTATTATTCATCGCAAGTGTTCAAGGGTGGTGCGTGGTCGCATCCGTGGGGAAGATGAATATTGCAAAGGCCGCCAGTGTCGCCGCATTACTGTTTGCAATGATCGCGGCCGCGCGCGCCCCGGCGGCTGCAGCCGATGCGATCTTCGTCAGCAACCCGTACAGTGTGACTGCCTATCCGGCCGGTGCCAGCGGTGATGTCGCGCCGCTATCTCTCGCAACCGGGATGGCCGCGCCCACCGGTATCGCACGGGACGCGAGAGGTCGAATCTATGTCTCAAATTCGGCGACCAGCACGATCACGGTTTATCCGCCCGGTGCCAATGGTAACGTTTCGCCTTTGGCCGTCATCGGCGGCGCCAATTCAAGGCTCGCCTTTCCCGCTGATATCGCGCTGGATTCGAGCGCAAAGATTTATGTTTTGACCGGCGAAAGCATCAATATCTATCCACCATTGGGAAGCAGTATTGGGATCCTTGACGAGGCCCCCATCGTAACCATCACGGGCGACAAGACGGGACTATATGCTCCTCACAGTATCGCGGTGGATTCGAATGGCAGCATTTTTGTTTCGAATCTGTACGGTAAATGCCCCAAGCACACCTGCCATCAGACAGTCCCGGGCAACATCTTGGTTTTTGCTGCAGGCAGCAACGGCAATGTAGCTCCAATCGCCGCTATCAATGGTCCCGCGACGAAACTCTTCTCGCCCGCTGGCATCGCAGTGGATTCGAGCGGAAACCTTTATGTTGCAAACTCAGGCATCACGTCCGTTCACCTTACGATTCCCGACAGCGTCAATGTCTATCCAGCCGGCAGCAACGGTGACGTGCCGCCCATCACGATCATTACTGGCGACATCTCTCAGATCGGGTACATCATGGGCGGCATTGCGGTTGATTCGAACGGGAACATCTATGTGACGACCGATGTGGCCAAGATCGGTCCGGCCGTTAATGTCTATCAGCCCGGCAGCAACGGCAATGTGGCGCCAATCGCCATCATCACCGGTTCCGACAGCGGATTAGCCCAAACCGTTGGCCTCGCTTTGGATTCCAGCGGGAGCATCTATGCGATGAACCAGACTTACGGTAACCCCGAAGGTGACGGCGTCATCACGGTGTATCCAGCGGGCAGCAATGGCGATGCGATACCGGTTGCGGCCGTTACGAGCAATTTTACCGGGATCTCGTCCGCCTCCGGCATCGCGGTCGATTCCGGGGGAACTATCTATGTGGCTAACGCCCTATTTCCGGAAAACCCCTGCGGTGAATATGACGGTACCAGCAGTATCAACGTTTACTCACCCGGCAGCTACGCTAACGAGGCTTCGGTCGGCAGAATCGCTGGAGAAAATACAATTCTCAGTTTTCCCAGCAACGTGGCGGTCGATTCCGGAGGGAAAATCTACGTATTGAACCGGCGCGGCGGATCTGCCTGCTATGGCAGCGTCACGGTGTATCCGGCTGGTAGCGAGGGCGACATTGCGCCCAGTGCCACGCTTGACGTTGACACGGACGGGCGCGACTTTCCGGTTGCGATGGCTGTGGATCCATCGGGAAACCTCTACACTGCAAATAACGGACTGGCGACCTGCCGCTTTCACGGCCACCACATTGCCTGTTACAAATCCGTTCTAGACAGCATCAAGGTATATCCTGCGGGAAGCAACGGCACGGTTACGCCGAAGGCCATAATTACCGGTCTCGATACCGGGCTCTATCCCAACGGCATCGCCGTCGATTCAATAGGTAACATTTATGTATCGAATGGCGGATTCGGCCCCAAGAGCAGGTCTAAGCCATCTAAAACGACCGGCGGCCAACCTAGCGTAGCTGTTTTTTACCAGCCAGGTAGTGTTACCATCTATTCTCCTAGTAGCACTGGCAATGTGCCGCCAGTCGCCAAGATTAGCGGTCCGCACACTGGTCTTGGCTACCCCTCTGCTATAGGCGATTTTGTTGCAAAGGACAGTCAGCCCGTGTATGCTCGGATTCTAGGGAATCCGGGAATGCGGAGCCAAAGCCAGCCGATATTAGCGTGCCTGTACGCCAAGACAAGGGTGCGCCGTGAATCGCGCCTTTGCACACCTCTGTTCCAGCCTGTTTTTAGCGGCAACTGATCTTATGTCGCTATTGACCGTATATTGCGATGAGAGCGGCACCGACAAGGGAAATCGCGTAGCCGTAGTGGCTGGG
>DATKOZ010000032.1:0-71838 GCA_035524375.1 Binataceae bacterium (SeqCode) | reverse complement strand
AAGACCTAATCAGGCCGCAAGATGTGCCGTATTTGCAGTATTGGGATCGCGCACGTCTTCGGGGATGGCTGAGAACCAGCCAAGAACGTCATGCGCTTGATCGAATCAAGCAGGCTTGGTCCCAATAGCTCGCGTAAGGGCTTTATCGAATTTCTTCAGGTCGAAATGGCGCAATTGCTCGCGCAGCTTTTCGTCCTCGGCACGCTGCTTTTCGCTTGGAACGTATTTTTTGCGGGCCGCGCGGCCTGTGCGCTTTGTGGAAACCACCCCGGTACTTTAGCGCGTTCAGGTCCGCGCCGCTACTGGCTGCACGTCGTAATCAGGTCCGCAAAGGCGTTCGGATTGTCGCGGTTGTTGTAGCGCCACGCAAATTCGTTCACATAGAGCGGCAGGTAGTCCTTGCTGACCTTATGGAAACTGCCCATGACGCCGCGCTTGAATAGGCTCCAAAAGCCTTCGATGGTGTTGGTATGGACCGCGCCCACCACATACTCGCCCGCGCTATGGCGGACCACACCGTGCGGCAGATTCTTGCCAAGCAGTCGGTAGCCGGAATGTTCATCGGTCGAAATCAGGCTGATGTTCGGGCCGATAGTCTGGCGCACAAAGCTATCCAGTGTTTCAGTATCGGTATTCTCGATCACCTTGCAGACTACGTTGCCCTTGCGGGCAATCGCGCCGATCACGGCGACCTTGCCCTTGGTGCCAGTCAAGGCGATTCGCGCACGGTCCTTGGCGTGCATATTGTGCGCCTTGCCGCCGATAAAGGTTTCGTCAACCTCAATCTCGCCGTCCAGCGGGAACGCATCGCCCTTCATGGCTGCGCGCCAGCGGTGGCACATATACCACGCGGTGCGCCAATCGGTTCCGGAACGCTCTCCGAAGATGACGCGGCGGACTTGAAGCGAGCTAAGCCCCTTCTTCGCGGTGATCATCAAGAAGCCGATCTTAAACCACAGGCGAAGATCGATCTTGGTGTCCTGGAAGATCGTGCCAGTGGTGACGCTGAACCGATAGCCTGCGCGCTTACCGCAATCCGCGTTGCAACAGGTCCAGTGAAAGGGCCGCTTGGTTTTATAGACTCGCTCCGTGCGCTTGCAGCGCGGGCATTTTACGCCGTCCGGCCAACGCTTCGCGGCCAGATATCGCTTGCACGAATCTTCATCGGGGAACTGGCTTTCAAAGCCATCTAATGTTTCCATGATTCAGAGATTAACAGAAATCACGCTGACTGTCAATACCAACAAAATCGCCTCTGCTATAGCGCTAGACACAGATGGGAGCATTTACGTTTTGAATAACGATGTTCCTATTATCTTTGTTGGTACTGGCGCCGTAGCGGGAATTTCAGAAGAGTTAATTGGGTCGCCCCTCACAACTGATGCCATCGGCGACGATGATCCGAGTGCGCTCCTCCAACGGGCTTTCTACCCTGACACCCAGGCTTATTTCGGTCCAGAAATCCTTGTCTATCGACCTCAAAGCAACAGCGATGTTGCGCCGATGGCCGTGATCAGCGGCCTCTTTACGGGCCTTGATTTTTTCTCATCCGGAATTGCTGTTGGGCCGACGGGTCTATAGCAAACTGGGCTGGACATATGGCCAGGCGCGCTTGATTCTCCATTCGCTGGCCATAGCGAGTCGAAATGTTCCGTGGATTTGCCGATCGTCACCATTACAGTATCGCCGCGCGTGCCAACGCGATGCTGCGTTGCGGCGCCGTTCACGCGGTCCAGGACTCTGGCATAAGCGGCCGCAAACTGACCTGCCCACGAGGCATTGCGAAACGAAACCATCCAAATCACGGCGAACTCTCGATCACGCTTGAGAATCACCGCGCGATCCGCGGTCCAGACCGCGGCCAGCGCGGCATCCTTCGACTGCTTGCCTAAATTGTTTTCAAGGATAACGCGAATCAGCAATTCACCAATCGTGTCTTGGTCAACGGTCTTCCAGCCGGGCATGATTTTCTCATAATCGGGGAAATGTATTTCCGGTGGGACCGCGGGGGTGCCGGTGAAGTACAGCGATGGATGAAGAATCTGATGGCTTGATTGCGGAGGGTTGCGGTAAAGGGCATCGACTGCGGCCCATCCGCCGCGATGATAAGCCTCGCCGACAAATTTGACGCCCTCAGAATATTGAAATGCGAGAGGAACGGTTAGGCCATCGGGTGTGCCGGGCGATTGTTCGGCAAGAACCGTGGGGAGATCTTTCAGTTGCTCCGCGAGCAGGTCGGCATTGGCATTGCTCATCCCACCCATCGCGTAGGCGAACCCGGCAAGCGTCGCATCGCCCTCGGCAACGGCCTTCAACGCGATCGATCGATCGTCATCGTCCTTGACTCGGTCCAGGCTCGATTGAAGGTTCAGATTCTGGTCCTGCAGTGCGTGGGTTAGCTCATGTGCCAGCAGCATTTCACCGGCGACATCGCGTTGCATGAAAAATTCAGCGGTACTGTTGAGGAAGCCGACATTGGTTATTCCTTCAACCAGCACCATCTGTTTGCCGCGCGGATCGTAAAATCCGGCGACCTGGCTTTTCAGCAGACTGAGTTCCGATGATTTCAAATCGGTACCCGCCGGAAGCAGCCCCATCATTACGCCGGCCGCGCCCTCAGCCTGCAGCTGCTCGCCGCTGTAATCGCGCATCATTTCCGCTTCGATGATCGCTTCGGCATCGTCTTGCGATTTGACCACGATCGGCACGGGGCTTTTGAATCTCAACTCGCGCAGGTCCTGGATGCCGCCTTCGATTTTGGCGACCTTGGCCTCATTGACGCGTCCGCCGCTAACGATTGCATAAGCGCATCCGCCGAGAAGAAGCAGACAACCAATCAGCGTCAATCGGGGCCACGGCAACGCTCTAGGTTTAGGGGAGAGCGCCGCGCTCATTCGGAAACGATCACGATTGGAACACCGAAACGCGCGGTCTCGGCCGCGCGCGCCTCCGCTCCGCTGCGAGTGGAAAACCCGCCCATCCTTACGCGATAGAATTCGCGGCCGCCCGCGTCGACTTGATCGACGAACACGTCCGAAAAGTACGCCGCCATCTTCGCACGCAGGTGATACGCATTCGCCGACTGGGTGAAGGCTCCCGCTTGGACGTAATACTGCATCGGCGCGCCGGCGGGGCGGGATCCGGCGGGAGCGCCAAGCATCACGATCCGCACCGGCGCGGTGCCGGTCGGAACCATCCCAATGATTTGCGCGGCTTTGTGGGAAAGGTCGATTTTGCGCCCCTTCTTAAATGGCCCGCGGTCATTAATGGTGACCTCCACCGTTCGGCCGTTGTTCAGATTGGTCACCATCACACGGCTCCCCAGCGGAAACAGCATCGAGGCCGCCGTCAGATCTTCCTGATTGTAGATTTGGCCGCTGGCCGTGCGATGGCCGTCAAATCCGGGGCCATACCATGAGGCAATTCCGTCAACTTCGGCGCCGGGAGATGTGATCGGAGCAGGCGCAGGGGAAGTAGTACCGCCGAAATGCCAGCATCCCCAGAGCGATATGCTCATCAAGAGCGCAAGGACAGCACGCGACCGGGCTCGTCGTCTCCTCAACCCCGCACCTCCAACCCCCCTTACTGAAAGAAGATTATATGCGCATCGAGCCCGGTCGTGGTAGCATCCCCTTTGAACCGACACGGATAGCGCGACGATGCTGCGGACCAGGCAGGAACAAGAGGAAATCGAGTCGCACACGCTCGCGCCCTACGCGATGTTCTCTCGCGCAAGCCGCGGCCGGCGTGTTGCCGAGCCGGAACATCCGATTCGCACCGTATTTCAGCGCGATCGCGATCGAATCATCCATTCCGCCGCGTTTCGCCGCCTGGAATACAAGACTCAAGTTTTCGTCAATCATGAGGGCGATTACTACCGCACCCGGTTGACGCATACGCTTGAAGCGGCGCAGATCGCGCGCACCATCGCACGGGCGCTTGGACTGAACGAGGATTTGGCGGAGGCCGTCGCCCTCGCGCATGATTTGGGCCATACCCCCTTCGGCCATGCCGGCGAGAAGGTGCTGAACGAGCTGATGACGCCGTACGGCGGCTTCGATCATAACGGACAGAGTTTGCGCACGGTGGATTGGATCGAGGTCCGCTATCCGAATTTTCGCGGATTGAATCTCAGCTTCGAGGTCCGCGAGGGGATCGTGAAACATTCGAACTTCAAGGATCGTCCCGCCGCACGCGAGTTCGATCCGTCGACATACCCATGCCTTGAGGCGCAAATCGTCGACCTTGCCGATGAAATCGCCTACCTTGCGCATGACGTTGACGACGGCCTTAAGGCGCAGATGCTCACCGTCGATGAATTGAACGGTTCCGCACTGTACCGCAACGCATCGGCGGCGGCGCGTGACGCTTTTCCCGAGGCGGAATTGCGCGTGATTCGTTATCAGACCGTGATCAGGATGATCGACGCGATGTCGAGCGATCTGATGCTGAATATGTCGGCGGAGATCGATCGGGCCGGTGTCAAAAGCATAGAGGACGTGCGCCGGGCGGGCAGGGCGCTCGCTTCGTTCAGCCCGCCTATGTTGGAGCAAGTGGACGAAATCAAACTCATCATGCGCGAGCGGCTTTACCGGCACTATCGGGTGAGCCGGATGACCGAAAAGGCGGGGCGTGTGCTCGCTCGGCTGTTCGAAACCTATATGGCCGAGCCGCGCCAGATTCCGGAGCACGTTCTCGCGCGGGCAGAGCGCGCAGGCGAGCCGGTGTCGCGGGTGGTGGCGGATTATATCGCGGGGATGACGGACCGGTTTGCCCTCGACGAGTACCGAAAACTATTCGATCCAAATGAGCGTGTCTGAAGGACCGCGATCGCCCGGGGCCTCGATCGTACAAAGGCGATCGATTGTGATTCGCCGCGAAGACCATGCCGGAGATCCGATCGGAATGATTTTTCTGCTCGAACCGGCCGGCACAAATGCCGACGCGACAATCGAACGGCTGCGCGACTATTTGGGCCGCAAGGTGAAAATCAAGAAAGCCGAGCTTTCGCGCGAAGAGGCGACTGTGGAAATCGAATGGCGCGGTTGGCAGCAGGAGGGGGCCCGGCTGGCTGCCGCCGCCCGCGAACTGCATCGCAAGGGCGCCCGCCGCAACGCATTATCAATGTATCGCGAAGCGCTGGAGATCGACCCCGCCAACATCGAAGCGATGCTGGGAATGGGCCTTGCACTTTCGGAATTGGATAGGTTTGAGGAGGCGCTGACGACGCTCAAGCTCGCGCGCGAGTTCGGTGGAAAGGGAACCGAACTGATCCTGGCCTTGGGACGATGCTCCGAGCAGCTGGGCCGCATCGCCGCCGCCACCTCTTACTTCGAGCAGGCGCTAAAGGCCGAGCCGCGGAATTTCACCGCGCGGCGGGCGCTTCGCGCACTGGCCGCTCGGGGATGAGACAAGGCGTGGAAATTTGCTCCTACGTGGATTTTCTGCCATCATGCTTCATCAAGGCGGGTCGTCTCTAGGGTGCGAATTTTGGTCAATCGTCCCAACGGCAGAGCGCGAATCGGTGTGATCGCGCTGCTATGCGCAACCGCATCGGCGGTTATCGCGATGGGCACCGCCGCAATATCGCGGGCTACCAGCCCGGCGCCATGGCCGATGTTCCACCACGACAGTTTGCATACCGGCCTTGGCCAAGCCAGTACCGCCAGCAACACCCTCAGCCAGGCTTGGAAGAATTCCACGGGTTCCAGCTTCACATTCAATTCACCGGCCATCGGGCCCGATGGAACCGTCTACGCCGGTAATAGCGGCGGCACGCTTTACGCTTGGGATCCGAATAACGGTCACGAAAAGTGGCACGACTCGACCGGAATTCCCACGTTTATCAGCTCCCCCGCCGTCAGCGCGGACGGAAGCACGGTTTATTTCACCGGACCTGAAACCGACTCGGCGAACTGCTTTGGAGAATGCCTGTACGCGGTCAACTCCAGCACCGGTTCGCTGAAGTGGGTGTACTACACCGGCGACAGCAATCAGGCGCACGATCCTACAATCGGCCCCGACGGCACGATTTACTTTGGTTCCGAGGACGGCTGGATGTACGCGATAACCGACAGCGGCAGCCATGCCACCCAGAAGTGGGTGTACAACACGGGACAGTTCATTAGCGACTCGCCGGCGATCAGCGTCGATGGGTCCACAATTTACTTTGGCTTGTCCGGGTCGGCATTTTTCATTGCATTAAATTCCAGCAACGGAACGCTGAAGTGGTTTATCTCCACCGGCGGAGCGGTATTTTCCTCGCCGTCGATCGGCAATGGCGGCACCATCTACTTCGGCTGCGATGATGACAATCTCTATGCGATTACAGACGCGGGTACGCACGCAAATCTGAAATGGACCTTTTCCACTTTAGATCATGTCTGGTCGTCGCCCGCAATAAGCACCGACGGTACGATTTATTTCGGCTCGGATGACGGCAATTTTTACGCATTAACCGATGCCGGTACGCACGCGAACTTGGATTGGAGCGGTGGAACCGGCGGCCAAATCGTATCCTCGGCGGCGATCGGAGCCGACGGGAGGATCTATTTCGCTTCGGAAGATGGGAATTTCTATGAGGTGAATTCCACCAACACTCAATCCAGCAGCGTCCCAATTGGCACTAGCGCCGACGGCTCGCCCGCAATCGACGCCAATGGCGTGGTTTATATAGGCGCCGCGGCCCTTGGCAATTTCTACGCTTTCGGCCCCGCCACCACCCAAGGCGCCACGCCGACACTCACCTCCACTCCCACCGCAACGCCCACTCTTACTCGAACCGCGACTATTACGCCTACAACCGCGCCGACGCTGACCCAGACCGCAACGCCCTCCGGATCGCAGCCAACGCAAACCGGCACTCCGACGATCACCCGGACTGCGACCCCCACGGCAGCAACGCCCACAATCACGGCGACTTTGTCTCCAACGACCACCGCGACGCCGACCCTGACGTCAACCCCAACCGGCTCCGCATTACCTCAGACCGGCACACCTACTTTGACTCTTACGATCACGACGACTGCCACGGCCACTGCAACACTCACCCCGACTGCGACCGCAACTCTCACTCCAACTGCAACGGCTACGTCAGTGGAAGAGCATCTGACGGTCTCGCCGGCCAGTCACAACTTCGGCACCGTCCCACAGCAGACTTTGAGCAAAGCGTTCAAAATCACGATTTCGAATACGGCGCAGAACGCAACCAACAAAAAGCTGCAAGCGCCGGTAACTATCGAAGCAATCGAGCCGGCTACGAACTTTCCGATTACGACCACCAATTGCCCATCGCCGCCATCGCAACTGCCTTACAAGGGATCTTGTGAAGTGATGGTTGCCTGCGAGCCCCCGGCCAAGGGCACTGTTCCCAAAGCGCTGATGATGGTCGTTCATAATGGGGCGGGCTCTCCGCAGCACGTCACATTCACTTGCAAGGGCAAGTGATATCCAAGGGACCCGCATAGCCGCCAGCTCCAGCGCCCGCTAAATTGATATTCGAAAGTGACAGCGGCGTGTGCAACAGCAAGCGATTTCCTCGACAATCCGCCGCCGAAACCGCAGATTAATCTTTATGCGTGATACGCACCGGAGACGGGCAGGACGCTAGATGGCATCCGGCAACTGGATCGATTCCCCGTACCTCCAAATCTGCATCCGGCCCCGCGCCACGATTCGTGCGATCGTCGATCGGAACCCGCGCGAGCGGGTGATTTTCCTCGTAGTCTTGACCGCCTTCATCGGCGCGCTGCCCAGCCTCTTCTACAATCCCATGCCTGTCTCGCTTCCCGCCGGCGATGACACGCTTCAACTGATATCGCCGGAGGCGATTCACGCCATGAACATCATCATGGTGGTGAGTTTCCCCGTTCTCGCAATTCCCATCTGGTACCTGAACGGATCGTTCGTCAAATGGCTTGGTACGCTGGTCGGTGGAACTGCAACCGCAGTCGAAGTTCGCGCGGCGCTGGCATGGTCAAAAGTGCCGGGCATCGTGCTGGAGGTTCTGGGCTTGCCGTTTGTGGTTTTCCAAACGCCACCTGCGATGTCATCCGATCCGCAACAGATGACAGCGTTTTTGCATCATTCGATGTTATGGTTCGCAGCCGGGATGCCGCTAATCCTATGGAATCTCTACGTGTTTTTAAGTTGCGTCGCCGAGGTTCATCGATTTTCGATTTGGCGCGCCGCCGGCGCGTGCGCAATTGGAATGCTGGTCGTGATCGGCACTCTGGTTGCGGGAGGGTTCATTATCATGCTCATGAGCCTTGCGATGTTTCGATGATGGCCATGCGCGGCCATTGAAAGCAGGGGAGGGCGGATCGATGGTCAAAATCGTCTATTGCATCACCAGGCTGGGCGGCATGAGCGATGAGGAGTTTCATCGCTACTGGCGCGACGTGCACGGTCCAATCGCAGCGAAAATTCCCGGCTGCAGGAAATATGTCCAAAGCCACGCGATCCCGCGCGCGGTGGGGGGGCGAAATCCGTCGTTTGACGGAGCGGCCGAGCTGTGGTTTGACGACTGGGCGGCGCTGGAGCGCGCGATGACCTCGCCGGAGGTGCGCGCTGCAATCGAGGACGAGCGAAACTTTATCGACCATTCACGGACGGCATTTTTCGTAGCCGAAGAATATCAGGTGATGTGATGAGCATGATCTCCAAAGTCAAATTATCCGCGGCGGCCGTCGCGATACTGATCGCTGGCGCCTTGCCCGGGACATCCCGCGCGCAGCTTGGGCCCGGCCGCAATGAAGCCACGCGCCAATGCATCCGCGATTACACCGTCCATAAGTGCGTTGAGGCTACGCGCTCGTGCAAGGAGGCGGCCGAGGGCGGCAGCGTCGATGCCGAGCTGACGCTGGGGCACATCTACTACAATGGCCGCTTCGGCGTGCCGCGCGATTATGCGAAGGCGCTCTATTGGTATCGTAAGGCGGGGATGCATGGGAACGAGGTCGCGCAGACCCGCGCCGGAATCATGTTCCGCGACGGCATGGGCGTTCCGCGCGATGGCTCGGAGGCGAAGAAATGGCTCCTGATGGCGGGCAATCAGGGCTATGCTCCCGCACAGTTCATGCTCGGGTCGATGTATTACTACGGCCAGGGCGTCGCGCCGAACCGGACCGAGGCGCTGAAATGGTTTCGCAAGTCGGCGGCGGGCGGAAACGCACCGGCGCAGGACATGGTTAACAAGATGACGAAAGCCGGCGATAGGTGAGGGCGCCCCTTAGGTGCAATCCCCGTTCGTCGGACTCAAACCGTAGGGCCAAAAATAGTTGGGCCAGCGGTGGGGGGGAGCCCCCGCTGGCCCCGAAGCAAGGATCATCCATTGCGGATGTTCCAGCTTCAGGTTCAAATTTATCAAACCTGCAATCTTGATCCAAGCGGCTATTGCGACCGGACTTGTGGACGAATGGGAAGCGGAATACAGGACAAGTAATTCTGGAAAAGGAGAGCCAACGTGAATGAGAGAAAATTGTTTGGCGTGACCGTTCGATTCGTTGGGCTGCTCTTTTTCGCTTACGGGATATACTGCGCACTCTACGGAACACTTGGGCTTCTATGTTGCACAATGAGGGAGGGCGTCCCCCCGTTAACTGGGTTCATTTGGTCCCCGGTGTTTCTACTCCTCGGATTGTGGTTGATGCGACGACCGGGGCGAATTGTTCAGCTTGCATTTGGTCCTGAATCTCCAGCCGAGAATGGCCCACCTTCAAACTGAGACACTACCTTGCGACCCGGTTTCGCGCGCGCTCCATGCAATTGCCGCGATGGCGCCGGCGTGACAATCTACCCCCATGCAAGGCGTCAGGATGCCAGCCGGCCCGGCCCACGTCTCCTACCCGGACCTGATCGTTTGGCGATTGAGCCGCCTGTCGGTTGCGATTCCGATCGCCGCGATCGCCGTCGCATCGATCGTCCTGTGGACCCGCGACGACCATCGATGCGTCTGTGCAAGCGCCGCCGCCAGCCATTCTCCTGCGCATGCCATGCCCGTCAGGGCTGCGGACGGCGGCCGAACGGGATAAGCATCGGCACGCGCCGCTGGTAGCTGCGATACTGCTCGCCGTGAAGATGCACCAGCGTCCCTTCCTCGATTTGGATTGCAATCAGCACGTACACGGTCGTCATCACCGCGAATAGGAGATGGCCCTCGCTCATCGTGGGGGTCGCCCAGAACGCGATCATGAATCCGAGCATCAGCGGATGCCGCACCCATCGATAAAATAGCCGCTCGCGGAAGTGCGGATGCTCGAATGGACGCCCCAACGCGTAGGAGACCGTCTGCTTGAGGCCGAACAGATCGAAATGATCGATCAGAAACGTCGACTCCAGCACGATTCCCCATCCCGCCAGCGCGACAATTGTAATTATCCCGGCCGCCACCGGATTCTCGACGTGCCATACCGGCTCGGGCATCGGCCGCCATTGCCATGCCATCAGCGCGAGGATCGCCGTCGAGAGCAGAACGTAGGTGGTGCGCTCGAGATGCACCGGCACGATTCGCGTCCAGGATTCCTTGAAAGCGGGGCGCGCCATGATCGTATGCTGCACCGCGAACAGGCCGAGCAGCAGCATGTTCATCACGATGGCCGCGCCGGTGGATGCGCTGGGAGTGCCGCCGTCGATCCCCTTGGGGACGAACCAGTTCCCGACAAAGCCGATCAAATAAAGAAACGTGCCGAAGAAGAACAGGTAGGTGCCGACGCCATAGATCAGCGTCAATGCGCGGGCGGCAGCGCTGGGATGGCGCTCATCCGCAATCGGAGTTCCAGTCGTCATTGTCTGCCTGCCATGGCCAAAGTTAGACCATCACACGATTTCATCTGTCAATCGGAGGGTTGAACCACGCGAAATCTAAATTTTAGTTTTTGCGAGACCCTTGCGGTCTCGCGCTCCCGTCCGCCGAAAACGGCGTGACGCCGTTTTCGGACGATCCCGGGAAAGACAGGAATCGCCACCGGCGCGGACGCGTCATAGCGGGCGGGCAAATCGAGTTTGGCGCTTCGAGGATATCACGCCGGAAAAAACGCCCGTAATCAGCGGTGAAATTGGGTTCGTTTTGTAATTTTTCTTTAATTCTTTTCACCGGGGGAAGGCATTGCCGCTTGATTTTTACCTGGGATATGCGGCGGCTGGCATCATTGTAACCGCTCCGGGCGCCGCCCATCAGGCTGAACCACTTCAGCCTTGACCCCAAGACGCCGGGCGCGAGCCTGGTGATTTCCCCGCGATCGCAAGAATCAAACTGAACCAGTGCCATTCTAGTGGGGATTAGGTGGGTGTTGACACCACACCCTAAAACCGCTATATTTCAGGGCATGGAAACACTGAGCGAATTTGACAGCCAGTTCGGAACCGACGATCAGTGCCGCGCTTTCCTCGCTAAGATGCGCTGGCGGGACGGCGTGCGCTGCCCGCGTTGCGGGAGCGACAAGCCCTTTGCGCTCAAGGCCCGTCCGTATCACTGGGTTTGCAAGAGCGGCAAGGAAACCGTTGACAAGCAGACTGGCGAAGTCGCGGTTTGCCACAAGCGGAACGGCTACCGTTTCAGCGTCATCACCCGGACCATTTTCCAAGATACAAAGATTCCCCTGAACCTTTGGTTCAAGGTTGGATACCTCATGCTGACCGCGAAGAAAGGAATCAGCGCGCTTCAAATCCATCGCGTCATGTTCGGTGAAGATTCTGGCCACGACTACCACACAAGCTGGTTCATGTGTATGCGCTGGCGTGCTGCGATGGCTGGCGATATGTACCAGCCGCTCAAGGGAATCGTGGAAGCGGATGAAACTTATGTTGGCGGCAAGGATCGTAACCGGCACTGGAACAAGAAAAGCGCACAACGCCGCGCTGCGATTGGCGAGCTTCCCATCGGCAAGCGTTACGGCTACGGCAAGGTTGGCGTCATCGGCGCAATCGAGCGTAAGGGTAATGTCGTGGCGCGCGTGATCGGCAGTCAGGATGCTCCTACTCTGGCCGGATTCGTTCGCAACGTGGTCAGCGACAAAGTTTCCCTTGTGGCTACCGATGACAATCAGGATTACGGCTATATCGATCGGAACATCCGCCACGAATCGGTAAAGCATTCGGCTGGCGAGTACGTTCGCGGCGAGGTTCACACCAATTCGATTGAGAGTTTCTGGAGCCTGCTTAAGCGCGGCGTGGTCGGCAGCTACCACAACGTAAGCAAGAAATATCTGCCGTTCTACCTGAACGAATTTTCGTTCCGGTTTAACAATCGCAAAAACCCCGCGATGTTCGCGGATTTGATTACGACGTGCGCTCAGTAGAAATTCCGACATAAACTCGCTACGCTTCGAGCGTGCCGAGAAAGAAATCCAGCGCGCGAAAGTCCGTCAGCGCGAAGACGCGCGCCGAAGACAATCGCTTAAGAGAGCTACTGGCAAAGGCCGATCCCGAAAAATTCAAGCGCATGGTCAGTCCTCTTTTCCGTTCTTCAAAGGTTGAGGCGGGATCGTAGGCACTAGGCGTTTTTGCACTCCCATCACATTAGCCAGCGTGCGAATGTGCTCCTCATTCAGAAATCCCCATACGTGGGGAGTTTTCCGCAGCAATAAAAACGATTTTCTGAATTGATTAAAAAGTCTGGCGGATTCTACGTCCAGACCAACGAAAGCCTTTCGCACTTCATAGGCCGCAAAATCCGATGCCTGTAGAGGGCGTGCCATTTTGGTAGGGTCTAATTCAATTTTCTTTCGAGGGATGGGCCGTTGTTTGTAATGCTCGAACAGCCGATCCGATAATTGCCCGAAGTGTGGGTCGTTCTCCTCAAAAACGTATTCCAAGGGGAGATAATCCAGATGGTTAGAATCTCTCCATTTGTTTGCGAAGGAGACACAGGTATGGGCGCAAAGGGTGTATGGCTGAAAGCGTTCTTCTAGTTCATAAACCTCATTTGCCTTGTCGAAATCGCTCCGATAGATACAGGCTCCCATCCAGAACTTAACGTGGCCCACGAAGATCGAGACTAGGCGATGCAGAAACGCTTGGCGGCGCAATTCGTTCGTTTTCCAACCTTTCTTGAACTGACCTACGCTATGGGCGAACTCGCTCATGCGAAAGTAGGAGAGATCATTTGCGGCTAGAGCCGCTCCCCACTTAGCGTCAAATTCGCGCCAATTTCCTACCGTGGATAGCACGCCGCCAACGACAAACACTCTGTCGGTCTCCTTGCCACTCGCATCGCAATAGAGCGTAAGGGGGTCGGGTATGATTATCGCCATAAGGGCCTCATCCCGCAGAAACAGGGCATCGACCATGTGCGTAAACGCCGAATAACCCTCATATTTTCCCAAAATTCCAGTGGGTGTCAACATTCACCTAATCCCCATTCTAGTTGACATAATGTTTCTTATGCGAAGTTGCAATGAACCCGGTGCAAAGGCCATTCGACAATAAAAGAGCCTGCCGAGCGGCTTTCCAGGCCGCGACGGCCCACCCCTCCCGGCGCAGCGGATACCGTCCCGCTGCGGCGTCCAGCGCGACGGCTCGGCTTGGGTTTGCAAACGCGTCCGTTTGATGCGACTTTGATCCTGCGGAATCCGAATCGAGGGGCTCAGCCGGCTCGAACGGCCCAACCCATAAGCAAAGAAAGCTTTTACGATGTACAAGCTACGAATACCGATTGCCGCCCTGGCCGCCATCCTGTTTCTCACCCCCGCCGCCGCATTTGCCAAAAATTACTGCGTGAACGGCTTCCCCAACCCGAGTTGGAATCTGGTCGGAATCGGATTCAAGGTTCCCGCCAAGGGCACCTGCAAGGCGTGGAACGGCTTTAACCCGGCAAATAGCGATAACGCGCCGACCACGGGCGTGGGATGCACGTCATCCGACGGCACGAATCTTTCGCTCATGATCACGACCTCGGACGGACCGGGAGCATTTATTGAGATGGATTCGGTGAGCTTGTCGCTCCCGTCGGCGAGCGGCGAGGTTGCCGCCCAGGAAATCGGCGGGTCTGAGGTGCTTTCCTTCGGACCCGTCAGCGGCATCCACGGGCAAGTCTGCACGACGAACAACATTCCGGCGGCGATTGCGCGCGATTCAACGGCCCCGGTGCGGAACGGAAACGACAGCGTCGTAAAATAGCGGATTCGATAAATTGGAAAATCGAACTGTCGAAACGACCCCGAATCATAAGGATGGATATACGACAATGGTAAAACTGAAAAGATCGATCGCCGGCATGGCCGCCCTGCTGTTCCTTGCGCCCGGCGCTGCCATGGCCAAGAACTATTGCATCACCGGGTTTCCCAATGCGGATTGGGACTTGGTGGGAATCGGATTCAAGGTCCCCGCCAAGGGCGCCTGCAAGGCGTGGAACGGATTCAACCCGGCGAATAACGACAACTCACCGACCACGGGCGTGGGGTGCACGTCCTCGGACGGGACCAACCTATCGCTTCTGATCACGACTTCGAATGAGCCAGACGCTTTTATCGAGAGCGATCAGATTACCTTGTCGCTCCCGTCGGCGAGCGGCGAGTACGTTGGCCAATTAATCATCAGTAATGTCGTGGTTTCGTTCGATCCGACTAGCGGCATCCACGGCCAGGTTTGCACGACCAAAACCATTCCGGCCGCCATCCAGAAGGATTCGGCGCCGGCGCGCAGCAGTAACAACCGCCTGGTAAGATAGCGGCCAGTTAGCATACGGCAACGGGGAGGGCCTCCCTCCCCCGCGCCGCTTCCACTATTCGACCTCGATCGGCCGCGGCGGCCGGTGAGATTATAGCCTTGTGAAACCCGTGAGGGGTTTCGGGATTTCCCCTCTCCGATCCGCTGGTTGTACAGCCGGTGGCCCGATGGGGTAAAATGCGGACGACCGCGGAGAGGGAAATTATGGCGGAAGCCGTCGATATCCGTGAGCCGGGCGTTGCGGGGCTGCCCAAGGGAAGCTCGATCCTGTACAGCATCAAGCGGGATTCCGATGACCGCGTGATCCTGACTCCCTCCCCTGTTTTCGCGGGCGGGATGGCCGGGATGTTCGGCTCCGGCGCCGCGTTCATGATTTACCTCGCCACGATATTTCTCCGGACTCGAAACACGAACGCCGCCGACTTCTGGATCGCCGGGCTCTTCCTCTGCGTGGCGGCGTACAGCGCATGGCTGGGATTATCGGCATGGCGCAGCCGCGGCATCCCGCTGGTCATCGAGCGCGGCGGACGCGTGCTCTACGGCGCGGATGAACTATGCGCTCCCGGCACGATCGAATCGGTGCGGATCGCACCGGCGCGCGGGGGCGAGGCCGGTGACTGCGAGGTTTGCTTCGAGATCGCCGGAGGAAAGATTGTCTGGATGCCCTCGCAATACTTCGGCGCGGGCGGCTCATCCGCTCAGATTCGCCCATTTGCCGCATTCCTCGCCGATGCGATCGGCGTTCCGGTTACCGAGAAGATTTAGCCTGCCGGGAGGCTGCTGCTTCACAAGCCTTGGATGAAAAATTGAAGGAATGATTAATGGTTGAAGGCACCCTCGATATTCCGTGTCCAAAATGCGGCGAGAAAGCCACGGTAAGCGTGGGCGAGATGAAGGCCAACCCTCAATTTCAAGTTACCTGCAAGGGTTGCGGCGCCGTCCGCCGCTTCACTGGCCATGCTGTGCAAGGCAGTGCAAAGAATATGCAGCAGGCCATCGATGACGTCACCAAGAAGCTGAAAGACCTCGGTTCCAAGAGTTCGAGCTGACCCTGCCTGCGTTCCCGGCGCGCCGCGGTGGATTTCCCCTCCTCTTTAGGGCGGCCACCACTGGAAGATCGGCCGCGCGGTCCGTATCATGGTCAGCGCTTATGCTCACACAAAACCATGCTCACAGGGGTGCGCGGACCGCTGTTGTTGCCGCGCTGACATTCTCGATCAGCCTGCTAATCGGCGGCGGCCTTGCCCGCGCGGAAACCAAATCCGCAAAACCGGCAAAGCTTAAGACCGTCGAGACCGATCCTCGCCGCGACAGCGAGGTGCGGTCATTCCTCCAGAAGCACTTTAAGATTCCCAAGGTCGAGTGGATCAAGCTGGGACCGGCCACGGAGACTCCGATCAAGGGCATCTACTCCCGCCAGGTCACGGTGACCAACGATCAGGGCCAAAGCGTGTCGACGACCATCTATATCGACAAGAATGAAAATGAAGCGATCTTGGGTCAGCTGCTCGACCTAAAGGGCGACCCGTGGGGCCGCGTCGACATGGGCGAGATTCATTTGGTTGACCATCCGGTGCTCGGCAATCCCGACGCGCCGGTGACGATCGTCGAGTTTGCCGACTTCGAATGCCCCTACTGTGCGCATGCATTCAGTATCGTGGATACGATGATCAACACGACGTACAAGGACAAGGCCAAGCTCATCTATAAGAGCTACCCGCTGAGTGCGCATCCATGGGCGCTGAAGGCGGCGGAGGCAGCGGAATGCGCGCGGATGCAGAATCCGGATGCGTTCTGGGCGTTTGCGCGCTACTTTTACACCAATCAGAGCATGATTGACATCAATAACCTGCATGATAAGATAGATAAGCTATCAGAAGACTTGAAACTTGATAATAATGCGCTTAAACTATGCATGGCGAGTACGCAGGTCGCCGAGCACGTCAAGCAAGATCAGGAAGATGGCAATCTTCTCAAGGTAAATTCGACGCCGACCTTCTTTGTCAACGGTATTCCGGTGGTCGGCTTGCCGGAAGGCCGCGGCTTCGACTTCGTGATCGATGCGGAGCTGCAGCGGCAGGCCTCGCAAGGAAAGTAATCGCCGGCAATCTTCCAGAGGCGGCGCGCGTCGAGTTGGACCCGCGTGGAGATTGAGTGGATTAGTGCTTGAGCTGCTTTAGCAGATCGGCATTTATCGTCGCCGGGAGTG
The DNA here is from genome assembly GCA_035524375.1 of Binataceae bacterium (SeqCode). Classification (GTDB taxonomy): domain Bacteria; phylum Desulfobacterota; class Binatia; order Binatales; family Binataceae; genus Binatus. The sequence continues at coordinate 54,965 of DATKOZ010000032.1, read as the reverse complement.
GCTTCTCGACGGCCACGCCCAAGAGCGCCAGCGATTCCATCGCTTCTTGACGCTGCGGGGCCAGCGGATGAGCCTTCAGGAACGCCTTATAGGCCGAGATTGCGCCGGCCTTGTCGCCCTTCTTCTCCAGCATCCGCGCCACGCTCAATTCCGCGCGCAGTTGCTCGGGACCGTCGGTCGATGCGGCTTGCGTGTAGGCATCCGCCGCCTTGGCCCAATCGCCCATCCGCTCGTAAACGAGACCAAGGTTGGTCTGCGCCATGCCAAGGAACATCGGATCGTGATCGGCAGCGATGAATGCGGTGAGGGCATCGCGCGCCTGAGCGAGGTCATTTGCGCGCTTGGGATCTTCCGCCTTTTCAGAGTCGCTCACAGCCAGATATGCGCTGGCCATATAGAAGCGTGCGAGCTGCCCCACCCGCCGGCTCGATTCGGTGTCGGCCAGTTGTTTAAATTGCGTTTCGGCGATCTGATAGGCCTTCGGATTATTGCTGTTTAACAATCCGATTGCGGAAGTGAACAGCTCGCCGGCCGCACGGTCCCGGTTCTGATTCATGTAGTAGAGACTGGTTGCCAGAACACCCAGGACGAGGATTGTGCCCGCCGCGACGAGGGCTTCCCTTCGATTCGCCAGAATGAATTCACGGGCGCGCCCGATCAGCGTCAGAAACTCGTCTGGCTGCTTCAGGTCCTTGCGCCTTATTTTGGTGCGATAACTGGCCGCGGGCATCGAATGATTCGCAGATGAGGTGATTGGCCGGCATGACGCCGTCCCGGTCACATCTTGTATTTGAAGTCCTCGGGCGACATCCGTTCAAGGATTTCGGCCCACTTGTCGCGCGACACGCCGGCCAGATTCTGGTCGGTGCCTTCCGGTTCTCCCTGCGCCTCCTGGATTAGGCTTGAGGCCTCCAGAACTTTCTTGGCGACATAGATTGGCGATTTCGTTCGGAGTGCGATCGCAATCGCGTCCGACGGGCGGGAATCCATCGCCAGCGCCTTGCCCTCGCGCGTGCGCATTATGATGCGTGCGAAGTAAGTATTATCGCGAAGTTCGGTGACCTCCGCCGATTCGACCGTCGCGCCGAACTCGGAAATCAGATTGCGCAACAGGTCGTGGGTCATCGGTCGCCCCGGCTTGATTCCTTCCAGCTCGGTCGCCATCGCGGTAGCTTCAAGCGGTCCAATCCAGATGGGCAAATTCAGCTTGTTGTCAGGATCTTTGAGGATCACAATGGGCATCTTGGTGGATGGATCGAGCGTAATTCCGCCCACCATCATCAAAATGAAATCTTCCCGATGAGCCGCCACGATATGAATCCTCGAATTGCCTCTACTTAAGGCGGACGAGCCGCGATGCGCAACCATCGCGGCCCTTCTCGCAGGTTTAATTTTGGCCCAAAGCCGCCCCGCCGTCAACGGATAGGTTTGCGCACGTCGCCACCGCATGATGAATCGCCCGGATTGACGTTGAGCGAGATTTGCTGCCAAAGTGTCACTGCCAATAAGGGAGGACGACGGCCATGGGGGAGTCCAATAAAGGGTCGACTGGCGGGTCGCGATCGAAACGATCGTTTCAGCATGTAATGGCCGGAAAAGCGACGCTCACGTTCGCCTTGGCGTTCGCAGCGATTGCGATGTTGGCCTTGGTCACGGCGAGCAGCGTCCGTACACCAACCGCAGCCGCGGATTCATTGAAGCAAGCCGTGTTGTTGGAGCCAGACGCGGCAGCGACTTGTCCAGCCGGTTATCGCGCCCTCAATATGACGAACAACTGCAGCCAGGACGTGTGGTTTGCAGAGCAGCCAGCCTCCCCACCGGGAGGAACGCCCCCATGCAGCACGATCAATCGCGAATGCAATTCGGCCGGCAACGTTAAGTGCGTCATTGGCAAGCTGCCCAGCGGATCGCCCCTGCCCACCCCGACGAGCTCTGCGACCCCTGGGCTGCCCGGCGCTTGCGTAGATACATGCACCACCGATGCGGATTGCGGCTACAACCAGGAATGCGTGCAGGGATACACTGACGCTGACGGCAAGCTAATCGGTGAGTGTTGGTTCGCCCATCTTCAGCCCACGCCATTAAGCACTCCTGAGCCTTCCTCCGGTTGGGATCTCCCCGCCAACGGCGGACAAGCGGTAATCTGCGTGCAGGAGCCGCAGCAGGACGGAACAGGACCCACGGGAGGGACGGGAGTCTTTGGAGCATCCTGTACAGTAAACTCCAATTGCATAAGCAACTTTTGCCGGAACACCACCAACGGAAATCTCTGCTTGTCGAGCGATACCGGCTGCCAATGCTACTTTCCAATTACCTGGGGCGGCAATTTCTGGGGACGCACGAATTGCACAACCGACTCGAGCGGTAATTTGACTTGCCAGACCGGAAACTGCCCGGCAAGCAGCGACTCGCAAAATATCGATTGCACTGCGACTGCGCTCGCACCGATCACGCTAACCGAGATGACCTTGCAGCCATCATGGACCGGCCAACAGGATGCGTATGACGTAAGCATGGTCAGTGGCTTTAACGTCGGTTACTCCATGGGACCGGTTCCGGGAACCTTCGCCGGACCTGTCGCCCCCGCTTATTGCACCACGCCGGGCTCAGATTGTCCTAACTTCGACAACCTTCTCACGGCCTCCGGTTGTCCACCCCAATTACAGCAGTTAAAGGCCAATGCCCAAGGCACTCCAATCCCGGGCAACATTATTGGCTGTTACACCCCGAGCTTGGCTTGCGCCTCGACCAATAATACGAGTGGTCAGCCGCTTCCGCCACCTAGCGTTGGCGACCTAAATTGCGGAGCCAACGTTCCCTTCCTATGCCAATCCGCGGCGGACTGCCCCTATGGACATCAAACCAGCGGTGGATCGCCTGCGCCAACGCAATCGATGACTTGCAACCGCGCATTCGATCAGGCGTTCGGACAATGCGTTTGCACGGTAGACGCCGATTGCCCCGGTGGCTACACGTGCAACAGCGGCGCATGTGTATCGGTGCCGGCACCCGCACCAACCCCAAATTCGGGCGTCGCGCTTTTCAGGTGGGAGGATCTCTACGGCTGCGCTCAAGTTAACCTTCAAGGCCTGACTAATCCCTTCGGCTTCTCGCCGTTCAATTCGAACCAATACGCTCCGTGGTTAACTGGTACAAATCAGGAAACCGGGATCGTGTGTGGGTGCCCTTCTTGGGCTAGTTGCTCCGTTCACAACATCAATTGGGAACAGGTACCGGCAGGCAGCACCGGCCCGGTTTTGAATCCAGCACCGACCACTTCAATGGAACATTACACGGCATACTTCAATAGTGCCTGTAACACTGCGTATTCCTATGCATACGACGATGTCGCCGCCAGTGCGGGCTGCAAATCTTCTCAGCCACCGTCGGGCCCTTGGGTGGGACCATCCTACAACCTAACCTTCTGTCCAGTGCCCGCCGGCCCCACTGCCACGGCCACGCCGACACCGACTTCGGGCGCAACGCTGACCCCGACGCCAACCGGAACTACCACACCGGCTCCCTCGGCGACGGTGATACCGCCGACGGTCACGGTTACCGCAACACCGACCCGGACAGGTACTTCATCGCCAACGATCACTCCCACCACCACGCGGACCGTAACCCCAACTGAGACGCACAAGGCGACGCCCACCCGGACGGTGTCACCGACATCGACGACGACATCCACCGCGACGCAGTCGCCCACCCAGACTCAGTCTCCGACCGCCACGGCAACCTTCTCCCCGGCAGCGACGGCAACAGCTGTCGCCACGTTGACCACTTCGCCAACAACCACGCCGACGACTACTGCGACACCAACGGTCACAGCAACTCCAACCATAACTCGGACCGCAACGACCACTCGGACTGCGACGCCGACTACGACTCGGACGGCGACAGTCACTCGTACCTCGACTGCGACAGTGACAGAGACCACAACGGCGACCCCCTCAGACACTGCCACGGCGACGTTAACGACCAGCCCCACTATTACCGCCACGCCATCATCGACGCCGACGACTACCGCGACTCCAACCGTGACTCGGACCCCAACGGTGACTCGGACCGCAACCGTAACACGGACTGCGACGACCACGACGACTCATACGGCGACGGCCACTCGAACCTCGACTGCCACCTTGACGGCGACCACTACTGCGACCCCCTCGGATACCTCCACGGCGACATTAACAATGACCCCCACCATTACCGCCACTCCGACATCGTCGCCGACGACTACCGCAACTCCAACCGTGACTCGGACCGCAACCGTAACCCGGACTGCGACGACCACGACGACTCATACGACGACGGCCACTCGAACCTCGACTGCCACTTTGACGGCGACCGCCACTGCGACCGCGTCCGCCACCTTGACTGCGGTGACGACGACGACTGCGACGGCCACTTCAACTGCGACGCTAACGGCGACTCCAACCTCGACCGCCACAACAACCCCGACTCCCGGATGCACGACCACGGCGCCGATCTTCGTTGGCAACAGCAACGATCCGTCCAATGGCAGCACGGTGACCCTCACGTCGCCGCAAAGCGGGAATTGCAATACCGCACCGACCTCGAGCATGTTCGGCCCCGCAACCGGACTGAACTTTCCGTTTGGACTGGCCCACAGCGCGTCGAACCATAATCTCTACGTCGTGAACAACAACGGAGCGAGCGTCACGGTTTATTCTCAGGCCGAGTACCAGGCCGGAGGAAACCAGACTCCGATCGCCACCATTAGTGGAGCGAACACGGGACTCATCGGCGCGCTTGGGATCGCTGTGGACTCCGCGGGGAAGGTATATGTTGCGAACAGCACGGGCGGTCCCACCTCCGCCGGGAGCATCACCGTGTATGCCTCAGGCGCCAGCGGAAACGTTGCGCCAATCGCAACGATCGCGGGTTCGGCGACGGGCCTGAATTCGCCGCAGGGAGTGGCAATCGATCCGTCAACCGGCAACATCTATGTTTCGAATTTCACGGGACCCCAAGGAACCAATGGAAGTGGAAGTGTGACGGAGTATGCGGCGGGGGCGAACGGAAACGTTGCTCCGCTTAACACGATCGCGGGCGTTTCAACGCAGTTGAGCCAGTCGGCCGCGGTGGCGCTCGACTCGGCCGGCAATGTTTACGTGGCGAACAATGATTGCGGACCAAGCGCATCCAGCTGCGTTACGATCTATACGCAGGCGGCAATCGCTTCGGCGCACGCAGGTGGTTTCGGCAAGAACGTGGCCCCCGCGGCGACGATCGTCGGACCTCTGACGCTGCTCAACAACGCCGAAGGCATCGCGGTTGATTCGAGCGGATTGATATACGTGGCGAACTTCGGGGCCACCGGAAGCGTTACTGTCTATCCATCGCTCGCCACCCTGCCCGGCCAGCAGTTCTATCCGAATGTAACGCCGATCGAGTATCTGACCGGGCCGGCCACCGGATTGCACGGATCGCGAGGAATCGCAGTCGGCCCTCCATAGGAATAAGCAGGAACAACTCGAAACCGCGATCACGCGATTTTACGCCCGCGTGATCGCGGTTTCGACGCCTTTCCCGTAGGGGACGGATAATGTAGGGCGGATTGGCGACTTAGCCGGCCGACAACTTGTCGACCACGCGATACAGCTGATTCAGGTTGCGGCATTCCTCGACGACGTCGCAATGCCGTGAATAGACATCCATTTCGCTGTCGCCGAAGCCCCATGTTGTGCGGCTCTCCGGGTTGAGCCAAATAATTCGCTTTGCGCGGCCCTTGATGTCGCGCAAGCACCAATCGTGCGGCAAGTTGTAATTGTTTCGGGCGTCTCCCAGCACGATCACCGTCGTGCGCTTGTTCACCGAACCCAGATGGTCGCCGACGAAGCCGCGGAACGCCGCGCCGAAGTTGGAATGCTCGTAGACGTTGATCACGTTGCCGTTGAGCGCGGCGTCGAGCGCCTCCTTCGCATCGTGATTGCGAAAATGCTCCGTTACCTCTCCGATCTCGGAAACGAAAACGAAACTCCGCACCCGGGAGTACAGGTCCTGCAGCGAATGAACAAATTGCAGCATGAAGCGGGAGGCATTGCGCACCGAATCGGACACATCGCACAGGATTACTACCTGCGGCTTTTCGCGCTTGCGTTTTTCGAACCGAAGCTTGAATGGCACGCCGCCGCAATCGAGGTTTTGTCGCAGCGTGCGCTTGATATCGAAGCGGCCGCGCTTGGCCCGTTTGCGGCGCACTGTGATCGCGTTCTTTAGCCGCTGTGCAAGGCGTGTAACGGCCTCGTTCATCTTTCGGACTTCTTCCTCGCTCAGATATAGGAAGCTCTTCTCGCCGAGTTGATTTAGCCGCTCGTTTTCGCGTTGCTTGAGGTCGCGCTTCTCGCGCTCCATCTTGACGTAGCGGCGGATGATCGCGTCCAGCGCGCGGAAGCGCCGCTCCAAGTATTCATCCAACCGCTCCTTGAACGCGCTGTCGAGGTTCATTTTCTCAAGGCGCTCGCGAAGCTCGTTGATCTCGGCTTCGACCTGTTCCAGTCCGAGCTGACGAGCAAGTGCGCGAGTGAAATAGTTCTCCTCGATTGGGCGCTCGATTCCTTCAAGTGCGACTGAGCGGGCCGCCTCGCGGATCATCCGTTCCAGTTCTCCCGAATTGTTCTGAATCAGGTTGCGGGACAGCTCGGACAAATCCTTGCCTTCCCGCTTCAGCATCTTCTCGATGTCCTCGAGGAATTTCTGAAACTCCTTGTCCGACATTGAAAGCGCGTTCTGCACCGCGTCGCTGGCCTGCTTGATCACCTCGCCAAGGCCGGAAAAGTAGACCTCGAACAGCTCCTCGAAAACCGGCAGCTCAGCGGAGCGCTTTATCATCGTAGCGCGTAGCGCGGCGCGAAATGCCTCACGGCCTGCCAGTCCGGTGACCTCCGCGGCGCGGAGTGCGTCAAGGGTTTCCGCTATCGATACCCGTACGCCGTTGCCGCGGAGCAGTCCTGCAAATTCAGCCAGTTTGTCGTCCATCGAATCATACCGGGACACGCGCCCGGCGGCCTCATCCCGTGTAAACTAGTTTGCTGTGCCGGAAGCGACAATGCAAACGCCACCGCCGATGCCGCCCGATTCAGGAGCGGAGCGCCCTGCCCTGCCCGGCAACCCGCGTTCGTGGCTTTTCGGGATTATGGTTGCAACCGCGGTCGCCTATGCGCCGAGCTTGGGCGGCGGGTTTCTCGCTGACGACTACGATCAAATCGTCCACAACCGGCACATCGGCGAATGGTCGTTCATCTGGAAGTCAATGGTGAACGATACGACTTGGTTCTTTGATCCTGCCAACCGCCCGCTGCTTCCGCATTACCGCCCCCTGCACAACGTCTGGATTGGGCTCAACTATCATCTGTTCGGCCTTCACGCCGCCAGATGGCATGCCGCGACACTCGCCCTGCATTTGCTCGTCGTATGGCTCGTGTTTCGGGTGGCATCGCGTCTCACCAGCAGCAGCTTGGCCGGGTTGCTCGCGGCGGCGATCTTTGCGCTAATGCCGCTGCATACCGGCGCGGTTGTATGGCCGGCGGCCGTGGCGACGCTTCTGTACGCGGCGTTCGAACTGGCCGCTTTCATATTCTACTTGCGTGGTGTGTCGGACCTGCGCGATCCGTCACTCAATTTCATCGCTTCCTTCGCGATGTTCGCGGGCGCACTGCTGAGCTATGACGCCGCAGCCGCATTTCCAATATTAATTGCGACACATGCGTATTTTTTCGGGTTCCCCGAAGATGCCGCTAATTCGGAGCGAGCGGAACGTGTGCGCTTTGCTTTCAATATCACTCGACCCTATCTCATGGTTCTCGCAGGCTGGCTACTCCTGCGCATTTGGGTTCTCGGCGGTATTGGCCATCAATTGAACAGCATGTCGACTGTCGAAGTCGCGCTGACGATGCCGATTGCGATCGCCACGTACACGACGATGCTTCTGACACCGTGGCGGGCTGAGCCGGCGCATTCCCTGACCGTCATCGATAGCGCTTTTGCACCGGAAATTTATCTGTCATTGGCTCTGCTGGCTGCCATATTCGCCGGGGTATTTCTAGTCTTCAGAAAAAGCCGGCACCGAAGGTTGTATTTCTATTGCGGTGCGTGGACTGCGATCACGCTGGCACCGATGCTCAATCTGGGCGGCTTGGAGGTGGTGTCCGCGATTCAGAATCGTTACCTATATCTCCCCTCGGTTGGCCTGTGTGTAATCGCCGGCGGACTGCTTTCCGACTTTGCCAGCCACAGCCGTTGGCGCACAACCGTAATTGAGATCGCGCTCACAGTGATGGCTCTGCTGTTCGCGGTTAGAATATTTTCCGCCGAGCGGTTTTATAACAACGATGTCGCATATTTTTCGCGATGTGTTGCCGACGTTCCCAAGGTCGGATATTTCCATAATCGTTTGGGACTGGCGTACGCAATAAACGGCGAATTGAACCCAGCCCGGCAACAACTCGAAGTTGCCACTACCCTGAATCCCAATGATTTAGCATCGTTCGACGCTCTCGCTCGCGTAAATGAGCGCTTAGGTGACTATCGTAGTGCTGCGGAAACCATGGCGGCGCGGCTCGAAAAAACCGTTAACCCTACACCAAGCGAATATATCGAGTTGGCGCTCACATCGGACGCCGCCGGTGACTCCGCCGGCGTGGATTCGGCATTGGCGAAGGCTGCGGCTCTGCCGGCCGGAAACGAAATGGCCGCGCTCACTCGAGCACAGATTTTATTCCGTCACAACGATTCGAAGGGTGCTGAGAATGCGCTCCGTCAACTGCTGAGCCGCGATCCGGCAAATCCGAATGCCCTGGCGACACTGGGGTCGATTCTGGACTCGCAGAAGCGATACGCAGACGCGCTCGACTCCTACCGCCGCGGATCGAGCGCATCACCGAAAGTTCCGCTTTTCCATTACCTCGTTGCCTACGAGCTTCACAATTTAGGCCGTGACCGCGAGGCTCACGATGAATGCGCAATCGCGATTGCGGGCGATCCCGACAATATCGATGCCCGCGCCCTGATGGCCAGGATTGAGAGCAGCATTCCGCACTAATCCGCACGTCCCCAATAACGAGGACTCAAGGCGTGTACATAATGGTGAGGATCGCTTTGATTTCTCAGGGTGGCAGCGCCGCGCTCTTCGCGGTCAGTTGAGCAAATCCTTGTCGCTCCCTGCCTCTGTGCCGCGGCGGGCGCGGGCGCGCCGGACGTATTCTTTGAGCTCGTCCTGCGCCTTGCGGATGTCGCCTTCGTACTTGACGATCGTGTCGAGTGTCTCATTGACCAGCGCCTGATCCAAGCTCTGGACGTTGAGCAGTGTCAGTGCCTTCACCCAATCGATTGTCTCGCTGATGCCGGGAGTCTTCTTCAGGTCGAGCTTGCGCAGCGATTGAACTACCGTGACCACCTCTTCCGCCAGCTTGCGGGAGGCTTCAGGCGCCTTGAGCTTTATGATTGCCAACTCCTGTGTGCGATCTGGAAAGTCGATGTATAGATGCAGGCACCGGCGCTTAAGCGCATCGGACATTTCGCGCGCGTTGTTGGAGGTTAACACGACCACAGGCAAGTGCTTGGCCTTGAGCGTGCCAAGCTCGGGCACCGTTACCTGGAAATCAGAGAGCAGTTCGAGCAGGAATGCCTCGAACTCGGCGTCGGCCTTGTCGATTTCGTCGATTAACAGCACCGACGGCTTGTCGCTCGATATCGCGCGCAAGAGCGGACGCGGCAGCACGAAGCGCTCGGAAAAGAACACTTCGTCCTGGCTCGCGATTCGATCCACCGCCTCCGTTAGGCCCTTCGCGCCGACGAGCACTTCACCAATTTTGTCCTTGAGAATCTGAGTGTATAGAAGCTGCTTGGCATACTCCCATTCGTATAGCGCCTTTCCTTCATCCAGCCCTTCGTAGCACTGCAGCCGGATAAGCTCACGCTTCAGCGCCAATGCAATCACTTTCGCAAGATCGGTTTTCCCGACTCCGGCGGGGCCTTCAACCAATACCGGTTTCTTGAGCTCGCATGCCAAATAGATGACGGTCGCGATACGCCGGCTGGCGATATAATTGTTCTTGGCGAACCGCTCGATTACGTCGTCGATCGATGAAAACATCCGGCCTCCTGGCCGCGAGCATAATCCTCCCCGCGGTTAAAAACGAATATCACGCCGTCGCAAGGTGAGGAAACCGGCGAATTACCGGGGCCGGCGCTTTTCCAGCTGTCTCGCCAATTTGGTAGAGTCGCGCCTATGAGTGCGAACCCATCCGCGCCCGGCCAGCCCCGCAATGCGATCGTAATTTTGCTCGACAGCCTCAATCGCCATATGCTCGGCGCCTACGGAGGCCGCGAATTCGCCACTCCCATTCTCGACGCCTTTGCGCGCCGCGCAGTCCGCTTCGATCGCCACTATTCCGGCTCGCTGCCATGCATCCCCGCCCGCCACGATATATTGTGCGGCGCGATCGATTTTCTGTGGAAGCCATGGGGCTCCATTGAATTATGGGAACGCCCAGTGACCTCGTACCTCCGTGCCGCGGGCATCACGGCAAAGTTGGTATCCGACCATCCGCATCTGTTCGAGGTCGGCGGCGAGAATTATCACACCGATTTCACCGCATGGGACTACCTGCGCGGCCATGAAGGCGATCCATGGCAGACGCGGCCCGATCCAAGCTGGGTGGGAGCGCCGTCATTCGGCCGCGGCCATATGCCATACGACAACTCACGCGGCTATTTCCGTGGCGAAGACGATTTCCCTGGTCCGCGCACGATGGCCGCGGCAACCAAATGGCTCGAAGGCTCGGCGCGCGCACACGATCGCTTCATGCTGTTCATCGATGAATTCGATCCGCACGAGCCCTTCGACACCCCGGAACCGTATGCCTCGATGTACGATCCGCAATGGAACGGTCCGCATCTAATCTGGCCGCCGTACATGCGCGGCGCGATCGAGCATGGCCTGATTACGCCCGAGCAGGCGCGCCAGATTCGGGCGTGCTACGGCGCCAAGCTCACGATGATCGATGCATGGCTTGGCAAATTACTCGCGGCTGTCGAGCGCGGTGGCTTTTACAATGATACTGCGGTCATTATTTGTACCGACCACGGTCATTACCTTGGCGAGAAAGATATCTGGGGCAAGCCCGCCGTGCCGCTCTACGAGCCGCTTGGCCACACTCCCCTGTTGATTGCATGGCCGGGCGTGCCGGCGCGTTCAGTCGATGCGCTCACCACCAACGTGGATATCTGCGCTACGCTCGCGGACCTGTTCGGTATTCAAATCAAGCATCGCACTCACGGACGCTCGATGGTACCGCTGATAGCCGGCGATGCGAAATCAATCCGAGATTGGGCGATCGCCGGCGTATGGGGCCGCGAGGTGCACCTAATCGGCACCCAGTCGAAGTATGCGCGCGCCCCGGAGGGTGTTAACGCTCCGCTCAGCCTGTGGTCGAATCGATGGTCCACGATGCCGATTCATCGCTCGGTTGAGCCGTTGATGCCGCCGCCGGACGAACGAGCCGCGCTCGACCGCATGCCGGGCTCGAAAATTCCGGTGATCCGGCAGCCGTATCGCGCCGGCGATCTGTTGCCATTTTGGGCCGTCGGCAAGTTCACTGGCAATCATCTTTACTGCATCAATGACGATCCGGCCGAGGAAAAGAACCTCGCCGGCTCGAAGGCAGAAAAGGATGCCGCCGATAAGCTGCGTACCGCGCTTATCGAAATGGAAGCACCCAAGGATCAGTTTGAACGGCTCGGACTGGCCTGAGCCTCAAATGTGCAGCTCCTCCCAGACCGGCTCGCCACGCTCGAAGCGTTCGCGCGAGAGTGCTGAGGCGTCGAACGTGACGTATCGGCCCTCCGCGATCAATTCCGCAAGGGCCTGCCCTGCCCCGTATGATTGCATCACACCGCGCCCGCTGAATGAATGAGCCTCGAATACTCGTGGCGCGGCACGCCCGATTATCGCGCTGCGATCGGGGCTGACCTCGTACAAGCCTGCCCATCCGGTCACGTGGCGCAGTCGCTCCATGCAACTCATCCGCGAATGGAGTCGCGGCCAGATTTCTTTGGTAAAGAACCGCTCGCCGTCATAATCGAAGTGATAACCGGGCGACTCATCGGGCGGTGAGTATCCCGCCAGAATGTGATGGCCCTCGTTGTGAAAATACACGCCTGACGTATCGACGATCATTCCGTATTGCGAAAGGTTGGTGGCGCGGCAATTGACGAGGCATATTTGCCGGCGAATCGGATTGCTGTAGTTACGCAGGCCGAGCAGTCTAATCGCCGTGGGTGACCAAGCGCCTCCCGCGATCACAATCGCGTTTGCGCTCAACTCGAATGTCCGGCCTGTCGCCGCCTCTCCGGGCCCATCCTCCGTCATCATCCTGACGAGTTCCGCATCAGTCAGCGGATTGTCCGATTGCCAGCATTCAAGGCGTATCTCCGAATCGCCCCGCGCGATCGCGATGACGTATGTCCGATCGACGAAGGTCGCTCCCCGAGCGATCGCGCTTGCGCGATAATGCTCCTTAAGCAGATTCGGATTGACCAGTCCGTCCGCGGGCGAGAAGGTCGCGCCCGCAATGCCATCCAATCGATCGATCTCGGGCACTCGGCGCGCCACTTCGGCGGGCGCGAGTGCGTCGATCGGATGGCCCAATTCACGCTGGACCGGGATATGCTCCATCGCCTGCGCGAAAGTGTCGCGCTCATACAGCCAGAGGTACCCCTTCTGCCGAAAGCCGATTTCTGTGGCGATGCGTTCGTAGTATTCGATTGATGCGCGGCACAGGGAAATATTGACGGGCTGCCACCACGTCGCGCGCACGCCCCCGGCGTTCTTCTCACTGGAACTGAGCCGCCCGCTTAGGTCGATATCGACCGCGAGCGCTTTCAGATTGCGTTCCGCCAGCGCCATCGCGATCGAACTGCCGACGACTCCCGCACCGATCACGAGCGCGTCGAACCTCCGTTCCGGCTTCACAAGGTGATTTTAGCAGAGACCTGCCCCCTCTTGTGCGGGTGGCCACCGGGCTGCCAATTTTGATTCAGTGTGTACGCTGGCAATCTATTTTCAGGTGTCACGGGATTTCCCGGTCATCATTGCGGCCAACCGCGACGAATTTCTCGATCGGCCGGCGGCAAGCCCGATGAGCCTGCTGGAACATCCTCGCGTTATCGGCGGCAAAGACTTGCGCGCCGGCGGCACCTGGCTGGGTATAAATGAGTACGGTGTCATCGCGGGCTTGTTAAACCGCCGCGTGGAGGGTGCCGCGAATCCGCGCGCTCGATCGCGCGGACTGCTATGCCTCGATGCGCTCCGATGTGAGACCTCATCGGATGCGGCCAAATTTGCCGGCAGTCAGGATGGGGCCGATTACAATCCGTTCAATCTGCTGATCGCTTCGCGCGAGACCGCATTTGTCGCCTCCAATCGCGCCGGCCGAATCGAAGTCGCAGCGCTCGCCCCGGGGCTGCATCTGGTCACCAATCTCGACGTGAACGACTTCGAGTGCCCGAAGATAAGCGCATCTTACGGCAACTTTGCGGAACTGGGCTCCGACCCGGAGTTTCTGCGCGACCCAATCGAACGGAAAGCCGCGCTTGCAGCCCTATTGGCCGATCACTCAACGCAACTCGACCCGCGCTCCGGGCGCCCCAATGCGCTATGCCTGCATCTGGAGGGATATGGAACCCGATCATCAAGCCTGTTTTTTATCGATGCGAACGGAAAGGTATCGCATTTCTTCGCGCCCGGTCCGCCGTGCAAGACGGCTTACGTGCCAGTCGAGACGGCTGGGATTCTCCACGCCGATCAGGATTCCAAATAGCCGACGACCCCGGCGATCGCGAAACATCCAATTGCAATCATTCCGGAGGCCAGGAAAATCGATGCTAGAAATGGCGGCTCAATCACGAAAAACAGGATTATCCCCGAGACGATCGCCACGAGGGTTGCGATGATCGCGAAAACGATACTTACCCGCCGCAGTTGCCGCATTACATGCCTGATTCTGACGATCGCCGCGGCGCTTGCAAGCGCATCGACGCTGCTCGCACAGGCGATCCCAAACAATCTCACCTGGCAGCAACGCTTTATCGGCATAATCCCACTCGTAAAACCCGACCCCAAGGACCCGATAGTCGTCACGGTCAACGGGGTTCCAATCACGGTTACGCAGGTCAGCGAGTACGCTCAGGCCGAGTCGAAGATGCTCGATACGCCGGTTAGCGAGGAATCCCGCGCGGTGTGGAAGGACGCCGAGGAAAACCTAATCAATCGCGAGTTGCTCCTGCAGGAAGCGGAAAAGGAAAAGGTCTCCATCCCCGATGCGGAGGTTGCGCAGCGTGCGCGCGAATTCAACATCTCGGGCGGCAGCGCCGCCACGGGCGGAAGCAGCGCGCCTGACGAGCAATTGCTGAAGGCGGTGCGCGGATCGATGGAGATCGAAAAGATGCTCGACGGCGAGTTTCGCAAACACGATGTCGAGCCGACCGCAAAGCAAATCAAAGATTACTACGACGAGCATCCCGAGCTGTTCATGAAAGATCCCGGCAAGGTGAAGATTTCCCATATCGCGGTGAAATTTCCGGCCCATCCCACCGACGCGGATCGCGACGCGGCCGAAAAGAAAATCATGAAGCTCTACGCAGAGGCTAAGAAAACCAAGGATTTTGCCGCGCTGGCGAAGAAAAGCTCAGAAGATGCCGCATCAGGGCCCGGCGGCGGGTTGCTGGGTGAATTCCGGCCCGGGCAATTGCCTCCGGTTGTCGACAAGCTGGTTTTCGACGCGCCGGTTGGCAGCCTGACACCGGTCATTCAATCGGAGCTGGGATACAGCTTCATCAAAATCGATGCTCGCAGTGGCGGCATCAAGATGGATTTCCCCGAGGCAAAGGCAAAAATTGCGCTGTTCCTACTGGGCTACAATCAGGATCAGGTGGTGAAGGCGGAAATTCGCAAGCTGGCAAAATCCGCCAAAATCGAGTTCAAGACGCCTCCTAATCAGGAAATGGAGGACTCTCCCGGCTAATCGCCTTTCGATGCATATCGGGTCGGATCGAGCACTCCGGCCGCTCGGAATGCCTTGATGCGTTCGGCGCATTTCGTGCATCGCCCGCAATGAATTACCCCGCGGGGCTGTGCGCATGAAATTGTCAGTTGTAACGGCATCGCCCTGCCCCTCCGAATCACCCGCGCCTTGGCGAGACCGCGATACGGGGTCGATATCTTGAGCTTCATGTCCAGACCGAGGCTCGCTGCGCGTTCGAAGGCGCGAAAAAATTGTGACCGCGCGTCGGGAAACGGATTGCCGTCCAGCGATGCCATCGCGAGTTCGCCGATTCGATTGCGTGCGCAGAACAGCGACGCCTTCGCCAGCAGCGTCAAGTTGCGGCCGACTATGTAATTCGACGCCGTCGCGGCACGATAGCCGGGAACCCCAGTACCGGTAATGCTCCAATGTTTCGAAGAAACATCGCGGGTCGGAAGTGCCAGAATCGACAATGGCGCTACTCGGCGATTGCCGACTGCGCGAAGGTATCGGCGTAATACGCGGATTTCATCCCGCTCCCAACGTAAACCGGCACGAACATAAATTGGATAGACGACTCGTCCATGCCGCGCGAGTTCGGCAATCAGCACTGAACTGTCGAGACCCCCGCTGGCCAGAACGGCGATACGCGAGCGCACTGGAACGATGCGAAAACCTGTCATCGCGGCGATCCGCAATCAGGCAAGCAGGCGGCCGCCATCAACCAGCAGCGTCGCACCGGTTGCGAAATCGGTCCCCTCGCAGAAGAACAAAACCGCGCGAGCGACGTCCTCGGGTGAGCCGAGCCTTTTTACCAGCGTCCCCGCCACCAGCCGCGCCATCTCCTCCTGCCCGTAGTCCTCCGGCGCGAGCACGGGGCCCAGGGCTACGCAATTGACCTGCACCTCCGGCGCGAGCGCCTTTGCCAGCGCGCGGGTCAGCCCGATGAGCCCGCTCTTTGAGACGGTATACGGAAGATAATCTTTATACGGGCGGATACCGGCCCAATCGCCGATATTGACGATCTTTCCGGCGCCATTTTTACGCATCGCGGCACCCGCGAACTTCGACAGAAAGAACGGCGCCTTCAGGTTCGTATCAAGGTTCATGTCCCAGTCGCGCTCGGTAAGCTCCTCCAGCGGCTTGCGATAGAACACCGACGCGCTGTTGACGAGAATGTCGAGCCGCCCAAATGCCCGCATCGTATCGGCAACCATTTTTTCAATCGCAGAGACTTGTTCCAGTTCGGCCTGGAAGGCGAGCGCCTTGCCGCCGAGCGCGGCAACCGCGGCGACTGCCGCGTCGGCTTCATCGCGCGAGCTGCGGTAATGCACGGCGATGGTAGCGCCATGCCGGGCCAGCTCCATCGCAATCGCGCGGCCGACACGGCGCGCAGCGCCGGTTACGAGGGCAACTTTACCGCGCAATTGCATCGCAAATGGCGCCGGCGACGGCGTTCATCCCGGGAGCGAGCTATGGATTTCCTTCACCAACGCGAGGTTGTCCGAGTGGCCGGTCTTGGAGGCGGTTACGTGTGCATGGAGCGGCCGTCCGAGCAGGAACAAATCGCCGATTAAATCGAGCACCTTGTGTCGCGCAAATTCATCGGCAAATCGCAGGGTCGTGTTCACAACTTTTTCGTCATCGACCAGGATTAGATTGTCCAGCCGTCCACCGCTTGCCAGCCCCATTTCCGCCAGCTTGCGGAACTCGCGCACAAAGCCGAAGGTCCGCGCCGGCGCGATTTCACGGACATAAGCCTCCGGGGCGCTCAACTCGAAATGAACCCGCTGGACACCGATCGGATGCGGATAATCAAGCGTGTAATCGATTATAAGGCGCCCGGCCGGCACCGCCATGATAAATTCACTGCCGGCGCCCGGCTCACCGATTACGAATTCTCGTTGCAGGCGGATGGGCGTAATTGCCGCATCCTGCTCTGTAATGCCGGCCTCGGCAATCTGTTTGCAATACTCCAGTGCGGAGCCATCGATTGCGGGCACTTCGTCGTCGGTCTTGATGAGCAAATTGGTGATCCCAAATGCGTGCAGCGCCGACATCAAATGCTCGACGGTGCGGACCAAGCGGCCACCGCTGGAAAGAGTCGTGTTGTAGCCGGTGTCGGTTACGTTTTCGAGCCGGACCGGAATCTGCGTTTCGTCTGAAATTGACGAAAACACAATTCCGGTGTTCGGTGGCGCGGGGAACAGAATCACACCGGTCTTGAGTCCGCTATGCAGTCCCTGCCCGCCCATCACGATCGATCGCCCAATCGTGCGCTGGCGTACGGTTCCCGGCCTAAGAGACGTGCGCGCGGGCGCCGACTGTTCCGCCTCTTGTTCGGATGCGATGGCGGATTGCGGACCGGCCAAATCGCCTTCCAGGGCGCGCGCAATCGATGCGAGCAAACCACTGACGGAGAATGGCTTCTGGATAAAATCCACCGCCCCAAGACGGGTCGCGGCGACCGCGCTTTGAATGTTCGCGTGTCCCGAGATCATGATGACCGGAACGCGCGGCTGCTCCGCCTTGATCCGGCGCAGCAATTCGATGCCGTCCATTCCCGGCATCCAAACGTCCAGCAGGACCAGTGCCGGGCTCTCACGCGCGATTAGGTCCATTACGGCCGGCGCATCGCCGGTATCGACGACGCGAAAACCCTCGTCGCCTAAAATCCCGCGCAGCGACGAACGGATCCGCTCCTCATCATCCACCACCAATACGGTTTCATTCACAGGGGTAACCTCCACGATGCGATCCCACGCGCCGGGAATTCGTCAGCCGATGGCCTTGGCGAATTCCTGCATTTTTACCGGAAACTCCAAGAGGAATCTACTTCCGCGCGGGGGGTTGTCAGTCACGCGAACGAATCCATGATGATCGGTGACCACTGCGGAAACGATCGCAAGGCCTAGGCCCGTGCCGCCTCGTTTACCGGAAAAATAGGGTTCGAAAATCCTTGTGCGCAGGCGCGGATCGATTCCGGGACCGTTGTCAGCAACTTCGAGTGCCGCAATTGAACTGGACGCCTTGTACACACTCCTCACTTCGATTCGTGGACGACCGCCGTTGTGATTGTAGGAAGTGGTCGCCGCAACCGCATTGTCCAGCAGGTTGACCAGCGCGCGCTTGAGCGCCGCGCGATCGAGTGGAATTTGAGGAATCGACAGGTCAAGCGCGACCGCAAATTCGACCGCGGGGTTCGCCTCGCGAAAATTGCCGACCACCTCGGTCGCAATCGCATTCAAGTCGCCGGGCACGAGGCTCAAATGCGGCATCCGCGCGAATGCGGAGAATTCATTCACCAGGCGCTTAAGGCCTTCGACTTCGCCGACGATTGTGCGCGTACATTCATCAATCAACGCCGCCTCGGCGCCGTCGCGCGAGCCCAACTTGATACGCAGGCGTTCGGCCGACAATTGGATCGGCGTCAGCGGATTCTTAATCTCGTGCGCGATTCGGCGGGCAACTTCGCGCCATGCCTCCATCCGCTCGACTTTTGCGATCTGGCTGACGTCTTCGAAGAACAGGACCGTGCCTGCGGGTTCGCCTTCGGCCTGTCCGAGAGGACTGGCCGTCACCATCAATTCCGACTCCCCTCCCCCGGCTTCCAGTTTGACCGTCGAGCGAGCTTCGCGGGGACGCGCGGCGGTGGCCATCAGTTCATCCAGCGTGCGGGCGATCTCGGACGGGAACACTTCGCGATAATGCCTCCCGATAACGGCGTTGGCATTCACGCCGAGCAATTGCTCTGCGCAAGGATTAATTGTGGTCACCAGCCCGTCGCGATCGAGTCCGGCCACGCCCGCCGAAACATTCCTGAGCAAAGTTTCGGTATATAGCCGCCGCCGCTCAATTTCAGTGGCTGAAGCGCGCAGGTCGGTCGTCATCTGATTGAACGACCCAATCAGATGGCCGATTTCATCGTCGCCTACGGCCGGAATCCGGTAGTTCAGATCGCCTTTGGCGACCGCCTGCGTTCCACGCGCCAATTGTTTAATCGGCCCGGTTACGCCACGCGCGAGGTACATCCCAAACCAGCTGGCCAGAGTTACGACAACCAGTCCAATCAGTACCAGCGCGATTAGGTAACTGTTCAGGATGGGCTGGCGAAGAATGCGCAATTGAAAGTAATCTTCGGCGGCCTTCGAAATGCCGCTTGCACGGGTGGCCAAGCTCTTGGGCAGGTAATAGTCGACGATCACCGCGCCTGCGACCGTGTCGCTGTCTGGTGAAACGTAAATTGGCGCCGAGCCGCGGATGACGTCGGCATTGTGAAGCCGATCGGTGCGCGTAACCGCGTGGCCCTTAAGCGTTTGCGAAACGATCGGCGATTCAGGCGCTGCGCCGATCCCGGTCGGCACCTGCGGAGTAAGCGCGATCAGGAGCAGCTTGCGATCCGAGGAAAAAACCTCGATGGTGCCGAGGTTATACTCCTGCTGGCGTTCGGTGATGAATTTCTTCAAGTCATCACGGTGATTGGGCGCAAGCAGGGCACGCGCGGCCACTTCCCGCCCGATGGTTCGCGCGAAATGGGAGGCATCGTTGGCCGATTCGAGATAATACGTCTTCGCAATCTCCAGCGAATCGTCGAGGACCTGTTCGTATTCTGGAGTGAACCAGCTCTCGATGTCGGCATGGAGGAACACCCCCGACACGTAAAGCAGAAAGGCGCTGGGCACCAGCGCCACGGCGATAAATCCGGCAACCAGCCGCGCTTGGAATTTCGAACCGATCATTCCCTTGCGCCGCTCGAAAATCACCTTGGCCAAATTGCGGCCAACCAGGAACAGCATCAGGCCAAGCAATAGGAAGCTCAGGTTGAAAAGGACGATTACTGTAAGGTTCGAGCCGAACGAAGTGTGATGTGTCAGCGGCGGCAGTTCAGTCTGGGCGAGCACGAAAGCAATCAACGTTGCTCCGGCAACCGCGACCGCAATTAGCTCGCGCCGGCGGCGCTTGCGCTCCACCGCGCGGCGCAGATCGCTTAGCTTTTCGTTTGGCATCTACCAGCGCCTCATCAAGGCGAAAATGGCGCTCAATGCGATACTAATCAAAATACAGGTCGTAAGCGGAAAATAGAGCGTAAAGTTTCCTCTGCGCAGATAGAAGTCTCCCGGCAGCCGGCCCACGTAGGGAACGGATGACAGGCCCCAGACCGCAAGGCCAACGGCCGCGATCAGGATCCCCAACAGAATCAGGCTTTTTCCCACGGGCGCCATCGTGACTTTCCGCCCGCATTGATTCTATAGGACTAACTGCCCCAGTGACACCCGGGCTCGCAATCGCAATTTAGGCTTGGATACGCTGTCCCATGAAGAACAGATCGGTTTCCGGGCCGAGGATATCGTCGTAAAGCGTGAATCGCCGGCGGGATAGCTCCTGAAACCCGTTATGGCAAAAAAATGGAAACGCCCGCCGCGAGATCGATCCCAGATGGATACCCGCAACCCCGCGGGCGCGCGCGTGGTTGAGCAACGATTGCATCAAGCGCGAGCCGGCGCCGTCCGCACGATACCCGTCGAGCAGGTTGATATGAAGATGGGCTGGATATGCCGAAAGTTCCGGCTCCTTCAATTCTCCACGACGCGCACATCGCCATAGCGCGAGCATGCGGCCTAAGTTTCGCGGCCGCACAATCGCGCCCGTGGTCAGCAGTTTTGGCAGGATGCGCGGCACAATTTCCGATTTCATCGTGCGGTTGAAGCGCGCGGTATCCATGCATCCGGTGATGTATCCGACCACCTGGCCGCCTGACTCCGCGACAAAACAGGATTCCGGTTCGTAGTCCGTGTAATAGATCGTCCAGAAATCGGCAAAGACTTCGCGCGCGTCCCACGCGCGCTCGATTGGCAGGCCGGCGATTCCGGTCTCGCATGAAATCAACCGGATGCGCGCGCGCTCCGCCGCACGAACCGCCGGCGGCTCCACGCGCAATGGCCGAACCGTGATATTGCGAGGCGTGGCGGAAGTGGCTTTCATCTAAGAGCTACCGAGGGGTTCAGGCATGCGCGTGCGTATGCGATTTGGCGCCGGCGGCTTCACGCGCGGCATGCGTTTCCTTGACTATCTTGTCAGCGATCGGTGGGGGCGCCTCTTCATAGTGAGAGAAATGTTGCTCGAACGTGCCGCGGCCCGATGTAATCGACCGCAGCGCGGGGGCATACTTGAGCACCTCCGACATCGGCACGTTGGCCTTTATGACTTGGCCCTGCCCTTTGCTGTCCATTCCAAGCACCTTCCCGCGGCGCGAATTCAGGTCTCCGATCACATCACCCATGCATTCGTCGGGACACGATACCTCAAGCGCGACGATCGGTTCCAGAATAATCGGTTTAGCCTTTTCCAGCGCCGCCTTAAGTCCCATCGAGGCCGCGATTTGAAATGCAATGTCCGAAGAATCGACGTCGTGATAACTGCCATCGAAGACTGTCACTTTTAGATCGACCAACGGATACCCAGCCAGAAATCCCTCAGCCAGCATGTTGCGAACGCCCTTCTCGACCGACGGGATGAACTGGCGTGGAATCGACCCGCCTACGATTTCGTCAGCGAATTCGAACCCTTTGGAGCGTGGCAGCGGTTCAATTTTGAGCCAGCAATCGCCGTATTGGCCGTGGCCTCCTGTCTGGCGCTTGTACTTGCCTTGCGCCTCGGCGCGCCCCTTGATGGTTTCCTTGTAGGGGACCTTGGGCGCCTGAAGTTCAACTTCCACATTATATTTTCGTTTGAGCTTTTCGACGGTCACCTCTATGTGCATCTGGCCGGTGCCGGAAAGGATGATTTCGTGAGTTTGGGGGTCGCGATGCATGTCCAGTGAAAGGTCTTCTTCGACCAGCTTTTGCAGCGCGGCGGAGGCCTTTTCTTCGTCGCCCTTACTCTTGGGCTGGATTGCAAACGAGATGACCGGGGTTGGGCGGACTAGCGGCGGCATCACCAGAACTGGAGCTTTTTCATCGCATAGCGTGTCGCCGGTTATCGTGTCCTTCAGCTTGGCAACCGCGACGATTTCGCCCGCGATCGCGGAGGCAATGGGCGTCTGCTTGCGTCCTTCAATCCGGAGCAGATGGCCCAGCCGCTCTTTCGCCTCGCGCGAAGAATTGAATACCGTTGTGTCGCTTTGTACGTGGCCCGAGACTACCCGGAAAATCGATAGCTTACCCGCGAACGGATCGATCAGGGTCTTGAAAACCAGCGCCGCAAACGGCGCGGCGGGATCCGCCGGGCGATCGACAGTCTCCCCGGTCGTGGGGTTCTGGCATTCAGCGATTTTATGCTCGTTTGGTGCCGGCAACAGCGAGAGGATCGCATCGAGTAGCTGACCCGTACCGATGTTCTTGGCGCCGGAACCGCAAAATACCGGGGTTATTTTGCAATCGCGGACGGCCTTGTGGAGCGCGGTTCGAATCTCGTCGTCCTGCAACGCTCCCTTATCGAGGTATTTTTCCAGCAGTGCGTCGTCGGTTTCGGCAACCGCCTCGATCATAGCGCGGCGCGCCTCATTTGCTCGTTCCTTCAACTCTGCGGATGGCTCCTCTTCCTTGGGCTTGCCGGAAGTGTCGGCGTAGCTGAGGGCCTTCATCGTGAGTACATCGACGACGCCATTGAAACTAAGCTCCTCGCCAATCGGGATGGTCATGAGAACGGTGCGCGCACCAAGCGCCTTTTCGAGATCCTTGAGCGCGGCGTCGAAACTCGTATGTTCTCGATCCAGCCGCGAGACGAACGCAATCCGCGGCAGCTTCAATTCGCCAATTGCGGTCCACAATTTTTCCGATTCAACCTTGATGTCGGAGCCGGGGCTGATGAGCATCACCGCCGCGTCAACCGCTCGCAGTGAATTCATCGTTTCGGGCAGGAATGCACTGTATCCCGGCGTGTCGGCGAGTATGATTTCGTTTTTCTTCCAGTTCAGGTGATGGAAGCCGGTACTGATTGAAATGTGATGATGTGCCTCTTCGGGCTCAAAATCCATCTGTGCAGAGCCGTCGTCGGGGCGTCCCAGCCGGGTCACCGCGCCCGCGGTAAAGAGCATCGCTTCGGCAAGCTGGGTCTTGCCGGTTCCGCCCTGGCCAATGATCGCGATGGTTCTAAGCCGTCCGATATCCTCGACCGCCATGGGAGCTACCTCGCTGTCGTCGTTATTTCAACCGTATGCCCCTTCGACGCTAATTTCCCCGGCGACGATCCGCTCGATACCCCCGCCGGTTTCGAGCATCAGCGCGCCGTCCGCGTCAATCCCCCTTACGATTCCGGTCCGGCCATGTTCTCCATCCACAAGCGTCACGCGCCTCCCGGTCAAAGCCGAGTAGCGTTCCCATGCGGGCCGCACTGCCGCAAAGCCGCCGGCCAGAATTTCCATATAGCGGGTGTTGAGCCGGGAAAAAAGCGATTTCGCTATCTCGATCCGGTCGCATCGCCGGCCCGTTGCGATGCGCAAAGAGGTCGCGCGATCTTGCAGTTCAACTGGGATGTCGGCGGCGGCGAGGTTCAGGTTCAGCCCGATACCGAGCAATACGCATGCAAGCCCGCCGCTTGAATTCGTCACGGCCTCCGCGATGATGCCGCCGGCCTTGCGGCCGCGCAGCCACACATCGTTTGGCCACTTGAGCGCGACGAGCCCCGGGGCCTCGGTTTCGAGCGCCTCGGCCGCCGCCACTCCGGCTACCAGACTCAACTGTGGAACGTCCGCAGCCGGCATTGCCGGGCGAAGGATGATGGTCGTGTAAAGATTGATGCCTGGCGGAGAATGCCATGAGCGTCCCTTTCTGCCCCGACCCGCACTCTGCCGTTCGGCGATCACCGCAACGCCCTGCGATGCGCCCTGTGCGGCTAATTCGCGCGCCGCCTCCTGAGTCGAATCGATCTCGTCAAAATAATGAATCCGCCATCCGATCCGGCCCGGCTCACCGTGCTCGATCCGATGGTAGGGGTTCCCAGCCATGCCTATTTACCCAGACTCGCGATGACGCGTTCGACGAAATCGACGACCGCGCTTTCCGCGCGTTCATTCCGGTTGGCCGGCAGCCCGTCGCTCCGGAAGTCACGATAGATAGTTATTGTATGCCGTAGAGCATCGGCGCATCCAACCGCCGAACAGTCGCCAACCGTCGCAGCAAGTTGCCGCGCCAGCTCAGGTGCAACCATCTCAAGCCGGCGTACGCCGCGCTGTTCGCGCCCGATCCGCCGCGCGGCCATCGGTCCCAGCACAAATGACCGGAAATGCGCCAAGGCAAGATGCGTCTCCAAGATTTCGCCCCGGGCAAGCTTCGCCGCCGTATAATGCACCCAAACCCAGAAGCGCTCCTCGAACCATTCGGGTTCATGGCTCGGCCATCGTGCGGCAGATTTAGCCAGCCGATCCGGGATGCGATTATCGCGATGCCAAAGCACGAGCGGCTCCTCGATTCGATGGTCCAAGTCGTCAAGAGTGACGAATTTCAAATCGACATGCAGCAGCGGATCGGAATAGAGACAGATGAGAAGGCGCGGCTCGCCGACATGCTCCCCTGTAAACGCACGCAGCAGGTCCCCAAGGGACTCAGCGAATTCGCGCCGCGTCGCCATCGCTTGCTGGTAGTCGCCATCCTCGACGATCAGGACGAGATCGAGGTCTGAGTATTGGTCAAAGTCTCCATGGCCGAACGACCCGCCCGCCAACAGGCCGGAAAATCGCGGGTCGGCCTTCATCGCGGGAACGATTCGATCCGAAAATCTATGCAGCGCTGTGTTTGAGGTACTCATCTTCACGGACTAAGGCCCGTGCCACCTCACCGATGGCATATCAAACGTCTTCGATCCTCATGCTGATATCGGCGGCGCGGGCGGAATGGGTCAGCGCGCCGACCGAGATCAGATCGACTCCGGTCCCGGCGATCGCGCGGACATTCTGGAGGGTGACACCGCCCGACGCCTCAAGCATCACGCCCTTGCCGGCGATCTTGCGCGCCTTGCGCAGATTGGCAACCGTCATGTTATCGAGCAGGATTGCATCCGCGTGAGCCGCGACGGCCTCCTCCATTTGCGCGAGCGTCTCGCACTCCACTTCAATCTTGAGCGTATGCGGCGCAATGCGTCGCGCGTTTTCGATCGCGGCTGCAACCGAGCCGGCAGCGGCGATGTGGTTGTCCTTGATGAGGACGCCGCTGTCGAGGCCCATCCGATGGTTTCGTCCGCCGCCGATCCTAACGGCGTACTTTTCGAACGCGCGCAGGCCCGGATGGGTCTTGCGCGTATCGATAATCCTCGCGCGCGTGCCCGCAATCGCATCCACAAATTCGCGCGTGAGGGTCGCGATGCCGGACATCAACTGGACGAAATTGAGCGCGGTGCGCTCGCCGATCAGCAGCCCCGCCAGCTTGCCCTTGAACTCGCCGAGCGTCTCGCCCGCGCGAAGCTCTCTTCCCTCCTGCGCGAGGAAGACCTTGTGCGGCTCGGCGCCGGACAGCTTGAAGACCTGCTCGATCAGGAATCCGCCGGCAAGGATCATGTTCTTCTCTTTGATGCGGATAATCGCGCCGCCCGCCTTCCCCTCCGGGACGGTCGCAGCGGTGGTGATATCGCCCTGCCCCAAGTCCTCGGCCAGCGCGCGCCGGAGGAGATCGGTCAGGTCAAGTTGGCGGAGGAGTTCCATCTAGGTGGCTCGCTTGAGCACCAGAAGCTGAGCATTCATTCGCGAGATGTCCGCTTCCAGTTGTACCATCTTATCGCGCGTTGCCTGTTTCGTTTCTTCGTCGGCCTTCTGTTGAAAGCCGGGATCGCTTTCCCGCTTTCGATGTGCCGTCAAAATTGCGGCTGTTTCGTTCATTCTTTTTTCTATTGCGCTTATTGCCTTACTGAAATCGAACGAATCAGGTGCTTTCACCCCGAGCTCTCCCCATTTCAAAACCCAAGGTAGTAATCTTGGCGGCATTACGGCTGTAGGTTCCAAAAGCTCAAAGTTATCGAGCGTTGCCCTTGTCGTTGAGTAGCTGCGCCATTCGGCGAACTCAGTGTTCGAAACGGTTTCTAACAAATTAGCCCCTGCCACCTTTGGTTTCAGAACCGCAGTTGTCCGTTGACCTGGACCTAAGCCCAAGAGCGACCGCAGGCTATTGATGGTTTCCGTCGTTTCAACACAGTGGATCATGGCCAAGTTGTCCTCGGGCGATAGACCGTATTCTAGATCGGTTGGAAATGAAGCGACCGCTAAATGACCGCTTAATCCCTCTTCCGAAAGGTACGGTCTCAAGAACTGCCAAATCTCTTCAGTTAAAAATGGCATGAAAGGGTGCAGAAGCCGAAGTAATTTATCTAAACACTCCACTAGGACCCATCGAGTGCGAGCAGCAGAGGAATTGCTAGATCTCAAAGGCTCTTTCGAAAGCTCCACGTACCAATCACAGAACTCATGCCAAGCGAAGTGGTACACGGCCATTGCTGCAGTGTTGAAGTGATACTGATCAATCTCCGCCGCCACGTCCGCGATCGTGCAGGCCAATCTGTTCAGTATCCACCTGTCGGCAAGCGTCAATTCTCCCCGCGAAGGAAGTGCAAGGGGTTGCGACGCGCCTTCGAGGTTCATCATCACGAAGCGCGCGGCGTTCCAGATCTTGTTGGCGAATGCGCGCGACGCGGCGAACCGGTCGTGCGACAAGATAACGTCGCGGCCCTGCGCGGCCAGTTGTGCGAGCGTGAAGCGCACCGCATCGGCGCCGTACTGCTCCATCAAGTCGAGCGGATCGACGACGTTGCCCTTCGACTTCGTCATCTTCTTGCCGTACTGGTCGCGGACCAGCGGCGTGATGTACACGTCCTTGAACGGGACCTTGCCGGTGAACTCAAGGCCGAACATCATCATCCGCGCGACCCAGAAAAAGATGATGTCGAAGCCCGTCAGCAGCAGGCTGGTCGGGTAATACTTTTGCAGTTCGGCCGTGTTGTCCGGCCATCCCATCGTCGAGAACGGCCACAGCCCCGACGAAAACCAGGTGTCGAGCACGTCGTCGTCCTGGATGATGTCGGAGCCGCCGCATTTGGCGCATTGCGAGGGTCGCTCGATTGCGACCACCAACTCGTCGCATCGCGCGCATCGGTAAGCGGGAATCCGATGGCCCCACCATAGCTGGCGCGAGACGCACCAGTCGTGGATGTTGTCCATCCAATTGAAGTAGGTGTTCTCCCAAAATTTCGGGTGAAAAGTCGTCTTTCCTTCGCGAACCGCATCGGCGGCACGCTTCGCCATCTCCTTCATCGCCATGAACCACTGCTCGGACAGCATCGGCTCGACGATCGTGTCGCATCGCGAGCATACGCCGACGGCATGCGCGTGCGGCTCGATTTTCTCAAGTAACTCTTGAGATTCCAGATCGGCGACAATTTTCTTGCGCGCCTGCTCGCGCGTTAGCCCTTGATACATTCCCGAGTTGGCGTTCATCCGGGCTTGATTGTCCAAGATCGAGATTTGTTCCAATCCATGGCGGCGGCCCAATTCGAAGTCGTTGAAGTCGTGGCCGGGGGTGATTTTCACTGCGCCGGTACCGAAGCTCGAATCGACCGCCGCGTCGGCTACGATCTTGATCTCGCGATTCGTGAGCGGCAGTTTCAGCGTCTTACCAACCATCGATTTGTAGCGGGCGTCGTCCGGATTCACGGCCACCGCAGTATCGCCGAGCATAGTCTCGGGACGAGTTGTCGCGACGGTAATTGAGCCGGACCCATCAGCGAACGGGTAGCGTATGTACCAGAGGCTGCCCTTCTGGTCTTTGTGATCTACTTCGAGGTCCGACAGCGCCGTCTCGCATCGCGGACACCAATTGATAAGCCGCTTGGCACGGTAGATGAGCTTCTTGTTGTAGAGATCGACGAAGACTTTAGTGACGGCGCGCGACAGCCCCGGATCGAGCGTGAAGCGCTCGCGGCTCCAATCGCACGAGGCGCCCAGGCGACGCAATTGATGGAGAATCCGCCCGCCGTATTCTTCCCGCCATTGCCATACGCGATCGACGAATGGCTCGCGTCCCATCTGATGGCGGTCCTTGCCGTCCTTGGCAAGCATCTTTTCGACCGCGTTCTGGGTCGCAATTCCGGCGTGATCGGTTCCCGGGAGCCACAGCGTGTTGAATCCCTGCATCCGGCGCGTGCGGACGATGATGTCCTGCAGCGACACGTTGAGCGCATGGCCAAGGTGCAACTGCCCGGTGACATTTGGTGGCGGGATTACGACCGAAAAGACCGGGCCTTCGCGATTCGGATCGGCCTTGAAGTAGCCGCGATCGATCCATAGCTGGAACCATCGTTCTTCCGCCGCCTTCGAGTCGAATGTTTTGGGCAGTTCCCGCCCCGCACCAGCCGGTTGATCCATCAGTCAAATATAGCGGCACACGGATCGGCCGGCGCCGCGATCTCCCGGTGCGATCTTATTTCGCGGCGCGGTCGCCTCTCAAGCAGTTCCTGCCGATTCGGCATGGCTGCAAAATCGGCCTGCTTGTAATAGCCGGTTGTATGAGAATATTGTTCGGTAAGCGCCCGGGAGGAAATTATTGGCAACGGGAGGACGTGGTCCAATGGCCAATGCGCTTAGTGTCCGGCGGTTCGTCGTTTCAGTTCTTGGATTGATTGCCCTAGGCGGCCTATCGGGCTGCGATACGTTCCTGTGGAGCAAGCCGCTGGACTGCTCCACGGTCAAGCTCCAAGCCGAATCAGGCCGCGACGATGCGGAGATCGCATCGGCGACGGGGGCCAGCGTGGATGAAGTCAGCCGATGCCACCGCGGGGATTCTTCCGCCAATGACGGCGGCGCGATGCCTTCCGGCTTCTGATAAGTGTTGGTGCGAGAGGGGGGACTTGAACCCCCACAAGGTTGCCCTCACAAGGTCCTGAGCCTTGCGCGTCTGCCATTCCGCCACTCTCGCGTGCGGGTAGACTATATCGTCTAACCGCCCCCTCGATCCAATTCAAGCCGGACCGCTTGAGCGCGCGCGCCGGGTAGCAGAGAATTCACAGTTACGATGAGTGAGCGAGTTCGCGGCGCAATCGATCTTGCGCAGGCGCCAGGGCCTGCTTCAATCGCCCTCGACCTGAGTGCCGGCGACGGTCTGTCCAGCCGGTTCCTTGCCGAGCGCGGATGGCGCGTCGTCTCAACCGAATTCCGGACCAAAAATCGCGGCTGGATTGCAGCCAACTTAAACCACGATCTCCCATTTCGCTCCGGCCGGTTCGATTTGGTGCTCCTGCTGGAGGTAATCGAGCATCTGCCCGACATCCCGCATGCGATCCGCGAAATCTCGCGGGTGCTCGCGCCGGGCGGCACCGCGATTATCACCACCCCAAATCGCCTGAATGTGACATCGCGAGTCCATTACCTGTTGAGCGGCTACTACAAGGGCCGGCGCGCTCCCCTTCCCTATCGTTATCGTGTCGAGGATGGGCGCAACTGGCACGTGATGGGTATGAACGACCTGCACTGGATCGCATGGGGAGCAGGCCTGCGCATGGATGCGCTCGGGCGCGGCCGGCGCAAGCCGCGAGCGAGAATTCTCGCCCCTCTCCTCTACCCGTTCATAGCCGGCTTTTCATGGATGCTCTATGTGCGCGGCGTGAAGGACCCCGAACAGCGGCGCATCAACCGCGAATTATTCCGCTTCATGACCAGCGCGAGCCTGCTGATGGACGAGAATATCGTGATGCGCTTTCGCAAGCATGACTCCCAAGCGGCATTGCCGCGATGAAGACCACAGTAATCATCGCGACACATGCGCGCCCACTCTCGCTCACCCGCCTGCTTGAGGGGCTCGCGCCGCAAATCGAGAAGGACTCGCGGGAAATAATCATCGCTGACAACGGCACTCCTGAACCTGCCGCGTTGCCGTCGCAGCTCTGTCGTAAGGAGCGCTTCACTCACCTCCACGATCCCCATCCGGGAAAATGCCGAATCCAAAATAAAGCCATTAAAAAGGCGGCTGGAGAAATTCTCGTCTTCCTCGACGACGACTTGACCGTTGGGACGAATTACCTCGACGAGGTCGAGGCGTTCTTTGACAAGCATCCCGAGTTCGCGGCAATGAAGGGGCGAATTGTCCCCGCTGAAGACCCGGCGGCTAAGGTAGGGCCGATGGCCCCTTATCTCGATCTGCCGATCGTGGACCATGGTGACGAAGTGGTTGAGGTGAAGGGCGTGCTGGGCGCGAATATGGCATTCCGCGCCGACGCCATCGCGAAAGTTGGCCACTTCGACGAGCGCCTGGGGCCTGGTGCATGCGGGCACGAAGAGGAGACGGAAATGTCGATTCGGCTGAGGCGTGCCGGTTATAGAATCGGTTATGCGCCGCGCGCAGTCGCATACCATGAGGTTGACCCCACCCGTGCCAATCGAGCGCGATTTATCCGTATCGCACGCGAGCGTGGTCGCTGCCGGATGATTCACGAGGAGCACAGCATCGGCAAACTTTTTGACATTCTCGGCAAGTACGCGATTGCCGCGATACGTCTGCGGGTGGCATCGATTGCCGGAGCTGGTCTGGCGCGAATCGCGCGCGAGGAGCGCCGGTTGGCGGTCGCGCAAGGTATGCTCGACGGACTTCGGGGACGCTTTACCCCTTGAGCGAACCTATTAGTGCGGACAACTCCCGCCCATAGCGTTCCCAGGTAAATTGTTCCGCAGCCGCGCGCGCATCCCCAGCCAGCGTTGCGGGTGCGTCGAACAGTGCCGCCATTCGAACCGCAATCTCGCCTGAATCTTCCGGGTGCTCAACACAATATGGCCGCATCGACGGCGGAAGCAACTCAGCTGCGCCGCAATAGAGGCTGGTCAGGACAGGAAGACCGGACGCCATCGCCTCCATTACGACATTGCCGAATGGTTCGAACAGCGATGGTAATGCGAGAGCGTCGGCGGCATGGAAAAACTCGGCAATATTCGGCTGTGGGCCCGCAAATACAACCCGCTGGCCGATACCCAACTGGCGAGCGCGCTGGGCATACGATTCGGTTTTCCGGTCTGCGCCGGCGACGAGCAATATCGGTGCTCCCGGAATCGCCGCCCAAGCATCGATCAGGAACCCCAGGCCCTTGCGGGCGAAACCGTTTCCGACGAAGACCGCAACTCTCGCACTGGCCGGGATCGAAAACTTCGCGCGAATCGCGCCGCGGGCGTCATTGCCCTGGCGTGGCCGGAAGTTTTCCAAATCGACACCGTTGTAAATCGTCACAGCTTTTGCCGGTGCAATGTCAAATCGCCGTACGAGATCATCGCGGACAAAATTAGACACCGCGATTGCCCGCTTTAGCCCGGGCCATTGAAAGCCGCGGCGCTCCGTGAACAATTGTGCGCGATGATATGGCGCAAGCCGCATCATGAGACCGCCCGCCCCGCTCCTCCATTTGCGAGCCGCATCAAGGTACGCAGCATGCGCGCCCCCACCCGACCGCATGATATCGGCGCCAATCGTTCGGCCAAAACTCAACACCAGGTCTGCGCCACTTTGGCGCGCGGCCGGCGCAGCGGCATACGCGAATCGGAGCAGCGCAATCGCTCGACCGATGCGCGGTCCGCCGACACGCCGGACCTTCCAGCCGTCGGTTGTACCGCGAATTTCATCGGCAAAAATCGTGATTTCGTGGCCGGCTGCGCGAAGGCATTGTGCGGTCGCGATCAAGTCGCGTTCGGTGCCGCCCCCGGAAGCGTCGAAGCGGCGGGATAGCAGCGCTATGCGCATCGGGTAAGGCCGTCACACCCGGCGGCGGCGTAAAAACGATTTGGCGATTGATGCGCAAGCATGCGCCTTGTGCTACATTTTGGCTCGGGTTGGGAGGTGTGGTGATGATAGAGATTCAATGCACGAGCTGTAACACTCGCTACCGGATCGACGAGCGGATCCTTCCGGAAGATACCCCTACCTTCAAATGCTCGCGATGCGGACACGTATTCCTGTCGGAAGCATTGCAGGCGCGTCCGAACAAGCCCGCGCCGCTGGAGGCCGTCCCGACCCAGACGCACACAACTCACGCCGAATCCGGCACGATACCTCACGTCAACGGTAAATCCGCTCCCGTGATGCCCCCTCCGGTCGAGCAGGTAGCGGCCCCAGAGTCGCCTCCTCCACCGCCGCCGGCACCTGAGCCGGAAATCGAAGAGGAGCCGCCCGCCGACGATCCCCTGAATCGCACTTTCAGCGAGTCCGACGTAAAGGCCGACACCGGCGAAAAGTTGCGTTTCGATTTCAGCGACGAAGGCAAACATGTAGACGATAACCCAACCGCCAAGCAGGAAATCACGGCTAAGGAACGCCGGTACGACGGATGGCAGGTGGGCGACAATTCGCCCCACTTCAACGCCACACCGCAGCGGACCACAGTGGCGCCACCGTCCCCGATCGCCGCCGCTCATGCTCCGATTCCTCAGAAACCCACGCAGCCACCATTGAATTTCTCGCAATCGATTCCGGCGCCGCATGCCGGCCGAAATATCTATGATGCTCCCCCCACGCCGCAGCCCAGACCGATCCCCAGATTTGAGCCGCCTGCACAACCCGCGCGCAAACCGGCCGAGATCGAACGAAAGCGCGTCATCGTTGAACCCG
The DNA here is from genome assembly GCA_035524375.1 of Binataceae bacterium (SeqCode). Taxonomy (GTDB): domain Bacteria; phylum Desulfobacterota; class Binatia; order Binatales; family Binataceae; genus Binatus. The sequence goes on along the minus strand of DATKOZ010000032.1, from coordinate 22,357 downwards.
CCGACATCGAGTCGCCCGGGCCGACACATTCGTCGGGTTTTTTCATAGGAGCGTTTTTCGCGATCGCGGTTATATTCGTGGGCGCAAGTCTGACGATTTGCAGCGAACCGGCCGCCAGCATGCGAGTTATCAGTCAAATGCCGGGAATGAGCGGTTATTTTGCCCGACCCATTGTCCCGGCAACGCTGGTTGCAATCCGCGACGTCCAATCGTCCTATCGTACGATGAAGGGCGGCCACACCGCATTGGTGATTACCGGCACGGCCGAAAACCTTGGCGAACGTCCATTGCATCTGGTCAAGGTCGGGATCGACCTGCTCGATACAGTAGGCGTAACCCTGGCACAGAAAGGCGTCTATGGCGGAAATGAACTTTCGGCGCGGATGCTGGCCGAAATGACGCCGCGGGAAATTGAGCTGTCCGGCGAACTGAGCCCGCGCGAGAAGTTCTCGATCGATTCGGGCGGTACGGCGCCCTTCCTGGCGGTGTTCGTCAATCCCCCGCGGCGAATATCGAGTATGCGCGTTTCCGTGACCAAGGCCGAAGCGGCGCGTTTCGTGTCGAGTCCCGCTCCGCACGCTTGAGGTTCATTCCTTCTCGCGCGCCAGCATCTCGCCGTACTCTTCGCCATCCATAAGGTCATCGAGTTCGGCCATATCGGCGATCTTCACCTTTATGAGCCAGCCGTCGCCGTATGGATCTTCGTTGACAGTCTCGGGGCTTTCCGGAAGGTCCTCATTCACCTCAACCACAGTCCCGGTCACCGGCGCATAAATGTCGGACGCCGCCTTTACCGATTCGACCACGCCGAACGGATCGTCTTTGCTGATTTTGTCGCCCACCGCGGGCAACTCGAGATAGACGATCTCTCCCAATTGCTCCTGGGCGTGATCGGTGATCCCCACGGTCGCGACCGACTCCTCGACCGAAACCCATTCGTGTTCTTTCGAATACTTTAGCCCCTGCGGGATATCCATGACGCCTCCGCAAACCTACATCGCCGCCTGTCCGTGCGCTCCGTAATTATGCACCGCATTCGGCAACGATCGTCCTAATGCTCATCAAGCGCGGCTCCGACGGTCTTGTCAAGTTCTTAAATCGCGCGCATGGTGAAATCAATCGGACGCACACCTCTTGACCGGAGGCATGAAATTTCACTAGCAGCAAATTCGGATGGCGAGCATGAATATCGGAATTCCAACCGAAATCAAGGCCGACGAACGGCGAGTCGCACTCACGCCAGCCGGGGCGGTGGCTTTGCGCGCGCACGGACATCGCGCGATCGTGCAAGCGGGCGCAGGCCTTGGCAGCGGCTTTACGGACGTTGAATATCGCACGGCTGGCGCGAAAATAGCCGCAAGTGCCGCCGAGGTGTGGCGACGTACGGATCTGGTGCTGAAGGTCAAGGAGCCCCAGCCGCGAGAATACCGGCTGATGCGCCCGGGGCTCATTTTGTTCACCTACCTGCATCTGGCCGCCGACCGGCGGCTAACTCGCGAACTATTGAAACGCCGCGTATCGGCGGTAGGCTACGAAACCATTCAACTCGAAGATTCGAGCCTTCCGCTCCTGGCGCCGATGAGCGAAGTCGCCGGCCGCCTGGCGATTCAGGCCGGCGCATGGTGCCTACAGGCACGCAGCGGAGGCCGCGGGGTGCTGCTCAGCGGTGCATCGGGCGTGCGGCCGGGCAAGGTTGTAGTCGTCGGCGGTGGAATCGCCGGCCTGAACGCATGCCGTGTCGCGGCCGGCGTCGGCGCCAATGTCACAATCATGGACAACAATCCCATTCGGCTCCGCTACCTGAACGACTTGTTCGGCGGCCACGTAACGACCGTCATGTCGAATCGCGCCACTCTCGAGGAAGAGGTGACCCGCTCCGATCTCGTAATCGGCGCGGTTTTGGTGCCGGGCGCCCGCGCGCCTCGCCTGATCAGCTCGAAGATGGTCACGCGGATGCAACCGGGCGCTGCGATCGTCGACCTGTCAATCGATCAAGGCGGGATCGCGGAGACTTCGAGGCCGACCACTCATGGCCTGCCGACCTTCATTCGCGATCGTATTGTCCATTACTGTGTGACGAACATGCCCGCGATGGTGCCGCATACATCAACCTACGCGCTGACCAATGCCACCCTAAGCTACGCCCTTGAGATCGCCGACCACGGTCTGCTCGAGGCCGGACGTCATAGCGCCGCTATCCGGCATGGACTCAACACATGGGATGGGCACGTGGCACACCCCGCCGTGGCTGCCACAGTGGGCCTGAAGCCCCGATCGCCATGGGATTAACGGCTTGCCTGGCCTGCCCTACGGGTGACCGCTTTCGGATCTGTGATTGGCCGGCAGTTCCAGTGCCAATTCATGCTGTCGCTCCCATTGTTCGGGTGGCGTGCTCGCCCGCAGCGAGTCAACATAGTGTTCCAAGCCAAAGAATGCGAGACGTTTGTCAGAGCTTACGATTGGCTGCTCGTTGAGAACCGTGGTGAGACCCTTTTCCAGGTCGGCGCCATTATCTGGATAGCCGTACCGATCAATGTAGATTCCCTCAAAACCCGCAAATGCCAGCAACGGCAGGACCTGATCCATCGGCTTATCCGTCAGCCGAGCTGCCCACGATGCCTCTGGCCTGCCAGTCGTAAGGCCGTAGCTCCATCTTAGAGTCTTGGAGTGGATGTAACCCTTGAGGAGATCCCAGCCCCACATTTGCTGGATTGCTCCTTCCTCGGGAAACGGACCGTAGGGTAATTGCAGGATCATCGCACCTGCCGGAAGCGAAGACTCAATCTCGCCGACGAATTTAGCATCGTTCCGATACTCCGCACTTGCTTTTTCGTACGATGGGGCAAAATCCGGCGTCGTCTGATCCAAAACTCCCAAGATCACCACCATGATCAGCACTGGATACCAGATTACCGCCGCTCCCAAGGGATTCATTGAGCGACGCAGGATCGCGACCAACCCATCGAGTAAGAGGGCCACGGCAAAGAGCGAGAAAAATGCGATGAAAACACTTAGCCGGTTGTAACCTCTTATCTCCGCTGTTACGACAAAATTGAAAATTGTTCCGAGGCCACCGGCCAAACCCACCAGCAGCGCAGCTAGATTCAGAACTGCCAGCGCGTGGATAATTTCGCGTCCATTGCGCACCCAGATCAGGCTGCCTAGGAGTATCAGGAACCCTATGCCCGCAATCGCGCCAAGAGTCTGTGTATCACTCTCATTGATGATGGCCATCAACTGAGAGGATTGAACTAAAACTCCCTTAACCCAAGGTGGCAGCAATGGTGGCAGAGTGCGATTGTAGAAGTCCTTCAATTGTGCGAAGGCCTCGATTCGATGGCCTGTAACCGGAAGTAGCAATCGGGTAATTTTTAATCCGTATAACTCGCCCTCGTGTGGCCAGCGCGCGATCGCGGCAGGATTTGCGCCATGTTCCCAGTCGTAAATCAAACTGGGACTTGCTGCTGCCGCACAACTTGCAATGATCACTGAGCAGGCACTCACGCCCAAACGAAGGTTTCGCCACTTCTTGGTCCTGAGTGATCCGCCAATCCCGGCGCATAAAAGGAGTACGGATGCAAAAGACGCATAATAGAGGTGGCCCAAGCCCACAAGCACTGCATAGGCTCCTGCGGCGACTAGCCTTCCGCGGCTCCACGGTCGATTCATATCGGTTGGTTCCAAGCCGGCTCCATCGAGCCATACCCAAAGCATGAGACTGATGCCGAGCGGTACAGTCCAATATGACGACAGCAGCAAATGCCCTTCGCCGCGCAGAAAGTGATACGGAAGAAGCGTGAACAAAAGGCTGGCGGTAATCGCCGACGGATACGAGGCACCGAATGTCCGCATTACAATCAGCGACGTGACGGCAGCGAGGGGAAACGTGAGAATGAAATAAAGGTTTAGCAGCCACGCATGATCGCAAGTGTAAAGCGAAAGAACCTTCATTACTGCTACATCAAGAAAGTTTGAAATGGGCAAATCATAAGCCTGCATGCCGAACGGTGCGCCCAAATATGGATTGCTGATGATCCAACCGTTATCGCACAGCGACTTGGCTAGCATCAATTCGGAGTAGAGATCGTGACCAACAATTGCAAGGTTGAAATCACCGGCGATCGGGACGCTCAGGTCCGCTTGCCAGAGCCTCAGTACCCAAGCCGCAGCGGCCAGGCTCAGGATGCCAACGACGACCGCTGCTGATACCAGCTTCGCCCAGTTGTCGTTCGGTTCATCACTCGGCGCAGCGGCCTGTTGCACGCCGAAAACATGGCCGCACCGAGAGCATTTGAACGTTGGATGCTCGGCCGGAAGGACTCGCTCGTCAATTCGATAGCGGGTATTGCAGCTGGTGCACTCAATATCGATCATCGGCCGCCCCCAAACTCACCCGTCAGAATATCGAATCAGAAGCCTCGTGCCCGATATCTTCAACCAAGGACCGCGATAATAGTGAATCGATGACATTCTCGGCTGCGCCAACTGCAAATACCACCTAGGATAACGATACCTCATTAAGAGGCCGGATGGCGACATCAGATTGTTACTTGAGTTTCCAGATTCTGATTCGTGGACCTGGCCGTTCGGAAGCGGAAATATTCGCAATTGGCGCATAATAGGCATCGGCAGGGTCATATCTTGCTGCCGAACCAGTCCGAGGGTCGATATCCAGCATTTCAGTTGCGCCGAATTCCAAGGCCACCAACTCGCCGGACGACATTCCTTTCGACCAGTAAGCAATGGCTGGCAGACTATCGGAAAGCACCCATCCAACGCCTTGCCGCCGGAGTAGATCGAGCGACTGCATCGGGACGTAGCGATAATTCCTCGACAATTGCGGCTTGCCGTAAGGCATAGCATCGGGCGGCACCGTCACGGCGATCGAAGATCCCGAGGGAATATTTGCTTCAATCCATTTTCTCGCAATCGTGCGGGTGTCGTCACGTGATAAGAGGTTGTTGAGTTCCAAGTCGGAAAGTGCGGAGGGCGATAATAGGAGTGCAAGTCCGGCAAATACTGAGGCCCGTGCCGAGGTTGAATCCAGCCGATGTCCGGCGGATTCGACTAGATCTGAGAGGAATGCTCCTGCGAGCAATGCCAGCCCTGGAAGCGGAAACAAAAGATAGCGATAAAAGAGCCAACGGCTCAGCAGCAAAGGAATTACACAGGCCGCAATAAACACCAGCAATGTGGGTGTCCCGGGTTTTTGACTCAGGAATGCCCATGCAAGGACAATGAGAAACAGGAACATCAAGGCGTATCCATAGGAATCAGGAGCCGCATGAAGCAGCATCCACGTCCACCCGTAGCTGGCTAACGGGTTTGGGACGCCATTTAGAAAGTATTGCCGCTGATACGCGAAATCGCGAACAGTTTGGTCCCAGTCCAGGATGACATAGGGGCTTAAACCAAGGAAAACTATTAACGCAGTCACTCCGGCCAGATAGATACGTGGGTCCGTAATTGACTCGCGGACCGATCGACCCTCACGAACTCTTCCTTCCAAATGCCCAGCTATGATTGCGAAGAGCACGGCACCCGCCGAATACTTTGTGGCGGTTGCGACTCCAGCGAAAAACCCCGCCAACAGATAATCCCTTCCCCTCCCCGCCCGGATCATTCGCATCACCATCGCAAGGCTCAGTACGAGCCAAAAGACCGCGGCAGAATCGGTGGTCGCGAATTTCGACTCGCGCACATGAAGCGTCGACAGCGCCATGATCGCGGCGGACGCGAGCGCCGCATCGGGTCCAAGAGGAAGCGCCGCCAGGTAAATGGCTGGAACCGTTACGGTACCTAAAACCGCGGACGTACGACGCGCCACCAAATAGGCAAGCGTCCCACGATTGGCCGAAAAGCTGAGGCGGAAGTCTGAATCATTACCGGAAAGCATCGCATATCCGCGGAGGACGGCATGATCGAGGTACATTTGCGCCGCGGGATATATCGCAAAATGGGGGTTCCAGTCCTGAGTGAAGTCCAGCGCGCGCAACACTACCAATTCCTCGTCCGGCCGGAATTTGTCGGGCAGGCCGAAACTCGTAGCAGTGAAACGAAGGTAGCCTGACAACAGGGTCAGTGCGCCTAACAGTACAAGCCGTACCTTCACATCGATATCGGGCCGGGCCGAAACAGCCACACTCGCTTTAGCATGGCCAACATATGTTCGTTGATCGATTGAGCAGAAAATTCACCGCACTGGTTGAGTCGAAATTGTGAGAGCTCCCCCAAGTTTATTTCCCTTAACGGGCCGCAATGTCACTGTCCTTCCATCATCGTCAAGAAGCCAGACCAGCCGCCCGGGAAAATATCGCAGCAACTCTTCATTTTTCCCATCAGGCATTGCCCGCGCCCATACAATGCTGGATTGATCGATATCGGCGTCATTGAACACCCACTCATCGTGTACATTGTGCATCGGGCCATAACGGACAAACACCAAAAGTTGGGCGCCCTCCTTTTGCAACTGCGAGATCACCATGTCCCGTTTCATTATGAAATCGCTCTTGTCAAATGAGTTGCAGAATCGAGCCGCCGGGTTCACCAAGCGCGGTACCTCAAACAAGGCTATGCAACAAAATATAGCGGTGATCGCGATCGCTCGTGCCCTCCCCGAAGCGAACTGGGATGAAATATCCCGCACTGCGGCAGCAACCAGCAAGTAGACCAGGACGGTTGCCGGCGCAACGTAGTGCGGAAACAAGTTAACCTCTACGGCAACTCCCAAATAAAATATTGCCAATAGCGCGAGCGGTATTCGCAGGCGCCGATTCCTGAGCAGCCGGCTGCCGGCAATTAGCAGACACAAAAGCAGCGGAAACGATAAATAGAAATGGTAGAGGTCCTGTAAATTCTCCCAGTGTACCTGCAGAATATGGTGCCGCCGGAATTGCTTCGCGTTCCCATCCCAGCCGACCCAGAAGGTACGAAGCACTTGGTGGTTATAAGTTGGCTCTGGCCGTGGCGTATTCGACCACAGGAATGCCGACCACTGCGTGTACTGTGTTTCGTACAGATCATAGGGCATTAACAGCGGATTTCCCGTCACGCGGAAGTTGTAGTAGCCCATCCAAATGAGCGTCGGCAGCAGGACGGATGCAATGGGAATTCCAACTCGGTAAACCAGTTGCGATGCATTTTCGCGGCCCCTCCGAACCTGTGATGCCGCGCGCACAATCAGAAACCCAGTGCACAACAGCCCTAGGACAAGGCCCTCGTAAGGACGCGTATTAGCCAGAATTGCGAGCCCAAAGCCGTACGCAAACGCAGGAGCGAGAGCCGTACGTCTCATGAGGCGGCCCAGCGCTCCGATCACCAAGGCCCCTCCGATTGCCGCCAGTGTGCCGCCCCAGTAACTCTCGGTCCAATAACTTCCGGTTAGATGCATGACCGCGATTAAGCCACCTGCAATCGCCCAGCGAAGCGGCAACCAGCCGCACAATGCCCATGTGATGAGACCACACAGCACCGCCATGCTTATCAGAACTGCGACCCAAGGTTCGTGGAAAATCAGCTGCCCGCAGGCCAGCATCAGACCCATTCCGGGCGGGTACTTCGAAGCATACGAAGGATGCATCAATTCCTGAAACGTCTCAAAATGTATCCACATTGGAGGAGTAGGATTGGTGAGACGCCCGAGCGCGAACGTCTGCGCGGCTAAGAGGTAACTGAATTCATCGTGAACGCTAGGTTTTGGCGGCGGAATTAGGGGCAATAACAACAGCCGCGAAGTCAGTGCGACTAATGCAACGAACGCCGATGCCATCACCGGATGACGGTTCAGGTGCGTTAGTCGATTCGATAGCAGGTCCCGCAACTGGTGCATTCGATCTCGGTCATCGACCGGCCGCCACGGCGGAGAGTTATCTCGGATCGGACGACCAGCGGCGGGCTAATAGATCCCCTGCGATCCGGTGGAATAGCGCTGAGCGCCGGATTTCAATTGTCCGTATGTGCCGGTTTCGAAGTGCTTGACGTTGGCCGATAAATTCAGGCTGTCGTGCAGATCGGCAACCGCGTCCTTGACGCCTTCCATCGCAATTTCATGCGCGCGGACCCAGCGCCCGGATCTCTGGACGAAATTTGCAAAATCGAAAAGATTCTGCGTGAGCGCCGTCTGCGATTTGGAAAATTGTGCCGTCCAAACCACCTGCCGGCTCGCGATGTCCACGAACTTTAATTGAAATGCCACCGATGCCGGGCTGGACGCCGAATAGTCCATCCCGACTCGTTCTTTGTAGCGCAAAACCGAACCGTACAAGACGCCATCAGCAGATATGTCGTGGCCGAGAGAAATCGCTTCCTGATCGAGGTTTTGCGGTGTCGGCGGTGGCAGTTTCTGCATCGCGGCAACCACATCCGACTGCGGGATCACGTCCCACCCACCGGCGATTGCGACTTGACTGTATAGCTCAGCCGAAACCGCCTCATCGCCACCGGGAGTCAGCGGATCGCTTCCCGGCGGCGGAGCTTCAATGATCGGCATGACCGCAATTCTAGAGATTTTAAGCGTCTTAATTGACCGGACCGAATGCGTATCGATCCCGGTCGGAGTTACAAGATCGGTTGCCTTCGCGATCTGATCCGACGAAGCGCTGTACATGTTTGCCAGGATCGTCGAACAACCGGAGCCGGCCATTATCGTCACTGCGGAAAGCGCGGTGGCACAAATTCGTAGCGGCTTCATGCGGTCACCTTGATCGACAATTCCTTGAGCTGGCGCGGATCGACATCCGAGGGCGCCCCGCTCATCGGATCGACCGCCTTCTGAGTCTTCGGGAATGCGATCACATCACGAATCGATTCCGTTCCGCAGAGCATCATGCACAGCCGATCCACGCCAAATGCGATCCCTCCATGCGGCGGAGCGCCGTAGCGGAGCGCGTCGAGCAGAAAGCCGAAGCGGTCGGCGGCCTCCTCCCGCGACAGCCCCAAAATCTCAAAAACCTTGAACTGCAGTTCGCGGCTATGGATACGAATCGATCCGCCCCCAAGCTCTTCGCCATTTAGCACCATGTCGTAGGCCAGCGCGCGTGCCTTGCCCGGCTCCGACGCCAGCATCCCAACGTCGTCTGGATTCGGCGCAGTGAACGGATGGTTTACTGAGACCAATCGCTTCTCCTCTTCACTGTAATCGAAGAGCGGAAAATCGACCACCCATAGGAACTTCAGTTCACTGGATTTATTGAGGCCGAATTTCGAGCCGAGCTGCAGCCTGATTTCGCCGAGCGCCGGACGAACCTTTTCAGGCCGTCCCGCCATCATCATCAGCGTGTCGCCGTCTTTCAAATTCGCGAGTTCCGTTGCCCGCGCCCGTTCGGTGTCCGCGACATGCTTTGCGATCGGCCCTTGCCAGCCGCCCTCGCCAACTTTTATCCAGGCCAAACCCATGCCGTGACGGGCTTTGACCGCTTCAATAATCTCATCAAGCTCCCGCCGCGTCAGTTGATGAACGCCCGGGAGGCTGATCCCGTAAACCGCTTCGCCACGAGCCAAAACCTCGGCAAACACCTTAAACGCGGTCCCGGCAAAGGCGGCGCTAAGATTCTTAAGTTCGATCCCAAAGCGCATGTCGGGCTTGTCGCTCCCGAATCGCTCCATCGCTTCGGCGTATGACATCCGGATAAAGGGCGGTTTTACATCGATGCCCAGCACGCGTTGGTATGCCTGCGCAATCATCCCCTCGGCAATCGTCTGGATATCTTCCGGGCGCGGGCAAGTCATCTCGATGTCGATCTGACTGAACTCGGGCTGGCGATTCGCGCGCAAGTCTTCATCGCGAAAGCATCGCGCGATTTGGTAATACCGGTCGAACCCGCCGATCATCAGTATCTGCTTGAGCAATTGCGGCGATTGCGGCAGCGCATAAAACTTGCCGGGATTCACTCGGCTCGGCACCAGATAATCGCGCGCGCCCTCGGGCGTCGATTTGAACAGAATCGGTGTCTCGACTTCGATAAAACCCTTGGAATCGAGGAAATCGCGGACCGCTTTCAGCGCCTGATGACGCCGGCGCAGGTTTTGTTGCATCGCGGGGCGGCGCAGATCGAGGTAGCGATGCTTTAGCCGGACCTCTTCGGTGGTAAGCTCGCTGTCCGCAATCTGAAACGGCGCCGGCTCCGACACGCTGAGAATTTCGAACTCCGTCACGGCGATTTCGATCTCGCCGGTCGGAATTTGCGCATTGACGGTTCCCTCGGCCCGCCGGACCACCTTGCCTTTGACGGCGGCGTAAAATTCCGCGCGGGCCCCTCCGGCGGCATCATGAGCTGCCGGGTTATGCTCGGGATTGAGCACCAACTGCACGATTCCCTCACGGTCGCGAAGATCGATGAAAATCAATCCACCATGGTCGCGTCGCGTGTTCACCCATCCCCACAACGCCACATCGCGGCCCGTATCGGACGCGCGCAGAGCACCGCAGTAGTCGGTACGCTGCCACGGCGGCAGCGGAGAGTATTTTTCAGTTACAGCCATTTTACTTTCCGGTGGAACAATAGCGGCTTGAGGCCACCAAATTAAGCCTTCCCTTCCCGCCTGGATTCCGCCAAGGCGCCGGCCAGCTCCGCGATCGGAACTTCGCGCTGGCTACTCGCCTTCAGGTCCTTGAGTTGCGCGACACTCTTGGCAATTTCATCGTCGCCGATAATTACGGCGAATCGCGCACCAATCTTGTCCGCGCGTTGAAGGAGAGTCTTGAGCTTGCGATCCGGCGATAACAATTCAATTTGAAAATGATTGGCACGCAGGTCCCGCGCAATCTCCATCGCTTTTTTCAGGGCAGCCGCCCCCATTGCAATAATCGCCGCGTCCGCCGGACGCTCTGAAACGCTCCCAATGGCTTGTAGAGCTAATGCCATGCGATCGACACCAATCGCAAATCCGATCCCAGGCACTGCCGCACCACCCATCGCTTCGACCAGTCCATCATATCGTCCGCCGGCGACCACCGTGTTCTGAGCGCCCAGCCCTTCCGCCATAACCTCGAACGCGGTGCGCGTATAGTAATCGAGGCCGCGAACCAGCCGTGGGTTAATATCAAATGCGACGCCACCCGCAGCCAATAACTCTTGCACTGTGGCGAAATGCTTGCGGCACGCTTCGCACAGGTAGTCGAGGCTCTTTGGAGCCGATTTTGCCAGTTCGACGTCGATTTTGCAGTCGAGCAGGCGCAAGGGATTGCGCTCGATGCGATTGTGGCAATCCTCGCAAAGCTTGGCCCAATTCGCCCGGCCCCATTCGATTAGCGCGGCACGGAAATTCGGGCGGCATTCGGGACATCCGATTGAGTTGATCTGGATTTGCAGCGTAATCTCTAGCGCGGCCCCAAGATCGGAAATCATCGTGAGAAGTTCCGCGTCGCAGGCGGCGTCGGCGCGGCCAAAGACCTCGACTCCGAATTGATAGAACTGGCGATAGCGCCCCTTCTGTGGACGCTCGCGCCGGAACATCGGGCCGGAATAAAAGAATCGCTGTTCCGGATCGCGCCGATCGAGGCCCGCGTCGATATAAGCCCGGACTACCCCGGGCGTACCCTCGGGCCGCATCGCAACCGTCGTCTCCGCTTCGTCGCGGTCGGCAAACGCGTACATCTGCTTTTCGACGATATCGGTCGTGTCGCCGGTCGAACGCTGATAGAGCTGGAGGCGCTCCAGCACCGGGACACGGATTTCGGTGAAGGCGTAACGATCCATCAGCGCGCGGGCATGCTCCTCGACGATGCTCATCGCGCGCGCCTCGGCGCCGATCATGTCCTGAAAGCCGCGCAGTCGTGTCGACTCCATCGCGATTGCTACCCGTTGGCCCGCATCGCATCGCGCAGCTTGCGGTATCCGATCAGGTTTACACCTTCCTGCCCGATCAGCTTCCGAGCACCTTCCGAAATGAAGTAACGAAAATCGGCTTCGCGCTGGTCGGGATCGTTGGCGCAGCTTTTTAGCTCGTCGCGGGCGATGGCGGGATGGCACAAAATCTCGGTCACTCCCGGCTTAAGCCCGCGAATGAGTCCGGACCAGAAGCTTTCGGCTGCCGCGGGGGACGGCGCTCCCTGAAACTCTAGATGGTCGGGGCCGAATATTCCGAATTGATCGAGGTCGTCAAGAATCGAACCCATTCCCAGATCCCGCATCTGCCCGCGCATCGCGATTCTAATCGGCAGCCTATAATCGCGCGCGAGGCGCAGATAGATCCGATGATAATCGATCTGGAAATGTAGCGGCCCCATATGCGAATCGAGGTGGGTCACATCAATTCCAGCCGCGAGCGCCTTGTCGATCTGTGCGCGCAGTTCCGCCTCAACTTCGTCCAGCTTATCGTGCTCAAATACTTCAATGACGGATTTCCAGAGATAGCCGCGCTCATCGCATAGCGAGGGGACGGCCTTCTTGCCGAGCACTGGGCCCCATTTGTAACGATCCCATTCCGCGTTGAGCGTCAGATGCACTCCCAAGTCGGCCTCGGGCTGGGAATGCGCAAAATCGGCAGCCTCCTCGAACCACGGGCAGGTGGTGAGAATCGTGGACGACGTAAAAAGGCCCTCCGTCAGCCCGCGCATCACGCCCTCATTCTGATCGTGGCACATGCCGAAGTCGTCGGCATTTAGAATGAGCACGCGGGCATCGGCCGGATAACCGAGCTTTGCGGCGGTGGATATCGGAGTCTTTTCGTCACTGGTCGCCATGGGTTTTATCCCTGTATTGAACTGTTGAATCTATCGGCCCGGCCGGAAAAGAAAAAGGGCCGCCATAAGGCGGCCCTTTTTCGGCTTGCCGGATGTACCGGGCTAAATCGTGAGAATATTGATTGTGCAGGCCGAGCCCAAGCCGATCACGTGCGCTTGGCCGGCTTTGGCATTGGGCACCAGGCGATCCTTGGCGCGCGCATCCTCGGTCAGATGCCACACGACTTCGCAAATATTCGCAACTCCAGTTGCACCGAGCGGATGTCCTTTCGACAGCAGGCCGCCGGAAACATTGACGGGCGCCTTCCCACCGAGGGCCGGATGCACGCCGCCGCCGGAATCGATGAATGCACCAGCTTCGCCATCGCCGCAGAGGCCCAAGTTCTCGTAATGAACCAGCTCGGCCGTCGCGAAGCAGTCGTGGAGCTCGGTTAGGGCGATATCCTTGGGGCCGATGCCGGCTTTCTCATAGGCCTGCTTGGAAGCACGCCGAGTCAGGGTGCTGACATCGGGGAGCGTCAGGTCGCGTTCGGTCCACGGATCGGAAGTCAGGACGGAGGCTGCCACGCGGGGCCGCTTGCGGCCACCGGCCAACTGCTTCAGCTTCTCCTCAGAGACGACGATTGCTGCGGCGGCGCCATCGCCCGTCGGGCAGCACATGTAGAGCGTGTTCGGAAACGCGACCATGCGTGCATTCATCACGTCTTCCAGCGACACTTCGTTTCGGTACTGCGAGAACGGATTCTTGGTCGCATGCTTGTGCGACTTGACGGAAATCTTGGCGAAATGCTCCGGCTTGGTACCATACTTGCGCATGTGCTCAATTCCGGCCTGCCCAAACACGGCCGGCATTAATCCCGATCCGACTTTCCCTTCCGTCGCGTAAGCGGGGTCGCTGCCGCCTCCTCCGCCGCCAAGCAAACCCTGCTTACCCATCTGCTCGACTCCCACCGCCATCGCGACATCGCACATTCCCGAGGCGACTGACATGTATGCCTCTCGGAATGCGGTCGAACCGGTGGCGCATGCATTCGACACGTTGACGACCGGGATGCCCGTCTGGCCGATTTGCTGCAGGATGCGCTGACCCACCATCGCATTGGCTTGGAAAAGGTTGCCGCATGCGAATAATTCGACGTCTTTGATCGTGACGCCGGCGTCCTTGAGCGCAAGCAATGCAGCCTCGCCGCCCAATTCGGGAACAGTCTTGTCGGGATAACGTCCAAACTTCAGCATCCCGGTTCCGAGGACATAAACGTTTCTCATCGTACAATCCTCCTGCGCGAGCGTCCTGTTAATTCTTTGACGGGCGGTAAGAAAATGAAATTACATCGCGGCCTTCGCGATCCTTGGCCGCAACACCCGTGGTCAATTCAACCGGCATATTGAAGATCTTTTGAGGTTCTTTCTGCGCCTGCACCGGATCGACATCGACGAGATTGGCGCGGACACTTACCCCTTCCGGCAGATCGACGATTGCGGTTACGTAGGGAGTCTTGATTCCCGGGAAAGACTGATGCACCACCGAAAAGACCCACACCTTTCCCTTGTCGGAGAGCTGAATTGGCGACAACTTTCCGTCGGCGCCGCATTTTGAACATGCGACCCGCTTGGGATCGAGATAGATTGCCCCGCATGTGCACTTGAGGCCTTCCAGATGGGGCTTTGGCTGGAGTTTGAGAAACGGCAGAATGGGACGCGGTCCCGTGTCGGTTGGCTGGGCCTGCTCGGCCATAATGATCCTCCGAAGCGAATTTGAAGCGACATTATGGCCGGCCGGGCCCGGTCCATCGCGCTCCGTGCGGAAGTTTCCCACAGGCGGGAAATGGGGTCAACCCTAACAAGTGTACGGGAAAGCGCCCGATCGCCTAACAGCCCATCATCAGCGCGCGGCGGCGCGCACACTCGGGAAACGCCATGACTTCCCGCGCCAAGTACGGACTGAAGCGGAATCTTGAGTCGCATCGACCATCACGGCGCCATCCTCGTCGGTCCGCACCAGAATCGCTCCGGATGTTCGGTATCGGTCGACAACCTCCGCTGCCGGAAAATGAAAACGATTGAGGTAACCATCCGAAATTACTGCGATTTCCGGCTTCACGGCGGCGATGAATTCAGCGGTTGAGGAGGTCGAACTCCCATGATGGGGCACCTTGAGTACCGTGGCCCGCAAATCGGCACGATTACCTATCATCGTGTGCTCAGCGGGTGCTTCGATGTCACCGGTGAAGAGAAACGAGGTGCCGCCGAAGGCCATCCGCATTACGAGCGAGCTGTTGTTGTTGCTGGCGCCGGGCGCGGCCCGATTCAACGACGCCAGGTCGACACTGCCAATTTCCGTTATCGGCGGATCGCCGCTAACAACACTAATCGGTATTGCCAGCTTGACCAGTTCGGCCATCAACTCATCGTAGGTCTTATCCGTGCTCGTAACCGGTGGTTCCCAAAAGGTCTTTGGGTGGAAATTTTCAGCGATGTATTTGAATCCGCCGAAATGATCGGCGTCGGGGTGCGTCAGCACCAGATAATCGACACTCATGATCTTACGCGACCGCAGGTATGGCGCCACGATTCGTTCACCGGAATCGAACCCCGGGTATGCACCACCGGCGTCGATCAGCATTACGCGCGAGCCAGGAAATCGGACGACCGCGGCGTCCCCCTCGCCCACCGAAAGATATGTCACCCGTAAATCCGGACTGAAGTACCGATCCCCCGTCCACCAGGTTGCGTCCGCCGCAAGCAGTACGCCGAGTGCTCCGGCACATAGCGTTCGCCAGCCGGGTAACGCGCGATCGACATCGGCGGCATTCCACTTGCGTGGATCCCGGGTCAGCGGCTGTAAATGCGGATTTTTCGTTGGCGCGACGATCGGTGCCGTCAGCCAGACAAATATCAACCCGTATACCAGCGCCAGTTCCACCACGGTCGGCGTAAAGGTTTCCGACCATGCAAGCGGCCATCCGGAAAACCATTGCGCCATTGAGTTTCCCCATCCGATGCAAGCCGCGCCCAGATTGAGAATCAATCTAGCCAATGGTTCGGAAATGAAACTCAACACCGCTGCGACCAAACCGCTAATCGTCGCGCCAAATCCCATTATCGGCACGACAACCGCGTTCGCAGCCAGCCCGACTATTGCAACCTGATTGAAGTGAAGTGCGGTCAACGGCGCGGTAGCGACCATCGCCCAGAAAGATACCGCGATGACGCTGGCCGGCACTTCGGCTAACCGCCATCGGATCGGCGCGGCCGTTCCAAGCACAGTCCCCCATCGCTTGCGCCGCTCAAACCAGGCCATAAACCGCTTCATTCCGAGCACGATCGCTATCACCGATACGAACGATAGCTGGAATCCGATATCTGCGGTGGACCCCGGTATCGCGATGCAGATGACGATGGCCGCCAACGCCAATGATGCAATCGGCGCGCGGGCGCGATCGATAATGATCGCGAACATGTACGCGAGCACCATCACCAATGCGCGCGTGGTCGAGACCCGATGGCCCGCAATTGCCGCATATGCGCACACTCCCAGCGAGGCCGCCATAGCGGCCAGTTTGTTTGCGTAGCCCCGATTGGCCAAGCCGGGCGCGAGCATAAGCAGCAGGCGAACCACCGCAAAGATTGCCGCCGCCACCAAGCTCAGATGCAGTCCTGAAATAACCAGCAGATGCGCCATCCCGGTGTGCGCGAATGTATCGCGTAGATCATCCCGGATTCCGCTCCGGTCGCCGATCACGAGCGCGCGCATTTCGGCATTTTCGGGGTAGGAAAGATTGCGATCGATAAACACGCCGATTCGCTCCCGAATCGATCCGATTTCGCTCGCCGGGAAGAACGACCGGGAGCCCACCACTCGAATCGAAGACGTGCCTGATGAATCGGGACGGACTGTCATTGTTGCGTCCACTCCGTCACGCGACAGGAACCCGGCGTAGTCGAACTCCCCGGGATTACCGTCGTTGCGGGGAAAACGGATCGGGGCCGTCAACTGAACTTCGTCACCGAGGTGAAATGAATCACCCCCGAGTACTGCCACTCGCACCTGTCCCGCGGCGGCTCGCATCTGGTTAGGCGAGCCTGCACGCTCGACCTTCACGTAGATTCGGTCTCCGTATCGCTCCCGCTCAGGCTCGCGGATGACGATTCCGGCAATCGTAGCCGTCGACCCGTCAGCAAAGTTACGAATGCTATCGGGTGAGTACGGCGGATCGAGCAGTGTCGCGGGGGAGATCGTCGCGACGCATGCAAGCGCGGCGTACGCCGCCATAAGTCCGAGCGCTCGCCGCCGCACGTAAAACGCAAGGGCGGAAATTAGCCCGAGTGCAACTGCGAGTGACTCCGGCGCCAGGATTTTCCAGTTGCCGGCGGCGTCGCCAATGACGATTGCTATTGCGACCGCATAAATTGCCGGAATTTGCGCGAATCGACCCGCCCAACCCTGGTTCGGCTCGGCTACGGTGCCGCCCTGAACGCCGATCGAATTCGATCCGCGCCCCGTGCCGGTTCCGTAAGATGTTGTCGTGGCGGTGGCCACTTTACCCGCCTCGATTATGCATTGCCGGTTGGCGCCCCTCAATCGGCGCAACCGATTTGAGAGAGCGAAATCGGAATCTGACGCTCCGATGGATTGTGCAATCGATCACGATCGTTATGACGGTTCCGAATCCGCTGCCAAGATTATCGATAGTTCTCAATCATCGAAATCCACCGGGGTCACAGGGGTAGAATAACCCCGATGGTGTTGGCCTCCCATAGGTACTAATCTTTCCCGGGCGGCTTGCACCTGCGCATCCCGCCGCGTCGGCAAATGCACTCTTCCAGGTCACACCGATTCACGCCTGCCATCGTCGCGATTTTGATAACGATCTGCCTGGGAGCCGGCCTGCGGACGATTGCGCTCGACCGGGTGCCGCTGGGCTTCAATCAGGACGAAGCATGCAACGGATACGATGCCTACAGCCTGTTCACAACCGCACACGATCATCGCGGCAACTTTCTGCCAATCGCGATACAGGCGTTCAACGACTATCGAATGCCTCTATTCGATTATTCGATCGGCCCCTTGGTCGGCATATTCGGATTGAAACCTTGGATCGTTCGCCTGGGAGCCGCACTGTGGGGAATTGCGGACCTGATCGCAATTGGATTGCTGTGTGCCGAATTGCTCGATCCATCGGCGGCGGTGGTCGCGGTCTTTCTCGTAGCAGTATCGCCGTGGCACCTGATGCTCAGCCGCTTCGGGCACGAGGCCATCACCGCTTCCGCAACCGTTGATTGGGCAATCGCCGGTTTTCTGGTCGCGATAAACCGCCGCGATCAAAGGTGGCTGACCGCAAGCGCAATACTTTTTGGCCTGTCGCTTTACAGTTATTCGATCACCAAGCTCTTCACACCGCTGATCATTGTCTGGATCGCAATCCTGTATCGCCGGGAAATTAAGCCGCTTGCGCGATCCGCGATCAATTCCACCAAGTGGTTTGTGCTCATAGTGATTCCCCAGCTATGGCTGCTAATCGCACGCGGCGGAACCATCCAAGCACACTACCGACAGATGTCCGTCCTAAGTGGCGAGAATGGCATTGGACGGCTGGCTTTCAATTGGCTCGATCATTTCTCGCCCAGCAATCTTTTTGGCACTGGCTCATCCGTCTTCGGCGCACCGCATGATCTCACCCTCCTGTTCGCCGGTCAGGCGATACTTTCAGCGATCGGATTTTCGGCACTTTTGAGCCACCAGTGGCGCAAGGAGGCAATATTCCTTATTGGCTGGCTCGCCGCCGCGGCAATTCCCGGTGCGATGATAAAGCCGGCCCCTTCACTCCACCCCCTGCATGACATTCTACTGGTCGTACCTTGGGCGATTCTCTCAGCCTTGGGAATGGTCGTATTGCTTTCACTTCGCAAGGCGACAGCATCCGTGGAGAGTGAACCGGTGGTCCCAGCCAGGCCCCGGCTGATGCGCCAAGCCGGACCGCTGATCGCTTGCGTAGCAATCTTGATGGTGTTGGTTCAGGCGTCCATTTCGGCGGCCTATTATTTCACCGGATTTTCAGAAACCAGGGAATCGTTTTTTCAGTACGGCGTAAAGGACCTGATTGACGAAGCCCAAAAGCTCGCACCGCCCGAAGTTCCAATCGTGATGCCGCTGACGATCAATCAACCGTACATCTACGTATTGTTCCACAATTCATATCCACCGCGGGCGTTTTACTCGAAGACCGCGGTCGGCGGCGAACATTTGTTTGGCTCCGTACTGGCCTTCGATCGATACGATTTCGGCGATCCATGGCTGGGATTCAAAAGATTGCCGCATGGGGTATTCGTATTTCCAAAGACTTTGGTCCGGCCACAGGATCCGATGCAGCCCTTCTCGCCGGCAAAAGAGACCGTGACGACTTTCGCGGACCCGCCCGCCGCGCCTGCCGCAACTTTTCATTTTGGCCGCGACGTATACTCCATAGTCGTGAAATAGCGGCGGCGCTTGCGGATTGATCGGCCGTTTCGGACAATGAAATTCGAGGCTTGGACGCCAGGGAGGAATTAACGACATGGGAGATCGAGTTTTCGTGTGCCGCCGCTGCGGGAAGCGGCTCGACCCAAACGCTGATTACGTTCTCACGGCCGAGAAGCACGAGCGTGCCGCCGAGGATCGTGAACATCCCGAATGCACTGAGGAGTACCTCCAGCGCATGCATGCGAACGAGGGCAAGCTGCCGCCGCCACCGCCGCGACGATAATCAGCCAGGTGCAGCGTCGGTTTCCAGAAGAGCAGCTGCCGCGTCCAGTTGATGACGTATCGTTTCGGCCAACGCCGCGTTGAAGCCCTTTACCTGTGAGATTTCGCTGGCGGTGGCCTCGCGTATCCGGCGCAGGCTGCCGAAATGCCGCAGTAGCGCACGCCGGCGCACCGGACCGATACCTTCGATGTCGTCCAGCGCCGATCGCATCCGCGCCCGCCGGCGCAGCTCGCGGTTGTAGGTAATTGCGAAGCGATGCGCTTCGTCGCGAATCCTGACCAGCAAAAACAGGGCGGTTGAGTTCTTCGGTAGAACGATTGGATCCTTCCGGTTTGGAAGGAACACCCGCTCGTCGGACTTCGCTATTTCCGTCGCATGCCGATCGTTCAGAACGTGCTGTTTGGCGAGCGATATGCAATCGATCCGCCCCTCCAGATTTAGTTCTTTAATCGCGAGCAGCGCCGCATTCAGTTGCCCTTTACCACCGTCGATTACCAACAGGTCAGGCTGCTCATTATCGCGAATCGCCCGCTCAAGGCGGCGGCGTATCACCTCGTAGATCGCGGCAAAATCATCCTGGCCCGTAAAGCCGCGAATTCGATATCGGCGGTAAAGTTCCTTGCGCGGCTCGCCTTCGTCGAAGGTGACTTGAGATCCCACGACCATCGTACCCTGCAGATTGGAGATGTCGTAGCATTCCATCCGCTTGGGTGTATTGCGAAGGTTCAGGCGGGTGCGCAACTCCTCGAGCATTCGCTCCCGCGTTTTTTCATTGTCACGGCGCGCGGCGAAGCTTTGCCGGGCGTTCTCCATCGCCAGTTCGAGCAAGCGCACTTTTTCGCCACGCATCGGCGCGATCACTTCGCATTTCTTCCCGCGCCGCTCTGATAGCAGCTCCGCCCGGATCTCGGAATCTTCAAGCTCAGCTGGCACCAGCACTTCATCGGGGATTGCGCGGCCGCCTGAATAGTATTGCGTGAGCAGGTCGGAAAGGACTTCGGTGTCGGCAAACTCGAGATCCTGAAAGCTCCAGCCCTGTGTGCCGGTTAATTTCCCGCCCCGCACGATGAGAACGATTGCCTCGATAAACCCGCCCTCGCGGTACAGCCCAAAGACATCCTGGTCGATTCCCCAGTGGTGAAGGACGGTCTGGCGCTCCACCGTCTTTTCGATCGCACGAACCCGGTCGCGAACGCGCGCGGCCTCTTCGAACTCAAGCCGCGATGCGTGCTCCTTCATCCGTTCGCGCATTTCTCGGAGCAGGTCCAAGTCGCGTCCCTCCAGAAGCATCTGCGCTGCGCGAAGATGACGCTCGTACTCGGCACGGTCGACCGCCAGGCAGCACGGGCCCATGCATCGCTTGATTTGATACTCAAGGCAGGGCCGGGACCGGTTGCGAAAGACCGCATCGGTGCAGGTTCGCAGCGGAAAGGTCCTGCGGATCACGTCGATGGTTTCGCGCAGGCCGTCGGCTGAGCCAAATGGGCCGAAGTAACGCCCGCCATCGCGGATAATCTTGCGGGTCACCGTGATGCGCGGCCACGGATGATTGGTAATTTTTGCGGACAGGTACGATTTGTCGTCCTTGAGCCTGATGTTGTAGCGCGGATGGAGCTGCTTAATCAGATTGTTTTCGAGGATCAGCGCCTCTTTTTCACTGGCGGTTACCAGTATGTCGAAGTCTCCCACCTTGCTCATGAGAAACCGCATTTGGAAGCGGCCATCACCGCCGGGACGGAAGTACGACCTAACCCGAGCGCGCAGCCGCTTCGCTTTGCCGACATAGAGAACTTTTCCGGTGCGGTCGCAGAGCAGATATACGCCGGCGCCGGCCGGGGTCGTTTCCAGCTTGCGCTCGATCGACTCGATTTGGGACGCCTCGGACATCGCCTGAATTATATCATTCACGCAGGGCGGATTACGTTTGTATGCCGCCTGCCTAACGGCTATTAGGATAGGAATCGGCGTGCGGGAAACCGTCACGCCGCAAAATTTACCATAAGGACGGTTAAAGATGGGCAAGCTCGACGGAAAAGTAGCGGTAATCACCGGTGCGGCAAGCGGCATCGGCCGCGCCACCGCGGTTAGATTCGCCGGCGAAGGCGCAAAGGTCGTTATCGCCGACCTCAATGCGGATGGCGGAGAGTCCGCTGTTCGTGATTGCAAAGAAAACGGCGGCAGCGCCGTATTTCAAAAGACCGACGTCGCCGCTGAGGCGCAGGTCAAAGCCCTGGTCGATCGCGCAGTTAAGGAATTTGGCCGGCTCGACATAATTTACAATAACGCAGGCTTGGGCGGTGCGACCGGACCAATCGAGGAGACCACTATCGAAAATTGGGACAAGAGTATGGCGGTGCTCCTGCGCTCCGTGTTCCTTGGAATGAAATTCGCTATACCCGAAATGCGGAAAGCCGGCGGCGGCTCAGTCATATCCACTGCTTCAGTAGCCGGACTGCGCGGTGGCGCGGGACCACATGCCTACAGTGCGGCGAAGGCAGCGGTGATTAATCTGACCCGCTCGGTCGCCCTTGAGGTAGGCAAGGACAAGATTCGGGTAAATTGCATCTGCCCGGGAGGCATCAACACTCCCCTGCTGTATAAGTTCGTTCCCGGTGGACAGCAGGTAGCCGAACAATTCCTGGCGCATATCCAGCCGATCCAACGCGCCGGCCATCCCGAGGATATCGCCGCGATGGCGCTCTTCTTGGCAGGACCCGATTCGGAGTGGGTTACAGGACAGGCATTTACCGTCGATGGCGGTCTGACCGCAGGGCATAGCGCGTTCGCGCAGGGCGGCATGCAGGCAAAGATTGAAGGCGGCTTCGCCGGACCATCCTTTGAGAAGTAATCGAGATCAGTCCTTTACTTGAGCTAAACCAACCCGATCCCCTGAAAAACGAAAGTCGTGCGGCGCCCGCTAATGCAAGGCGCC
>DATKOZ010000031.1:0-8222 GCA_035524375.1 Binataceae bacterium (SeqCode) | reverse complement strand
TTGTGGATTTCCTTTTCGCTGGCGTGGTGGCGTCATTAGGGGAAGCTAATTCTCTGCGTCGCACCTGTTTGTCTTTGGTGTGAAGCAAAGACCGCTGCCGGGTAGAAGGCGATTCACAGTTAGACGGAATCGATTCGGCCTGACAAAATCCGCTGGCGTTTCACTAGTCGGCGAACAATATGCACTTGGATAACCGCAAGTGCTTATCAATAGTGAACTAGCGGTACGTGCCGCTTGTACCATGGAATTATATTGTGTAGGGTGAGACCGTTTCCTGATTTTTCATTTCGTTCAAGGAGTTTTCAGATGCCACGTAAAAAAGCCACCCGGCGTTCCGGTTCCGCCTTTGCACAGGTCCAGCGTCAAGCTCGCGCCATCCTTGCAACTCTTCGCAAGGATATTCGCATCCAGGAAATGGAATTGAGCCGATATAAGGATCAGGCTGCGAAGCTGGTATCCCTGGTGATGGGCCGCGTCAGTGCCGCAGCAGGTGCGCGCGGGCGGACCGCCGGCGGTAGAATCAATTGGCGCACTGTCCTTTCGCAGGTACCCAAGCAGTTTCATGCGTCCGACGTTCGTAACGTTCGCGGCCTGAAAGGCAAGCGGCCTTCCGAGATCTTCGCTGCGATCACGCGCTGGATCGATGCCGGATTGGTAAAGCGCAAGTCGCGCGGCGTTTACGAAAAGGTTTAAGTAAAGCCATTGCACTGCCGGTTTTCGGCATTGCGCAGAATTAAGCAATTGGCGGCGCAGTGAGTAATCATTGCGCCGTCTTCTCTTGCTTGCTGACTTGCGCACAATTGAACAACCGAGACGGATAGTATGGCGGTAATGACGATAGAATGGCGCGCTGGCACAGTGCGCATGATCGACCAGCGTCTCCTGCCCACGCGCGAGGTCATCCGCACCTATCGCGACTATCGCGGCGTGGCGGAAGCGATCCGCTCGATGGTGATTCGGGGCGCTCCTGCAATCGGCGTTGCCGCGGCGATGGGTGTGGCACTGGGAATTCGCGGAACCGCAGGCGCACAAGCGCGCAAACGCTTCGCGGCTGTAGCAAAGACGCTCAAGGCGGCGCGGCCAACCGCGGTGAATCTCGCTTGGGCGGTCGATCGGATGGGCAAAGTTCTGGACGATAATCTGGCGCTCGGCGCCGATGACCTGTTTCGCCGTATGCGCGCCGAAGCAATCGCGGTTTACAACGAAGACATCGCAGCCAACCGCGCACTTGGCCATTTCGGCGCAAGCCTGATTGGCGATTCCGCCACGGTACTGACGCATTGCAATGCCGGCGCGCTGGCGACAGCCGGCTATGGCACAGCGCTGGGAGTTATTCGTGCTGCGCGCGAAGCGGGCAAGAAAATCCGGGTATTTGCCGACGAGACGCGCCCGTTCCTGCAGGGCTCGCGGCTGACCGCGTGGGAATTGCACAAGGATCGCATTCCCGTGACGATCATTGCGGATAACATGGCGGCGACCGTCCTTTCTCGCCATAAGGCGGATTGTGTGGTGGTCGGGACCGATCGAACGGCAGCCAATGGCGATGTCGCGAACAAAATCGGTACTTATCCGCTGGCTGTGATGGCACGCCGTCACGGCGTGCCTTTCTATGTTGCAGCACCGCTGTCATCGATCGACTTGGACTGCCCAAACGGCGCGGCAATTCCAATTGAAGAACGATCTGGCAGAGAGCTAACCGAAATTGGCGGACGTCAGATTGCCCCGAAGGGCGTGCATACATTCAATCCGGCATTCGATGTAACCCCTGCCGAGTTGGTCACGGCGATTATTACCGAACGCGGAATCGCTTATCCGCCGTACGAGAAAAGCCTTCGCGCCCTTAAAGCGGGACGCTGAAGATTGATGGAGAGAGATTTACTCCGCCAGGTGATCCAGGTACTCCGATAGGCCAAATCCAATTTTTCCGTTCCAGTTCCACTCAGTCATCCCCTCCGCGATTCGCGTAACGGCCCCCGCGCGCCGGTTACGCAGCGGAATCATTGACAGTACCCGGCCTGTAATAACGATCGGCGCGCCACCTTCCTCTGTCTCGCACTCCACTTTGATCTTGTCGTGCAAGCGCTGCTCGCCGGAGAATTCAGTCTGAATATCGACTTTGACTATGTTTAGATTTGGCTTGCCTTTGCGCGCGATGAACCCACCGGGCCTTTCGCTGCCGTCGCGATTCACCGTAATCGTTGCCATCCCACCCAGCTCCTCGTCAAAGTTCATGGTCAGCCAGCGATAGTATTTGGGCGCCTGCCAGTAACGGGGTCCCCAGCTATGATCGCGCAGGCCAAGGCCGTCGATGCGATATTCACGCACCGCCCCGGCCTGATTCAGGACCAGCTTGCC
The DNA here is from genome assembly GCA_035524375.1 of Binataceae bacterium (SeqCode). GTDB lineage: Bacteria > Desulfobacterota > Binatia > Binatales > Binataceae > Binatus. The sequence continues at coordinate 5,867 of DATKOZ010000031.1, read as the reverse complement.
GGCGGCATGACCCAGTTGTTCAAGATGCCCCCGTGCGAATTGAGCTTCCGGATTGCCCGAGGGCGCCGGTGCGACCCATCCCTGCGCGGTTTTCTCCCGCAACTCACCGCCCCAGCCGGGCGAAACCGCGAGATAGTCCAGATCGAGTTTCGCATCCGCATAGGGATTGCTCTTGAACGCCTGCGCCGGCTCGGCCATCTCCAACGGGTTTTTGAGTACGCACACCTTGCCGGCATATCCGATGTGATGACGTTCAAACGGTTTTATTACTTCGAATTTCATTCCTCCGGAATCATGAGCGTGGTTGTCTTTGATTTCGGGACGCTGAAACATGAAGCCGACGGTTCCATCGGGCAGATAGAGGCAAATCGTCATTTCGGCGTAACCCTCGTTGGGGCGATTGCCGAGCCGCAGGAATCCGCCGATGCGCTCGTTGCGATCGAAAAAGTTGTAGTATGCGCTTTCGTTGTAGTTGGACTCGCCGGTGTTGGGATGCATCAGGTCGTCCTGATCCAGCAGCATCACTTTGACTTCGCCCATCTTCATTCTCCTTTTCGTATGGCGGCATCGGCCTCAAGGTAGCGCGGGTTCGCGATTCTCAGCTTGTCCTCGACGATTCGCCGCACCGCACTGGCCACCTGCGAGCGGCGCGGCTCTGAATCAGCACCGCCGGCACGAATTTCCGCGCTCAACTCTTCATTTAGCTTGAACGCTGCCCGGCGCAAGTCATCGAGACTGTGCAAGTGCGGCGGTTCCTGGCCCAATAGCGCGGAGAGCGCCTTCACTTCGCTACGGACGTGCGAATCCTCCAACTGAATTTCACGCGCGACGATTCGCAGCACGTTTGCCGCGACTCGCGCCTGGAATTGCCGTCCGCCATTGAGTGCGGAAATCACTTCGCGATCGATGAAATCCGCGCTCGCCTCTAACAGTTCGATTGAAGTGGGACGATCCTGCATTGCTTCACCACCCGCAGCGGTTCGCGCCGGGATCCTATTCGTGTAATTCGATTAAATTGAGCAGCTCTAACTCGGTTTCTGCCGTCCGACGCCCAATACTCGCCAGTTCAACGCTCTTCACTCCGCCGTCGATATGCGTCCGCGCCTGCCCGATCGTGATTATTCCCCATTTTAGATTTCCGAATATTTCCCACCATCGCGCCGCCTCCGGATCGATCGCGGGGCCGCCCGCCGCCGCATAGGCCCGGAAGAATTCTTCGCGCGAGGCCAATCCTCCCATGGGTTTGCGGTCGTTGCCAAATCGCCACGCGCGCACGCAAATCCATCCAACATCCTCGAGGGGATCGCCAAGATGAGCACCCTCCCAATCGATGATCGCGCGCACCCCTTCGGGACCGTAGATTACATTTCCAATCCGATAATCGCCGTGGACCAGCGTAGTGCGGGCGGAATTCGGCGCGTTTGACTTTAGCCAGCGCAACGCAAGTTCGAAGGCCGGATGCGGCTCCAGCGCCAGATGGCGGAATATCTGCTCGTACCGCTCGACTTCTTCCAATGCCGCATCTCCGCGCGGCGGAGCTAGAAAATTGAGGCCGTGTTTGACGGGATCGATCCGATGGATTTTCGCCAGGATTCGCGCCAATTGCTCGGGTATTGCCTCGCGAGCCTGCGCGTACTCTTCGTCGCGGAGCAGCCGGCGCGGGATCGTTTCACCCTCGACCCGAGCCATGAGAAAAAACGGGCCGTCGAGCACAGCCGCATCGTCGCACATCCAGAAAACTTCCGGCACCGGCACTCCCTCCGCAAAGGCGGCGCGAATGACGAGAAACTCGTCATGGCGCGAGGTGGCGATGCGATGCGCCCCAGCATCGCGCCGGAGAACCATCGCCCGGCGGGTGGTCACATCGCCCTTCTCCATCGCGCAATCGAATGACCAGATCTCGCGCGTTGCTCCGCCCGGCATCTTGCGCAAGTCCGCGATCGACACGCGATCATAGAGACCTTGCCCACGAATGAAATCGGTCAGCCGCCGCTCAATTTCATCGGGTTTCATGTTCGCCGCGCATCCAATGAAATGAATAACACGATTTCGATCTGAAACGGATGCGCGCCATTCGGCCGCGCAACGCAAACGACAACCGTCAATCGCGATGGCCGATCTTCTGCGCGATGCCGTCGCCGAGCAGATTGAACCCGAGAATCGAGATTCCAATCGCGAGACCGGGGGCCGTGGTCAGATGAGGCGCGACCAGCAGAAAAGCGCGCCCGGAGTCCAGCATGTTGCCCCAGCTTGGTGTGGGCGGCGTCACACCGACACCTAGAAACGACAGCGCGGCTTCGGCCCCAATAATTCCGCCAAGGCCAAACGTCGCCTGTACGGCGACGGGTCCGGCAACCCCCGGCAGCAAATGGTGAAATAGCAGGCGGGAAGGGCGCGCACCCAGCGCACGAGCGGCGATCACATAGTCGCGCTCGCGGAGCGACAGCATCTCGCCGCGAACGATTCGCGCATAGCCGGTCCAACCCATAGCCGCCAGCGCGACGATCAGGTCGGGCAGGCCGGGTCCCAAGATCGCGGCAATTGCGATCGCGAGCAGAATTCCCGGAAAGGCCAGGATGATATCGACTCCACGCATCACCAGATGATCGATCTTCCCGCCCGCAAGCCCGGCAATCCCGCCAACCAGTGAACCGAGGATTAGTGAAGCGATCACTACCAGTGCCGATACCGACAGCGACAGCCGCGCGCCCCAAATCAAGCGCGCGAGCATATCGCGCCCTAATGAATCGCATCCAAGGGGGTGCGTGAAGCTTGGGCCCGCAAGCGCATTGGGAAGATCAATTGCGAGCGGATCGGTATGTATCAGCACGGGTCCACTAATCGCCACCGATGCGAGCGCGACCACGATTACGACCCCGATCGCCAACGATGGGTTTCGCCCTTGAGCGATCATGAAATCCTCACCCGCGGATCGAAAAGCGCGTAGGCGACATCAGTCGCGAGATTGACGATCACATAAGTCATCGCGAATGTGAGCACGCAGCCTTCAACCAGCGGGTAATCGCGCGCGCCGATCGCACCAATCATCAGGCGGCCGACGCCGGGCCACGAGAAGATCACCTCGGTGATAAGCGCGCCCGACAGCAGCGCGCCCATTTGCAGCCCAATCACCGTTACCACCGGCGTGAGCGCATTCTTGAGCCCGTGATGCAGCAGCGCGGCTCGCCCGCTCAAGCCTTTGGCGATCGCCGTTCGCATGTAGTCGCTGTCCCGCACGCGGATCAGGCTCTGCCGCAGCATCCGCGCCAGAATTGCCGCCATCGCCGTTCCCAGAGTGAATGCGGGGAGCACCAGATGCGACAGGCCACCGCGACCAGTAAGCGGCAAGAGTCTCAAGTCGAGCGAGAACAGGATCATCAGGAGCGGGCCCAGGTAGATGTGTGGAATGGAGACGCCCACGATGGCGAATCCCATCGCGCTTAAATCAGCCGCGCCTCCGGGATTCGATCCGGCGACGAATCCCAACGGAAATGCGATCAGGATCGCGACTATCATTCCCGCCGCCGCCAATTCCAGCGTGGCCGGGAACCGTTCAGCGATAAGCTTCGCAACCGGCTTGTGAGTTGAAATCGATTCTCCCAAATTGCCCCGCGCCAGTCCGCAAAGGAACGCGGCGTATTGCGTTAGGATTGGACGGTCGAGCCCCAGTTGATGACGCATCCCGTCGACATCAGAGGGCGCGGCCGTCTCCCCCAGCATCGCGATTACAGGATCACCGGGAACCAGATGGATGATGGCGAACGTCAATGTCGCTACGCCAAGTGCGACCGGCACCAGCGCTGCGATGCGCCGACTCAGGTACGCGATCATTGGGCCGCATCCGCCGGGCCGGAAATCGCCAGCTTGAGCGTGGCAAGCGACCGCAGGCTGCCATTGGGATATGGCGTGAACCCTGACAACTCGCGGTTCATGACCACCACGGTGTTGTTCCACCACAGCGGCACGTAAGGAAGATCGTCGGCCGCAAGCTGCTGCACCTGCGCATATATCTTCTTTCGCTCCACTTGGTCGAGCGTGATGGCGCCGGCTTCGACCAGATGATCCATTTGCGGATTCGAGTATGCGCCCCGATTTTCGCCGTGCGGTGGAATTTTGCTGGAATCAAATACCTGAAACTGATCGGGGTCGGCAATTCCAATCCATCGGCTCGACATCAGATCGAAATTTCCGTTCTGGATGTCGGCGTAGAAAGTCGCCCACTCACTGGCACGGATATCGACCTCCACACCGACCTTCTTGAGCATCGCCTGGATTGCCTGCGCCAGCCGCGTGCCCTCGGGAGTCGTCTTGTAAACGAATCGGAGAGGTCGCATGCCGCCGATACCAGCCAGATATCCCGCGTCGTCGAGCAACCGCCGCGAGCGATCGGGATCGTACGAATACGTCGCTACGTTTCCATCGTAGGCCCAGTTTTCTGGCGCGAGCAGCCCGGTGGCGGGTCGCGCCGTGTCGCGCAACATCCAGTCGATAATTGCTCTGCGGTCGATCGCATAGGCAATCGCGCGGCGCACGCGCAGATCGCGCAGGCGCGTGTCGCGGAAATTAAACGCCAGATACTGGAACGTAGTTCCCGGCGAATTCAGCACGCTGAGGTTCGGGTTTGAAGCGAGGTACCCCAGCACCTCGGGCGAAACATAATTTTCGGACAGATCGCAAACTCCCTCGGCCAGTTCCAGTGCCTGCACCGTCGGATCGGGCACGATCTTGAAGACGATTTCTACCGGCGAATCGGGCGATGCGTGATAGTAGGGGTTACGCTCCAGCGCTATCGACTCGTCGCGCGCAAACGATGCCATCCGGTACGGCCCCGCCCCGGGCGGCGCGGGACCAACTTCCCCTGATGGCGCCGGCGTTCCGGCTGGCACGATTTCCTGACTGGCGAAGTCACCCGCAGGCGCATACTGGGTGTCGGTGCTCATTATGACAGTAAAATCATCGGGTGCCTCAACCGATCTTAGCTTCTGGAATTTAGCGCGCTTGGGCGATGCGGCTTGGGCTTGCAGCATCGAGTCGAAGGTGAACTTCACATCCCGCGCGGTAACCTCGCGCCCGTCGCTGAAGCGGACGCCGTGTCGCAGATGAAAAACGATTTGGGTCGGCGCCGGCCGCTCGATGCTGTCAGCCAGTTCCGGCGATAATTGTCCGTTACGGTCGGTCCGGGCCAATGAGCCGAAAATGAGTTCGTTCACGCGCGATGATATGGCGTCGGTGGCAAAGCGCGGATCAGTCGATGTTGGCGAATTCTCGATATCGACCTGGATCGTCCCTGGAGTGCGATGCGGGCCGCCACAAGCCGCAATCGCGGCGATTACAACCGCCGCGCCAATCGGTAGTGCGGCTCGTTTCCAGCGCATCGTTCTTGGGCGATACTAGCAGAATGTGGGCTTGTTAGCGGCGGGCGAAATGCGATGAATGGCAATTGGCGCGATAAAATTATTTTGAGGCAAGGCGATCTGACCGAGGCGGAGGTCGATGCGATCGTCAACGCCGCTAACAACGATCTGAAGCTGGGCGGCGGCGTGGCCGGCGCGATTCGCGTCAAGGGCGGACCATCGATACAGCTTGAATGCGATAAACTTGGACCGATTTCCCTTGGCGAGGCAGCGATCACCGGTGCGGGAAGGCTCAAAGCACTCCACGTCATCCATGCCGCGAGCATGCGGCTTGGTGAGCCGACGGCGGAGCGGAATTTGCGCGCATCGACGCGCAATTCACTCAAACGGGCGGCGGAAAACTCGCTTCGGTCGATCGCGTTCCCGGCAATTGGGACGGGTATCGCCGGATTTCCCATCGAGCGATGCGCGCAAGTGATGCTGGAAGAGCTGCGCGACCACCTGCGAGCGGCC
>DATKOZ010000030.1:0-48405 GCA_035524375.1 Binataceae bacterium (SeqCode) | reverse complement strand
ATGATGCCGCTAAGTATCGGCCTCGGACGAACACTGGTGCGTCCTGGGCTACCGCCGATGAGTATCTTTGTTACCGGCCAATGGATGGTCTATCGGCAATACTCGCCGATTGCACCTCAGACAACGATCAACTTCGGCCTGACGGTCGCGTTTCCGGAGCTCAGAGATTGGTGGTCGGGAACCTGACCGGCCTCGACTCTCGGTCGTTGCACAAAAGGCACTGCCGGTTCGCCCAATTCACGCTGGCCGATTTCCCCAGCGCCCACCCCGGTCCGCTTAACCCCCGGCCATTCATTTAGTGGCCGCGGGGAAGAGAAACGTTACGCTGACGCGCGCGATCCATTGCGGGGAGCCATCCGGACCCTTTAGCAGATCGTACGCCCCAACCTGCAGGCTCAAATCTTGGGACCCATCTTGAACGCCTTGCCGACATCTGCGCCCATCGGAATAGTCCACGCGTTGGCGGCGTCCGCTGTCCAGTCGTAGGTGATGGCGGGGTCGCACTGGATGTACCAGCCGCTCTCGAAGTTGTAGCTGGCCTGCGGCTCGATGTAGGTCTGGTTGACGCTGCCACGCCTACGATTACCGGCATACGACATCAGATGGTATGCGATGACGCCGTTGAACCACGGACCGTCCGATTCGACGAGCGCCGCGGTGGGTCCCGCCGACCAGCGGCCGGTTCCCAGTTCCGAACTGCTCGCGGTGGGAAACTGAAAGATTGGCCCCACGCCCCAAACCCAGGTGGTGTTTTTGGCGGGAGTGAGAAAAAGAGAAGACTGCAGGTCAGTAAACCCAAACTGTTCATGAGGAGTTGGCGAGTAAGCCATCGTCAGGCTCGGCCGCAGCATCAGGTCCCAATCGGCGTTGAGCGAAATCGGTATCAACGGCTCGATATTCACCGCATCGCCGGCGTTATGATTAGGCCCTATTTGAAGCCCGGTCGTGGACTGAATTGGAATCTTGACGAAATCCTCAAATGGATTATGGGCGCTGATTGCGAGCTGCTGATCAGTCATTCCGCCCGCTGGTGGCTGCGGCGGCGTCGGCGCTTGTTGCGCGCGTGCGGGCACGGCCATGACGCAGAACAGCAGTAAAGCGAAGACCGCGTTGATGCGGAGCGGTTTCAGCCACCGCCGAGGTGGATTCGATGTTTCTATGGGGTGCCGAACCACTTGTTGTAAAGCTGCTGATAGGTGCCGTTCTCGCGCAGCGCTATCAACGTGCGGTCAACCCTTTTGCGCAGCGGGCTGTCCAACTGAAACATAAGGGAGACCGGAGCGGAGTTAATTTCGGGGCCGACCACCTTTACCCGGCCTTTTCCCTCATGCGCCGCGTAGTAAAGTAGCAGCGGCGCGACCGAAACGATGGCATCAACTTTTTTGTCCAGCAGAGCTTTGAACATTAGATCGGTGGTCGGGAACTCCCGCACCTGTGCGTTCTGCTCCTGAAGATATGCAACCGCAGTAGTGCCGGCGATTGTGGCGACCTGTTTGCCGGGCAAATCGCCCGGTCCCTCGATGGCGCCGCGAATCTGCTGCATGGTCAGGCTCGCGGTTAGCTGAGCGGTGTAAAGTGCAACGAACACCACCCCGACGAACATCCAGAAATTCGATATCACGCGCGCCAGCCATTGATGCGGCATCGTCTGTGCCTGCGACGTCAGCGACGATATTCCCCAGTAAAGCACCTCGAAGATGCCCGGGATGTAGCTTCGGTTCGACAGCATGCTGTCCGGCTGCCGCCGATCCAGGAACCAGATTAGATGAGCCGGGATTATGACGAGCAGGATCGCCACCCCGAGCCATATTGCGGTCGTTCGTGAAAACAGCAATCGGAGGAGGTCCCATAAGGGGCTTGAGGTCTGCGCCGTCTCGCCGGACTCTCTCACCATGATTTGCAGCCCAGCCTCCATCACGGGATATGAAAAATCAAACTGATCGTCACGTGCCGACGTTATGAAGACCGGCGTGACGGTAACGTCAGCCCTTTTTGAGCGCATCGCCTCCTCTAGGGCGCCTGCGTCAGGCGCGATCTGATAGCTCGTTTTTAGCTTGAGCCGCGCGGCGATCGCATTCCAAAGATCGAAGCTGAATCCGGTCAATGAGCCGTTTTGTTGCATTACGAACGGCGGAGCGACTATCCCAACCGCACGGATCTCCGGAATGTTGTCTTGTGCCGTGGCGGCCGAGGGACTCGCCATCTGCGAATATGCAGATTCCGCGAGCACTACGCCTATCATCACGATCACCAGCAGACAAATGATTTTCTTCAATGAAGGCTCCTCTTTGCTCTTTGCCGGCGCCTTGGTGCTATTGACGGAAAATCATCGCGACGAATGCAAGTATTCCGAGAATCGAGATCAACGCGGCGACCAGCACTGCCAGTGAACGCCGCTTGCCCGCATATTGTGCTCCGAGCGTTTGGATACTTTGCCGGTACTCGAGGGTCGCCAGCACCAGTGAAACGAGACCGATCCCTACCAGCATGAGTGCGAACTCGCGTGGTCCAATGAGGTAATTCCGCTGGCTGCTTGCGGGCGCTTCTATCTGAAAAAATTTGTAGATGCTGAATCCGAACGTGATTAGTGAAGTCGCGGTTCTGGTCCACGACATCATCGTTTGTTCGTACGAATTGCGCGTGCGCTCGAATGCTAGTCGGGTTGCAGTGTCAAGCTGCGGCGGGTCCTGCGGAGATTGCTCGTCCATTTGCGTCGATCATTTTGAGCGATCGGTCGGTGCTCAGGTTGATGTTACCTCTGGGCAGCCTCTCCCGCATCACCGGAGCGAAACTCCGCGAACGACATCTGCATGCTAACCAACAGCATCCAGAGGGGAAAGACCAGCGCGATCCACTTCCAGTTTGCGATCACCACCAGTAGCAGCGCGGCACACGCATAGCCCAGGAATGCCACCCAGCGCGGGAAGATCGCGGTGCGCAAGGCGATCGTGCAAAGTGAGATCATGAATACCGCCGCCATTTTCATGGCAAACAGGTTCACTAGCGCGTCGCTTAACCGGCGGCTAAAAAAGTAAGTTGCGCTATCGATATTTCCGGCGGCCACTGAGTCAAGAATCGCTCTCGTTATCGCCGCCGCACCGAACAGGCAAGCCACAAACAGCAGTCCGCTTGCGAGGAATACCGTCGCAAAGAACCGATCCTCAAGCTCTCCCAAGCGGCTGCGGAGCACGCCGATGAACCACAGAAACGCAATCCCCGCAAATGGAACCAGCGCGAGGGCAAGTCGTACCGCATTTCGACGGTATGGCTCGGTCAGCCAAATCCCGGGCGCGGCAAGGTCCGCCGGCACCGCGTACCGAGCAAGTCCCAGCCCCACGATCAGCAGCAGCGAAAAAATCACGCCCGCAAGCGCCGCTCCTCGCGGTGGCCTGAGAGGCCGCCCGTTGCGAGATTTTTCCGTGCTGGTCAAATTGCTTCCCGCTGTCCGGCATTTCACGGAAGCATGAAATCGTCTTGGGTATCAACCGTCAACTGGGCCTGGACTGCGAAATGACTCAGAAGCTTGCGATCGTCGCGATGCTTGCTGAGCCAGCCGGCCACCTATGCGGCCTGGTTCTAAATATTTCTATTTGATATTACCTCAAGGTGAGGCGTAACCACTGCTCGTTGGCAAGGAACGGAGACCGTCGCTAGCCCAACTGTCCGTTCAAATCAGGTCTCTGGGCCGCGGTGGAGCGATCTTCTTCACCACCCACGCTATGGAAGGTGAACCCAAAATGAAAACGTCAACGCTCAACGCAAAGTGCGAGAAGTGTGGCGGAGCACTCGCAACACGAATCGTACACGAGTACCGCAATGACGCCCTGATAGGAATGCCGGGCGTCGTGATTCTCGATGCGGTTGAGGAAGTGCGGTGCGCGAAGTGCGGCAAGGTGGCGGCCACGGGATTCTCGAATCTGGAAGGACTCATCAGCGCCGTCGCGGTTGCGCGCGTCGGGGCCGCTCCAAAACTCTCTGGCCGCGACGTACGCTTCTTGCGCAAGGCCTTAGGCTGGTCGTCAAAGGAACTCGCCGCGAAGCTTGAAGTCCGCGATGAAACCGTATCGCGCTGGGAGAACGAAAGAGAGCCGGTCGGTCCAACAAGCGAAAAACTTTTGCGCCTGATCGTCGCTGAGTTTCTGGCGGAGAAGGCACCCAAGCTTGACGTTGACGAGAAACGGATTGCGTCGATGCGAATCCGAACTGCGCGAACCACCAAAGCTATTGAGATGCGCTTTCGCCCTGTCCTAATGAAGATCGCCCGCCGCCGTGAACCCGCATGGGAACAGGTGAGCCGCGCCGCTTAATTCAGAACGCGGCACCCGCTGTCGACGGCCCCCTGCGCCACATTCTCAGCACGGCGAGTCCGGCGCGCCGGTTCGCCTCGATACGGGACTCCGATACGATCTTCGCACCAGCGTCTATTGCGCCACGCACGAGCGTTTGGTGTGCGTCTATGCCAGCGTCAATCGTGGCCACGGGGCGCTGGCAATGCGAACAAAGTAAAGTTGCCATCCACGTTCAAGGTTAATCTCCGCGATTAGGCCGCGCCAGCGCCATGATGGAGCCGGGTTGGTGTGAGGCTGGCTCGGCATCACCAAGGTGGCAGGATGAAACTTTGTAGGTCAACGCCGCTCACGCTCGGAGGGTAACGTTCAATCAGATGGGGGATTAGGTATCGCCACATAAGCGTCGTCACACCAAACGGCCACAACGCTATTAGCGGAAACTCTAGCAACTTTTCGCGTAAGCTCGGTTGGTGGTACCCGAAGATCAAAACACTCAGATACGCATCTAGGACCAGAGGAGTCATTGGTCCAACAAAGCAAGCCAGCCACTTTACCATCAGAAGGGGGCGATCCCTCGGTGGAGTTTTCTCTCGGATGAATCGATATGTTATTTCGGCATACGTTACGGGTATGTAGAAACCATGAAGAACAATCATCATGGCGACCGTAGCCGCGCGCTTGGATCTTTCGGAGAAGGTCACGTCGCCTCTTCCCAGCTCTATCTTTCAATTTCCCATCGGTACGTCTCGATTACAACACTTCGGTACCGCGAAGCTATGGCGGCCTGTCGGCCGCGCGGAAGGCACACTACCGGCCCTCATCGGGCCGGGGCATGGCTCCGCCAAGGGACTCTCTTGAAGAAATAGATGGAGCGGGCGACCGGGGTCGAACCGGCGACGTCCAGCTTGGGAATGTACCAGATAGCGGGAATGACAAGGAGCCGGAAGGATGATTACTCGCGAAAGTCGTGGGTTTTCATCAAGCCCGCATTCCCGTCACGTCACTCTGTTTCTCTCGCGCTCCGGCGCGCCAAGGCAGAAACAAGGCAGAAAGCACCCGCCCTAGAACCCCGACTACAAGGTGAGCGCGGAAGATCAGGGACCGGCCTGGCGCACGACGGATGCCTCCTATGGCGAGTCGCTCTCAGACGCTAGAGAGCATTACGATTTTCTCTTCTCTTTTTCGACCGAAGCTTCCCACCCTAGGCGGGGGAAGCCTGAGCGAAGCGAAGGCAGCAAGGGTGGGTGTGCGACCGAGCGATAGCGAGCACCTTTGCGCCGCTCCCCTTTGAGGGGGAGCCGGAGGGGGTGACGCGAATTTATTCGCTGGCTGGCGTGCGAGCGGTGCGGGAGGAGGGAACCCGCGAGTCTTCGAGCGGGCGCGCTTAGTTTAGCGCCGACGATCCGCGAGCGAGCCGCAACAAAGCCGGGGTCTAAGGGGGGTTGGCCTAGGGTACCAATCGAGACTCCCAGCCATTGAGACGCCCCTAGTCTGGCAGGCACAAGCAGAGCGCTAGCGCCATAGCTCGACACCGACGGGTAGTGATCTAATTTGAACGAAAGTCGCGATGCCGCGCAGGTATTCCGTGTAGGGTTTCCCGCATTCTTTCGAGCCATACAAGGCGTTTGAAAAATGCCTTACGGCCTTGCGAAGTCCCCCCTTTTTCAGCCCCGTACCGGCATCGTTTGATCTCTTCATTAAGCTCATCGACGGACAACTTCGCTATTGCCTCTTCGGTTTCTGCCATGCCTGATCGGTTTCGCATTCAGATCACGGCCCACCGACGATCTATTGCAATTGATTCATAGGTCAGGCCTTGCGAGAAAATACGTAACGGAAACCGTCGTACAATGCCGGCGATAATACGGCTGTGATAATCCAAAAGCTCCACCCTCGAAGCACCGTATATGGGTCAGATAATGCCCCCGAAAACTGAACTGGTCCGAACACTACGCGCAAGAGTTTAAAGGTGAGAAGACAGACGGGACCAGTCGCCATCCACGGAAGAATCTCCATAGCAGTTTCTAAGCTGCTACCGCTTGAGGGTGCAAAAATATATTTTAAGAAGCGAATAATGGAAACTGTAATTAGAAACCCTAATACGCCGACTATACTCATACCACCCATGAACGCAACTGTTGACAGGCCAGCGCCGAATAACTCCATAGTTGCTTCATGTGCCTGAAGTTCCATGTCGAGATCACGAAACAGACTGGATACGGCTGCATGGTCGCTCCCACTCACATCCAGTTCGGTACCGTTCCAATCCCAAGTAGAGGCCGAGCCTATCGAGAGATTTACAGAAACGGGTGCAGTGTATGGGTCCCCATATCGAAACGTAACAGCACGGACATTAGGGATGACATTGATAGTCGAAAAGTAACGGCTATCGGCCGATTTAACGGTTTCCTCTCCATTGCCTGAGGTGATCTGGATTTCAAGAGTTCCGCCAAACTGCTTTGGTACACTGCTGATGATATTGGCCAACCGGTTTAAATCTTTGTCAGTAAGGCGGATTGTTGGGTAGTTTCGTTGAAGTTCAAAGAACTCCGACGGCTTCGCCGCATCACTTGCACTTACAGCGCCAGTTCCCAATAGAGGACCTGCTAGATACACCGTGATAATGACAATATTGCGTAGCCGTTTCATTGCTCGCCGACTCTCATATTCCTCGAATTTCGCAGGAATGTCCCATTGGCGCTGCGCAGAGCGTTCAAGGCTCGCGCGCGACCACCTACGGCGTAACGTTCGTACTCTTGGTGATAGGCGTCTATTTTCACCGACTCAGGCATGAACGTTCCATCAAAGCGACGCCAAGCCTTAGACGCACGCGCTAAACCACCCGCCCGCCCGCGAGGGGCCGGCGCGCGCATAGACTCCGCAACGCGCTCGAACGCAGCGCCGAGCGCGGGCGCGCCCGCTGCCGCGTTCGACAATTGTATGGCAAACATCCGAAGATGACGTTCACCTTCAAGCTGCGCCCGAAGTTGCACGTGCTCGCGCTCAAGTCGCTGGATGCGTTGAATCAAATCGCTGGTCGCGCGCTCTAATGCGTCTCTATTGTGGTGAGCTGTGAACCACATTATCGCTGGATTCTACACCCTTAATTTGAGCCGCAAAACTTTATGGAATTCGGTTATTCACACTCGCTGGCCTAAGGAAGCCGGGTTTGCAGTATTTGCTGGACGTTCGCTGGAAACCGGCGGACCGACAACGCTCCATGAGAAGGACTTGACCTGTGGTATCCAAGTATGGATACTGATATCCCATGACGAAACACGAGTTCCTCGCCCTGCTCGCTGAATCCCATGAGTTCTACGGGCAGTGGACAGACGACAGGACGCTGTATGCCAGCCTTCGCCTGAACACGCCGCGCGGACAAGCGCGATGGGATCAACAGGCTCGTTCGCTCATGCCGCGACTACTCAAGCGCGGCCTAATCGAGCGGGTACCCTGCCCTGAAACTGGTAAGCGGACTCCGCAGCGTTCCTGCGGAAAGCAGCACACTGCGCTCACCGCGCTTGGGCGCGCACAGCTTGAGGCGTGGAACAAATTGGGTTGCGACGCGCACACGCACGTCGGCAACTGCCACGCGCCTGAATCTGAATTTAAGTTCGACAAGGTAGGATGATCATGAAAAGCGAATACGTCAGCATCCGGGAAGCAGCCGACCGCGCGAGGATCGCGCCAAAGACGATCTACAACTGGATCAGCAAAGGGCGCCTTACCGTCGAACAAGGGCTGGCGCGCGCAGGCGGGCGCCGTCTCATCAACTGGCCGCTGTTTGAGGAAAAGGTTCTTAAGGCGTAGGCCGTCATGGCGACGCTTCGCACAGACAAGGGGCGTCTCTTCGTCGATCTCATGTTTCGCGGTGAGCGATGCCGTGAAGCTTTGCATCTCGCGGCAACACGCGAGAATCGCCGCAAGGCCGAATTGCTGGTGAGAAAGATCGATGCGGAGCTTGCGCTTGGCCGCTTCGATTACGCGGCAACCTTTCCACGAAGCAAACGGCTCGCGCGATTCGAGCTTACCCGTACGGAGACTCCGACGCTCGGAGAGTACGCGCAGCGATGGCTGGAGCTTCGCAAGCCGGAACTAAAGCCCGCGACGGCCTACGATTACAAGAAGCTCCTAACCGCGCACATTCTGCCGTCACTCATCGCGAGCAAGCGAATGGATCACATCAGACCGGGCGACATTCGCGCTTTCGTCGCTGAACTAGATGCCAAGCGAACCGCAACCGGGAAGAAGAAACTTGGTCCGCGCCGGATCAACATGGCGCGCGACCGGCTGTTCACGATGTTCAAAGAGGCGCGCGCCGACGGGCTTGTTACCGATAACCCGGTTCTCCACGTAAAGCGGTTATCGGAGCCAGTCCCTGAAATCGATCCGTTCACTTTCGAGGAAGTCCAGAACATTCTCCGCGAAGCGCGTGGCCAAGAGCGAGCGCTATTCGCTGTGTTGCTGTTGACCGGCTTGCGACCGGGCGAGGCAATCGCCTTGCGATGGGATGATATAGACCTCGACCGCAATCAGATTCGCGTCCGTAAGACGCTGAATCGCTACGGCGTGGACGCGCCCAAGACGCGCGGCAGCATTCGGGACGTTGAAATGTTTCCGTCCGTCCGCGCGGCGCTGCTGGCGCTACCGACAAGGTTCAAAAACGATCTGCTCTTCCAGAACGAAGACGGCGGACCTCTTGATGAGACGAACGTACGCGAGCGCACGTGGCGAAGGCTGTTGCGCCGCGCCAGTCTCCGCTACCGACCGCTCTACCATTGCCGCCACACTTACGCGACGCTCGAACTGGCGAACCGGGAAAACGTTTTAGTCGTCGCACGCCAGATGGGACACAATACGGCAGAGACGACCTTGCGCCGATACGCCCGATACATGAAGGGTATCCCGCGCACTGGAATGCTCGCTCAGGAGCTTTCCAAGGCAGAATTAAGGCAGAAACGCGGCCAAGCGAAAGCCGTCGGCGCGACGCGCAAGGCATCAAACAGCGCGGATTTTGCTGAAAGAAATCATGGAGCGGGCGACCGGGGTCGAACCGGCGACGTCCAGCTTGGGAAGCTGGCATTCTACCACTGAATTACACCCGCTCTCCCGCGAGTTTTACCAAATCGCCGCCCCACCCGCCAGCACAGAGCCTCCAGTAGCACAACCGCGATCCAACGCCGGGCGCTGATTGAGATCCATTCCAGCGATAGCGGGTGGATGACGCCGCTCCCTCCGCCCGGCGATTCCATTCATGGCTGAACCGGTTCAGCCTGATGGGCTGAGCGCGGAGCGGCTATAATCCAGCTGGTTGTCCTCTCGACTCTACCGCCTATCGCCGGAAATCCCCTGCGGCAAGCCCAAGACCGCCTCATTAGCTTGCCGGATCGCGGCGCGATTCGGATCGACTCGTCACTTTCAAATGGTTACGGGAACCCGTCTTACGCGGTTCGCCGGAAGAAGCCGTCGCATATGCGATCTCGGATGTGTTCGACAGGACCGATAGCTGAAACGGCGGCGGTTTATATGGTGAAATTAAAAAAATTACGAAACGAACCCAATTTTGCCAACGATTACGGGCATTTTTTCTCGGACCGCATACTCGGAGCGACAAAATTTGAGCCTAACCCGATTCCGCGGCCTGCCAAGTATTCTCGGGCCGGGCGCCTTTATGAGAGAGCTACCAAAATGATTCCCCGCAACTGATCCTGAACCGGTGCCCAACGTTGACGCATGCCGGTGCGCCGCTTACCATCGAATTCAGGGTGAGTTTGACCACCCGTTGGATATTGCAATGGGATTTCTTCGCAGCCGGGTATTCTGGACCAATGTCGGCGCGTACGCGCTGGCCGGCGCGCTCGTTTGGTATTTGTCGCGCGACATCCCCACCCGCACGATCATCGACGATGTGAAAAATGCCGACATGCCCCTGTTCGTCGGCGCCAGCCTGTTCGGATTCGCGGTCTGGTTCATCGGCGAGACAATCCTGTTCTCGCGGCTGTTTTCGTACATCCATCGCCCGACCGGATTCCGCGAAGTGATGCCCGCCAACGCCGCCAACTACTTCATGCAATTGATCAATCTGGCGGTCGCGGGGGGGATGTTCGTGATCTTCCTCAACCGGCGCAAGGGCGTTCCATGGCTGCATGCCGGATGGACGCTGATTTTCCAGACCATGATCGATGCGATGGTGCTGTCGTCAATGATCATAATCTCGGCGATCGTTTTTCCGAATTCGCCGCTCGGCGGATGGCTCTGGTATGCGGTGGGCGCGTTGGCATTGTTCACCGCGATCTCGGCCTTCTGGATCAACGGAAAACCAATTTCCAAACTCGGCCAGTGGTTTTTGGATCGCACCTCGATGGAGGCATTCAGGACCGCTCGCGCCAGCCATTACGCGCGGCTTCTGTCGATCCGGTTCGTAATCTTCGCGCTCAGCGGCGTCGCGCTCTATCTGCAAATGAGCGCCTTCGGAATCAAGGCCGGGTTTGGACATGTGATGGCATTCAATCCCGCCGTGATTCTGCTGGGAGGACTGCCGATTACGCCGGTGGGGATGGGCCCGTACCAGGCCGTCGTCGTGCGTGGATTCTCGCAGTTCGCTTCCAAGTCCGACCTGCTGGCGGCGTCGCTGGCGATAACCGGAACCGCGATCGCGTTTCGGATCCCGATGGGGTTGTTTTCGGCCGGCTTGATGGCCGATGAAGTTGCCCATCCGGTCGAGCCGGAGACCGCCGGGAAAGACGCCGCGGCCTGATTCGCCCTAAGACCGCCGCATCGCGAATAGTTAAAGTATCGCTTCAAGATGGCTTCTCGCACTATCGATCGCCCGCCAATCGCGATTCTCACCGACTTCGGCTATCGCGACCATTACGCCGGGGTAATGAAGGGCGTTATCGCATCGATTGCCCCCGGCGCGCAGGTGATAGATATCGCGCACGGCATACCGCCGCAGTCGGTTGTCGCCGGCGCGATCGCATTGCGCGAGAGCTGGCGCTACTTCCCATCGCGGACGATCTTCGTCGCGGTGGTCGATCCGGGTGTCGGCACGGCGCGCGCGCCTATCGCAATCGAGACCAAGGCCGGCGCCCGCTTCATCGGACCCGACAATGGCCTCCTGTCGCTTGCGGCGACCGACGCCGGAATCCGGCGCACCGTGAAGTTATCGTCACTGCGCCACCGGCTGCAAAATGTTAGCGCGACATTCCACGGGCGCGATGTCTTTGCGCCCGCCGCGGCATGGCTGTGGCGCGATACATCGCTCGATTCGCTTGGACCTTCGGTACGCTCGATTGTGCAGCTTGCACTGCCAAGCACGGCCATGTCCGCGCGGCAACTGCTTGGCGAAGTCATCTATGAGGACGCGTTCGGCAATCTGGTGACGAACATCGACCGTTCAACCGTCCGCCGATTCAAGGCTTCCTTTCGCGCGAAATCGCTTTCGGTTAGGATCGGATCTGGTGCGGCGATGCCGATAATTGAAGCTTACGGCGACGCGCGCATCGGCGCTCCACTCGCATTATTCGGAAGCATGGAATTACTCGAAATCGCGGTTCGCGACAGCAATGCCGCCCGCCGATTCAAAGCCGGACGGGGCACTGCCGTGATAGTAACTCCGCGCAAATGACTCCGCGCTGAATCAGGTAAAATCGACAAATGGAACAAGCCGCTGCCAGTCGAAATACTTCGGCACTGACCGAGATCCACCACTATTCCGCCGTGGAGCCGGCGCCCGAAACGGCGCTCGCACCGATCACGATACCGCGCGTCAACGTCATTTTGTTTTTCCTGACATTTCTCACGACCACAATTGCTGGCGCACATTTTGCCGGTTTTGGCCTTTCAATCCGGTATCCGATGGGCAGCCTGGTTGGGCTTGCCATCGGGCTGATGTATTCAATCCCGCTGATGGCGATCCTGTTTTCACATGAGATGGGTCACTACGTGACATCGCGCATCCACCGCGTGGACGCCACCCTGCCCTTCTTCATTCCCGCGCCATCGTCGATATTCCCGCTTGGCACCTTCGGCGCGTTTATCCGGATGAAGCAACCGGCACGGACGCGCGGCGCAATGTTCGATATCGGCGCGGCGGGGCCGTGGGCCGGCGTCATTGTCGCGATCCCGTGCGTGATCATCGGCCTATACCTGTCCGACGTCACCCCGATTGACAAATCGGCCGGAGGTATCGAGCTTGGCAATTCGATTCTCTTTTACGCGCTTGCGCGGGTAATCCTCGGCGTCGATCCCAACTCGGTCAATGTCGGACTGCATCCGATTGCGCTTGCGGGATGGCTCGGACTGTTCGTCACGACGCTCAACCTGCTGCCAGTCGGTCAGCTGGACGGCGGCCACGTGATTTATACGCTCTTCCCGCGGCAGCATCGCACGATTGGAAAGGTCTTTGTCGCCGCATGCGTCCTGATGGTTGTGGTGCCGTACGCGCTTGGATGGAATATGTGGGCGGGATGGTTGCTGTGGGCGGTTCTTCTGGTTGGTGGAATCGGGCTGGGCCATCCACCGACCCTCGATAGCGACACTCCCCTTGACCCGGTCAGAAGGACGGCCGCTTGGGCAACCGTCCTGCTCTTCATCGTAACATTCAGCCCGGTGCCGTTTTCATTTCAGGAGCCCGAGGCGCCACTGCAACAGCAGCCATCGCGCCAGGAACATTTGCTTGAAGTCATCCATCCCACACCGCACTATGATGGCATGATCGATAAGATTCATCGCGCGCACATTTAGCGGCGAGAACACGGGGGTATCGGTGGCCGACATCGGAAATGATCCAAAATCCCACGCGAAGCGTCCCAGTTGGGACCAATATTTCATGACGATCACGCGGGAGGTCGCCGAGCGTTCGACCTGCCTGCGCGCCAAGGTGGG
The DNA here is from genome assembly GCA_035524375.1 of Binataceae bacterium (SeqCode). GTDB lineage: Bacteria > Desulfobacterota > Binatia > Binatales > Binataceae > Binatus. Next base: position 35,230 of record DATKOZ010000030.1, on the reverse strand, counting down.
TGCGGTAATCGTGCGGGACCGCAGCATCCTCGCGACGGGATACAACGGCTCGCCGGCAGGATTACCGCATTGCACGGAGGCGGGCTGCCTTATCTACGAATCGCGCACGCCCGACGGCGAGATTGAACAGAACTGCTATCGCACGATTCATGCGGAGATAAACGCGATCTCGCAGGCGGCCAAAAATGGCGCCGCGATCCGCGACGCCGACGTTTACGTCACGCACACGCCATGCATCCACTGTCTGAAAGTGCTCATCAATACCGGCGTCCGCACCGTCTACTACGCAAAGGCGTACAAGCTGCATACCGTGGCGGGGCTGCTGGAGAACGCGAAGATCAGACTCGTGCAGGTCCCGGCGGAGGCCCCGGGCGCTCAATGACCTACCGCGCGCGGATGCTCTTGCTCCGCGCGGCGCTTTTTCTCGCGCCGCCGGCATTGCTTTCGATCGCTGGATGCAAACCGGCCGGGCTTCCGGATGCCGGCTCGCCCGGCGCGCGGCTGTACGCCGATCGATGCGGCAGTTGTCACGCTCCTTATGATCCGCACGAAATGACCGGCGACATGTGGGCGATGCAGGTCACGATGATGGAGCAAAAGATCCGCCAGGCGGGAATGCCGCCAATCCCGCCCGGCGACCGCGATGCGATCATCAACTACCTCAAGCGAAATGCGGGAACCGAGTGAGAGCCGTCAGGCGGAAGTGCCGCCGCCCAATCATCGCGAGCGCGCGTGGCTGGCGCGGATTCTGATCATTACCGGATTAGTTTACTGTTTCTCGCTTCGCAACGAATTCGTTTTCGACGACGACGAGCTGATCGTTCACAACCGCTATCTGGGCAACTGGGCATTTGTCTGGAAGTCGATCGTCAACCATTCGACCTGGTTCCTTAACCCGCGCCATCCGCCCACCGGCTCTTATTACCGCCCGATGCAGGAAATCTGGCTCGCGCTAAACTTTGCAATCTTTGGGATGAACCCGATCGGATGGCATGCGGCGATGATCGCGCTTCATTTGCTGGTCGTCTGGATGGTATTTCGCGTCGCCCGGCTGCTCACCGCTGACGGCGACACCGCATTGGTAGCCGCCGCATTGTTCGCCCTGATGCCGATACATCTGGAAACGGCGATATGGCCGGCCGCGATATCGCAGCCCCTGTCGACCGCATTCACTTTGGGCGCCTTCGAGTTCTACCTGCGTTCACGAGTCGGATCGCACAGCGAGGCGCATCGAATGCGCACGATCGCAATTTCGACCGCATTATTTGCCGGCGCGCTCTTCAGCTACGAAGGTGTGATCTTGTTTCCCTTGGTGATCGGTCTTTACGCCGCGATTTTCCAGAGCGAGCCGCGCAATGGCATGGACCAACGGGACCGCTCCATTCACGTTCCGACGTTATCCGCTCGATGCCGTGACGGCATCACGGCGGCCTTGCCGTACGCGATCGCGTCGGCGCTGTACTTCGGCGTGCGATTCTTGATCCTCGGGTTCCTCAGCCGCCCGAATCCTCTTGATGCACCCTCACTTAGTGAAACAATTCTGACGATTCCTGCCGTTCTCGCGACCTACGCGTTGATGCTTTTGATGCCGTGGCGAACCGGGCCGGCGCATCAATTGCACACCGTCGATACTGTTGCGTCCGCCGGTTTTTACTTGCCGTTAATTGGACTGATCGCGCTGGCCGCTGTATCGATGATGCTGCTAAGAGATCATCCGCATCGCCGCCTGTACACGTTTTGCGCCGCATGGATTCTGCTCGCGATCGTTCCGGTGCTGGATCTTAATGGAATCGGCATTCAGTCCGCGATTCAGGACCGTTACCTGCATTTCGCCTCCGTCGCATGGTGTGTGATCGCCGCCGATCTCGCGATCGTTTTCGTAAGAGAAAGCCCACAGCGCGAGGCGATTGCCCGGACGGTTATGGCTGCCGCTGCAGTCGGGTTTGTAATTGTGCTCATATCGGTCCAGCGGGACTGGCACGACGATGTGGCGCTGTTCTCGCGCTGTATCGCGCAATTTCCCGATGGAGCGCTATGGTACAATCGGATGGGAATGGCGCTACAAGCGCGAGGAGATTATTCGGCTGCACGGCGCGAATTTGAGAGCGCAGTTAACTACGATCCGGGCGACGGCGCGAGCTTTTACGACTTGGGCCTGATTGACGGCCGTCTAGGCGATTTCCATTCGGCTGAACATGAAATGGCGCACGGCCTCGATTTGTTGAACTACCGACAACCCGCGGAATATGCCCAGTTGGCCCTGATCGCCGATGCCGCTGGAGACAAGGCCGCCGCGGAGGATGCGCTAATCCGCGCTGCCGCCTTCCCCGGTGGTTCCGAGATCGCCGCACTCGCACGCGCGCAATTGCTTTTTCGCCACGGCGACATAAAGGGCGCGCAGGACGCGACCCGCAACCTTCTTGTTCAGTTGCCCGACGATCCCAACATACTTTCCGCAATCGGCGCCGAGTTGTCGTCGGAGCATCGGCTGGAGGAATCCCTGATTCCGTACCGTCGCGCGGCGGAAATCGTGCCGCACGATCCGGATCTCCATTTTCAATTAGCCTCGGCCTACCATCGCCTCGGCCGCGATTCCGACGCTCGCGCCGAATGCGAGTATGCCCTATCCGACGCGCCCAATGACCCGCGGCCAGCGGGACTGCTTGCCGCAATCGAGCGCGGCGGGACGGCCAAATGACATGATCGGCCAGGCAAATCTTTCCGACAAGACAGCCGCAACTATCAACAACGACCACCCGGCGTTTTCAGGGATAGGCGGCGACTCCGATCCGAGCCTATGGCTGGCCGCAACATTAGTCGTTACCGCGATTGCGCTGAGCCGGAGCCTGTACAATCAATTCGTTTTCGATGATTACCCGGAGATCATTTACAACCGCTACCTCGGCGATTGGTCGTTCATCTGGAAATCGTTTGCCGCTGATGGATGGTGGTTTGTCGATCCGAACCATCTGCCGCAAAGCTCGTACTACCGGCCACTGCTCGATGTCTGGCTCTGGGTGAATTACCAGCTGTTTGGATTGCATCCTGCTGGATGGCATGCGGCGATGGTCGTGCTGCACCTGGTCGTCGTATGGCTCGCGTATCGTGTTGCATCGAGGCTGGCGAGGAATCGATGGACCGGGCTGCTTGCCGCGACACTTTTCGCCTTGATGCCCATACATGCACAAGCGGTAATCTGGCCGGCGGCAATCTCCTATCCGCTGAGCGCGGCATTTGAGCTGGCCGCCTTCGAATTTTACCTGCGCGGCCGGGCACACTCTGGTGCCAATGGACCACAGCCGCGTGAGCTTGCCATCTCGCTTGGATTATTCGGCGGCGCGCTGCTGACATACGAGGGCGCAGTCACGTTTCCAGTATTGATCGCCGCGCATGCATATCTGCTGGGTTCTTCTCCGGTGGAGGGCGCCGTTTCCACCGCCGCCGGCCGCTTTCGAACTGCGTTCACCGCGACGGTCCCATATGCCGTCGAACTCATCGGATATTTTCTATTGCGGTTTTACGTCCTGGGCTTCATCGCCCGTCCCTACCTCGAAAATCACATGACGCCGATCGAAGTCATGCTCACGATTCCGGGTGTGATTGCGAGTTATGCGATGATGCTTGCGATGCCGTGGCTCGCCGGGCCCACGCATCAAATGGATACAGTCAGCAGTGCCGCCAACTCGGGATTTTACCTGCCGATACTGGGACTGACAGGTATATGCGTCGCGGCATTCCTCTTATTCCGAAGACATCCACATCGCCAACTTTATCTGTTTTGTACGGCGTGGATCGTTATCGCGCTGGGCCCGATGTTCAATATCGGACAGCTCCAAGACCAACTCGCCGTGCAGGATCGGTACCTGTACCTCGCGTCATTCGGATTCTGCGTCTTCGTCGCTGATATTGTCTTCACGACGGCGACTACCCGCACCGCTGCCACTACGGTGATCGCCATCGTGTCAGGCGTGGCGATCGTACTGTATGCCGCCCTGCTCTTCTCGATTCAGAGCTACTGGCATGACGAGGTTTCGCTGTTCTCGCAGTGCGTCGCGATCGCGCCAAAGGTCGGCGCATGGCACAGCCGACTGGGCCTGGCGCTCGAAGCCCAAGGCAATTTTGGCGGGGCGCGGCATGAGCTTGAGAAGGCGATCTATCTCGATCCTTACACCGGCGGGAATGTCTTTTATGATTTGGGCCTGGTTGACGAAAGACTCGGCGACCCGCACGCAGCGGCACAAATGATGGCAGAAGGACTCAAGCGATATGACCACCCGCCATTGATCGCATACACCGACGCGGCAATTGCCGCCGACGCAGCCGGTGACCCGCAGACCGCCGAATCGGAACTCAAGCGGGCCGAGGCCATACCGGGGGGCGGCCGGGCAGCCGCATTGGCACGCGCACAGATTCGATTTCTTCATAAGGACAACAAGGGTGCGGAAGCATCCTTGCGCGACTTGCTTAATCGCGAGCCAGACTATGTGCCGGCGCTCAATGTTCTGGGCGCAGTACTCTCAGCGGACCATCGAGATGACGCGGCGATACTTGCATATCGGCACGCGCTCAAGACCGCCCCGCATGATGCAGGCATTCATTATCGAATCGCCTTGTCGCTTCACAAATTGGGCCGCGATCGCGAAGCGCGCGACGAATGCGCGATCGCACTGGTTGCGGCACCGAACGATCGGAACATAGAGCGGTTGATGGATATTCTGAACCGATCCATCCCGGCGAGTTGATGGTTTTGATTCCGCTACGAAACGGGGCTATTACGCGGCAAGGCAATTCCGGCGATCAGATAGCATACCGCGCCGGTAATTGCGGTCGCCGTGATGCTGGCTTCGATTGAAATCAGCACCGCGATGTAACTGGCGACAACTGAAGCGGCGCCATTGAGCGCCCACATCCACGGCAGGCTGTCTTCGCGCCCAAGCATTTTCATCCATCGCAATCCGATTGGAAAACAAAATCCGAACAGTAGGCCGCACGGTGCGATCAGAACAAGGCACGCCAACGCTCGAAGCAATAGCGGCAGATACGCAAGCTGATGAATCAGCGGCAATACGACTGCGGAATAGGCAAGTAACGCCGCACCTGACGCGATCGCGGGAACTCGCACACTTTGGCTTGAAGGCGTCGTCCACCGTTCGGACGCGAGGCTTCCCAGCCCGGTGGCTAGAATCAACCCGGCCAGCGTGATTACCAGAGAATAGATCGGATGGCCAAGGAAGATGCTCAACTGCTGAATCATCGCCATTTCGGCCAACATAAAGCCCAACCCGATCGCGACAAAGTAGGCGATCCCGCCATTGAGCGCGTGGTCGAATCGCGCCGGCAATTCGGCCCATCGGGTCAGCGGGATTCCAATCGTCACCGCGAGCAGAATGATCGCAACGAGCAGAAACGAGAGCATAAATAGCACCGCGCGCTGGTCGCCACTCCCCCACTTTCCATTCACAATCGCACTCACAATTCCGCGCAGACCCGAGCCGCCCAGCCGCAATGTATTAAAGAAAAACGGCGCGGAGTCGAATACCGGTGAAAAATCCTGATCCTCCGAACCTACCTTGCGCAGCTCGCTAATCGTGTGAGTGCTGGTAATTTGGAGCAGATCGGGATCGTGTGGCGCGACATCCGGCAGATACAAGATCTCAAAATGGAGCGCCGTCGCGACGGTATGAATCTCCTTCAAGTCCGCCGCACTAAGCGGCGCGTTGCTGACCAGAATCGTTGCGACTGGCCCGCCCCGGATAAGCGCAATGTTAGCGCCTGGATTCGAAACTCCTTCTGATAGAAGTGTCGCCCATCCCAGTGCGAACATCCGCGTAGTCTGCACGCGTTGTTCGGGGGCGTCCCAGCGTGTGAAAGTGAGCAAGCCGCCGGGCTTAAGATGCTGGTAAAATACGCGCCAGCCTTCGACCGTGTACAGTGCATTTTCCGACAACGTCATCGCGCCGGCCACTGTCGCTGCCCACGTGTCAACCATTGAGGCTTGGATCACATCGAATTTTTCCGTGGTCCTCGCAAAATAACTGCGCCCCTCATCGGAATGCATCTCGAAGCCGGGGACCTTGTCGAGGTTGCCGAAATCACGGAACCGGTGCATTACCAAATCCACGATACCGCTGTTCAATTCGATTCCTACGATCCGGTTGAACTTGAACAGGTGCGCGGTCAACGCGTCACGGCCGCCTCCGACGCCGATAATTGCGGCCGAGCCGCCCGCGCGCAGGCGTGGCGCCATGGCAGTTACATCGTACGCAAGAAAATCGATATCTTTGTCCGCTCCCGTGTAACGGTACATCAGCGTGAGGGCCATGGAGTCGATGTCAATGGCAATATCGCTGATGTTTCTGTTGGGGACTTCCGAACTGGGGCCCCACATCGCGAACGTAGCAGCCACGCCGGGCGGAGCGGTGGCGCGAATTCGCGAGATGGGATTCCACACCTCGGCAATCAGTTCCTTTGGAATGTCTACCCGTCCCTTGCAAAATACCGGCCGGACTCCGAATGGCGCCGCGGCATTAAGCGCCGTGACGACCGCCATCACAGCCCCGCACCGGGTCAATCGCGCGGTGAGCGGCGCATCATTCGCCGATTTCGACCATATTGCAGCGGCAAAAAAAGCCATCGCTGAGATCGCAAACACCGCACTGGATGGATCGATGAGATCCAGCACGATCACGGCGCCGATGCTTCCGGCCGCTGCACCAAGTAGATCGACGAAATAGACCTTCCCTATTGAGTACGCACTGCGCGTAAGCGCAAGACAGATCGCAATCCCGGAAAAGAAAAACGGCGCTGCGAGCGCCGTGTCAAACAACAGCAAATTGTAGAAGCTTTGCAGCCTGAAATTGGGAATGAGTATCTCTTGGCGAGTTGGCACCGTATCCACCGGAATCGCCTGCATCGTGAGCAGAGCGAAGGGCAGCGAAACGGCCATTGCAACCGCGGCTTGCTGGAGCCGCTTCGATATCTGGTCTGGGGTAAACCAATGGGGCCGCAGCTGAACCAACAAGGCTCCGGCCGTCATCCCGAGCATCCCCATCGAAACGGAAACGAACCCCAGATAATACCACGTCATCACACTCAGAAGGCGCGTGACCGTGATCTCATATATCAAGGTCCCCGCCGATAGCAGAAGCAGGCCGCCGGAAAACTCGATCATTCGAACACCATGGGATGGTGTATGCTATTTTAGTGGAGCGGCGCATGACAAGTGAGGCCGCAGCGGTATCCACAATTGCCGGGAAGTCAGATCCGAAACCGATCCGAGCGCGCCTGGATGGCGGCGATCCTGGCCGCCAGCGCGTTGGTCTATAGTGGGTCGCTCCGCAATCAATTTGTTTACGACGATCGGTACACGATCGTAACCAATCATCGCCTGGCCGATTGGTCGTTCATCTGGAAATCGTTCGGCAACGATGCATTCTGGTTCGCCGATTGGATGCCGCAAGTCCGCACTCCAATCTATCGCCCGATACTGGACCTATGGTTTTGGCTTAATTTTCATCTTTTCGGTCTACGCCCTGCAGGATGGCATGCAGCCGCAATCGCGCTCAATCTGGTTGCGGTATGGTTAGTGTTTCGCGTTGCATCCGCGCTCACATCAGAGTCCACGACAGCACTCATAGCTGCGGGACTGTTCGCCCTCATGCCGATTCATGCGGAGGCCGTCGTTTGGTCGTCCGCAGCGTCGCTTCTGCTGTGCGCGACCTTCGAGCTTGCCGCATTTTATGTTTATTTGTTCTTCAGCGGGCCACGGCGAGCGATGCCGCTTACATTATTTGCCTGCGCCCTGCTCAGCCATGAGACGGCCGCGGTCTTCCCTATCTTGATCGCGGCGCACGCATTTCTGCTGCGACCGCACGACACCGATGGGTCCTACCGGTCCGAAATTTATGTCGCCGTCGCGGCCGCGTGGCCATACGCGGCGGAAGTCGCCGGATATTTCGCCATAAGGTTTCTCGTACTTGGCTCCCTACTGCGAACCAATCTCGACGTTCATGCATCGGTCGCAGCGCGAGACATCGCGCTGCTGATTCCCGGCGTGCTTTCTCGTGTCGCCATGCTACTCGTGATTCCCTCGATGGCTGGACCGTCGTTTCCTCTCCATTTGGCGGAAGACGCTGCATCTCCGGAGTTTTACCTTCCGGTAGCGAGTCTCGCGGCACTCTTTGTCCTGACGTTGATATTATTGAGGAGGCACCCTCACCGGCGCCTCCATTTGTTTTGCGCCGCGTGGATTGCGCTCGCTGCAATGCCCGTCGCGAGTTTGAGTAAGACGGGAATACTGTTGGCGGTCCAGAATCGCTATCTTTACTTTCCATCGGTCGGCTTGTGCATCATGGCTGCCGACCTCATGATCGGATTCTCGCGCCGTGGCGGATGGCGGACGCTGGCGGCCAAGGCCACCGCAGTTGCGGCAGGTGCATATTTCGCCGTGATGCTCTTCTCAGTGCAGCGGTTCTGGCGTGACGATGTCGCCCTGCACGGGCATTGCGTCGATAACGCCCCTGATTCGGCCTTCTGCCGTAATTTGCTCGCATCGGCGCTGGCCGAGCGCGGCGAATTGAGACAGGCTCGTTATCAATTCGAGCAGGCCGTCGCGCTCGATCCGGCCGGGGAATGGAACGCCTTTCACGAACTCGCCCGCATCGATGCGCGGCTCGGCGACAAGGTTGCGGCCGAAATGGCAATGGGCGAATGGGTCAAGCGGCTTACTCCGCCGACTGCCGGCGCGTATGCCGAACTCGCGCTTGCGGCCGACGCCGCCGGCGACGCAAAAACCGCCGATACGGCATTGGCTAATGCCGCTAAATCGCCGGGCGGCACCGATGCCGCGACGATCGCTCGAGCTCAGATTCTATTCCGCCACGGCGATTTCAAGGGCGCGGCGGATTTGCTCAACGATCTGTTGCGCCGCAATCCTCGCAATGCGCAGGCGCTGAGTGTTCTGCAGGCTGTGCGGCTATCCGCGGACTCGCGGCATTAACCCTGCGGTAGCGACGCCCAAAAGGAGCATTTGTGGTCGGCGCTGAAAGTGCCAACAGGTTCCTGAACCGGCGTCGGCGGCACCAGCACCTCGAATGCGCCCTTTCCGGACTTGCTCAATCGTTTCCATCCGTGAATCGGGACGCCATCCCTCGCGAAGTTCGTCCAATTGGCAATCATCGCATCGGAAAGTGTCTGCTGATCGGGTGTGAAAGGCGGGGGCGGCCCACCAATAACCGTCGAATCGAAAAGGTACGGCAATTCAAACGAGTGGGCAGCGCCCAGAGGAAAACTGACCGGCGGCAAAAACGATGGCGCATTTTCATCCGCGAATTCGTACGTGTATGTGGTTGTGAACTTCGCCATCGACATGTCAGCCTCGACCGCCTGGCACGAGAAGACGTTGTCGGTTATCAACGTGGCAAAGGCGAGATCGGGGCTGGGAAAATCGGAGAGTGGGTACTCACTCAGCACCGCCGGGGCATTTGACGTGAAATACGCTTCGAGCACCCCCGGATACAGGTCCGCTGTCATCGGCCCAATGCCAAGGTCGAATATCAGCGCCACGAACAAGCGAAATTCATCATGGTTCGTGCCATCGATCACCGGCACGCGATTAAAATCGCCGTCGGCAAGTGCTGTGTCGATTGATTGGGGAAGCACAAACCCGTCGATGTTCGGGGTCAGCGTAAACCCGGTGATGCCCGCAAGCAGTCCTTGGTTGCTGAGTAAAGTATCGACCGGAACGGAGCGCAGGCAGTCTACCGTTTGATTGGAGCATCCAACCGCATTGGCAAACGCTGTCCCGTTCGCCTCGGAATCGGCGAGCGTCGGCAAAACAATTCCGTACGACCCGCTTTCGATGATCACTCGCCGGAACAACCCCTTCGCCAGCGGCGATACGAGATTCGAAAACATGCTTTGTCCGCCAGCTGACTCTCCGAAAATGGTTACATTACCGGGATTGCCACCGAACGCGGCGATGTTTTGCTTGACCCACTTGAAGGCTGCCTGTTGATCCATGATTCCGTAGTTTCCTGACGCGCGGGCATTCGATTCGGCACTGAGGGCGGGGTGCGCCAAAAAGCCAAGCGCACCGAGTCGATAATTTATCGTGACGACAATTACGTCGCCCATCGTCACCAGTCTGGTCGGTTCGTATTGGCTCCCGGCACCTTCGAGGAACGCCCCACCGTGCACCCATACCATTACCGGGAAATGGTGGCCGGGAGATTCCAACGCCTTAGTCGGAACATAAACATTGAGGTACAGGCAGTCCTCGTTCCGGTTCCCACCCTGAGGGCAAATATTTCCGAATTGCGATGCATCCAGCGGCGTTGTCCAGGGGACTACTGGTTGCGGAGGCCACCACCGAAGATCGCCCACCGGCGGTGCAGCATACGGAATCCCCAAAAAGGTGCTAACCGTCGGCCCAATTACCCCCATGACTGGACCTTGCACAGTTTTGACGATCGGAGACGGCTGCGTTTCCCTGGCAGATGCAATCGGCACGATGCCGACGCTGCATGCAGCCACAAAGGCCGCCATTACCTTCCCTGGCAAAGTAACCCGAGCCATAAGACAGCGAATTGTAGCGTTTCGCACCTGGAATTGACATCCCTAAATTTCAGATTGAGCATCGGCGCGGAATGCGCTACGACCCTCAATAGAAGGAAGTCGTCAAATGAAATCGGTTCCAATCGGGTCGAAGGGCAGTTTTTCGAAAACTGTCGAGACGGCTGACCTAGCCAGCCGGCTCAATTCCGCGCTGGCGGCGGTGATGTCGACGCCGACGCTGGTATCAATGATGGAGCTTGCCGCGATCGATGCGATTGCTCCGTTTCTCGAACCCGGCGAAAGTTCGGTTGGAATGTCGATCGAAGTGAGCCACACTGCCGCCACTCCGCCCGGTCATCGCGTGCGCGCCGAGGCCGAAGTAACAAAGGCGGAAGGACGCCGGCTGGAATTCAGCGTGCGCGCCTTCGACGAGACCGAGCAGATCGGCTCGGGTACGCATCGCCGAGCGGCAATCGACTCGGCCAAATTTGACGAACGGCTGAAATCCAAGCGCAAGGAATAAGTGACAGTTACATGAGCGATGAGATTTTCGAACGCGATGAAGTGTATGTAGGCCGCGATTTCGGCGCGACCTCCTGGGAGATAACCCCTGAAATCGTTGCCCGATATATCGCGGGTACCGGTGACGATAATCCGTGGTATCGCGACAATTCGCCGATTGGAGCCCCAATTGCACCCGCGCTGGTCGCATGCAACGCCGTTTACAGCAACCTCGCATGGTATCTGCCCAACATCTATGGCAACCTTCATGCGCGCCAGGAATGGGAGCAATTCGCGCCGGTTAAAGTTGGCGAGCGCCTTTCGACACGCGCGGTGGTCGTCGAGCGATACCCCAAGCGCGACCGCGAGTATGTCGTGAACGAGGTTCTGACCTCCGGCGGCGACGGCAGAATCGTATCGCGTGCGCGGACGCATCAGAGTTTCCTGTTGCCGGAACATACGCGCAAGGACGCCTTCGCAGTGGACAGATCGCGCGAGAAGGATTCTTCTCGAACGTTCAAAGTCGGCGAACGCGGCGGCGAGCCCTTCGATCTGCCGATGCGGCAGATCGACGAGGACATGTGCATGGCCTTCTCGGGCCCAGTGCGCAATTACCACAACGATCGGAAGATGGCGATCGCGCTGGGATTCCCGGAAATCGTCGTGCAGGGGATGCTCTCAGTATGCCTTGTCGCGGGAATGATGACGCGCCGGTTCGGCTTGGGCTTTCTCTACGGCGGAAAAATGGATCTCAGGCTGGTGAACGTCGTGTGGGGAAACGACGTCACGGGACCCAAGGGGCTAATCATCGAGCGGCGGCCGGAAGGCAAGCGCACCCGCGCGATCGCCGAGGTATGGTGCGAAAAGGCCGATGGCACCAAGACAATTGTCGGCTCGGCCAGCGCGCTGGAATTATAGACCCTCAATCATCCTGTGCACGCAAGAACTTTTATCGCGGCCGCGGCGGTGGCCGCGTCCCTGTTAGCCGGATGCGCGAATCAGTGCGACATGAACCGAAAATTCGGCTATTACGGCTGTCACCGAGATTTTAACGAATGCAAAGTGTGGGGAGGCTCGGAACAGTCGTGCCAGGTCACCATGGATGGCTGCATCGCGGAGCGCGATGCGGAACATGTCGCATGCGTCGAGCGCCAGCCGCCCTCAAGCGGCAGTCAATGATTCGATATCGGCAACGGACTTGGGCGCCGCCGCCGTCATCACTTCGTGTCCCGACTCCGTTACGAGCACGTCGTCCTCGATTCTAACGCCGATCCCCCGGAAGCTCTCGGGCGCCTCTTCATCGTCCTGGGCAATATAGAATCCCGGCTCGACCGTCAGCACCATCCCCGGTTCCAGCATTCGGGACTTCCCGTCAATGCGGTACAAACCGACGTCATGAACGTCCATGCCGAGCCAGTGACTCGTACGATGCATATAAAATCGGCGGTAATCCCCCTTCTCGATTATCTCCTCAGCCGAACCTTGCAGGAGCCCGAGGTGGCGCATCCCGTCCACCAGCACGCGCAGTGCGGTTTCGTGCGGGTCTTCGTGCCGCACGCCGGGTTTGACGATCGAAATCGCCTTGAGCTGCGCCTCCAATACGATGTCGTAGATCGCGCGCTGCAGTCCTGAAAATCTCGCGCCAATCGGCCAGGTGCGCGTAATGTCCGCAGCGTAAAAGTCGTACTCCGCGCCGGCATCGAGAAGCAGCAATTCTCCGGTGCGAAGCTCCCGGTCGTTGTTAATGTAATGAAGCGTCGCGGCGTTGGGACCTGATGCGATGATCGACGGATAGCTTGGACCCGCCGCGCCGTTTTTTCGAAACGTGTAATCGACCTCCGCCTCGACCTGCCACTCCATCATGCCGCCGCGCGCCACGGTCATCGCGCGCTTGTGCGCCTCGGCGGAAATCGCCATCGCACGCCGCATCAGCTCAAGCTCGCCCGGTTCCTTGCAAATGCGCATCTCATGGATGGCTTCCCGCGGATCGAGGATCGAGGACGGGCCAACCCCCACGCGGGGGCGCATCGACTGAGCCCAATGAATTAGTTTCATGATGCGCTCTTCGAACTGTTGGTTGAGCCCGAAGGGAAAATGGACCCGCTCAGACTTTGCGAGATAGCGCGGAAGAACTTTTTCCAATTCCTCGGCAACATATGCCTTGTCGGCGCCGAACTCGGTGATCGCGCCCTCAACGCCCGCGCGCCGTCCGGTCCACGTTTCGCGCTCCTTGTCGCGCGGCCGCACAAACATCACAAATTCGCCGTCGGGATGTCCCGGCGAGAACATCGCGATCGATTCCGGTTCGGTAAATCCGGTCAGGTAATGGAAGTCGCTGTCCTGGCGATAGACGAACTCGACGTCGCCGGATCGGATTGAGACCGGTGCGCTTGGCAGAATCGCAGTCGCGCCCGCCGCGATCTTGTCCATGAAGCGCTTGCGCCGCGCACGGAAGGTTTCGGCTTTGACCTCGGGAGTCATCACAGATGATTACGCCACGCCGCATCGCTCCGCGCCAGTGGGGTGGCAGAACAGCGCTCGCTGCCTTCACGCCCGCTGTGATACGATCTCATTAATGAAACGGGCGCTAAAGTTTCTCGTCACGCTGTCACCCGGAGAGGATGGCTTTATCGTTGTCGAATGCCCTGCCCTACCGGGATGTATGTCGCAGGGCCGCACCAAAGATGAGGCGCTAAGCAACATCCGAGAGGCGATTGAAGCATCGCTTCTGACCCGGCGCGATGCGGGCCTTAAGCCGGCCTTTCAGGTTGCCGAGGTCGAAGTCGTCCTCCCCGCCGGATGAGTTCGCCCGCCTGATGAGTTCGCTGCCCGTATGCTCAGGAGCGGATGCGATCCGCGCCTTTGAGCGCGATGGATGGATTAAGGCTCGTCAACACGGCAGCCACGTCACCCTCTCCAAACCGGGCAATCCAGCCATACTGACCGTTCCGCTGCATCGGGAATTGGATCGCGGCTTGCTGCGCGGCTTGATCCGGAAGGCGGGGATAAGCGTGGAAGAATTCTCACGCCTGTTGAGCAACGTTTAGCCCACGCACGCATTCAACAAGATCGAGCCCACTGCTAATTATTCTCGCTTCAAGACAAGGTGCGGGTCCTTGCTGCAGCGATGGTAGGTCGTCCTCCAATCCCCGCTGCCGAGCTCGATGATCTCATTATCGTTAACCACCTCGTAATTCCGTGTGTCGCCAGAAATGAATGTCTCGCGGCTCATCTCCGGTGGCATACAACCGCCCGGGCCACAGAAGGAGACTAGGTATTTTCCGTCATTGCCATGGTGCATTATCCGAAGTCCAAACCCATCGCTGCAATTCCCCTCCCAAAAACCGGCGAAATCTTTGCCGGCATCGCGCTTCCCCGGGTAATTTTCGATCTGCCCCTTCTTGCGGATTGCCGCACGCACGTCGCCAACTGTCCGGTAATTTCCGGTCGGCGTCGGCGGGCTAATTTCATAAGGGTTGCCGTTCTTATCCATCTTCCACGTCCGCCATTCGATCCAAGAAAACGAATAGCCATCGAGTTGCATCGAATCACTTAATTGAAAATTTACATCCTTCGACAGGCGGCCGGATAGATTCCCGGTACGATATCCTTCTTTGCCAGTTTTGCCTTTCTCACCGAACGCTACCGCAAGGTTGTACTCAACAACGTCAGGGGCGGCCAACTTCACGGTCCCCTTCGCACTCCACGGCGGCGGATAGTATCCCTTTGCGCTCATCGTCGCGACCGTGATGTCCGATTTTCGTTGCAAAAAGTCAATTTTCCTTGTGCCTGTCAGACCTGAGGTTCCCTGAGGAAGCGCGGCTCCGAGTATATGAATTACCAGTTGATATTGGAGGACTGCGCCATCGAGCGCATCCCACTCATCGCCCGGGGCTCCTACATTACCGTTCGCCGCGATCATTCGACCGTCAACCAAAAGTATCCTTCCGCTCTTGCGCGTGTGGCCATCAAAGGTCTGAAGATCTATTTGGCCACTCGAACCAGTTCTGGCGAACCGTCCCTGCCACGACGAATATCCCGTCTCATCGGGTCTAGTGGCCTTGAGCGTGTACACATTGAACTCCGACCACGCGGTCGGTTTGCCACAAGGGCTCCCACATGGAGCATCGACCGCACCACTATTTATCGTAAAACGGAACAACAAAAGAGCAGCGATCGAGAGCGCGCCCAGAAATAGCCGAAGCTGCTTCATGGCAACTGCCTCCCGCGCTGCCTCACTCCAGCGCGCCTTTGGCGCGCATCGCGGCGACCTCCGCATCGCTGTAGCCGAGCAACCCGGTCAGTACCTCGTCGGTATGCTGTCCGA
This sequence comes from Binataceae bacterium (SeqCode), assembly GCA_035524375.1. Taxonomy (GTDB): domain Bacteria; phylum Desulfobacterota; class Binatia; order Binatales; family Binataceae; genus Binatus. The sequence continues at coordinate 19,848 of DATKOZ010000030.1, read as the reverse complement.
GCAGCGGCGCGGCGGTTTTCACCGCGCAGGGCGTCCCACTCATCTTCCAGGGGATGCCGCAATGCTGCTTGACACCCACCTCCGGATGCTCGAGTTCCACGAAGTAACCCCGCTCATTCAGGTGCGGATCCTCGGCAAGGTATTTATTGTCGGCGCATGCAGTCGCCGAGACTCCGGCGCCCTGCAGCATCGCAACCACGTCGGCAACGCGTTTGACCTGGGTCCATTGGCCGATGATTTCTTCCAGTGCGGCCTCGTTATGCTTTCGCGCGGCAAACGTCTTGAAGCGTGAATCATCCGCCAGTTCTGGCTTCCCAATCGCACGCGCCAGCCGCCCCCATTCGGCGTCGTCGATGCAAACGATCGCGACGAACTGATCGATCGTCATATCGAGGATTTTTTCCGGCAGATCCAGGCATTTGAAAATCCCGTGCGGCGCCATCTGCGGGTCGCGATTGCCGGTCCGCTCCGGCTCGCGGTTATTCATCGTGTATTCGAGGATTCCCTCGGCCAGCAGGTCCATCGCACATTCCCACTGGCTCATGTCGATGTACTGTCCCTCGCCCGTCTTGGCGCGATGGAACAGCGCCGTGATAACGGCAAACGCGGCATGAATTCCGGCGTTGGGGTCGGCGTAGCTGAAACCGGCATGCATCGGCGGCATCCCTGGGAATCCAGTCAGCGCCGACAATCCCGACAGGGGAACCTGCGCAGGGCCGTACGCAACGTAGTCCTTGTACGGACCAGTATCGCCGTACCCGGTCAGCGAAATCATCACGACGTTGGGATTCGCCTTGCGGACGAGGTCATAGCCGAAGCCGAGCTTTTCGATCACGCCGGCGGCAAAGTTATTCACGACGACATCGCTGCGCTTGACCAGCCGCCACGCGGCCTCGCGCGCCTCGGGATGCTTGAAATTGAGCGCGATCGATTTCTTGCCTTGGTTGTACTGGTTGAAGTAGCCCGACTTGTTAAGGCCGTTGAACACGCCGCCCGGCCACGGCGGCAGCATCCGAGTGACACAGGGGCGCGTCTTCGTCTCGATGCGGACGACCTCGGCGCCCAAATGCGCCAGTTGGAGCGTGCAATACGGTCCCGCCCAGACCCAGGTGAAGTCGCAGACTTTGATTCCGTCGAGGGGCAGCTTCGGCATCGTTAGATCACTCCCCTGCTCTCCAATTCCCTAAGGCGCTCCGCCGCGATTCCCAATTTGCCGCCGAAAATTTCGGCATTGTGCTGGCCGAGCGTTGGCGCGGGCATCCGGATCTCCCACGGTGTGCGCGCATACTTAAGCGGCGCTCCGGGATACTTGTGCGTGCCGGCGACCGGCTGCGCAATTTCGACGAAAAATCCGCGCGCCTTGAGATGCGCCGAATTCAAAAGGTCACCCATCGTCGATACCGGGGCAAACGGAACCCGCCGGGCCTGCGCTTTGCGATACAGGTCGAGCACGGTCTGCTGGCTGACCCAATCTTCAAGGAACACTTTAAGTGCGTCCCAGTTAAGTCCGCGCTGCAGCCGGTCCCTGAAAATCTCTTCATTGGCCCACTCCGGGCTGCCCATCAATTCGACGAACTGGCGCCATTGATGTTCCTCGATGCAGCACAAATAGACGTAGCCGTCCTTGCAGAGCATCGCCTCCAGCGGCTGAATTGGCTTCTGGCCCAAACGCGTTGCAATCATCTTCATGTAGGGCCAAAACTCGAAGGTCATCTCGAGTTGCGCGGCGATCGACTCCTGCACGGAGACTTCGACATGCTGCCCCACGCCGTCGCGCATCGCTGCGAATGCCGCCGCAATTGTCGGGACGGCGGCATGTATCCCACCCTGGTATCCCGCCTGATGGCCGGCCACCTTTAGCGGCGGAAGCTCAGGATGCTGCGCGCCGGCGCCATTGAGTACACACGCACCGCCGGCGCTCCAAAGATTGATCTCTTCGGCACGGTAATCGCGCGCCGGTCCGCTCAGCCCAAACGGCGCAATCGACGTCATCACAAGACGCGGATTGCGGCGTGCCATGCGTTCGTATGCAAGTCCGACCCGCTCCATGTCGGCAGGGAAAACGTTGTGAATCAGGAGGTCGGCATCGGCGACGAGCTTTTCGAAAATCTCGAAGCCCTCGGGATTCGCGATGTCGAGTGTGACGCCCTTCTTGTTCGTATTGAGGTAGAGGAACAGTCCGCTCTTTTCCGGATGTGGGGTGTCGCCGGGAAACGGGCCGCGCGTACGCGCACGATCGCCGATGCGCGGGCGCTCAATCTTGATCACTTCGGCGCCCATGTCGGCGAACAACTTCGTGCAGTATGGCGCCGAGACCATCTCGCCGACTTCAACGATCTTAAGCGATGAAAGTGCGCCAGGCATCGCAGCTACTCGGGAAAGACCTGCCTGAATGGTTTGACTTCAATGCGCTCGAACACGCCACTGGTCGTGTAGGGATCGTTGCGGGCGAATGTGAGCGCGTCGGCCGCGCTTTCCATGTCGATGACGATCAAGCTGCCGCTGCCGTCGGTGAATGGCCCCGCAAGCTTCACTTTGCCAGCCTGGACCAGCGGCTTCAGGTTTTCGAGATGTGCTGAACGAACCTTGGGCCTGAGAGCGGCGCCGTTAGGTCCATCATGGCCGATAATCGCAAACAGCATCGGGCGTTTCCTCAATCCGCTGAGCGCGGATTACGGAAATGTTACTTAGCATGATGCGCTGGGCACGCAAAAGCGATCCGGGAAACGGAAAGCATACCAGCCGGGTGTCCCGCATAGGCTACGGGCGCCCTCACGCCCGGCTCAAGAAACGCTGCAGCCCCACGCCGAACCGGTCGCAACTTCATGCACCTTAAGGTCAATTCCGCTTAATAGCTTACACGCACGCGCCAGGAATATTTCAGGCATGACCGCCTGCTCGGGTGTCACGACACCGGGTCCCTTTACCTCACCATTGAGGTACGCCTCGACGAAAAGTGCCGCTGATCCGCCCGTAAGATCGTCCATCGCACCTCCGGCGGTAGCTCCCCCAGCCGATTCTACAACCTCCAGTGCGCAGGGCTGCCCATCGCGCCATCCCTCGACGCGTGCAAACAGTCCACCAGCAGGCTCGGTGGACGAAGATCCGCCTGTGCGCAGCAAACCGAATGCTCCGCCCACGGAGACTTCGCGGCGAAGACATTGCATGGCGACTCCGCGCAACACCGCGCGTAAAGCTCGAGGCGCCGCGGAGCGGCCGTCATCCAGCGCGAGAAGCGCGTCCACGGCTTCGTCCCAGCCGAGCCGTCCCGCGACGACTGCCGCTCCGATTCCCTGAAAGACCCCGTTCAGGACGGGCGGAACCAGCCCGCCGAGCGTACGCACTTCGCGGAGTTCAGGAAAACTACTCGGGAACGTCGCAAGCTCGGCGTGACCGAGGTCGTAGACACGCGTCGGGCCCAGTGGCGCCGGAAAGCGAATCGTTTCGACGCGCCGAAACGCGGGTATCGGACGGCGGCGCCGATTCTGGAAGGCCATCGTAATGCCGGTCGCCTCATGGAGCATGTGTTCGATTACTGCTCGTCCGCCGCGCTCGACGCCCGGACGCTTTGGCGTCGATCCCGTGACCCACGCAACTATGATGCGATCCACCCGATTGAGGCGGTCCGCGAGCGAGCGAACCACCACATTCCAGAGCCCCGGCGTCAAGCCCGCACACTGGAGCGCAGTAATGCCCGCCGCGCGTGCTGTGCGGTTAGACGCGAGCAGCAGGTCCGCAGCCTCGAAGTCGTCGCCGAGGTCGAGATATCCAGCATGCTCGTCGAGGCATGCTTCGAGCACCGGAGGACCCGTCCGAAAGTACGGCCCTGCGGCGTTTACAACGAGAGTGCAGCCGCGGATTACATCGCGCAAACGCTTGGGATCAAAGAGATCCACCTCCAAGGCGTGTGCGCTCCGGATTCCGGCATCGGTGGCGATGAGCTGCGCTTTTTCGAGATCGCGGTCCGCGATTACCAGTTCAGGCACCCGATTTGACGCTGCGAGCTCCCGCACTATCACGCGGCCCATGTCGCCCGCGCCACCCAAAACTGCCACACGTCTCACGGCGCCGCCGCTGACAACGCGAGCAGACGTACCTGCCGCCTTCAAACCGCTCATGCCACTCCCTTTTCGGCTCCCGGATGGCGCGAGCGATGTGCCGAATTCTTCGTGCGCGCGCGCCCATGCGGTCCTATGATCCGTAGTGTCTGGCCGGCCAAGAGCAATTCTTTGAGCAACCGGAGCCCCGCTTCCAGATCGACTCCCTTTGGATCTGCGAGGTGATGCAGCACCAGGCCATCGACCGCACTTGAGATCAGCTCCGAGGTCTCGAGCGAGACCTCCAGGAATCTTGCAATGCCTTCGCGATAGCCCGCGGCGAGCCGCTTGAGAATGGGAGAAGTTGATCCCTTGGACTGCTTTCGCAGCACGTCGAAGGTGACCAGAGCCTGATTTGTAAAGTGCTTGCGTTCTTGAAGTACGTATTGTTCAAGGGCGGCAAGCCGTACAGCCAGCGGCGCCGAATTCATCTGGCCGCCCGCGGCGAGATCCCTTTTGCACTGCCTCTGAACTATCTGCTCGAAGAGATCTTCCTTGCTCGGAAAGTAGTGGTAGAGCATGCCGGTCGAAACACCAAGTTCCAGGGCGATTTCGCGCATTCCAACCGCGTCCACACCACGCCCCGCCATAATTTCAAAAGCACGGTCAAGCAAGACGGCGCGCTGCGCTTCATGGTCAACGAGCTTTGGCATCGACCGATTTTATAACGAACGTTCGATATCAAATCAAGAGGCGCTCGCCAGCCATTGCATCTTCTTACCCAATGGGCTGCCCGAAACGCCTAGGCCGATTCTCGATCCAACAACGAACTCCATTTGCGCGATTTGCGCCCTTCCCACCCGCGCTTATGGTACGCATACCCGGCGATGAGCGGTACGGCGATTGTCGCCTCGCAATAGACCATCTGCTCGTAGGTCGTATCGACCTTGCCCCAACTGCTCGCCTCCTTGAGCGTGCTGCCCGATAGCGCGCCGTCGCGGACGTCGGCGACGGTAATCTGGATCGCATACTTGTGCATCGGCACATCATGGCCCAACACTTCCGCCGCCACCACGATGTCCTGAGCGAAGTTTTTGGGCACCCCGCCGCCAATCATCAGCAGACCGGTACTGCTATTTTTCACTTTAAGAATCGTCAGCTCATGAAAGTCCTTGGCACTGTCGAGACTGACCCGCGCCTTGCCCTTGCGCGCCGCCTGATGGGCTACCAAGCCGAAGCCTGCCGAGCAGTCGCTGAACGCCGGACAAAAAATCGGCACTTCTTCGCGAAACGCTTCGAGCACAATGCTAGCGCCGGTTTTGGCGCCCGTCTCCGACAGATATTTCCCCATCTCCGAAACGAACTCGCGCGATGAATATGGCCGCGGGTCGAGCCGGTCGGCGATCTTCTGAATCGTCTCGTCGCAAATGCGAAGTTCGTCTTCGTCGATTAGCGTGTCGTAGATGCGATCCAAGTGCAGGTCGCGCAGCTTGTCGTCATCCAGCCCGTATTTGAACCGATCCTCCGCGATCCAGTGGCGGAAGCCCAAGGCCTCGAAGAAATCCTGATCGACGATATTGGCGCCGGTCGATACGATCGCATCCACCATGTGATTGCGAATCATGTCGGTAAAAACACCCTTCAGGCCGGCGCTGATGAGCGATCCGGCCAGGCATAGGATGATTCCGCAGTCACGATCTCGCAGCATCCGATCATAAATCGTTGCCGCGCGATGCAGGTCGCGCGCGCTATAGGCCATCTTCGCCATCGCATCTACCAGCGGCACAACGCTCTCGCGCGTGATGTCGATATGCTCGATCGGCTGCTTGAGAAATTCGGTCTTGGTGCTCATGGATGATTATTTTCCACTCCCTCAATGTACAATCTAATAACAATTCGCAAGCGCGCTACTTCACCGCGCCGATGCCGCCCAATCCGCTGTAATAGAGCATGAAGTAGCCAGCGCCGATCGCGACCAAGGTTAGAAACGCGATAACGTCCGCCGCCACCACCGGATACTCGATATACGTGGACGGCTCCCCGGTATGGCCAAAGCCGCGCGCCTCCAACGCCATCGCCATGTTGTTCGCCTTGCGCAACGATCCCATGAAGACGGGAATCACGACCGGCACATAGCGGCGGACTCGCTCAAACGCCCCGCCCTGATCGAAGTCGTAGCCGCGCAGCCGTTGCGCATCGACGACTGTAACCGCAGAATCGATAAACAGCGGCACCAATCGGAACGCAAGCGATATCGCAAATCCGACTCGATACGATACGCCGAGACGCTGGAGTCCGAGCGTGAATTCCTCGATTTTGGTGGTCGAGAGAAACAAGATCGAGGCCGCCAATAACTCGGCCAGTTTAATTCCGCGCCCGAACCCAAAAATCAAGTTATAGCGGCTCAGGTGAAACAGCGGAACGTGTACGAGCACCGGCCCCTGCCGATAAAACAGCCATGGGACCATCGCCGTAAAAGTCATGATGAACAGCCATCGCAGCCGGTAGAAATTCGGCCACGAATGCGTGACCTGCGCGACGCAGAGCATAAAGATTCCAATCGGAACGAGCGCGATCGGATTATCGACCCAGTACACCGACCAGAACATCACGAACAGGGCCAGCACCTTGACGGTCGGATGCAACCGATGAACGAACGATCCACGGTCAATGTACAGGTAAATCGGCATCAGGCGTGCCCTTTCACCCAGGCGGCCATCTCCGCGGGCGTCAATGCAAGCGTATTGAAGCGGCGGCTCAATTGTGTGACCTCGGGTGGACGAAACGATGACGATTTCAACAATTCATCGCGCATGAAAAACTCGCGCACCCCGCCGTCGAAAATCTTGCGCCCCTTGCGCATCAGCACCACGCGGCGCGCATACTCCGCGACCAGCCACGGCGTATGCGTGATAATCACGATTGCGATTCCTTCGGCATTGAGCTTGCCCACCAATTCCATCATCCGAAGCTGCTCGCGATGGTCGAGGCCTGTCGTCGGCTCATCCAGAATGAGCAGCCGCGGCCGGAGCGCAAGCATGCTCGCAACCGCCAGCCGCTGGCGTTCGCCTTTGCTCAGCAGGAACGGATCGCTGTCGCGCTGTTCGGACAGGCCGACGGCGGCGAGGACCTCGTCTGATCGGCGGCCAATCTCGTCACCGTCCAATCCGAAATTGCGCGGCCCAAACGCAACCTCATCGGCGACGGTGGGCGCGAAAATCTGATTATCCGGATTCTGGAACACGTAGGCCGCTTCGCGGGCGGTCTCTGCCGGGCGGAGCGCCGCACGATCCTTGCCATTGAGCATTACGCGTCCCGCCGTCGGCTTGAGCAGCCCGACGATTTGCTTGGCCAGCGTGGTTTTACCGGAGCCGTTCTGGCCCACAATCGCCAGGAAGTCTCCGGGATCGATTCGCAGGTCGATCGCATCGAGCACCTTCGGCGCCGGCCCGGGCGGTCCGCCCGGGTAACTGAAGCTCAACTGTTCCACCTGGACCAGCGGCGATTCCGCCGTATTGTTCGCCGCGGCAGCAGGCGAACTTGGCGCAGCCGCTGCCGAATGCGTGGTCAGCCTTGGATAGGCCTTGACGATCTCCGAGTACGCATGTTCGCCGCTTTCCGGAATCGCCGGTATTCCAAGCATCCTGAGGACGCGGCCGAGGCCGGGAGGCCGAACGCCGCATTCCTCAAGCACCTCGAAGTTGGCGAACACGTCGCGTGGAGGACCATCAAGCGCGATGGCTCCGTCGCGCAGGACGATAATCCGATCGCATGCGCGCAGTTCCTCCGACTCATGCTCGACCACAATCATGCTCAGGCCGTCGTCGCGCAGCTTGCGGATCAATTCGAACACTTCCAGCTTGCCTTCGGGATCGAGGTCGGTGGTCGGCTCATCCAGCACGATGACCGACGGCCTCAGCGCGAGCACCGACGCGATTGCAAGGCGCTGCTTCTCGCCCCCGGAGAGCGAGGTTGGGTCGCGATGCTCAAACCCGTGCAGGCCAACCGCCAGTAGCGCAGGCCCGATCCGCGCAACCATCGCCGCGCGTTCCATCCCGGCCTGCTCCATCGCAAACGCTACCTCATGCGCGACGTTGGTGGAAAATAGCTGGGCCTCGAAATCCTGAAAGACCATCCCCACCTTCGGCGCGACATCGCAGACTCGCAGCGCGCCGATTGGCTCACCGCCGATAGAAATCGCGCCGCGAAATTCTCCGCCCTCGAATTCGGGAACGATCCGGTTGAGGCACTTTGCCAATGTGGACTTTCCAGCCCCGGACGCACCCATCACGCCGATCATCTGGCCGGTAGCCTGCGCAAACCGCACGCCGGAGAGCGCGGGGCGGGAGCCTTCGTGGTACGTGAACGCGACATCGTCCACGCTCACGCCCGCTGAATTGACTGATGCCTCGGCTATTTCACCTTGCGTCTTCACATCAAAAATAATCCGGCAAACGCGAAGAGTATGAACGGGCCCACGATGATCAATACCGGCTTATCGTATGGAGCAACCATCATCGACGCGGGCAGAAACCCCGGCGCCCAGCGGCCCGTGGACAGGAGATCGCCAAGTCCCCACGCTCCGCCGGCGCCTACAACCAGCATCAGCATTCCAATGACGCGTATCGCCGGCGGCCGCGGCTTCAACTCCGGCATCACGTCCTGATACAGCATCCTGCCCTTTTTCACCCGCGGATAAACCGCAGCCAGAATAAACGGAGACAGGAGCATCGCCGAAATCATGTTATTGAAAACGACGATGTTCCCAAGCAGCCAGAACGGCCGGATCACCAGGACATTATCACCGAAACCAACCAAATCGGCGCACAGGACGCTCGCAGTCAGGCAAGCAAAGACGTATTTAACGATCGTAATGGGCGAGCGCGGGACCGGACTTTCGCCGCGGCCGATCACCTGCCAAATTTTGTAAGGAATCCACCCGTAAGCAAGATTGGCGAAGAAGCCGAAGATGTCGCCGGGCGAAACGCCGCCGAAGAAATCCCCAATCATGTTTCCGATTGCGGAGCCCCACGCCGCCGCCGGACCGAACAGGAACGAGCATACAATCGGGATTGCATTGGCCGGGCGCATTTCGGTGACTCCCGGAATGAGCGGCACCACCTTGAACGGCACCAGCACGGATGCGTACAACGCCGCCGATATCGCGCACAGTACGACCATCCGCGTATTGCGCCACATCAGGCGCAGTTCGCTCCCACCCGCGTTGCTTATGGCAGCCATCGGACCCCGCTGACGAGTATCCCGGCCGCGCGGAATCAATCAAGCGGGCTTTCGCACCCAGCGGCCGACCAGTTAACATTGTCGTTACAACTCGACGGAAGCTTCGCGCGCCGATGCCGATTTACGAATACCAGTGTGAGAAATGCCGCCGCACAACCAGCGTGCTAACCACGCGCATCGGCGAAAAGGCCGACGCGGTATGCCGCCATTGCGGCGGCACGAAGATGCGCAGGCTGATGTCGCGTTTTGCGATGCCGCGCAGCGATGAAGCACGCCTAGACGATCTTTCCGATCCGTCCAAGCTTGGGGATGTCGACGAAAAGGACCCCAAGAGTGTCGCCAAGATGATGCGGCGAATGGGAAAGGAAATGGGCGGGGACGAATTCAGCGGCCCCCAGTTTGACCAGGCGATGGAAGCACTGGAGAGCGGCGGCGACTTGGGGGACGACGGCTCCGGCAGCGACGATCTTTAGCTCAAGTTCCCGAACCTGAAACTTTACGGATTTTCCGACTCGATCAGCACGATTGCGGCAGCCGCCATGCCGTCGCCACGTCCGAGCGCGCCTACTCCTTCTGGACTCGACGCTTTAACATTTACCCGCGATTGATCGGCATCAAGGGCCGCGGCGATTCGCTCACGCATCTTGTCACGATACGGAGCGAGCTTCGGCGCCTGCGCGAAAATTGTCAGGTCGGCGTTGCCAAGGCGCCATCCAGCCTTACGGGCGAGCTTCCAGACCTCGGCCAACAACCCCATCGAATCGGCGTCCTTATAGCGCGGGTCGGAATCGGGAAACTGACGGCCCAAATCGCCGGCGCCAAGTGCGCCCAGAATCGCATTGGCGATCGCGTGTGCGCCGACATCGGCATCGGAATGTCCGCTCAACCCCTTGTCGTGCGGAATTTCAATGCCGCCGATTATCAGGCGTCGCCCGGCGACGAGCGGATGAAAATCGAACCCATTGCCGATTCTAAACGCCATTAAGACCCCGCTGTATATTCCACCTTAACCACCCGTCCAGTGCCACGAGGCGGCTGCGTTGACATTGCCGGCTTCAGCAAGCAAGCTTTCTTCATCGGAGCCTCAGGAGGTTCGCCCACGATGCCGGCATTTGCCAAGAACCCAAAATTCATCATCGGTACGCTCGTTGTTTTGTGGGTTGGTTATGTCCTTTACACCAATTACCAACTCGACATGGTGACGTTCTACCTGCTGCCGTTCGATATTCTCAAGCTCCAACTCAAACTCTCCGCGATCGTTATCGGTGCCGCGGTATTCGGATCGATCGTAACACTCGTTATTCAATGGCTGTGGGGGCGCTCCTCAAACAGCAATGGAGCAACCGGGCCGCTTCCGGATCCCAAGACCAAGACGGCAGCCTGACTGCCGGCTTTGAGCATCGTTTCGGCGGCCGGTCCGATCAGCAAGCCGTCGGCGAGCGAGAGCGAGCTTAAAATTCCCGAACCTTGATCGCCCGTCGGCCGCGCCGCGATACCGTTGCCGTCAAGCTCAAGCTTTACCCGGATAAATTCCGTCAATCCCTTCGCCACCTTGATATCGACGGCGCATCGCACGCGGATGCGCGATAGCCCGAGGTCGGCCCGCCCGCTCATTTTGAGTAAAGCTGGCCGCGCGTACAGATAGAAGCAGACCAACGTCGATACGGGATTGCCCGGCAACCCAAAGATTGGCCGATATCCAACCATCCCGAATTTCAACGGACGGCCCGGCTTTTGTGCGACGCCGTGAAAAATCTGACGCATCCCGAGGTCGTCAAGCGCGCCCTTCACATGGTCGAAATCGCCAACCGAGACACCACCGGTCGACAGGATGGCATCAAAGGTCACCGCTTCAGCCAAACGGGCGCGAATCTCTGTCGGATCGTCCTGCGCGACCTTGAGAATGACAGCCTCGCATCCGGCCTCGCGAACCGCGCTGGCAAGCGCATAGGCGTTCGAATTTACGATCTGCGCGCCGGTCGGCACCCGATCTACATCCACGATCTCATCGCCGGTCGAAACAATTCCCACCCGCGGACGCCTAAACACTTCGGCCATCGCACGATTTACCGACGCAAGCATCCCGATATCGGCCGGCGAGAGCCGTTTGCCTGCCGGCAATACCAGCGCCCCCGCCTTGACGTCTTCACCGCGCGGGCGGATGCATAAGCCGGCTGCAGCGGAAGCCAGAATTTCAACCGTTGCACCGCCGCCGCGAGTCTTTTCGACCTGGAGGATCGCATCGGCGCCCTCCGCAATCGGCGCGCCCGTCATCGTGCGGACGGCCTGCCCGGGACCCACGCACTGAACCGGCATTCTGCCGGCCGGCACCGTCTCGATAACTGAAAGCCTGACAGGGTTGGTTTCCGACGCGCGCTCGATGTCGGCCGAGCGGAGGGCATAGCCGTCCATCGCAGAGTTGTCGAAGCCCGGGATGTCGCGCGGCGAATGCACATTCTCGGCGATCACACGGCCGAGCGCGTCGAGGATCGAAACCCGCTCGGCACCCAGCGGGGCGACGTTTTCCACTACGAGTGCGAGAGCTTCGTCAGCGCTAATCATGATTGCAGGACATAAGGATACCCGCGTTGAACCCGCGTGAGAATCGCCAATCTGGCGATGGCATCAAGTTGGACGGGAGACCGAGCTATAAGCGGAGAGGATTCTAGTATGGTGACTGCGGACTGAGTGCGGCATGACGTTCGGAGGCTGGAATACGGATCGAGTAGGCACGGGCATACGGCGGGACGACATCCTTGAGCAGGGCCGGATTGAGCTCATGGAGGCGCTCAATCGAGATTCCATACTCCAACGAGAGTAGTTCCAGCGGTGTTCCGCCGCGCACTCGCAACGTCCGATAGGGGGTCGGCTCGTCGAAATCCACCGTATTGATTCCGTATGATTCGGCATGCCGCGCAATGTAAGCGACCGCCATGAAGCGGCCCATCAGGCTGCGCGTGCGATGGGGCAGCAGGTTGCCAAACTTCTCGAAATTTGGACCGCGCAGAGACCAGTAACGATTGATTGCGGTATCGCCGTTATTCCACGCGATTAGGGTCATCGGCCAGTCGCCGCCGGAAGCGTCGTGGAGGGTTGCAAGGTATTCGGCAGCAGCCCGGGTCGAAAGCAAGGGGTCCCGGCGCTCATCGACATAAGAGTCGATATGCAGGCCAAAACGCCGCGCGGTCGGAGCGGTAAATTGCCATGGACCCTTGCCCTGCTTGGAAAACGCGCTTTCCGCAAAGGCCAGGTAGACCATATCGTCAGGCAGGCCATAGCTGCGCATAAGACGCACCATCTCGCCAATATACGGCTGGCTTCGTACGAATGAGCCTTGGAGCCCGCCGGGGGAATTCCGGTAGTCTGCAAGATAATGGCGTACAAACTGGTTCAAGCGGATCGGAAAAGGTGGGACGCTACGGGTGGGGGAAAGCACATATGTGGACGTATGGAAGGTGGTATCGCTCCGCTCCGGCGTCTCGGCCGAACTGGTCCGAGGTTGTACGGCGGAGTCGTCATACTCCGACGGTGATGTATTGACGGCTTTGACTTGGACCCAGTCGTCAGCACGGACCGCTGGGGCCTTTGCCGTAAGGAACATGACCGCTAAGCCAATAACGGTCAGTCCGGTCGCTATGTGTCCCATTCGAGCCATGCCCGAAAACGCAATCAGGGTAGCCATCGGAGGGCTTGCGATCAATACGGCCTGGGTGGATAACTCATTAAAACGCCTAATGATAACCGCGCTAAAGTTTCATGATCGCTTCACGGATTTATAAAATGGCTAGCATTTCCAAGCACTTTTATGGCTCGAGACAGACCATCCAGGACATTGCTTCGTTGTAACGCAACCGATACGAATACGGGGTGACGTCCTAAAGGGAAGCGACTTGGACCTCTGGCGCGACATATTCGACAGCCTGACCGATGCGATAATCGTCATTTCCGACAAAATGGAACCGATCGCGATGAATCAGGCTGCCGGAACCATGTTGAGCGTATCCCACGCGACAACCTCAATAGTTGCCAATCTGATTCGCCAGAACGATTGGCTCGCCTTGATGGTCCAAACCTGCCTAGAAACTGGGCAGGACGTCGGCGATCCGGAAACGACCCTAGCCATCGGTCCGAGGGAGACTCAAGTTTCGGCCGAGGTCTGTCCGTTGATGGACGGCAGCGCTCATCCGACTGGAGCAATATTGGTCTTTCACGACCTTTTGCACCAGAAAAGCGCCACCGACGCTGCCGCCGACGGCGACCTAAACCTACGGCTTTCACCCGCCGGATTGGCGCATGAAGTTAAGAACCCCCTTACCGGCATCAAGGGTGCCGCGGAGTTGATGGCCGGGATGTTCCCGGCCGATCCTCGTGCCCAGCAATATTGTGGGGTCATCCTCGATGGCGTGAATCGAATCGCTTCCCTGGTTGAGCAGGTCATGGCGGTCAGCACGCCGCAGCGCCTCGTCAATGAGCCGGTCAACATCCATATGGTGTTGCATCAGGCGCTGCGGGCGGCTGGGTTGTACCCCACCCCACCCGCAGGCGTAACGGTCACCCAGGACTTCGACCCAAGCTTGCCGGACGTTATGGGTGATGCGACTGCTTTGGAGCGTGTCTTTGTCAACCTGATAAAGAACGCCGCCGAGGCAATTGGGCATGCGGGGAAAATTCGGCTGCATACCCGGATGGAGACCGAATTTCGGATGGCGGCGCAGGGCCAGCGCCGACAATTCATGCGCGTGGAAATAAGCGACAGCGGTCCGGGCCTGACCGATGACCAGATGGGGCAACTATTCACCCCCTTCTTTACGACCAAGCCGCTGGGAACCGGCCTCGGGCTGGTGCTAAGCCAGCGGATTGTGGCACTTCATGGCGGGAGACTGTGGGCAAAGGCCGGCGGCGTCGGTGTGCCTTCCAGCACGGGAAGCCCGCCGCCGGGGATGACGTTCAAATTGACGTTACCGGTGATCCAGCCGAAGGCCACGCAATGATCGTTCGCCGCGCTCCGGCTTTCGCGCTGATCACTGATAGGTGCAGCTTGGGCCTGCGCCGGTTGTGCAGGTGCCGGAGTCGATCAGGCACGGTTGGCCGGAGAAGCCGGGATTGGCCTGCGTCGCATCGCAACTTCCATCCGATGCCGTGAAGCAATCGCCATCCGGCGTGATTCCCGATACTCCGTACCCGGTCAGATTGATCGTCTGCGGACTGGTCGTCGCGTTGCCCGTGATTACGAGCGTTCCCGTAATCGAACTGTCCACGTGCGACCCATCCGGCGTCAGGTCGATTGCCAATACGCAACTGCTGCCCGGTCCCAGTCCCGCCGGCTCCGTCGGACAGCTCGAATCGCCCGGAACAAGAGTAAATTCATTGCCTCCCGTGTAGCCAGCCGTCGTATCTGTCAGCGTCAGGGTCTGCAGCACCAGCGGATTAGTGAAGCCGGTGTTGTTCACCGTCAGGAACTGCTCGTTGGCCACTGTCACCGGCGAGCCGCCAAAGTCCAAGGGATTGGGCGCGATCGTATCCGTCGTGGATGGCGGCAACGTTCCCGTTCCAGTCAAAGTTACCGTTTGCGGACTGCTCGAAGCGTTGTCGAAAACGTGCATATGCGTCGTAAACGCACCGGTGCTCTGTGGCGTGAACGATACGTTGATCGAGCATCCCGACTGGGCTGGGATTCCGCCTGGCGCCTGGCAGTCGGTGAAGAACACGCCGAAGTTTAAGGTATCGTCGATCGTGATGCCGCCGATGATCGCGTGGTTGGTGAAGCCGGTATTGTTCAGCGTGTAGACGCAAGTCGTCGAGGTGTTGCCTTCCACCACGCTATGCGAATCACATGACGCTGGGCCGACGCCCGCCTGTCAGCGCCGCCGAAACCATCCTCAGAAAAAGCGGTACGCGCGATGCTCCGTGCGCGGGGGGCGCGTACTCGCCCGCGTGGCCGCGGCCTCGCGGACTCGGCACGGGGAGCAGGGCGTCGCTCCGCTCCGCCCCTCGCTCGCCGGCGCCACCGGAATTGCGGTAGATTCAAGCGGCAACATCTATGTGACAAATGCTGTTGGCGGCCCTGCAGCTCAAGGATTGATTACGATTTATCCGTTTGGCAGCAATGGAAATGTCTCGCCTACCGACACTATTGGTGATGACCCCAGTTGCTGTACTCGCATAGGACTTGATAACCCCACTGGTATAGCGTTGGATTCGAGCGCAAACATTTATGTAACCAACGCCGGCACGTATACCGGGGCATTCGATTACATCACGATATATACAGCTGGAAGCGCTAGCGCGAGCGGCCACTATGTCGCGCCTAATGCGGTCATTAATGGCGTTGATACCGGCCTCGAGGCGCCCAGCGCTATTGCGGTCGATTCAGCGGCCAATATCTACGTAACCAACCAAGCAGGCATGTTCGGCTCCAGCGACATCATAACTGTCTACCCGGCCGGCAGCGACGGCGACACTGTCCCAGACATTTCCATCACTGGCAATGACACCGGCTTGAGTTCGCCCGCTGGAATTGCGATTGATTCAAGCGGGAATATTTACGTGACAAATCAAGGAAGCCTGTATGGATCGACCGACAGTGTGGTGGTCTATCCTGCCGATAGCGTCGATGATGCCATTCCTCAAGTAATTATCGGGTCCCGCGCGGGAATTGTCGCGCCGTCGGGCATTGCCGAAGATTCGGCCGGGTTCGTTTACGTAGTGAATAACGGCACTGCCAGTGGGGGCATAGATACTGTCACAATCTATTTGCCGGGCACCTACGCCAACTCTGATCCGATAGCGTCGATCGCGGGGATTGCGACCGGGCTTGCAAGTCCGAACGGCATCGCAGTGGATTCGAATGGAGACGTCTATGTAGCCAATGCAAGTGGCGGGGTTGACGGCAGTGGGAGCATTGCCGTCTATCCGGCTGGCGTCACCGGAAACGGTACGCCGATCGCGGCGATCGCCGGCGCAAACACCACGTTATTTTTCCCGAGTGCACTATCGCTTGATCTCGCCGGGGAAATTTACGTGACCAATCCATTGGGCGGGCCCGATTTGCGGGGCAGTGTGGCCGTTTTTGCCGCTGGAATTAATGGTAATGTGCCCCCGGTCGCGACTATTGTCGGAGCCAACACCGGACTTGATTATCCAAATGGAATTGCGACGGATGCCAGTGGAAAGATTTATGTTGCAAATGCCGGCTACCAGAACGGTGACCCCGACACAGTTACGGTTTACGCAGCCGGAAGTAACGGCGACGTGGCGCCGATCGCCACTATCACGGGCGCAAATACCGGACTTGCTAATCCGACCGGTATAGCGCTTGATTCGAATGGGAATATTTACGTCGCCAACTCAGGTGGTGCTATTGGAGCTGAGGACAGCGTAACCGTTTATCAGCCAGGCGCAAATGGAAATGCATCGCCACTTTACATTATCTACGGTGGACTCACTGGGCTGGGTGCGCCAAAGGGAATTGCGATTGGGCTCGATTATTAATGAAACGACCCATGGCGATATGTCGATTTACGATGCCTCACTGTAGAGACAGGTTGCGCCGATATTTTGATGGTAAAGGGTCCCGTTTTCGGCAGGGCGCTCATCTGGGTCCAGGAGGTCCAATACCGTGCTAATGCGACGAATATGGTTGATCGCTGTTCTCTTGGTTGTCAGTGTGTCCGCTGCCCGCGCGCACGCACAAGACGACGCTCCTCCAGCTCCGACACCAACACCGGCCCCTGATGTCATGTGGTACGGGAAAGCACCACCGGGTTGGGGCGGTCCGGTTACCGACTTTAAGATGCTCGCTCCTGCCACCGGCTGGGCCAGCAGAGGCAACCGGTACTATTGGACCACGGATGGCGGAGCGCATTGGAAAGATATTACACCGCGAATCGGTCCCAATGACGAAGTGGGGTCTATTTTCTTTCTCGATACTTCTCGGGGTTGGGTCATTATCGACCACCACATTGATTTGTACTCGGGTCGATTACGATTCGACCTAGCCTGCTCGACCGATGCTGGAACTACCTGGTCAATGATTCCATCTACTATCTACGTTAAAGATTTACCACTAGCACACGCCGGTGGATACGATACAATTCTGAAAGATTTGAAGGATGCGAGCATTAGGGGGGGGGGTTGGGCAAATTGTGTTCGCTGATCCACTTCATGGATGGCTCGATCTTGGATTTGCGGCAACAATGAACACTTGGTGGACCTTCCTGATGGTAACTGCAGATGGCGGGCACACTTGGAAATTAGCCACTGGGTTTCCCAATCTTAACGCTGCTGATATACTTCTTGTAACACCAAACGATGGATGGGTTTCTGGTCGAGATGAAGACGGCAAAGATTCCCTCTACGTCACGCACGACGGGGCAAAAAGCTGGCAACAACTATCGCTGCAGGTGCCGAAAGGGGTGCTGCCGGCGACCAAGGTGAATTATGGACGGTCCTTTAACGATGAAGACACGTGGTTTATCCCTGATGGACAACCGACGGTCCGGGACAATTTTGCCATATACTATTCTTTGCCAACATTTACCGATGCTATGCATGGTTATCTGATCGGTACGTGTGAGTACTTAGACCCGCATAACTTTCTATATCAAATTTCATCAAATGTTCTGTTTGTAACGACGGATGGTGGTCGTAAATGGACAGTCGACCGGATGGTCAAGAATCAGGGTGAACAGGCCGCGCGCCGCTACGGATTACCAACGATGGCAGGTTCGGACCTGATTTTCCCGACCGTTTCAGATGCCCAGCCGATGCTCACGAAGATTGGCCCCGGAGAAACACGTGACGCGCACTCCGAAATCGGGACAGAAGGCAAGCATTACAGCGCAATACTTCATGCCAGTTTTGTTAGCCAAGACGAGGGTTGGATAGTAGCGGGCGACGACCTCCTCTCAACGACTAACGGTGGTGGCTCATGGACGACAATTACGCCTGGTGTAAGACCAACAGTAGTCCAGCCGCCAGCTGGCATGTTCCGTCCGAAATCAACGGACAACCAATCGCCTTTTACCGCTCCTATAGCACGGCTACCAGCCGCAATTTCCAATGCAAACTTGTCAATCAGCAACTACAGCAAACACCTAGGCTTCGACACAAGTACGACGGCAACCCTAGACGTGATGGAATCCCCAAGAACTATGCGGGGTTCAAGCCCAAGCGAAATATTTTTGCGGACCACAGCGTTGGTCGAATTGTCGAACAGGCCGAATGGGTTTCGAGCAGTGCTCCCACCAAGATACGGATCTGTCAGGTTCCCGCCGGTGTCGCCGCCGATGATGAGCAACTGGCCCGGATTCGTCGATGCGGCGTTGATAGCCGAGCCGTCGCCCCACATCGCAGCCACCACCGCGACGGTGAGCGCCAACATCACGAGGTCGGCGACCTTTATGTTCCCCAGTGGCTCTCGCATCGCTCCCCCTCCCGGATGGAGCGAATCTAATGCAGTCTAGGCTCGGCCTAGCGCGCTTATCAAGCGTACATTATTCTTACAACAAGAAAATCCGGCTATTGGCAACTGCAGCTTGGCCCCGCACCGGTTGTGCAAGTGCCGGAGTCGAGCAAGCACGCCTGGCCGGAGAAGCCGATGCTGCTCTGCGTCGCATCGCAGCTCCCATCCGATGCCGTGTAGCAGTCGCCGTCGCCCGTGATTCCGGAGACGCCGTACCCGGTCAGATTGATCGTCTGCGGACTGGTCGTCGCGTTGCCCGTGATTACCAGCGTTCCCGTAATCGACGCGTCCACATGCGACGCATCCGCCGTAAGATCGACTGCGATTATGCAACTGCTGCCCGGTCCCAGTCCCGCCGGCTCCGTCGGACAGGTAGAGTCCGCCGGTACCAGCGTGAACTCGTTGGCGCCCGTGTAACCAGATGTTGTGTCGTTAAGCGTCAGCGTCTGCAGCACCAGCGGATTGGTGAAGCCGGTGTTGTTCACCGTAATGAACTGCTCGTTGGCCACTGTCACCGGTGAGCCGCCAAAGTCCAAGGGATTGGGCGTGATTGTGTCCGTCGTGGATGGCGGCAATGTTCCCGTCCCGGTTAAGGTCACCGTCTGCGGGCTGGAGGCCGCATTATCGGCCACGTGCAGATGCGTCGTGTACGAACCGGTGTTCTGCGGAGTGAACGATACGTTGATCGAGCATCCCGACTGCGCGGGGATGCCGCCCGGCGCCTGGCAATCGGTGAAGAATACGCCGAAGTTCAGCGTGTCGTCGATCGTGATGCTGCCGATGACGGCGTGATTGGTGAACCCCGTGTTGCTCAGCGTATAGACGCAGGTCGTCGAGGTGTTTCCTTCCACCACGCTGCCCGAATCGCACGATGCGGGGCCCACGCTCACGCTGGTCGTCGGCGTAGCCGTCATAGTGGCGGTCGGCGACAGGGTGGCGGTCGGGCTTACGGTTGCCGTCGGCGTCGCGGTATCAGTCGATGTTGGCGTTAGCGTCATGGTCGGCGATGGTGTCGGGGCGCCGTTCGGCCTGAGCGCGACTACGATGCTCGCGGCGTTGTAGCTGCTCCCGTTGTAGGTCATCAGATACGCCGTCGTCTGGGCCGTG